>NVTU01000030.1 GCA_002401685.1 Kordiimonadales bacterium
AAAAACGGACTAGCCAACCCAGCTGATTTCGCCGCAGAGATCGCCGGCCATTCCAGCCAGCCCAAGCTAGACAACGCCCTGAATTTCATCCAAACGCTGATGAAATATTCCGATAATAACTTCGGGTGATTGGGGCATGGCAAGGAACCGGAAAAAGAATACAAACGAGCCAAAGCAGCACAACAAACGATTATCCAAAGCTTTGGGGGGCCTTATTACGTTGGCTGAAAGTACCACCTCGAACAAAGTTCTAGCCAAAGGCATAGTGTTGTTCGAAGAGCTTCCTAAACCGGTTGACTATATTGGCTACATTCAAAAGGCATGGCAAAAACTTCTGCTCGGTATCACGCGAGTAGTTCTGTCTATCCTCGCATCGTTTTTTTCAATGGTTTTTGTTGAAAAATATACTGACCTTCAGATCTACATCATCCTCTTTTTGGGCATCCTCTTTTTGTTTCTGTTACTGAAAACAAGTTCATTTCTGATTAAGAAATTTACTGAAGTTCCAATATCGATCGAGGCAGTCTCCGACTTTATATATGGCTGCAGTGAGCTCAATGCTAACAACCTTAAACCTCAAGAATTTGACGCGACATCACACGCTCAACACTTAGCAAAAAAATATAAATCTTTTCGAAAAGGTGACACGCAAGGGCGTAGGACCGGCACCTTCGCTCGAGGGCACCACCAAGGTGCCGAGCATAGCTTTGACTTCGATTATTTCACGTTCCATTATTATGAAATAATCGGCGACCACGTGACATCAATGTTTCGAACAGGAATATTATTGAAATTTCCATTTGCCCAAGACTTTTTTCTGGAACCATCAAACAGCAGGAAACGAGCGGCTCACATTGCCCGGCATGGCTTGAAAACCAATAGATTATGGCCCAGAAAAACTGAGCCAAGTTGGAAGTCCCCTTCCATTTCATTCAATGAGCAGATCGCTGTTAGAGCAAAAAACTCTATGGCAGCAGCCAAATTCTTTTCCCCTAGCATCCTGAAGGCAATTGAGGACCTGGATTCAATGTTAACACTCATGGATATGGAGTTCACCTCCAACTATGACCTATGCATTTCCTGCTCAGATGGGGGTCTTCTCAAAAAGGCTCGGCGGTATAGCCTCAAACATCCATATGCATTTTCATTGGAAATCGCAGCAGATACAGGCAACCCAACAATTCAACAGATACTAAAAGCAGTCCACACACTGATGAAATATTCGGATAATAATTTTGATCAAAAGCCTGATTTAACAGCAGCTTTTGAAACTGAAATACAAACTGGGGAGAGATAGATATGGAAATTTTATATGTGTTAGCAGCAGTACTGGTGCTGCTGCTCATCATGGGCATCAGCATCAATAACGGCATTATCCGGCGCAAGAATATGGTGGTGCGCGCGTGGGCGGACGTAATCACCTATGAGCGGCAGAAGAATGAAACGCTACCTGCGCTCGAAAAACAAGCGGCGGAATATAAAGACCATGAGCAGTCCCTGCTGACTGATATTGCCTCGCTGCGGTCGGCGCTCAAACGCGCCTCTCGCGGCACTGTCAACACCGATGATCTGGCAGCGATTGAAGCCAGCACCACAAAGATGATGGCTGGTTTTAATGTGGCTGTCGAAGCCTACCCGGATTTGAAAATGAGCGACATTACCATGTCTCTGATGCGCGAGATCAGCGAGCTGCAGGATAATATCGCCGCCGCGATCAGCATCTTTAACGGCAATATTGAACGCTTTAATTCCGGTATTCAAACCTTCCCCAACAGTTTGGTCAACGGCATGGGCGCGGGTGAGACGGTCTACAAGCCGTTCGAGAATGCCGAAGCCGCAAGCTCGCTCGGTTTCAGTCCGCAGCAAGTGTAAACGGTGGACCTTCTCCCATCAACCGGCCAACACCAGCTGTTGGCCGGGCTTTCCTACGGCGAAAACACTGGTGAGAAATTAAGAAGAAAACTGGGAAGCCAGCGCGGAGTGAAGGACAGTCCTTCATTGGTAAAACTGACCACGCCAGAACCATGTGTCAATACCAGCACGGGCCGGCAAGAAACACTCCGACCTCATAGAGCCCTACCAGTCCCTCGACCTAAACTCTACCGTTTGAACAATGTCTCTGAAACTTCGCAGCTGCGGATGTCTGAATAGAACTTGTCGCGGCCTACGTTGAAGAAACCATTTTTCTCCATCACCCGGGCAGAGGCATCATTGCMGTCGACCACACGAGCAAAAATGGGTTCGGCTTTAATCTGATCCGGCAGGCCGCWYARGAACATATGCATTGCRCGTGTGGCCAATCCCTTACCCCATACCGCACGGTCGAGCCACAAGCTGACCTCGCGGTTTTTGCCGTCGCGGATGAAATGCGCCAGGTAGCCTGCGATAGTGCCTTGGGCCCACATCACCTGCATGGCGCACTGCATCTGGTCGCCCTTCACGATGTTGGCCATGCGCTGCGTAAAAGCATCGCGGTCACGGTGGGCACCGCCACCCGCCACCCATGCGGCCTCATCATCATTTTGTACATGGTACAACGCACCAAAATCGGCTTCCGCAAGCGGCTTTAATGTAAGCGGCAGCGTGTCCTCCTCAGCAGGTAACATCAGGCACCAGTTGGCGCTGGGCGCGTCCCGACCCACGGATTTTAACATTGCGTCGCCAGTACGAACGAAGCCGAGCTTCTCTAATACCCTACCTGAGGCCAGGTTATCTTTGGCGTGCTGGGCGATGATCGGCCCAAAATGTCCGCGTTGCCTAAGCAGTTTCACCAGCAACGCTGCCGTTGCCGTGGCATACCCCTTGCCGCGAAACGGCTCGCCTATGAAATAACCGATTTCCCAATCGCCCGTGTCTGTGGTGAACAGCGTGCTGCCGCCCACCAGCTCACCCTTACTGTAGACACCGCGTTCAATCAGCGTGCCTATTGTGCGCTCATTTTCAGCACGGTCCTTCAGCCGTTTGGTCACAAAAGCCATATCAATTGGATAGGGAATAGTGCCCGACATGCGCGACACCAGCGGGTCATTTTGCAGCGTGTGAAAGGCACTGTAATCAGTAGGGGCGACGGGTTTTAAAATAAGGGTCATTAGGCGTGTCCGCAGGCTGGGTTAACGTTGATAGAGTATCTGTTCTACTTGCCGCTTATGCAGAATGGAATAGCCCATTGCACGCCGCGCTTCGGTAAAGCCGCATTTCTCCATCACCTTTTGCGATCCGATATTATCAGCAATAACGACGGCGTACATGGTTTCGCGCTGGGCAACGTCTGGCAGTGCCTGCATAAAACCATACACTGCTTTTGTAGCAATGCCCTGTCCCCAATAATTCCGTGCCACCTGATAATCAATGGCGAGTTTGCCGTCCTTCTTGCGCCCGTAACCAACGTAGCCAGCGCGCTTGCCGCCCACCCAGATGATGCTCATACCCGCGTCTTTTGGGTCAGCCACCAGCATGCGCTCCATGCGCTGTTTGAACAGGTCAAAAGAAATTGCATCGCCTGACATTGCCATGCGCGCCGCCTTGCGGTCATCCTGCAGGCTGAAGATCGGCTCAACATCATCCCACATGAGCGGTGCGACGGTTACCGGGTCTACGGCAGTTTCTACCTGCAATTCCAACCGGCACATTTCGATAGGCGTTGGGCTTTTCGCATTGGTCATGTTTTCCGTACCGCAGGCCTTGAAGCCCGCTTTTTCCAGCACCTTCCCTGATGCAATATTCTCCGGCAAATGGTGGGCCACCAACAGGCCTACATGCCCCAGCGCGCGGTATAATTTCACCAGCGCATATGCAGCAAGCGAGGCATAGCCCTTGCGGCGGTGGTCTTGGCCAATGAAATACCCAATTTCGCGCTCACCGCTGTCATTTGTGAAGATAGAGCCGCCGCCTACAAGCGTACCGCCCGCATAAATGCCGCGCTCGTTTATTGTGCCGTCCGACCGTTCGGCCTTGGCACTTTTACCCAAGCGTTCAGCGACATATTCAGCTGTCACCGGGTACGGCACCGCGATCGATGCAGCAGAAATCTGCGGATCATTCATCGCGGCACCAAAGGCTTTATAGTCGCGCTTCGGGACGGCTTTCAGCATCAAATTCATCACGGTTTTCCTGCGCAGTTCAGTTAGCAGTAGCTAACACTAAACCTGTGCCCGCAAGCAAGCCGAAAAGTGGGAATTGCCGTCAGGCAGCTCTATTTGGCAAGCAACAGAATAACGCGGTTTTTGTTGCCAGCCCCGTCACTACCCAAGCGGTCAAAATGGATCAGCACATCGCCTTTTCCGTCGCCGTTCACATCAGCGACACTAACAAGGTCACCGCTTTTTGGCAGATCAACATCCACTTCAATAGCACGGCGCGCAAACAGTTTCTTGCCACCGTTGGAGCCGTTGAAAATACGAAGTGTCTCAACACCTTTGCCCAGTAACAGGTCTTTCGCGCCGTCACCGTCGATATCTGTCATCTCCACTACTGGCACACTGCCTTGCCCGCTCGACAGGTCAAAATCGACCGATACCTTCTTTTTGAACGTTGGTTTTTTGGAGAAGTTACCCTCACCATCCTGCATGAAAAAATTCACGTTGATGCTGATTGAGCCGGAGAACAACAGGCCAATGATTTTACCAATGCCAATGCTAACGGCGCCGCCGGCGAAATCCGTGCGGCCATCATCGGTGAAATCGATAAAGCGGCTGTCTGCGCTGAAGCCGTTCTGCGTAAAGCCTGCTGAGCGTTCGCTGTTGAACGTCAGCTTTCCGCCCTCGTTGCGGCCATAATAGAAATTATTGGTGGTGCTGCGGTTAAAAGCACCCTTGGCAACGTCGGTACGGGTGACAACATCGATAATGCCGTCGCCGTTCATATCCTCAAGCGTGGTCACGCGTTCTTCGGCGATGTCGCTCTGGTCCTGATTGCGTTCATTGGAGGCAATTTGAGAGGCAAAACTGTTACCGACGATATCGATACCCACGGGCCGAATGACCGGTGACGATGTAAACCCGCCGCCGTCCAAGCCTTCAAAAATCACAAAATCACTGTCGCGCAGAAAAACGATATCCATTTTGTCGTCAAAGTTTGTATCGAAGCTATAAACCGGGAACTGGCTGTAGCGCGGTGTATCGCCGCCTAGGCGCATCTCGGTCTGCATATCCAATCGCTGCACAGTACCGTAGCCACCAGCGCCGTCGTTTAGCAGCAGATGGTACCCATCAAAATCAGCAACGACAATATCAGCTAGTCCGTCCCCGTTCATATCATGAGCGAAGTTTACATTTTGAAACAACGGGTTGATGCTTTGCTTGTAAATGGAAGAAACGCTGGCAACGGGTTTCGCCGTGCCAGAGGCAAGATCATATATCTGAATACCGGTTGACGTGAAAAACAGCAGGCTTTCCTGATCCTTATCGTAGACGTGACCAAAATCAAAAAACAGCACGCCTTCTGGCACAGTTACGCGCAGCTTAGGCTCAGCGGGCGTCGTGCCGTCCGTGCCTATTTCGAAGAAAGAAAACAGCTTGCTGCCGTCCTCTGCCATGCCGCGCGCCACCAGTGTTGGCACCCCCGGCTCAAAAAAATTGATCACAGACAGATCCGCGACCACATGGTCGGTACGAAGTTCAATTTGGCGGAAGGGGTTTTCGCCTTTAGCTGCCATTGCACTTTCTGAAGTTACCGCTGAAAGTGCGAATAATGCCGCAAGGCTAATAGTGTGTCTCATATCTCGCTGTTCCTCTAATGCCGACTGTATGTCGATCTGTAGTCCACCAGTTAAGATAGCAATAAGGCAGTTTTTAGGCCCTTGTGGAAGTGAATTATGACGAACCGTTTTCAAAACTTCCGCACCTGCGATCGGCAGAGCTGGGCACGCCGCTGGCATTTGTCGCCCGCCGCTCTATCTTCGCCTGTAGGGGAGACGCCACCGCACGGCAGCAAAACACAAAGGGGAGACACTAATGACAAGTATTTTAACGCCAATATTGGCACTGATAGTCTGGACACTGATTGTCTGGCTATGGATGTATCTGACACGCATCCCTGCGATGAAAGCCGCCAAAATCGAACCGCAGGCTGCAGCGCATCCGGGCTCACTTAACGTATTGCCAAGCAACATTCGCGCAATCGCTGACAATTATAATCACCTGCACGAGCAGCCAACCATCTTCTACGCGCTGGCTGTTTACAGCCATTTGGCAGGCACCGCAAGCGGCTGGATGATTGACTTGGCATGGGGCTATGTAGCGCTGCGTATTCTGCATTCTGTTGCGCAAAATATTCTGCAAAATGTGACCGTACGCTTCAGCCTATTCTTCCTCACGGCCCTGGTATTGATCGCTATGGCAGCCATGAATGTGGTGGCCCTGCTGTAAACTGGCCACCTTCGCAGCATACAAAAAAGGCCGGAACATTCCGGCCTTTTTCTTTGATTGTTATTGCTACGCTTACTTTTTGAAACCCGGGGCGCGCGGGATTTCTTTGTAGCGGTCACGGAGCAGGGTCTGACGAGAAACGAGTTCGATCTGCTCGCCGCCAATGAACACAGCATCCGGGCTTGTCATCACCTCAAGCGGATCACCGTCCCATACCACGATATCAGCCGTCATCCCTGCGGCCATTGTGCCATAGTGATCTGAAACACCGAATATCTCAGCTGGGTTAATCGTCAGCGCATCAATCGCGGCTTCCCACGAAAGACCCATCGCAACGGCATTACCTGCATTTTGTACCACTAAGCGTGTCTGGTACGTATCCGGCGGCAAGAAAGCGATCTTAACACCTGCAGCTTGCAAGCGTTCCGCATTCTGGCCGGTTGACGCCAGCATATCAAAGCGTGACGGCAGGTTATCAAGCGGGTTCAAAAGCACAGCTATGCCAGCTGCGGCTAGTTCGTCCGCTACCATCCAGGCTTCCCGTGCGCCTGTTAGCATCACCTTAAAGCCGTACTTTTTCTGCATCGCGATCACTTGTTGGATGTCGCTAGCGCGGTGCACACTTACTTGCAGAGTAACAGTACCCGCAAAAAGGGCATCCAACATTTTATCGCCTTCGCTCTTTTTCTTAGGTTTCTTTTTGTCAGCTTTTTTATCGTCTTTGCTGTCAGCCTTTTCGCCGTCTTTGCCTTCTGACTTATCTTCAGACTTATCGTCTTCATCCTCGTCTTTAGGCTTGGCAGCATCCAGCTTCTTATAGATATCAGCCCACATAGCTGACCGGCTGCCGCCGTTTCCGCGCGCAGCTCCTTCGTCGACACTAAGGCGTATAAAGCCTTTGTTGTGCACGATCATGTCGGCCACATCGCTGCCAGCCAACTGGATCACAGCGCCAGAGCCACGCCAATTATCGCTGGTGCCAGAGAACTGAGTTACAGCACGCGTCACGCCTTCGATGCGCGTATTGGCGATCACGGTGTTGCGCGGGTTAAAACTGTAAGCAACATCAAGCCCGATGGTATCCTTATACTTGGCCCCCGTGCGGCTATCGTTATTATCAGCCCAACTGCCAACTTCGCCGAGACCAAGTGTGCTGCCAGATGCCATAAAGCCAACGGTTACCCATTTGCCTTTTGCATCAACCGTGCGGTATCCGCTTGGCACGTCGCCGCCAGCAGTTACAGAAACGATCACACCGTCAGACATCAGAATGGTCGCGTTTTCTACTTTACCACTGCCGCCTTTGGTGAAGGCTGTACCGCCCGTAACCGCAACGTCTTCGGCCAGTGCAACACTAGTCAGTGATGTGCTTGCAAGGGCAAGTATCGCCGCTGCAACACCCAGTGAATTGATCTTCCTCATTTCACATCTCCTTCGCCTACGTGGCCAAGTTCAAAATCAGCAACACGCTGTTTGGATTTGTCGGCACGGTCAAAAATTACTGCGCCGTCAACAAACGTAATGTCAGCTTTGGTGTAAACACTGAAAGGGTCACCGGACCACAATACAAGATCAGCGTTTTTACCAACCTCAAGTGAGCCAGTTTCAGCTTCAATGCCCAGTGATTTTGCTGGGTTCAGTGAAAGCCACTGCCACGCATCTGCTTTAGAAATATCAAGCCCAACCTTGCGGCCGTCTGCCAATGCTTTGGCTGCTTCCTGGTTAAGGCGCTGAATGCCTGACGAACTATCAGAATGCACAATCGCGCATGCACCTGCATTGTGAACAAACGGAATGTTTTCGCGGATGCCGTCGTAAGCTTCCATCTTGAAGCCGTACCAATCGGCCCACATAGCCGAGCACACACCGTTTTCAGCAAGTTTGTCAGCGATCTTGTAGCTTTCCACTGCGTGCTGGAAGCTGGCGATCTGGTAGCCAAACTCTTTCATCACATCAAGCATGGTGCCCATATCGTCAGCACGGTAGCAATGCATATGCACTTTTACGTCGCCTCGCAGTACGCCTGCGAGTGTATCCATGCGCAAGCTGCGTGCTGGCGGCAATACATCTTTACCAGCGCTATAGTCGCGCTCGTATTTATCCCAGCGACGCTGGTAATCCTGGGCGTCCGCCCAAGCTTGGCGATACCCGTGCACGTTGCCCATGCGCGTGGATGGCCGCTTGGAAACATTATTATTGCCGCTGCCGTACACCCGCTTTGGGTTTTCGCCGCAGGCCATTTTCATGCCGTAGGGTGCGCCTGGAAATTTCATATCCTGAGCAACACGGCCTGGCACGTTTTTAATCACAACCGACCGGCCGCCAACAAGGTTCGCTGAACCCGGTAGCAATTGCATTACCGTAACACCGCCAGCTGCCGCGCGGCCGAAACCTGGATCTTGTGGCCACAAGCTGTGTTCAGCCCAAACACCTGCTGTTACCGGATCTCCAATTTCGTTACCGTCAGAATGCGAGCCTGTGCCTGGGCTGGCATATACGCCCAAATGGCTATGCACATCAATGATGCCCGGTGTCACCCAGCGGCCTGTACCGTCGATCACACGCGCGCCGTCTGGCGCTGCAATGGTGCCTGCACCAACAGCCGTAATTTTGCCGCCAGCCATCAATACGCTGCCGCCTTCAATGCGCTCACCCGTACCAGACAGGATTGTAACATTGGTGATAAGTGTGGTTTCGCTGGCAAGTGCGGCATAACTCGACGGAAACGGATCCCGGTTTATATCGACAAACTCACCTTGTTCTTGCCGTGCATCGCACGCCGATAGAAGCGCGGCAAGCGCCACCACCGCACCGACGGAGCGCTTTCCAGCACTTGTCAGCAGACTAACTGTTTTCATTATTGGTCTCCCTATGACTACCCCTGTTCTCTCCCCCACGGCAGAAAACGCTCGCAGACCCTAACAGCCAGTCCTCACGGAGTCACTAGTCGCACCCTAAACTTAAGGTTACAGGCCGGGCGCTTGCAAGCCCTGTATCTAGCTGGTATCATTCAGGAATTAGGGTTTGTTACAGGGGCTAATCAAATGCCAATCATTGTCCTTACGGTCCTGGTCCAGATACTGTGTATTTACCATGTGGTCAGCACGGGCCGAGACAAATATTGGATTGGACTGATCCTGATGGCACCGGGCATTGGCAGCCTGATTTATGTGCTAACGCAAGTCCTGCCCGACGCTGGGAAAAGCCGCACAGCAACAAACCTAAAAGAAGGCGCCATCAAAGCGATAGACCCCAACCGGGAACTGCGCGAAGCCCTGGAAGCGTTTGACCTCGTGGAAAGCGTTGATAACCACATACGGCTGGCAGACGCGCTGTATGACCTTGAAAGATATGAAGAAGCCGAACCACACCTGAAAATATGCCTGCAAGGTGCCCACAAGCACGATCCCCACATGCTGCTACGGCTGGCATCCATCAGGCTTGAACTAGGCGATCCGACCACGGCGCTAACGCTGTTGGATCAGCTGCAGCAAAACAACAAAGGCTTCAACAGCCAAAACGGGCATATGCTTTATAGCCGAGCGCTTGAAGCTTCGGGCAATACTGAGGAAGCGCTGTCATCCTTCGCTAATCTCGTAGAGTATGCCACCGGCGAAGAAGCCCGGGTTCGCTATGGCTTTTTGCTGCAGAACGCCGGCCAAAACCCGGAAGCCGCGCTTATATTTGAGGAAGTTATCAAACGTGTAGGCCGCGGTACAAAGTTCTACCGCCGCGCCCAGCAGCACTGGGCTGACCGTGCGAAACTAGGCCTTGCCGGCCAGCGGCCTCCATCCTTGGAATAATCCGAAATACGAACGCAGATCGGTGCGCTTCTCGTGATCGATTATTCAAGCAATACAATATCGCTGGTGTGATTTTCTTCGCGTGAAAACAACAGTGTTTTGCCGTCTGCGCTTACTTCAAACGTAAAGTCCTGAAATGGGATAGCATACAGTTCAGTCGCGGTGCGGGTGCCCCACGGCAGAAACATCAAGCGCGCGGGGTGTTTCTCAGGGTTGATAAAATACACCCCTTGCTCCGTTAGTTCCCACTGGCGGAAGGGGCCGGTGGTCATGTTCGCTATCCGCTGCGTTTCCTCGCCTGTTGCACTGTCGCGCTGCCACAAGCCGTCTCGGTAATATTTGGTAAAATAGAGCGTTCCATCGGGTCCAAACGCCGCGGAAAACGCACCACCCTTGGTAATTTGGCTAGGCGCGCCGCCTTCCAAGTTCTGCTTATAAATTTGCCATGTCCCGCTTTTAGCGGAGGTGAAGACAATGCTTTTTCCGTCGGGGCTGGCTTCCGGATTGCTTGCCCGCATGCCTTCGGGCGTCAGTACGGTACTGTCACCCGTCATCAGATCAAGGCTATAGATGCGGTCATCGCTGGCATCGTAAAATAGCGTCGCACTATCCACACCCCAATCAAATATATGGACAGAAAGCGCGCCGTCCAGCCGGGATATTTGCCGCGCATTATGACCCTCGACATCACTAACCCAAATTTCCATTTGGCCGGTTCGGTCCGATAAAAACGCCAACGTTTTGCCGTCAGGGCTAAGGCGGGGCTGCACGTCTGCCCGGGTAGAAAACACAAGCCTTGTACCATCACCGATCAAGGTGCTGGTTGGTGTCTTGCTTGCCAAATCGACAGAGAAGATATTCATATCCCAGTTGGTTTGGCTCGCCAAAATACCTTCGTCCCCCGGCAGCATCTCAGGCTCCCGCAGGCTTTGCGTGCCGCGCCTCACCACACTGCGCTTGCCCGTTTCTATATTAAGCCGCTCAAGGGTGTGACGGTTTGCGTCAGCAAGAAAATAGAGGTTTTCGCCTTTTTCGTCGAAGGTGAAATCCGAGGTCCATACAGTGAACTGGAAGACCAGCTTGTCTTCACCGCTTACCAAATCTAGCACATGCAAATCGCTGTGATTCCAGTGCGTAGTGTTCATATAAGCGAGCTTCCGGCCATCGCCTGACAGCGCGTAGGAATAATCCCCTACGCCCGTGCCGCCCGGCGTTACCTCGGTCACCTCACCGTCAGATGGGGACAATCTGAATATTTTCTGTGGCCCACGCGGCCGTGAGCTGTTTACAAAAAACAGATCGCCGCCAGGGGACCATGTAAGCTGCGCACCGTAAGCACCGCAGCCTTCAACGGGGCTATAGCTATTGCTGCCGTCCACATCTGATATGGTTAGGCTGCATTGATCCCCGGCATACCGTGCGTATGCAAAGCGTTTACCGTCGCGGCTAATAGCACCTGAATATTGACCATCATCACCGTCTGGTGCCAGCAGCCGTACTCCAGCACCGCCGCCTAGTGGTTTACGGAATATTTCCGCATTTAAGCCGTCCGGGCTAGTATGAGAATAATAGGCATACTGTCCCGCAGGCCCGGATGTAGGGGAGAACTCCTGCCCGGCATCACTGGTGACAGGCCGAAGATTGGTGAAGGCGGCTTCAACAATAGGGGCGGCTGGCAAGGCGACCCGCCACAGCACAAAAGCCGCAACAGTGATGGCCATCGCACCCACCAAGTATGCAAAAGCAGGCCGTTTTTCAGGGGCTGTACTCGCGCTTACCTGAAGCGTTTTTTGCCCAGCTTCCTCGGCGTCCAAAGCAACAGGCCGCAGCAAAAGGCGGTAGCCCTTTTTAGCAACGGTTTCGATGTAGCGAGGGTCTCGTGCTTTATCACCAAGCGTCCGGCGCAGCACCCCGACCGTGTGATTAATTGTTGTTTCGCTAACAATAACGCCAGCCCATGCTTCAGCAATAAGCATGTCTCTATCCAGCACCTCGCCCGGATGCGCTATGAAACAATTCAGCAAATCAATGATGCGCGGTTCGACCGCAATTTCAGCGCCGTTCCGCGCCATGCGGTTGCGGGCGGGGTAAATTATCCAGTCGCCTATTTGGTAGGGTGCTTGCATTTCAGAGTGTCGCCTAACGCTTTGTGTCCCGTGGTCTATGGGGCATATGGACCTTACCCAGCCAACTGTAAACCGCTGAAAGGGCGGGTCAATGATTTCCCCATGTTATCCCCATGTCGTCCAGAGGACTTCCGCGTCAGGGCTGCCTACATAGCAAGGACTAGCCACCAAGACGTGGCCAACAAACACCTATTCGACACCGGCATGAAACCGGCACGACACCGACAGAAAAATGGAGAAAACCATGAATATCCCCCTAAAGGCCATCCTTGGTAGCTGCCTGTTACTAGGCACCCTTGCGTTCCCCGCACAGGCGGGCGAAAGCCACGCCGAAACCACGACCGCGAACACAGCGACAGAGATGGATAAAGCCCATTACGCCCGCCATGATTTCCCCTACCGCAGCCACTATGTGGAAGTGATGGGATCAAAAATGCACTATGTGGACACCGGCGGCCCGGGCGACCCTGTTCTTATGATCCACGGCCAACCAACGTGGTCTTACCTGTGGCGCAATGTGATCCCGCATGTGGAAGATAACGGCAAAGGCAAAAAGCGCCGCGTGATCGCACTTGACCTGATCGGCTTCGGCAAATCAGACAGACCCGATATCGAATACCTCTCGACCGACCATGCAAAATACCTGGAAGGTTTTATCGAGGCGCTGGCGCTGAATAACATCACGCTGGTAATCCACGACTGGGGATCGATCCTCGGCTTTAACTACGCCGCCACCCACCCAGACCGGATTAAGGCCATTGCCTTCATGGAAGCCGCGATTTTCACGCCGCCAGCCGAAGTGCCCTTCACGCCTATAAAAGCCAAACTAAGCGGCCCCAAATCGGACCCAATGGAAGGCTTTGCCAATATTCTTAGGCAAATTAAAACACCGGGCGTAGGCGAAAAAATGATCTTAGAGGATAACTTCTTCCTCGAGCAACTGGTGCTGCCGGGTTTTGATGACCTGCTAACGGACGACGAAAAGAGCGCCTACCTTGAGCCGTTCACCAAAGGCAAAAACCGCAGGCCGATGCTGCAGTTTCCGCGGGATGTACCCTTTACAGACGGCACGCCAGCATACACTGCCAATATGATGCACAATTATAACCGCTATCTGCAAACACAGGAAAACCTGCCAAAGCTGCTGCTGCATCTGTCTGAAGGGTTTCTGATCAACCGCTGGGATGCACACTGGATCAAAACCAACATGCCAGACGTGACCGCTTACAACATGGGCCCCGGCGGCCATTTCATGCAGGAATATAACCCGGTTGGCATCGGCACAGCGATCAGCTTGTGGATGGATGCGAACGATCTGTAGAGCAGATTTTATACGACTATAACTAGCTAGAGAGGCTTCTTCTGGCTACCCCTTGGCGGTATTCCTCACCTGTGGAATACCGCTTCTTTTTGAGTGCGGCCTTTAGTGTTAATCGGGTAAAGTGTCCGCCCACGCGTGATCGGTTTCGTACCCGAGTGCGATCAGGGCATCGCCGTGTATCGCAATGAAATCCTCCGCCAGGGCTTTTGTGTATTTCGTGCGCCACTGCGCAGTTTTTCCTGACCTTACATGGCTATGCGCTGCGGCGTCTATATTCGCAAGTCGGTTATCCTTAAACCGTGCCATGATCACAGCTTGCTCGCCGGCTTCAAACCCCAAGAATTTTAGCAACTCAGAAAAAGCGACATCGCCGCCCACTGGGTCGATCATGGTCTCGTACCGCACCGTCCGGAAAGCGTCGCATTCCAACACCTTGTCGAGTACCATTTTGCGGATCGTGCTACCGCTGCCCCAATTAGGCTGCATCTCAAAACGGTATTTTTCATGCCATCCCTCTTTGGCATTTATTGCTTGATGGTAAGTTTTATTACCAAATTTCTCGCGCGCAACATGGAGCCATTTTTCGTCGGACTTTGTATGGTAATGGGCAGCTGAGATCACTACGTCACGCGGATCACGGATCATCCGAAAACCGCGTGTCTCTGCCGTGATTAAGTCCCGATCAAACCGGCAGTGATCTTGAAAGAAAACAGCCGACTGACCAGCGCTCAAAATAGCCGCGATGTTCTCTCGCACAAATGGTAGGCCCAACTCCGCAAGGGCTCGCTCAAATACACCCAGCATCCACACCGTACCGGTCTTATGGTAGGTGCCAATCAATACAGCCTTATTTTGCATGTCACAGTCCCTCACGCGGCGCTATCGCACGCCGTAACTCACTACAAAAAAAGGGCCCAGGAAAACCTGAGCCCTTTCACATTATTTAGCCAAAAGGCTTAGTGCACACCGTGCATATATTTCTTCAACAGTGGAGTAAGGAGCAATATAAATACACCAACGCCCACACTGCCGTATCCGATAGTAGTATAAACTTCAATTGTTGCTGCGACGTCCAACAAACCGGCATCTGCGCCGTGTCCACCACTGCCGGTAAGGGAACTAATCCACCCAGCGACATAGTTGCCTAGTGCTGAGAAGAGGAACCAAGTACCCATCATCATGCCGACAATTTTGGTAACACTAAGTTTCGTCACCATTGAAAGGCCCACAGGGCTAAGGCAAAGTTCAGCCACTGTTAGAGCTAAGTAGATGAACGCTAGCCACATGAAGCTTTTGTTTGGACCATCTTCCAGACCCATGCCCCAAGAAAATACTACATAACCCAGGCCAATAAGCAACATTGCTAGGCCGAACTTACCGGGAGTAGAAGGTTCTTTTTTCTTGTTGGCGAGAGCCACCCAAAGCCAAGCCATAACAGGTGCTAGCAAGACAATAAACAGAGGGTTCATTAGCTGTACTTGAGACGCCAAAACGTTGACACCAAGTATGTTGAGGTCAAATTGTTGGTCAGCTAGCAGCGTAAGGCTAGCGGCCTGTTGTTCAAACAACGCCCAGAAAACAGACTGTACGGCGATCAGAAAACAAGCAACCATCAAACGTTCGCGCTCTACCTTGCTGCAATTTTTGAATGCATACACAAGGATAAGACCAATCATAAAGAAACCAGAGACGCCGAGCAATTTGCCAACGAAATCCTGATACTGCATCATCACCCAGCTTACGCCAACAAGAGCAATACCAAAAAGATAGATCGTATATTCTTTGTTCAGGCCAATAGGCGACTTTTCTTTGAGAATTGCCGGGTTCTTTGGTTCAGCGCGGCCATCAAGATATTTCTGACCCCAGAGGAATACCGCAAGGCCAAGTACCATGCCGATCCCAGCAAGGCCAAAGCCATAGTTCCATCCGTGGACTTCACCTACATAACCAACAAGGCCGGTGGCAAACAATGAACCTACATTGATGCCCATGTAGAAAATAGAGAAACCACCATCACGGCGTGGATCGTTCGGGCCATAAAGTGCCCCAACAATTGTGGAAATATTCGCTTTCAAAAAGCCAACGCCAGTAATGATCAAAGCCATCGCCAGGAAGAATATGCTGAGATACGTCTCATCTCTTACAACGACGTCACCGTCCATATAGGCAGCGGGCCCATGAAAGCCCATCAGTGCGTGCCCTAAGACAAGCAAGATAGCCCCGTAAGTAACCGCTTTTCGGCTGCCGAGGTAGCGATCCGCCATATATCCACCAATGATAGGCATCATATAGACAAGGCCAGCATAGGCGCCGTAAATCATACTCGCCTTTTCAGTGCTGAACAGGTGGTATTTTACTAGATATAAAACGAGAATGGTGCGCATTCCGTAGTAGGAAAAACGCTCCCACATCTCTGTCAGAAAACAAATTGCCAGGCCAATTGGATGGCCCATCAATTCACGTTCCTGCGACCCTTCGGTCGAAACGACGGCTTCTTCAGACATAACTACCCCTTGATAATTTTATCGTCAGCCACGCGCAAACCCCGCACGCGGCTCTCCCAGATATAGTTTTTATGGAACCCCCCCGTGGACCTCCATATGTGCATCAAGCACATTCAAGGGCCTTAGAAACCACATCCAAAGCTAAATCAGAAGGAAAAACCGCGTGATTGAAACATAATTTCACAAATCGCGGAAAATTGGTGCGAACGAACATAGAACATAGGAACTTTTTATATATCGGCCCGCGAAATTGATCATTTGCCTGACCCTCGCCTGGCCGAATCCTTATGCGCTTGGTCACGGTTCCCGTGATTTAACCTGCAGGGCCGCCGGTGTGCTTCTCAATAAAATCGAGCGCGCTTTGCATATAGCGGCGTTTTTCCGACGCCCGGCGCAGCACGTGCTCCGCCCCCTTAAGGATAATAAACTCAAACTCTTTACCGCGTTTCCGCAGGGTGTTGGCCATCAAGGCGCCTTGCTGAAACGGCACATTCACATCTTCTGTAGAATGCAGCATCAATACTGGTATACGCACTAAATCCGCCCGGCCGAGCGGTGATCGGCGCCACAGCGACCGGCTAGACAAACGTGCCTTTATCCTCGGCACGGTCAAAAGCGGGAACCGTAATGTTTTCAAATAGGAAATCAGCAAGGGAATTGATGTAACCCCATTCAAGCTTACCGCGCAGGCAAACATATCATCGTCGCGTATGGCCGACATCAGAGCAGCGTATCCGCCGTAGGATCCCCCCATCACACACATATGGCCGGCCTCCCCGTACCCACCATCCAACAGCCACTGACCCGCCGCACGCACATCTTTTTGCATATCGTCGCCCCATTCGCCGTAGCCCGCGCGCCGCCACTTCTCGCCGTAGCCGCTGGAGCCGCGGAAATTCGGCTGAAGTACCGTATAGCCATTTGCTACTAACCAACTGACAGCTGCCTTGTAGCTGTTGCTAGCGCGCCGCACGGGGCCCCCGTGCACCAGCACAACGGCTTTCCCCGTCGACCCTGACTTAGGCTGGGACAGAACTGCATGCATTGGCCGCTGCATACCATCAACTTTAAACCACACCATCTGGCCGTCAATTTGTGGCAAAGCGTTCAATTCCTCTGCGCCCGGAAGCGGCATGACATTTCCACTGCCGGGTTCATAAATATAGTAGAGCGACGGCCTATGCAGTGCGCGGTGGCGGTATAGCTGCCGCCTGCCGTCGCGGCTACCAACAACAAGTTCCACGGTGCGCACACCCAAGTGCCGTGCAACCGCGTTATGATCTTCAAGCGCTTTGGTTTGCCAGATCATGATTTGCCTGGAGGCAGCCGTAAATGAAGCCCCGACAACCTGATCATCGCTTGGATTTATGATTGCCCCATCAATATCAAACAGCTTGTTTCTGGCCAGGCGCGCCAACATTTCGCCGTTTGATGTATGCATACGCCACAGTTCGCGTTTATCACCTGCATGCCCACTGATTACCAAGGCTGTAGCACCGCCGGTTTCAACAGCCAAAAGCTGTACCGCAGGGCCGCGGAAGAAATCCCTTTTTAAAATCGGCCTCCAGCCGCCGCCCGTGCGGCGACCATATATTTTCTGATTACGACCAACAAAACCTTCCCCAAGCCGCACTTCGCCCTCTGGCGACGCAAGCCAACGCACAATAGGCCGCCACGCGCTGACAATTTTCTTCGACGTCCCAGTAAGCGCATTCACTTTGTAAACAGCAGGAAATCCCGGCTCAGAAGGGTCTTCCCACTGCATCAATATGTTGGACGGGTCTTCGTGTAATGAACTAAGCAGAAAGGGCGGTAGGTCGCCGGGGCGCGGGCCTTTTCCTTCAATGAAGGGGCGCAGCTGTTTCAAATGTGCATCGTAAAGAACCAACCCTTTTTCTTTAAGCGACATCAAAAGCCTGCCGCCCCCAACCCACGACATCCAGCGCACTTCAGTGCGGTTGTAGGGCAATATTTCCGGCGTTTTGAAGCCCTCGTCTACTCGCCAGACGGCCACCACGGCTTTATCGCCCTCAGTTCGGTGTAAACTGGAAACGAAATGCCCATCAGAGGACATAGCCGGTGCAGCCACAAGCGCCGGGCGCGAAAGCCGTTTCAAAAGCTCAGGGTCACCGGCAGCGTTAGCAACACCAGCCACAGGCACAGCAAAAGTGCTGCACAGCAAACCAATTAGAACAAATATGTACCGTGACAGAAAAAATTTGGACATAAGACCAGCCTACACACCGAGAGCCGCACCCGAAAGAAAATTTGGGACAAGACAGGGTCAAATTGTTGTGGGTTACAATTATGGGCCCTTACCAAGGGGCGTCACTAGACCTCGGGTTGGCTCAGCTTCACAGGCAATTTATTAGACTTGTCAGTCTAATATGGTTAAGATCGCACCCACCAAACAAGGAACATGGCCAACAACATGAGCAGTAAAAACAGGTCCACACAGTGGCAGACGATTAAGCCGTCGGACATCGTGACCACCGAGCAGTCGCACAGGCTGCGGCAACGCTCTGATGCATGGGGCGCGTGGCTTTTGCTGCATTGCTGGGGAGTTATTATTGCTTCAGGCGCTCTTTACTTCCTGTTTCCAAATGCCCTAACGCTGCTGGTTGCTGTCATCCTTATTGGCGGGCGGCAGTTGGGCCTTGCCATCTTACTGCACGAGGGCAGCCACGGCTTGCTGTTTAAAACGCGCGCGTTGAACGAGCGGCTGTGTTTGTGGCTTGCGGGCTGGCCGATGATGGTAAGCCTGAAAGAATATCGCATCCGCCATATGGCACATCACCGGTTTACGCGCAGTGATAAAGACCCGGAGAATTACCTCTACAC
>NVTU01000005.1 GCA_002401685.1 Kordiimonadales bacterium
ACGGCGCGAGCCGTAGCTGTTGAAGTCTTTACGGGCCACGCCGTTGGCTTGTAGATATTCGCCAGCTGGGCTGTCTGGCTTGATCGCACCAGCCGGTGAGATATGGTCGGTGGTGATGCTGTGACCCAAAAGTGCAAGCGGACGAGCACCTTTGATGTCAGTTGTGTCAGCGGGGCCCTCATCCATATTCTCGAAATAGGGTGGGTGCTGAATATACGTACTGTCCTCACTCCAGTTGTAAGTCTTACCTTCTGAAATTGGAACAGCCTGCCATTCTTCGGTGCCTGTGAATACGTCAGCGTAGCGTTCAACGAACATTTCGCGGGTTAGGCTGGCGGCGATTGCATCCTGTACTTCCTGGTTAGATGGCCACAAGTCTTTCAGGAATACGTCGTTTCCGTCTTTATCCTTGCCGAGTGCTTCAGTGGTGATATCCACTTTCAGCGATCCCGCAATGGCGTAGGCTACAACAAGTGGAGGAGATGCAAGGTAAGAGGCTTTCAGATCTTGGCTAACGCGGCCTTCAAAGTTACGGTTACCAGACAGCACACTTGCGCAGACTAGGTCGTTCTCGTTGATGGTTTTGGAAATCGGCGCCGCAAGCGGTCCAGAGTTACCAATACATGTGGTACAGCCGTAGCCAACTAGGTTGAAGCCAAGCGCGTCAAGATGCTCGCTCAAGCCAGCTTTATCCAAATAGTCGGTTACAACTTGGCTGCCCGGTGCCAGAGATGTTTTTACCCAAGGCTTGCTGTTGAGACCAAGCGCGTTGGCTTTTTTGGCAACAAGGCCAGCTGCGATCAAAACACTAGGGTTTGACGTATTGGTACAGCTGGTGATCGCCGCAATACAAACATCGCCGTGGTTTAGCGCATAGTCAGCGCCTTCAACTGCGTAGTCTGTAAGGTCATTTTCTTTGCCAGTTTTCGCGAGCACTTCATTGATGAAGGCATCTTTCGCGCCGTCAAGGTCGACACGGTCTTGCGGGCGACTTGGGCCAGCAAGTGCAGCTTTAACTGTAGTGATATCAAGCTCAAGCGTTGTTGTGTACACGGGCTCAACGCTGTCCGCATCGCGCCACATGCCTTGTTCTTTGGCATAGGCTTCAACGAGGGCAACAGTTTCTTCGTCGCGGCCTGTGAATGTCATATAATCTAGCGTTGCTTTTGAAACCGGGAAGAAGCCACATGTTGCGCCGTACTCTGGCGCCATGTTGGCAATGGTTGCTTGGTCAGCAAGGGTGAGTTCATCAAGGCCGTTGCCGTAAAATTCCACAAATTTTCCAACCACGCCCAGTTCGCGCAGCATTTCAACGACGCGCAGCACAAGGTCAGTCGCGGTGATGCCCTCTTTCAGCTTGCCTGTCAGCTTGAAGCCAACGACGTCGGGGATCAGCATGGATACTGGCTGACCGAGCATGGCAGCTTCGGCTTCAATGCCGCCAACACCCCAACCAAGTACGGCAAGGCCGTTGATCATGGTGGTGTGGCTGTCAGTACCAACACATGTGTCCGGCATTGCAATGGTTTTGCCGTCTACTTCTTCGGTCCAGACTGTATCAGCGATATACTCGAGGTTCACCTGGTGGCAAATGCCGGTTCCCGGAGGGACGGCATTGAAATTATCAAAGCTCGATTGGCCCCATTTCAGGAACTGGTACCGCTCAGCATTGCGCTCCATTTCCAGGGCAACATTTTGCTTGAAGGCGTTTTTAGTACCAAATTTATCCACCATAACAGAATGGTCGATCACCAGATCACACTGTGCAAGCGGGTTGATCAGCTCAGGGTCACCGCCCATTTTGACCATCGCGTCGCGCATGGCAGCCAAATCAACAACGGCTGGAACGCCGGTGAAATCCTGCATCAATACGCGGGCGGGACGATAAGCGATCTCGTGCGAGACACGTTGTTCTTTTTGCCAGTCTGAAAGCGCCTGAATATCGGCAGTGTTAACAGAAACACCGTCTTCATGGCGGAGGAGGTTCTCAAGCAGCACTTTAAGAGTATAGGGCAGGCGGGATACATCGCCGATGCTGCTCTCGGCAGCTTTCAGGCTAAAATAATCATATTCTTTATCGCCAACGGTAAGTGTCCTGCGAGTTTTCAGTGTGTCTTGTCCAACAGTTGCCATGAGATCAAGACCTCCATTTTAAGGGTTTAAAATATTCAAGCATGCGTTAGGGCACGTGAAGGCGCGGAAATTGAACGAAAACTGATATTATCCGAGCCAAACTATCTTGCAAGCAAGAGTTTGATGAAATAATATACAGTCGGCCCGCTTTTCCCCCAGCTCGACAGAATTCCCTGCCGCCCGGGTTTCAAGCTTCATCTAACCCCTTTTTCGTCAGGACAGTCATGAGTTTATATACAGAATACTTAAATGAGATCGAAACTCGAAAAAAACAGGGATTGAATCCAAAGCCTATTGAAGATGGAGCGCTTGTAAAAGAGATCGTCTCGCAAATCAAAGATGTTGAAAACGAGCACAGAAAAGATTCGCTTAAGTTTTTCATATACAACACCTTGCCTGGCACAACCAACGCTGCGGGTGAAAAGGCCAAGTTTTTAAAGGATATTATACTTGGTAACTCTGTTGTCGATGAAATCTCGTTAAGCTTCGCCTTCGAGCTGCTGTCCCATATGAAAGGCGGTCCATCAGTTGACGTCCTTCTTGGTCTGGCGCTGGGTGATGATGCGGCTGTCGCTCAGCAAGCATCTGACGTCCTTAAATCACAGGTTTTCCTTTACGAGGCAGATACTGAGCGCCTTGCAGTCGCTTATGTGGGTGGGAATGCAGTGGCCAAAGACATTTTGGAAAGTTACGCAAAAGCTGAATTTTTCACAAAACTTCCCGATATCGATGAAGAAATAAAGATCGTGACCTATATCATTGAAGTAGGTGATGCTTCCACTGATTTACTGTCTCCTGGTAACCAAGCTCACTCCAGGGCGGACCGTGAACTGCACGGAAAGTGCATGATCTCTGAAACGGCACAAGCTGAAATCCAAGAGCTGCAAAAACAACACCCGGACAAGAGAGTGATGTTAGTAGCAGAAAAGGGAACGATGGGCGTTGGGTCTTCTAGGATGTCCGGTGTTAATAACGTTGCCTTATGGACTGGTAAACAAGCTAGCCCCTATGTTCCCTTCGTAAATATTGCCCCTATTGTTGGCGGGACAAATGGCATTTCTCCGATCTTTTTAACAACTGTCGGCGTTACTGGTGGGATTGGGATCGACCTGAAAAACTGGGTTAAAAAGGTAGATTCTAAAGGCCAACCGGTTTTGGACGGCAATGATGACCCAGTCCTTGAGCAAGCTTACTCTGTTGATACAGGTACTGTTCTCACAATTAATACAAAGACGCAGAAGTTATATAATGAAACCGGCGATAAAGAGCTTGTTGATATTTCATCCTCATTGACCCCACAAAAAGTCGAGTTCATTAAGGCTAGCGGCTCTTACGCGATTGTTTTTGGTAAGAAGCTTCAAAGCTTCGCGGCCTCAACACTGGGCGCCGAAATGCCCCCTGTTTTTGCGGACTCTAAAGAAATCTCCCACGCGGGACAGGGCCTTACGGCCGTAGAGAAAATCTTCAATAAAAATGCCGTTGGGGTGACAGCGGACACTGTGTTGCATGCGGGTTCAGACGTGAGAGTGGAAGTGAATATTGTTGGCTCGCAAGACACCACTGGGCTGATGACATCTCAGGAACTAGAGGCAATGGCCGCTACAGTTATTTCCCCCACAGTCGATGGTGCTTACCAATCAGGCTGCCACACAGCCTCTGTCTGGGATGTGCGGGCACAGGAAAATATTCCCAAGCTTATGAGCTTTATGAATAAATTTGGCCTCGTCACCGCGAGAGACCCAAAGGGCGTATACCATGCCATGACGGATGTAATTCATAAGGTTTTGAATGACATTACGGTTGACGATTGGGCAGTTATTATTGGTGGTGATAGCCACACCAGAATGTCTAAAGGTGTCGCTTTTGGGGCTGATTCTGGGACAGTTGCACTTGCTCTGGCAACAGGTGAAGCGACGATGCCTATCCCTGAATCTGTTAAAGTCACTTTCAAAGGAAGCATGAAGGACCATATGGACTTCCGTGATGTGGTGCACGCTACTCAGGCTCAGATGTTGAAGGAATTTGGGGATAATGTCTTCCAGGGCAGAGTTATTGAGGTTCACCTTGGTACCCTGATCGCCGACCAAGCGTTTACCTTTACTGACTGGTCCGCAGAAATGAAGGCAAAAGCTTCAATCTGTATTTCTGAAGATGCAACATTGATTGAATCACTTGAGATTGCCAAGAGCAGAATTCAGATCATGATTGATAAAGGTATGGAGAATAAAACCGAAACGCTTCAAGGCCTTATCGACATCGCTGACAGAAGAATTGAAGAAATCAAATCTGGTGAGAAGCCGGCGTTGGTACCAGACGGCAATGCTAAATACTTTGCAGAATTTGTTGTGGATTTGGACCAAATAGCTGAGCCTATGATTGCAGACCCAGATGTGAACAATGTGGATGTATCCAAGCGGTACACCCACGATACAATCAGGCCGATTTCCTACTACAAGGGTGAGAAAAAAGTAGACTTGGGCTTTGTCGGTTCCTGTATGGTTCACAAAGGCGATTTGAAAATTGTCGCTCAAATGCTCAAGAATTTGGAAAAGCAGGGCAATAAGGTCGAATTTAAAGCGCCACTCGTGATCGCGCCACCAACCTATAACATCGTTGACGAGTTAAAGGCAGAAGGCGACTGGGCCGTGCTGCAGAAGTATGCAGGTTTTGAATTTGATGATAATGCACCTAAAAACAATGCCCGCACTCAATATGAAAATATCATGTATCTAGAGCGACCTGGCTGTAACCTATGTATGGGTAACCAGGAAAAAGCTGGCAAAGGCGATACTGTTTTAGCGACGTCTACGCGCTTGTTTAAAGGCAGAGTTGTTGAAGACTCTGACGAGAAAAAGGGTGAATCTTTGCTGGCTTCAACGCCAGTTGTGGTTCTTTCCACGATCCTCGGTCGCACGCCTAGTATAGAAGAATATAAATCCGCAGTGGAGGGTATTAACCTCACTAAGTTCGCCCCACCGCTCGGAAAACCAGCTGTAAGCCATAACTAGTTTCTTGTTAGGGATAGGCTTTGGTACCCCTTGGATTGCCGTGGTTTTTAAATAATTATGCAGCGCGTTTAGCGCGCTGCTGGGAAAGCTTCTAATCTTATAGAAATGCCACCTTCGAGCCGTTTCAGGTATTTGAGAAGAGCTTGAAGAGTGTAAGTCAGATGGGATACATCGCGCGATTGCACTTTGCCTGCTATCTGGCAGAAATAGTCGTATTCTCTGCCAGCAGTTGTAAGCGTGCCTTCTCCAACCGATGCCATGAGACCAGGATCTCTACTCTGAGGGGTTTAAGATAGTTTGGCGCGGGATTTGGGGATACAGGCTGCCTAGCGTTAAAAATATTGATAAACGCAGGCATCTTATAACGGAAATAGATGAAACCTGCAGTAATCTTACCTCAGTTATTCCGCAGGCCTGCCTTATTTCATAGTCATGTTACTTAGGCCGATAAAGCTAAAAGCCAGAAACATGGGCGGAAAAAATGACGGACTATACGACAGTGGAATTGATGACGATGCTATTGCTTGTGGGTGTCACCGTTTTTGGTGTGGCCTATAGTTACAAGCAGGCAGGAAAAGGGCTGCTGTAGGATACTGTTTTGATTGCACAGTTGTGCGCAGATGACCCGCTACCGCTTTTAGGCTGAGCCACACTGCTCAGGCTGGAAAATGGCTGCATCCACATACATCAGCATGCTATGCAGCCATTTTATTATTTTTAGTGGCCAGCCAAAGCGTTCCACTTTGGTAACAGAACAATCACATTGGGGTTAAGCCCTGCATCAGAGAAGGTGGTGATGGTTTTGATGACTTCCTCGGTCGCGAGATCCACTATATGGACCAGCCCCGAACTCATGCCGGGCAGGTTCAGGAAGCTGTTCTGCACAACCGCATATTGGCCGTCTTTATCGAAGGCCACATGGTGAGCCCCTTCACCGACTTCGAGTGTTTTCATGTGTATTGGTTTCCCAGGGTCTCCGCTGATATCGAAAATATGAAGCCTGCCTGGATTGGCTGAGGTGACAAACATTTTGCTTGCATCGTCACTGTAATAAATTTCCAGCGGGACACCCACTTTTTCAGACGCCATGAAATCATATACTTGCGCGGTATCAAAAGCGCCGGTTTCAGCGTTCCAGGTTGCGGTCCACAGCGTATTGCCAAACATATTGGTGATATAGGCGGTTGGCACTTTGGCGCCTGGCACAAAAAGGACCTCGACCGGCGCTTCGCCAGACGGGGATGCTTTGTTCGACAGTTTGATATGGTCTAAAACTTCGAACGTCGTTGCATCGACAACTGTGATGCGTTCGTCGGGTGTCGACAGGTCACCGCTGACGGTGCTGGTTATCAAAATCCTGTTGATGGCCGTATTAACGGCTAATCCGTGCGGATAGGTGCCGGGTACTTTTATTTCACCGATAATGGCGTCGGTGGCCACATCGCCTACAATTACATTGGCGCTATCCATGCAGGTCAAAAACCAGCGTTTGTTGGCTTCATCGAAAACCACATCTTCGCCCATGGAGCAGTCAACATTGATGGTTTTCACTGCGTAGGGTGAGCTTTTCATATCCATGATGCGCAGCTCTTTTTTACCCAACGCGGTGATATAGGCCTTGGCCATGGTGCGGTCATAAAAAATATGATGGGCTGTCAGGTCATTTGGCAGCGGCATGTCCCACAGAATTTTCCCAAAATTGGCCGAGTTTGGGTCGACATCCATAATGGCAATGCCTTCGCGGCGTTCTTGTGGCCCGCCCAACTTCAATGATTTGAGGCTGTCAGGGCTCTTGCTCTCATAGCTAAACATGGCAAGAATGTCAGCGTTCGCGGCACCTGTTAGCCCACATATCAAAGCCGCAGCAGCACAGAGTAATTTCAACATTTTCTGTAATCCCCTAATTTTCCCCGATAAAGCGCCGGACTATTATTGCCTTCGCTCACCCAAAAAACTCCGAACTATTGAAAATATTTACCACAAAGCCCCGATTGTATGGCATGTTTTTTCGTATGAGGGGAACAGGGAGTATTGTAGCCGGGTTGCGGCGCACCGGAGCTATGTTCATTGCATGCCTTTTTGGCACGCAGGCACTGAGCGCGCACGCTTTTGGAGTGCGGTACCAGCTGGATGTGCCTCTCTATTATTACGTCCTTGGCGCAGGGCTAACTGTTGGTTTGTCGTTCGTTATTGCAGCGCTATTTCTCAAAAAAAGTGCGACCCCATCGGCACCAATTCGGCTGAAGCTACTTGACCTTGACGGTGCGTATGGCTGGGTTGTCAGTGGAGCGCGCTGGCTCTGTGGCCTGGTGGGTGTAGCCGTTTTCTTTATCATTTTGACGGCCGGTTTCGCCGGCGAGCAAAGCCCGACACGCAATATTGCGCCTGTTTTTGTTTGGTCTATCTGGTGGGTTGGCATGGTGTATGTGCAGGCACTGGTCGGTGATGTCTGGCGGCTAGTAAACCCATGGCGTTTGGTTTTCGATGCGGTGGTTGCGACGCTAAAACTTGGCCCTTTTACTGGGCGCCTTACATACCCAGTTGTGTTGTCGCGCTGGCCTGCAGTTGCTTTTTTCTGGCTGTTCGCTTGGTTAGAACAAGTCGCGCCATTTGCTGAGGTGCCGTCGTCGCTTGCACTCCTTATTCTGGTATATTCGGCAATTGTCTGGGTGGGCATGTTTCTATTTGGCCGCGATGTCTGGCTAGATCGCGCTGAGATATTCAGTATCTTGTTCGGGTTTTTAGCGCGCATTGCACCGACTAAAATAGAAGACGGAAAGCTTTGGCTCAGGCCGCTTGGTGTTGGTCTTGCGTCCGCAACGCCGCTCAGTCGCGCCAGCACGGTTCTGTTGTTATTGCTACTAGCAACGGTCACGTTTGATGGCTTTCGAGATACCCAGGTTTGGGCTGATTTGATCGAGTGGGCACTCACTCGGAGTTGGTTGTTTGCGCCTCTGTTTTGGGTTCAACAACAGAACATAGATCTGCGGTTGTTTTTCGAAAGTGTTGGTTTGTTGGTGGTGCCGCTGTTCTTTTTTGTCAGTTACGGGGTGATTGCAAAACTCTCAGCGCTATTGTCTGACGGCAGCTATAATACACGCTCCTTTTCTGGCCAATTTGTGATGGCCCTGTTGCCGATTAGTTTGGCCTATCACATCGCCCACTATTTGGCGTTTTTGCTACTTGCCGGACAATTGGCAATTCCGCTTGCCTCTGACCCTTTTCATGTGGGCTGGGATTTGTTCGGCACGCTTGGCTATCGTATGGATGTCGGCATAATCGGGATTGGCACGGTTTGGTGGGTATCGATGGCAGCGGTGGTTATCGGTCATATGTATGCAGTTTATACTGCCCATGTGATGGCAGTGGCATCGGCTAAAAGTCACGGGCGCGCGCTGTTTAGCCAACTCCCCCTGATCGTTTTGATGGTGTGTTACACCATGGCAAGCTTATGGATTCTGGCGCAGCCGATTGTGCAATCTGATTAGGGAGAAATGAGATGACTAAATGGATGATGATCTTCGCCGTGGTGATGGGGGCAGGTGCAGCGTTAGCACAGACAGCTCAAATACCTGATTTTTCGGATCGGGCGAAAAAAGGGCAGGCGCTTTTCCTAACCAATTGCTCAGTCTGCCACGGTGACACCGCGCTTGGGACAGACAGCGGTCCGCCCCTTATCCACTTTTTTTACCGTCCCGGCCATCATGATGATAATGCCATCCGCTCAGCTGTGAAAAACGGTGTTGAAGCCCATCACTGGGAGTACGGTGATATGCCACCAGTAACCGGTATTAGTGATGCAGAAAGAACGTCGCTTGTTGCATTTATCCGCGAATTGCAACGCGCGAATGGGATAAAATAGCGCTTAACCTGGCACGCTTGCTTTAATTGCTAATGCATGAATTTTGCCTGCGAGCTCTTCTTTCAGCGCGCCCATAACAAGCCTTTGCATTGCAACGCGGTTTTGCCCGATGAAGGCGTCTGATTGAATTGTAACGGTGAAATGGCTTTCTCCTGAGCCATCATGCCCAGCGTGGCCGCGGTGGCTTTCGCTGTCGTCGGTAATCTCCAAAAAACTAGGCTTCAGCGCCGCGGTTAATTTTTTTTCGATCAGTTTCGTGATGTTTCCCATAACTTAGTGGGCTTTCTACGTATTGGTTGCGGGCTCAGTTTTCAAAAGGTGGTTTACCCAAATAACGTCTTCCCCGGATATTAGAAAATCCGATGGGATTTTACTAGCGACATTAAAAAAGCTCATGCTTGATCCGCTCCATGGCATAAGCCAATCATCCAGTTCCAGGAAAAGCACGCTCGTTCGTTTTAGCCATTCAGCATTATTTGCAAATACCGCATTTTGACTGCCCTCAATATCAAGTTTAACGATAAATGTGGCCGATGACTGGCTGTATGCAGCCAACAAACTATCGATAGAATAACCTTTTAGGCCCTCAGTATCTGACTGTGTTACTTGGAATGCGGTGTCTCCAACATCGAGGTTTTTGATGTGAAGGAAAGTTTCGCTATGCCAAATTCCACCTAGGACCGGCTTAATTTGGGACCCCAGAGCTTGCGTGTTTTTGACCAACATTTCATAATTTGTGTCACTGGGCTCAACCGCAATGATCATGGCTTTGGGATACATTTGCGCGAAAAACCGCGCTGAAAGCCCAATATTTGCGCCGCCATCAATAATGACAGGTGTTTCGCCTTGGGCGATCAAGCTGTTATATTTTTGCATTAGTTTATCGGTATGTGGGAATTCGGCTAGGCTGTATTGTGGCTTGACGAATATTTGCCAAAATATACTTCTGTCACTCAACCTATCCCGCAAATAGATCGGGTGAGGATAGTCAGATAGATGAATTTTTAACAATCGGTCGGAGGATCTTTTGCCCCGCCCTTCCACTTTCAATAACAGTAGGCTGCCGCGCCAAAATCCAAAAGCTTTCCAATAATTGGGAGCCCTGAATATAATTTTTATCAATAGTTGAACCACCCGACACCCCTTTAGTTCAAAAACTAGCAAAGTTTTATATAACAAACGAATACAGATTTATTTGATAAACGAATATAGAAAAGACTGCGACTCTTAAGAATCTCGAGGATAGCTAGTTTGACACTCATTTATGGAAATGACTTGAAATTGTTAGAAATTGGTCAAATTACTATAATAACATGGATCAGAAAAACTAACGGTGCTGGACTGTATAGCCTCTGGTAAACAGATGTTTCATTCACTAGTATACGGTCTAGCAGTGTTATGTCCCGCACAGTAAGTATGGGGCGCGCCGTTTCACCCTTCAAGATGAGGTTGCTACATGACCGCAAATGCGGCCGAGAATTTGCCGAGTATCAACTTGCCGGAAAAAACAGTTTCCGTGCGGGATGTTTTTGGAATTGATGTTGATATGGAGGTGCCGGCTTTTGCTGAGCGCACCGAACATGTCCCAGAATTTGATGATGCATACGTGTTCGACCATGACACCACGCTGGCGATCCTGGCTGGGTTTTCTCATAACCGGCGGGTGATGATCCAGGGTTATCACGGCACAGGTAAATCTACTCATATTGAGCAAGTGGCCGCGCGGCTTAACTGGCCAACTGTGCGTATTAACCTCGATAGCCATATCAGTCGGATTGATCTGGTTGGCAAAGATGCCATCGTATTACGTGACGGCAAGCAAATCACTGAGTTTCAAGAAGGTATGCTGCCGTGGGCGCTGCAAAGCCCCATTGCACTGGTGTTTGACGAATATGATGCCGGTCGTCCGGATGTGATGTTTGTGATCCAGCGTATTCTTGAAGTTGAAGGCAAGTTGACGCTGCTCGATCAGAACCGCGTTATTCGCCCGCACCCGGCGTTTCGTATTTTCTCAACCGCTAATACAGTGGGCCTAGGCGACACGACGGGGCTTTATCACGGCACGCAGCAGATCAACCAAGGTCAGATGGATCGCTGGAACATTGTTGCGACGCTCAATTATCTGCCGCACGAAACCGAAATGCAGATTATGATTTCTAAAGAGCCCAGCTACGATACGGAAGAAGGCCGCAAAATCATCGACAGCATGGTCCGTGTGGCTGAACTTACGCGGACGGGCTTTATGGCAGGTGATATTTCGACTGTGATGAGTCCTCGTACAGTGCTCACTTGGGCGCAAAACCGAAATATATTCAATGATGTAGGTTTTGCCTTCCAGGTTAGTTTCCTCAATAAATGTGATGAAGCTGAGCGTGCGATCGTCGCTGAATATTATCAGCGCTCTTTCGGGGAAGACCTTAAACAAAGCGGTGCCAAGCTGCTTATTGGCTAGGTGCTGAACGGGAAGGTCCATTGCCGTGTCGGGTGGTAGCCAGAAAAATAGAGAACTTTTTGAGCAGGCCGTTGGTGCCGCCACACGGGCGGAATCGGGTGATCCCAAGCTTGAAGTGCGTTTCACCTCTGACCTTCCTGGGTTGGCCGATGGGGAAGCGCGTGTGGCCCATCTGCCGCACAAGATTAATGCTGCCGACATAGCTGAGATGCGCGGGCAGGCTGATGCGCTTGCAATGAAGCATCGGCACCACAACCCAAAGCTTCACCGAAAACTTGCTCCGTCCGGCGCCGTGTCAAAAGCGATATTTGATGCCGTTGAGCAGGCCCGGTTCGAAGCGATTGGCGCCCGCCAATTCCCTGGTGCAAAGGCCAACTTGGCAGCACTTGAAGAAAAACGCGTGCTTGAAGCAGGGCTACATAGGCCAAGTGATGACGAGCACGGCAGGCTTGCCGATGTGTTGCGGCTGCTCGTGCGGGAACGGCTTACAGGTGCAGTTGCACCTACTGAAGCTGCTCTCGGTGTTGAAAGCCAGCGCCAGTGGCTAGAAGAAGGTGTCGGTCATCTACTTGATACGTTAGAAAATAAAATCGACGATCAGCGCGGCCTTGCGGTGATCAGCCGGACGATTATCTCAACGCTGATTGGCGACGGGGATGGGGATCAGGTTGACCCTGATGACCAGAATGATCAGCCGGAGGACGGTGAAGGTGATGCATCACAGGAATCGGAAGGTGAAGAAGGCGGCGAAAGCGACGAAAACTCCACAGAAACTGGCGACGGCGAAGAAGGCGAAGGCGATGACGACGACGCCTCTACGGAAGCATCTTCTGAGGAAGTTGATGATGCTGAGGGTGAAAGCGGTGAAGGCAAACATGAGGGTGCTGTACCTTGGCGACCAAATCGGCCGCTTGATGAGTTAAAAAGTATTCCCGTCTATCAGGTTTTCGCCGAGGAGTTTGACGAGGTAATCAAGGCCGAAGAGCTTTGCGACACAGAAGAATTAGACCGCCTTCGGAAATACCTTGACCAACAGATGGCGCATCTTACAGGAGCGGTTTCCAAGCTTGCCAATCGCTTGCAGCGGCGCTTGCTTGCGCAGCAGCGCAGGCACTGGAACTTTGACCTTGAAGAAGGCATTCTGGATGCTGGGCGCTTGGCGCGCGTAGTAACCGAGCCTCTGAGGCCGCTTTCTTTCAAGCTCGAATCAGACACGGAATTTAAAGATACTGTCGTGACCTTGCTGCTGGATAACTCCGGGTCCATGCGCGGTAGGCCAATCTCAATTGCAGCAATCTCCGCTGACATTCTCGCTCGTACGCTGGAACGCTGCGGCGTGAAGGTTGAAATCCTCGGCTTTACGACCAAAGCGTGGAAAGGTGGTCAGTCCCGCGAGAAATGGCTTCAAGCCAAGCGGCCGCAAAAGCCGGGCAGGCTAAACGATCTACGCCATATCATCTATAAAACCGCGGACATGCCGTGGCGGCGCGCGCGCCGAAACCTTGGTTTGATGATGCGCGAAGGCCTGCTTAAGGAAAATATCGACGGTGAAGCACTGCTTTGGGCGCATAACCGGATGATGGCCCGCGCAGAAGAACGCCGTATTTTGATGGTGATCTCGGACGGTGCGCCAGTGGATGATAGTACGCTGTCAGTTAATTCGGGCACTTATCTGGAAAACCACCTGCGGCAAGTTATCAAATTGATTGAGAATAAATCGCCTGTAGAACTAATCGCAATCGGCATTGGCCATGATGTGACGCGCTATTATCAGCGGGCGGTCACTATTCTTGATGCGGAACAGCTCGGCGGTGCTATGACAGACCAATTGGCGGAATTGTTTTCTGATACATTGCCAAAACCGCGTAGACTGGGCTAAGCCCGCAGCTGTCTATGCGTTGACCAGATTTTTAGAGGCATCCATGAAAAGTAAAATTGTTGTTTTGTTGATGATCGGCTTCACGGTCGCCGCTGGTGTTTCCAGTTATTACGGCAGGGGTCAGCTCGCAGTTGCGTTGGAGAACGGGCCGGTAACAACTGTGATCAACGCCAAGCGCGTGGCGCTGAACACCGACGACCCCAACCAAATACAAGTCGGCGAGCTTACTTATGTGGGCGGTTGGTCTATGACATCGCCGAATGATGATTTTGGCGGCTGGTCAGGCTTGTTGGTGGATGCTTTGGCACCGAATACGCTGCTTGCTATCAGCGACAAGGGATATTGGCTAGAGGCCAATATCGATCTGAACGCCAAGGTGCCATTGCTGGATGCTAAAATTCGGCCGTTCGAAGACGGGGCGCGCGGCAAAGGTAAAGCAGATTACGATGCGGAAAGCCTCGCGCGCCACTCCGCAGGCTTTTATGTTGGGCTGGAGCAAAACCACCGCATCCTAGATGTGGGTTTCCCAGGTGCCCCGAGCGCCATGGCTGCAATCAATAATCACTTGGACCTAAGCGGTCTATCCTCTAATGGCGGTCTAGAAGCGCTAACGCGGTTGGACGGCGGCAAGTTTTTGATGTTTGCCGAACGCGGTCTGGATACCCAAGGCACTTTACCTGTATGGATTGCGTCTGCAGATAAAGCCGAAACGTTGCGGTTTGCTCCGCCTAAAAATTTTGCACCAACGGATGCTGCAACATTACCGAACGGCGATGTGCTTCTGCTGATGCGCTACTATTCAGCAATTGACGGCAGTGCGGCAAAAATATTGCGTATTGCTGCTGCTGATATCAAGGCTGGCGTTGTGCTGAAAGGCACTGAGATTGCACATTTTTCCCCGCCGTTGATTGTTGATAATATGGAAGCACTCGATGTTAAGGTGCTGGCTGACGGCACGCTGCGTCTGTTCATGATGTCGGACGATAACTTCAGCCCGTTTCAGCGGAACCTGTTTTTGGTGTTTGACTGGAAACCGTAGTTTTCTAGCGTGCCGCTATTAGTTCAGCGGTTATTTTCTCGGCTAAAGCCCTACGGTCTGTTCGCAGTGCTTCTGCAAACTCGGTAGGCACTTCTGTTTGCGTGTCCCAAGTCTCTGACCAATCGATGATCTCGAGCATTGCTGGTACAAGCCCGAGCCCCTTGTCTGTTAGCGCATAAATTCGGCGGACGCCGTGGTCTGGATCGCGGAGCTTGGTGATAATGCCTTCGGCTTCCAGGCGCTCAAGCCGTGCGGCAAGGATGTTGCTGGCAATGCCTTCGCCGGCATTGAGGAAATCGGCATAATGCCGCGCGCTTTTGAACATCAGGTCACGCAGTATCAGCAGGCACCAGTTATCACCAAAAATCGATGCACCGTAACGGATCGGGCAGCCATGCCATTCTGTTGAGGTCTTTTTTGTCATGCCGCATGATAGAACAATTTATGAGACTTGCAAATAGCAAGTAATAGATTTAGGGTCATATTTAACTTGCAAATAACAAGTAAAATAGAAACAACAGAAATTTAGGAAGTAGCCGTGATCAAACATATTTTTTCTATACTGGCTTTTATGGTCGTTTCGTTCAGCGTGCAAGGCACGTCACACTTTGTCATTAATGCCGATCATTTCGCGAGCGTCGGTTTTTTGCGGCCGGGTCCGATTATGCCCTTGGGGCTGGCAGCAATGATCCTTGAAGGCTTTATTATGAGTGTCGCTTTGTCGCGCTTTATGCCAGGCGGCTCTACTGTGCGGGACGGGCTAGCTGTATCCGCTGCTTTTGGCCTGTTTCTCGCGTCTTATATTGTGCTTGCGGAACCGGCGAAATACGCAGTGCCGTCCATCTCAAACTGGATGGTTATCGAGGCGACTGCATCATGTATCCAGTTTTCAGTGTTTGGTTTATTGCTGGGGTTTATCCATCGCAAAAAGGCCGTAGTTGCCTAGGCTGTAGATCAAAAAAAAACGCCGCAACCCGAAGGTGCGGCGTTTAAGAAATTCTTGTGTGCTTCAAATGAAAGCTGGGCTGCCCAGTAAAAGACGCCGAGACCTGAATTAGGCATATTTCCAGCCTTAAGGCACCTAAAGAAGCCCGTCTGCGGGCAATTTGAGGGCTTGAGCAAGCCCGCTCCACTGGTTTTCCATGATCCGATAATCAATCGCGATCACTCTTTGGTCTTGCTGTAGTTTCTTGTGCACGCAGCCATAAATTCTTGGTGGCAATAAAGCCAAGGCCTTCGAGTTGGATAGAAAATAGTGATGAATATCTTCATCATAGTTTTGGGTGATTTTCAGCTCAATGTCTGTACGGTCTAGAATTTTAGAGACATCACTGTGAATGTTATCCCCCATCGGTTGGTCACGCTCAAAAACACAGACTTTTTCAGCCTTAGGGACACTATTCACCAGGGCTGCTGCATCGATCTCAATGGCGATGTTTATTACTGGTAGATCGAGGCTTTTGGCGATTTGTTGGGCTTCTGGGAAATGGAAACCAGTGGTAATGAGGTAGCGAAGGTTGCGGATTTTTTTTGGTGTATTTTCCCCTAGCTGATCAAGGCCAATGGCAGCTACAGGAAACTGAAAGCGGCTTTCGCATTCTTTGGCGTGATGGTGTGCCTGGTACTGAGAGCATTCAACAAAAGCAATTTCAGGCTCCTGCTGAATACGGATGTCCGACATAGCCGCCAGATTTTTAAAAACCATTGAGGGTAGTAAGGAGCTCTCTTGCTGCACCAGCGTCAGGACCCTGCTGTATATAGCCTCAAGTTCATCCCGGTGTTGGCTGAGGTTATTCAGGCTCTGCCCGCTTATCACATAATAGCCGCTGCGCCCGCGCGCCTCAATTAAACCAGCTGCTTCTAATTTACGATAAGCGGCCAATACTGTTAACCGGCTAATCGACCATTCTCGCTCGGCTTCTCGGACTGAAGGCAGTTTTTCAGAGGCCTGCCACCTGCCCGTCGCCAGCGAGTAAATTAGGTGTTCAAACAGGGCTTCAACTTTGCCGCTGACCACCGCCGGCCTTACTGGTTGCAGGCTATTCATAAGGGTTGATGTCTCGCTCACTGAGATACGGCTAAACCAACGTTTGCCACCGTATGCATAAAAATGTTTGTTATGTTTTACATAACAGAGTATAGGTTGAGTATATACTGTTATGCAAAACATAACAACACTGAAGTCTAATATCTATGGAGGATATCTTATGAAAATATCGGTTCTGATCAAAATGGTGATCGTAGTTATTTTTGCGCCCTTGAGCGTGCAGGCAAACGCCGAGCAAACCGATGCCCAAAGAATCTATATTCGACAGGCAATGTTGGGAGACTTAGAAAATATCAGCGAGAAGGTTTCGGGCCTGGTAGGCGCAGAAGGCGTTTTGCAAAAATTCGATGCTAAATTCGTTCAAAATCAACACGGCATTGCCGTGGGCCAAATTGAAGACTCAGTCACCCGAGCGGTAATGACAGTGTTTCTGGATTATTGGCGGAGCGCTATGCTTGCGCCCGATAAGATATCGGCGTTGGAGGATGTGCTCGAACAGAAGTTGGTGAACATTGTAAGAACCAATATTGTCACCGGCCAGAATTTTGATCCGAAGAACCTTCTGAACGTAATAGCCACTTATATTGAAGGCCAGGGATATGGCGTATTGTTTGGACGGACGGCGCCGTTGCTTGAGCTGATGTTATGGCAGAAAAATGACCCTCATCAATATAGAGTGGTGTTAACCGATAGCACCGAGGCGGTAGACGTCGTCCATATAGGAGGCTTTGTCAGCAGGGGCTGGGCCTATTATGCGACACACGGAGTTTCATCCACAGGCGGTTGGGCGACACCAAAGCAGCTATTTTGTGTCTGCGATAGTTATGACCAACAATCGGAAGACTTTAAGGTTTCCTATCTGAAACATGAAGGGCGTCATTTTGCCGATTATAAAAAATACCCAAAACTGCAATCGGCATCCCTCGAATATCGCGCAAAATTGACTGAGTTAGCCTTCAGTCAGGAGACGCTCTATGGGCTGTTGACACGTTTCACTAATCACGGGGTAGCAAACGCGCAAGGCGGGCACCACTTGGCTAACTGGCACGTTGCGAATGATATGAAAGCCGCACTAATGTTGAACAATGAGGGCGACCGTAACCCAGCTTGGAAAGATAGAAGTATCTTGGAAATCCAAAATGCTGCCCGACATTTGTTAAAGCAAAGTGACAAGAAGATATCAGATCTAGGCAGCAAAGTGGCGGAACATATTATTCATCCGGTGAGTACAGAAGCGCAACAGAGCGCGTCGGCCAGTCACTAAGTATGTATGAAACGCCGCTTGCGGCTTGGCGGTATAATTAAGTCAAAAAAAACGCCGCAACCCGAAGGTGCGACGTTTAAGGAATTCTTGTGTGCTTTAAATGAAAGCTGGGTGCTTATGCAGCAGCTGCAGCAGCCATTTTCTTTTTGATCTCTTTTTTCAACTTCAGAGCAGTAGAAGACAGAACTTCATCGCGTGCTTTCAGAAGGAAATTGTCGAGGCCGTTATTGTGCTCGACAGAACGCAGCGCTTGTGTCGAAATACGAAACGAAACGGAGCGGCCACAAACATCAGAAATCAGAGTAGCTTTGGTTAGGTTTGGCAGAAAGCGGCGACGCGTCTTGTTGTTTGCGTGCGACACATTGTTGCCAGACATTACTTTTTTACCAGTTAGTTCACATACGCGAGACATGATCGTTATCCTTTTTTTTCTACAAAGGAACCTAAATTCAGATGAATATCGGAGCCTAAGGAATCTTTATGATCTTTAAAAATACCGATGTTTTTACACCAGTAAATGCGGACATATGCGATTCGCTAGGGCTGGTCAAGCAAAAGGCTGAAATAGGCCTGCGTTGAGCCAGTTTCAGCCTTGGTTTCGCTGGTTATCGCTTTTTCTTAAAGGGCTGGTCTTCTATTGGTATAGAAACCGGTGCCCTCTTCCAGTTTGCGGCCAAGAGCCAGTATCTGGTCCTCACGGAACATGTTGCCCCACAAAGTGAAGGTATGCGGTAGCAATTTGAGCGCTGGCGATTCTGTTGGCGCAGGTTGGCCGGTCAGCGGAACGCTAGCGCGTTTTTCCATGCCCACAGGTACCGTAAGGCTCGGCGTGCCGGTATAATTTGTAATCAGCAACATACCGCCTGTGAAATTGGGCGAAATGATAACGTCTACTTGATCATAAATGTCCGCCATTGCCGCCATTACCTTGCGGCGGAAGCGGTCAACCTGAAGGGCCTCAACAGCAGAAAGGAAATGCGCGCCCCGGAATGTGTTCGGCCACGCCCGGTCTTCCTGCCAGCGCATAAGGTCGTCGCGGTTGGAAAGTGTTAGTTCTTCAAATGCTGCCGCAGCTTCTACTTCAAGCGTGGTGATCAGTGCACCGTAGGGCATGTCAGGCAATTTGATCTTGCTTACACTGAGCCCAAGTTTGCGTACCCGTTCCAGCACGGCTTTATCAGTCACCGTCGCGTTTTCGAACCATGCCGGATCATACCCGATTTTGAGGCCTTTTAGTGCTTCGTCGCTGTCATAATGGAAACCATGATCAAGCGAGCTGGGGTCACCGTTATCTTGTCCGTTAATGGCAGCAAGTACGAGAGCGGTATCGTCCACCTGCCTGCAGATGGCCCCTATTTTATCCAGGGACCAACACAGCGCCATCGCGCCTGAGCGTGCTACCCGGCCAAAAGTAGGTCGTAGCCCGACCGCACCGCACCGGGTGCTGGGCGATACGATGGAACCTAGGGTTTCCGTGCCGATGGAGAAACCGCATAGGCCGGATGTAGTGGCGGAAGCTGAACCAGCGCTTGATCCAGATGAGCCTTCGTCCATGTTCCAGGGGTTTTTCGTTAGGCCGCCAAACCATAAATCATTATAGGCGAGCGCGCCGAGGCTGGTTTTGCCCAGAAGGACTGCGCCAGCTTCTTGTAGTTTTTTGACAATGGCGGCATCCTCCGTGGGCACGCGGTCCTTATAAGGCGTGGCACCCCATGTGGTTTTGGTGCCCGCAGTATCAGCGAGATCTTTAAGGCCGTAGGGAATACCGTGCAGCGGCCCCCGGTCTTTACCGTTGCGCATTTCGGTATCTGCCCTGCTGGCTTCGGCCCGTGCGGTTTCGGCCATCACGGTGATGTAGCATTCTAGTTTAGGGCCGTGTTTTTCAATACGTTTCAGGTAAATTTCGGTAAGGCGTGTTGAGGTTAGTTTGCCTTCGCGGATCCATGCGCCCTGATCGGCGATGGAGGCAAAGGCAATATCGACTTCGCGCGCTGGCATAATTCTGATTTTGCCGCGCAATACCACATGATTGTCTTGCGGCGAATAAGTGCGGCCCGGCAGGCGCGGATCAAAAGTTTGCGCAGGCGCATCTTCGTTGGCAAGCGGTGCGTTTGTACGGCGGCTACGGACACGGTCAACCATGCCTTCTAAGCCGTCATAAATGCTGGCACGCTCCGCGTCTGTATAGTTTAGTCCTGCGATCTTCTCAGCAATGCCCAAATCATTGGCTGAACTCAGCACTTTATTGGCGTCGCTGTCCTGCGCCATGACCGCCCCCGTGGCCACCACGCCGCCAAGGGCCGCGCTAGCGGTCAGGAATTTTCGTCTGCCAATTGTTTTGATATCAGATGCGTCAGCCATGCTTATTTTCCCCAGAATGTTCCAGCATCCATATAGGAAGAAATCTTACGAGGGATCAAGGCTAGTGAAAAAATTAGTATTTTTTGAATAGGAGTGTAAATGGTATTCGGCGGCAATATACGGATTGTCACAGCAGACGCGGTTCACTAATACTCACGTCAGTTTCTGTATTCTCTTAGGCGTTTCTATGACAGGCATCATCAAGGCGGTTCTTGGCCCTACCAATACCGGTAAAACCCATTATGCGGTTGAGCGTATGCTTGGCTATGCGTCGGGCGTTATGGGCTTTCCGCTTCGGCTGCTTGCGCGGGAAATTTATGACCGGGTGGTGGCGATCAAGGGCAAGAACCAGGTAGCGCTGCTAACGGGGGAAGAGCGCATTGTGCCTGAAGGCGCGCGCTATTTCATGTGTACAGCTGAGGCCATGCCGCGCCATGCGTCGGTTGATTTTGTCGCCATTGACGAAATCCAGATGGCAGCTGACCCCCAGCGCGGCCATATTTTCACCGAGCATCTGCTGCATACAAGGGGCCGCTACGAGACGCTATTTTTGGGCGCGGCCACCATGCGCAACCTGATCGTTAAGCTGGTCCCTGACGTGGAAATCCTCTACCGCGAACGTTTTTCGACCCTCAGTCACGTTAGGCCTGCCAAAATATCGCGCCTGCCAAGCCGCAGTGCAGTGATTGGATTTTCTGCAAGCGATGTGTACGGCCTGGCTGAATTGTTCAAGCGCCAAAAAGGTGGGGCTGCGATTGTGATGGGGGCATTGTCGCCGCGTACCCGTAATGCGCAGGTGGAAATGTACCAATCGGGCGAAGTTGATTTCCTCGTGGCGACAGATGCAATCGGCATGGGGCTTAACTTGGATCTTAGCCATGTGGCCTTTTCTAGCCTTACCAAGTTTGATGGCCGCACCTTCCGGGATTTGTCTGCGGCTGAGGCCGCGCAGATCGCTGGCCGTGCTGGGCGTTACAAAACAGACGGCACTTTCTCCACTCTTGGTAGTGGTGAAGGCGAGGCCATGGATCCGATGCTGATAGGGCAAATTGAAGACCACCAGTTTGAGCCCGTGCGGCAGATATACTGGCGGAATCGGCGATTGAACTATACGACGATTCCGCGTCTTATCCGGTCGCTTGAGGAAAAAACCGATACAGACGGCCTTGCGCGTACCTTTGGTGGTGTGGATTTTTCAGCACTGAAGGCACTGGCAAACGATCCGGAAATTGAAGGTTTGGCGACGCATAAAGAGGCCGTTGAGCGCCTGTGGAATGTCTGCCAAATACCGGATTTCCGCCGTTTATCCCCTGAGGACCATTACGGCGTGCTGCGCCGTATATATGTGGACTTAATGGGACCATCTGGAAAAATCCCGCATGACTGGATCGCAAGGCAGGTTAAGCGCCTTGACAATACCGACGGTGATATAGATACCTTGGCCGGTCGAATTGCCAGTATCCGTATATGGACGTACGTTTCACATCGGAAAGGCTGGCTTGCAGACGCGGCCCATTGGGCCCATGTAACCCGCAGTATTGAGGACAGATTGTCCGATGCACTGCACGAGAAATTAACCCAGCGGTTTGTAGATCGGCGCACTGCCGTTCTCATGCGCTCGCTTAGGCAAAGGGACGCACTTAGCGTGAGCATTGATTCTGAGACTAATCAGGTTTCTGTCGAAGGACACGAAATCGGTGAACTTAACGGCTTTTCTTTCCGTGTCGATAAAGACAGCACACGAGATGACAAGAAAATGCTGGAAAATGCAGCAACGCAAGCGTTGCAGATCGAGCTGACCAGGCGGGCAAAGATATTTGCCAATGTCGGTTATAAAACGCTCGCGTTTGATTTCAGCGAAGGCCTGAATAAACCGGTTCTCACATGGGAAGGCGCAACTGTTGCGACTGTGCATGATAGCGGGGCGCTTTTTGCGCCGCGCGTGAAACTGGTTCAGGATACTTTGCTTCAGGACGCCAATGCTGATCTGGTGCTGGGTAAAATTCAGGAATGGCTCGACGAGCGCATCACTGAGAAAATGGACCCGCTGGTTAAGCTTGCGCAGGAACTGAACGGCGAGATTGAAGCTCCCGAAGATGCAGCGCCCTTGTCGGGCCTTGCACGCGGCGTGGCTTTCCGCCTTCTCGAGCATTACGGCGTTATGTCACGCGAGCATGTTGCAGAAGATATGAAAGCGCTTGATCAGGACGCCCGTAAGGGTCTTCGCCGCTTCGGTATCCGTATAGGTGCCTCCAGCCTCTATATGCCGTTTGTAATGAAGCCGCACGCCACTGAAATGCGCCTCGCCATGTGGGCGATGGCTGCAGACAAGGCTGGCACTTACAAAGCCGAAACATTGAAAATCCCGACGCCGGGTATGGTGTGGGTTGAAGTTGTTGACGGTGCGCCAAACGAATTTTACGAGATTGCGGGCTTTATGCCGTGCGGCAAAAAAGCTGTACGCATGGATATGCTTGAACGGTTGGCCGATGCGGTTCGCCCGCTTGGCCAAAATGCAGGCACTGCCGCTAAGGGTTGGTTTGAAGTTACCCCTGAGATTATGGGTCTCGTTGGGCTCTCAGGCGAAGACTTTGCTGGCGTGATGAAAGCGGCTGGCTATAAAAACGAAGTGCGTAAGATTTCGCCTGTGAAGGCCGAAGTTCCTGTGGAAGAAAAAGTACCAGAGGCACCTGATGCCCCTGCTGCGGCAGAGAGCACAGAAGCAGTGGTTGCTGAAGCTCCTACTGAGGGTGCTGAGGTTCCTGCATCAGCGGAAGAAGCTGCGACCGAGACTGCTGCTGAAAGCGAAGCAACTCCGGATACCGCAGAGCCTGTTGCTGAAAAATCCGACGTAGTGGCGGATACCGCTCCCACAGAAACGTCCGAAGAAACTGCTGAGGCTACTCCTGTTACTGAAGCGGCTGAAATTGAAACAGCCGTTGAGGCCGTGACTGAAGCGGCTAAAGACGCTGAACCAGAAAGCTCTCTCGCGACAGAAGGCAATGTTGACGCAAAAGTAGATGATGAAGCGGCCGAGTTAGTTGACCGATTCTTTTTTGCCTGGGCGCCGAAGCGTAAGCCGCGTCCTCACAGTGGGCCACAGAACCGCAGTCGTCAGGGTCAAGGGCAAGAGCAAGGGCAATCTCCGGAGCGTGAAGGCCAAGGCCCCCGCAAAAGAGGCAACGATAAGACACGCGGTGGTAAGCCGGGTGGCCGTTCGTTCTCAAGCAAAGGCAATAGCAATTTCAAAGGCAAGCCGAATAAGCCGTCTCGCCCGCCGAAGCGCGAGAAGGTCGCCGATCCAGATTCGCCTTTTGCAGCACTTGCAGGGCTAAAAAGCGCGCTAGAGAAAAAGAAATAGTGGCTGGTGCCGGATACTGACAGGGCGAACACTGATACAGGGGCGAAGTTACGGCTGGATAAATGGCTGTGGCACGCCCGCTTTTTCAAAACCCGGTCCCTTGCCTCTAAAGTGTGTAAAGCCAATAAGGTGCGAATTAACGGTACTATTGCGCAGAAATCCAGCGCGACGGTGAAGGTTGGTGACATGCTTACTTTCCCGCAAGCCAACCAGATTAAAGTGGTAAAGCTGCTCGATCTAGGCACATGCCGGGGTCCTGCCAGTGAAGCGCAGCTCTTGTATGATGACCAATCACCAAAAATTGAAAAGGCCAGTGCTATAGCAGCTGGAGAGCTTTCCGGCATGCGTGATCAGGGCGCTGGGCGGCCTACAAAAGCCGAGCGTCGCGCAATAACTAAACTGCACGGCAAGGATTGATTGCCTGATCCTCATTAAAAACCGTTGCTCAGTAAGCATCTTTTGGGCATAAAGCGATAAAACCAAAACAGTCAGGAAGGTTTTGGTGTGTAAGAGGAGAATACCCCGTGACGTATATTGTCGTCGAGGCCTGCATTAAATGTAAACGGATGGACTGTGTAGAAGTATGCCCGGTGGACTGCTTCTATGAAGGTGAAAACATGCTGGTTATTAACCCAAACGAATGCATTGATTGCGGCGTTTGTGAACCAGAGTGCCCAGAAGAAGCTATTTTACCTGATACAGAGGATGGCCTTGAGAAGATGCTTGAGGTTAATACCAAATGGTCTGAAATTTGGCCAAACATCACTGTTAAGGGTGAAGAACCTGCTGATGCAGATGACTGGGCTGGTAAAGAAAACAAGATGGAGCAATTCTCTGAAGCGCCTGGCGCCGGTAGTTAATTAATCGGACGGCAGCCTCTTAAGGTGTTGTTAGCAATGCGAATCATTAAACCGGGTGCTGGACGCCCGGTTTTTTTATGTGGGCTTCCTATTCTACCCAAGCGGTTAAAAAATCGTGAATATCCCGAGGTTTAGCTGATTTTAGGGGTTTTCTTGGCTCAAGGGCTACATTTTTGCCGAAAAATGTGTTATACATAAGTTGATGTGACGCTTTTGCGCCCATGAGGACAGGGTGCGTGTGAGGGTGGTAACCACCACCAATTTTAATAAGTTTGCTGTAGATTTAACGTGGTTTTGACCCTGGAAGGGGTTTCTACGGGACAATGTGGCAGCGTATTCGTGGGTTTTGTCTGTGAAGGATAAATCCCGGGGGTTTCCGCGACCTAAACCAATTATGGTTGCGTATGAAACCGATTGCCGCCAGGGAGCGAGCGCGGCGTATAATTAGTTAGTAGGAAGGATTTATTTCACTATGGCAAAATCTAGTAAACTCGAATTTTCTATCGGCGATTATATTGTTTACCCTAAGCATGGCGTGGGCAAAATCACCGAACTTGAAACGCAGGAAATCGCAGGCATGGTGCTTGAGCTTTATGTTGTGCGCTTTGAAAAAGAACGTATGACCTTGCGTGTACCAACGAATAAAGCAGAAATTAGCGGCATGCGCCGGCTATCCTCTAATGCGACGCTGAAAGAAGCCTTCATTACATTGAAGGGCCGTGCGCGCATCAAGCGGACCATGTGGTCCCGTCGGGCGCAAGAATATGAAGCCAAGATCAACAGTGGTGATTTGGTTTCAATTGCAGAAGTTGTGCGTGATCTGCACCGCGGTGAAGATCAGCCTGAGCAATCTTATAGTGAGCGCCAGATCTACGAAAGTGCGTTAGGACGTTTGGCAAGGGAGCTTGCTGCTGTCGAGGAAATCGACGAAGAAGCAGCGATGACGAAGCTCGAAAATGAGCTGGTAGCTTAAACGAATCTTTTCGTTCTAGGATGCCAAGTCTAAATTAGACCCGTTCCAGTTTTTGGAGCGGGTTTTTTTATTGGGTATATTCACCAACGCAATCCGCTAACAACCTCTAGGGATTGCCAGATTTGGGCCGTACGTAATTTTGTTGCGCATACACCAAAAATAAATACCTAATATGTGAAAAAAAAGGCTGCTTTTTTCGTAGAAATGGTCATAATGCATGTGATTAATCAGGTGCATTAAAATGGTAGCTGAAAAAACTAACTTCGGACCCATTGGGTACACCATTTGTTAGGAGGCTGATTTGGCGCGAGGAAACTGGGCTACTGCAGAAGACAGGAAGTTAATTCGTCACGCCATGCGCGCACCCATGCTAGAGCGCCAAGAAGAAGCCGATCTGGCGATAAGCTGGCAACAAGAGCGAGACGAGTATGCGCTACAGAAGCTTACGGAAAGCCATCTTCGCCTTGCTATTGCCTCAGCCAGTAAATATCGGCATTACGGCCTGCCGACAGCAGACCTAATTCAAGAAGGTACGGTTGGGTTGATGGAAGCCGCTTACCGCTTTGAAACGTCCCGTGAAGTACGCTTTTCTACTTACGCCAATTGGTGGGTACGCGCCGCAGTACAAGACTATGTGCTTCGTAATTGGTCGATCGTACGAACCGGAACCACCTCTGCTCACAAATCCCTGTTCTTCAACCTCAAGCGTCTGAAAGCACGGATGGGCGTGGACCCAGACCGTCCTCTTTCGTTTAACGCGCGCACAACGATTGCTGATGAGATGGGCGTGAAATTGCGAGATGTAGAAGCAATGGAAGGCCGAATGACGGCCAATGATCGTTCCCTAAACGCACCAGTCGCGGATGAAAGCGCGCAAGAATGGCAGGACCTCCTGGTATCTGATGCGCCTCAGCCTGAAGCAGTTGTTATGGAAAAGCGCGACGGCAACAAGAAGGCAGAACTCATTGAAATGGCAATGAAAGGCCTGACCGACAGAGAAACTTTCATCATCCGCGAACGGCAGCTGAAAGAGGACGGTGTTACTCTCGCTGTTCTTGGGGGTCAGCTAGGGATCTCCAAAGAGCGTGTCCGGCAGCTAGAAGCCCAAGCGCTTGGTAAGTTGAAGCAAGGGCTCATTCGCCTTGTTGGTGACCCTGTGTTGGCGGGCCTTGCCGAAGGCTAAGGTTGCCGCTCACTCTATTATCACTCTCAGATATATTGGCCTAAGTCCTGGCCCAATAAATGCTGTGCGACAGCCGATTCGTTTTGGCAGTTACCGCAGGCCAAGTGTTGTTGCGCGCACTTAAGCACCCCACAAACCATTCTCCACGCCTCGAAACCGTTCATCACTTAATCAGATCATGCTGTCTTATTAGCCCTATTGTTAGCCGATAACTTGCAAAGCCCTTTCAAGCGGGGAGTTGCCAGATATAAAATTATAACAATAAGGACAGGCGATGAAGAATTTACTGATAGCGCTTCTGGCAGTTTTAGCGGGTAGCCATGCGGCAATTGCAGGAAACCCCCACTCGTTTGATGTAAAGGTTTCAGGTAAAGGCCCGGTTATGATCATGATTCCCGGCCTAAATTCAGCGGGTGCAACGTGGGATACTACGGTTGAAAAATATAGGGGTAGTTACCAAACACATGTGCTCACTTTGCCGGGTTTTGCAGGCCAAGCCGAAACTATTAGCGAGAATTTTACTCAAAGCATGCGGGATGAAATCATCCAATACATTCGCTCAGAAAATATTGAGCAGCCCATATTAGTAGGCCACAGTTTGGGAGGGTTTCTTGCACTCCAAATTGCGATTGCTGAACCCAGTTTGACATCGAAGCTTGTGATCGTTGATAGCCTGCCATTCCTTCCGGCAATCATGATCCCTGGAGCCACACTGGAAAGTACAGCGCCAATGGCACAGCAGATGCGGTCAAGCATGCAAGCACAGTCACAGGAAGAGTATAAGAAAACGGCGCATCAGTATCTGGGCAATATGACCAACAGCGCTGAAAAAACGAACTTGATTTTCGAATGGGGTGTTGCGTCGAGCCGTAAAGTTTCCGGACAGGCTATGTATGAGCTATTCACTACAGATCTGCGGGACGATATTGCGGCCATCAAAACACCGACGCTAGTACTTGGTGCATGGATAGCCTTCAAAAATTACGGTGCAACGCGCGAGAACACATTAGCGAAATATGAAGCTCAGTATGCAAAATTGAAGAATGCTAAGGTTGTGATGACGGATATCGGAAAGCACTTCATCATGTGGGATGACCCAGATTTCTTCTTTGGCGAAATCGATAGGTTTCTTAAGGGGTAATCGCGACTATTGTGCGTATGAGGGTGGGTTCCAATCTATCCTCATACATGTTTTGCTGAAAGAACCGGCACCCTGGAGCAAACCATGACGGCCCTTCCGCTTGTCTCCGCACCAAAAGCCCCGCTAAACTGATGGAATGATCGTGATTAAAACCTCTTTCTTAAAACCCGCTTCCAATCGCTACTGGACGCTACAGGCCTGTGGCTGGACAGCATTTCTATTTGTAAATCTCGCTATCACGGCGGGATTTACAGGAATTGAAACCATTTCTGTGGTCGGTTATATCAATGTCTCGGTTGTGGGCCTTCTCACGTCTCACGGTGTTCGCGGCTTCATTATCCGAGGTGATTGGGCGCGTCGCAGCGCATTTATCATTGCAAGAAATATCCTTATGACTGCAGTTATTGGGGCTGCTTTATGGGGTTTGGTTTCGCTTAGCATCAATAATCAACTTTACACCAAGATCGCTGGTTATCAGGGACTTTCCCTTGTTTTGGCGCTGACCATTACGTTCCAATTTATGGTAATGCTGTTGGTGTGGCAGGGTATTTATCTGGTGACGATACTCCTGCGGAATAGCAAACAGGCAGAGCAAGACAAATGGAACCTAGTGGTTGCCGCAAAAGACGCCCAACTGATGGCGTTGAAGGCCCAGATAAATCCGCACTTTCTGTTCAATGCACTCAATAGCATAAGGGCGCTGGTCCTTGAACAACCAGAGGTAAGCCGCGAAATGATCTCCCGGCTTTCAGCCATGTTTCGCTACAACCTCAGTTTCGCCGCAGAAAAAAGCGTGCCGCTTACTGAAGAGATTAAGGTTACGGAACATTATTTGGCATTGGAAAAGGTTCGGTTTGAGGACCGCTTGTTGGTAACATGGAATCTGGCGGATGACATAGATGACTTTCTCATTCCCCCCCTTACTTTGCAGACGTTGGTTGAAAATGCCGTCAATCACGGTATCGCAAGGCTGCCGCAAGGTGGCGAAATTGCTATTATCATTTCAGGCGATCCGAGTAGCGTATGCATCAAGGTACGCAACCAAGGTCATTTGAAGCCGAACAAAGGCGCTTCGGGCAGATCTGGCTTTGGCATTGGCCTGAAAAATACGCAGGAACGCGTACGTATTTTTTATGGGGACCGAGCTAAGGTATCCTTGGAGCAGGTCGGCGTTTATGTTGAAGCTAAAATGATTTTACCGAAAGTAGACCGTGAGACTTAAAGCCCTGATTGTCGATGACGAGCGCTTGGCGCGCAAGGAACTGAAGCATTTGCTTTCGGAAATCGACGCTGATGTCGAAGTGTTAGAGGAGGCTGATAATAGCGATGCAGCCCAAGCATTGATCGAAAACCAACATTTTGATCTTGTTTTTCTCGATATTCAGATGCCCGGAAGAAACGGTTTTGAGCTGTTGGACGACCTATCCGTTTGCCCGCCGGTTATATTTACAACAGCTTATGATCAGTACGCCTTAGCTGCCTTTGAGGCGAATGCCATCGACTATTTGCTCAAGCCAATTGAAAATGACCGCCTGAAGGCCGCGATCGAGAAGGCTGCGACTGCTGGCTACATTGAGACATCGTCAAATAAAATAGCGCAGGCCGAAGACTACCGTGACCATATTTTTATTAAAGACGGCGAGATATGTTGGTATGTGGCGCTAACCGACCTTATTGCCTTTGGCTCGGAAGGGAATTACTGCCGCGTCTATATGGCGGATGCAGAGCCGCTGATCAGAAAGTCGCTTAACCAGTTACAAGACAAACTCAATACTGATCAGTTTTTTAGAATCAGCCGCCAACACATAATCAATTTGCGTAAGATTACTTCTGTGGCTGTATCGGAGGCGGATACGCTTGAGGTTACCATGGAAAACGGCCTGACATTAGAAATGTCACGGCGTCAGTCGCAAGCCTTCAGGGAAAAAATGAGCTTTTAGTGTATTGAATGCGGTTTAATCAGTGTCTGAAGCGGGTGCCTTTATTACTCTTATATGGTTAGCATTGGTCAGAATAATTTTTGGACCGCCTGCCCATTCTACCCAACCACGCGCCTCGATCCAGTTCCCTTCGAAAGACAGGGGATCAGCGCCTTGGCCTTTTAATTGTCGGTAAAGGGAACGCGGAATTTCGACAGTGAAATCGGTGTTTCTATCCACACCGAAATTAAGAAAACTTTTGGCCTTCAGCTTCTTTGCCGCTAGCACCTTTCCTCTAATAATCTGAAACCAACCCGGCCTTAAGTTGCCGTCCCTTTCCCACACAGGGCGCATGCCTTGGGTTTTCCATAACCCTGCATTGCTGTATTGGGCTACCGATTCAAATTGGTAAACTAGCGTGCTTATTTCTATTGATTTGCTACTAGGAAAACCCATCACCGCGCCGTCCAGAAGCAATAATTCCTGTAGCCAGCTGCCATCGGCCAAAAAGACATGGGCGATGACGCGGTTCAGATAATCAAACGGCGTTGGGGTACAGAAAAGTTCAATATGCCTGCCTAATGTGAGGGTGGCTAACGTTTCCTTCGACTGCGCCGCATAAGGCCAGCTTCTAAAGGGCCCGTCCTCTGGCCAGTGTTCGGGTGCTTTTACGTCAGCCAACTTCACAATTATGCCCGTTTCCAACACCAGCTGATCCCCGCCGGATATTTCTGTCACCAGCCCAGACGTGCAAGCCTTCAATTGCTTTTTGACCGTCGTCCCGTGCTCGCTTTCAGCTGCCCGCCCCGGTGACGCGAGACAAAGAGCGGCTAGTGTCATTCCTAATATGGTTGGCCCAATTCTCATGCGGACAGTTAGGCAGAAAACCAGTGATCCGTAAAGCAGCTTGCTATTGTCAGTGTCGACGAGCCTTAGCCTACGCTGAGTGAGCATGGCTTGGGTACTAGCACGTTGACGTACCTCCGCATTCCCGGTAAACCATTTTCTTTGCGCTAAGGTATGGTCCCGTAGCTCAGTTGGATAGAGCACCAGATTCCTAATCTGGGGGCCAGTGGTTCAAATCCACTCGGGATCACCATTTCACTGCTACGGTAGGCGGTTAACTGCCGATCGGCCCAAGATGCGGCAACGGGTCAAATCGATAAGCGATGTCAAGAAGCTAGCAGCAATGATTTCGCATCATCACAAAACCATATTTATTCACGTCCCTAGGTAACGCTTTTCGGAGCATATCTGAGAAGGCTTCAGGCAAAACCTTAGGCTTGCCGATGCGAAAGGAGAGTATGGAAAAGAGTTGGCGCGTGGATGAGTTTTCGGACTCTGACATCAAGTTCACAAGGGCTGATTATGATGCCTTTGATTATGATGCTCTCTGAAAGGATTAGGTCACCAGTTTGCCTTGTCGAACATTCACTGATTGTTGCCCGATAAAAGAAATACAGGTAACCCGCTGTTTATACTCAGTTAATTTTAATATAGTTCAAATGCCCACTCTGGGAGCTAGTGATGCAAATCCACTTGGCTTCACCACCGCAACCTTAGCATGTTTATTTGCAGCCTGTATTTACAGTGTCTTCTGAATCTGTTACTGGTTTAGCTTGTATATCCCCAACTTTATCACGACTAGCTTGTAATTTTTCCGTCCAGAATAGGAGGTCAGATATGCCTGATAGTTCACGATCTAATAGTGATGCTCCAACGCCTCCAGTTGAGAAGGCTGAGCAAGTTACGTCCATCGGCGCCATATCAGCTACAGTTGTTGCGGCGCAGGCGCTGAAAGATCTTGAGTTGAAAAAGCTCAATAATGATCTGATTAACAATAAAATTAAAACTCTAACAGCGGCTGTGGGCATGGTTGTGGCCCTGGGCTCTGCAATTACAGGTGGCGTAACTTATTTCGATGGGCAAAGCGCCGACAGGGCGGCGTTCGTTAAGCAGCAACAGGAAGAACAAAGGCTTAAGTTAGACGAGGAAGAAATAAAGATAATTAACGGGTTTTACGCAGTTTATGGACTTGCGGACGTGGCAAAGATTGAGGCTCAGCAAATACCCGCGGCTATATTAATGCGCGGATTGGGCCGCCCTGGCGCAGCGATTATTCGTGAGTATGTCTATTATGCGAAAACCCGTAATGTCTCCCGAACTTTAGGCATGTCTTACGCCAACATAGCGACAAACTCAAATGACGCTAATGCTGAAGTTCTAGATTTTGCGAATAGTATTGCGGTTAACTGGCATCAGGTAAGCCAGCGCCCAAGCGCAGATGGTATATTGGGAGCTTTGAGGCAAATCGAGGCTTTTAAATACGTTTTATCAGCGATTAAAGGTCCTATAAAACCCACCAATCTCAACGATGTTACTGTAAAACAAAAGATAGGTACCATTCTAAAGAAAATTGAAGTCGACCTTAGTACGGAAAAGCTAAAGCGTGAATGCGAAGGCATTGACACTATTTGTAAAGATTTAGAAGCTTTTGCAAAAGAACTGCAGAGCCAGGTAAGGGTGATCCTATGAAAAACACTCTTTTTTATCCCATGAAACATGGGCGTTTTTCGTTTTTCTGCAAATGGCTAATTTTGCCTCTTTTATTAACGGATACGGTGTCTCTCGCTCAAGAAGAAGGCCATTCCATCGCAATTATATATACTGGTATCGAGTGCGATGATCCTAGACTTGATGTAAATCAGTGCCGGGATGCTAACCGAACTCTTAAACACAATTATGCTTCTGAGCTAAAAAAGAAACTCATTGAAAATCGAAATTTGATGAATCACCAAGTTTTTATTCAGAAGGCACCTTCTAAGGTAGGGTCAGGAGCTGACAGACGGAATTTTTTTAACAAGCTTATTAGCAACAAAGCTCAGGCCGTCGTTTTCTTGGAGTTATCTGTGAACACAGCCGTCAGTTCCTCTGCTGTATTAGGCGGATCAGGGTCAACAAGAAAAAAAATCAAGATTTCAGCAGAGATATTTAATGTCTCCGAGCTTATTGACGATGTTGTTCAGGACCCAGATGGGCTAAATATGCCGGTGGTTAGTGCAATGCCGCAAGACGGCGGCTATGGCGATTCGTTTGGTGCTCTGCCTAGTTTTCCTATCGGTTACGACCAAATAGCCCGGGAAAAATTTATAGACCTAGTGACCCTTGGCGTAAAACATTCGAAGCCAAATCTATTTAGAGAACTGATGACGGCGGTTACCTGTATCAACCTAGACAGAGAGCAACAGGTGGGGGGACTGGGCGATGTATCAACCGAATCTGCTTGGTATTGGAGACGGGTTGTAACCGCAATCAGAACTAGCCTTCCCAAAAAATGGAATAGAGATTCTTCGTTTAAAGCATTTGCACAGTTACACGCAGTCGACGAAGCAAAGTTCTTGTATCTTAAACGTGATGAACGGGCCTCATGCCAAGATGATGAACTGGAAGAGCCAAATATTGAGTGGGAAACGCGTAAAGCATGGTTCCATTACCAATTGGAAGTTGTTGTTTTAGTAACTCCTCAAAAAACAGCCAAGATCCTTGTTTCAATTAAGCACCCAAACTTAGGGGAAAATCTCGTAACGACTTTTTCGAGGAGTTTTTATAAACTGACGCTAAAAAAAGATGAAGAAGACGATATCGGGCCAAATATTGCGTATCTTACACGCTGCCTAGCAAAACAGTTTGAAACTGAAAAGTTCTCTTGTGACCTTGCTTGGCTTTCAGCGGAAGCAGGAGAGTCCCGATGATTTTATTTGCTAAAGACCGTAATTGGCGCTCGTGTTGCGCCGCTGTTCTTTTATCACCAATGGTTCTTTTGTCTGGGAATGCTTTGGCTGTTGAGAAAGCTCAGACAGAAATAGCGCTTGATTGCGTTCAAATCAGTTTTGCAAAAGGGTTTGTTGATAATCTTGGCTTTATTGCAGATATTCCTCTTCCGCCGTTTATTTTTCTGAAAAAATCAAAAGCAAACCAAGCGCTCGGTTCGAACAAAGCGAAAAAAGCGGCCGTAGCGCTGGTGGCGAATATTTTTGAGTATGAATTTGAAGAAGATATTGGTTTCCAGAACATATGCGGGCTGCGCAGTGCCAAGCGGCTAACAGCACAATTGGTGGTCGCGGGCGAACTACATCACTTTGTCTCAAAAAAAAATAAAAAACACACGCAATCACATGCGACGACGGAGAAATTGGATCGCTACGGAGATAATCGGAAACAGCGTAGAACAGCTGCACGGCAACATGATGAAGCAGAACCTGATGAGCAGTTAGTAAATGTTATTCTGTATTTTACCCTAGGCGATTCAAAAGAGCGTTACACACTGGCTCAACAAGAGGGGAAATTAGAGGAAGCTGTAGCAGTAATTGAGAAAACAGCTCGGGATGCTGCAGAATTGTTGACGCATGCATTCGAACCTTTTCACAGAGAGACACTGCCGGTTACGCTGAGGCGTATAGGGCATGAAGCCGATGGGTTACTTGATCAGATACAAAAAATTCTAAGTGCTGGACTAGATGGGCAGCTTAGTGACCACGAAGCCGCCGCAAGATCCCGTGTATATTTTCAAATACTAGCAGAACAAAACAAAACCGAAGCCCAAGAGAGGCTCACAACTCATTATGCGGCAGTATTACAAGTTTTATATGGGGATTTGCCAAGGGCTGTCGAGCTATTCACTTTGGTTGAAGAGGGCAATTCAGCAGCATCTAGTTTTTACACTTTGGTTGGTGATCGTTATCTCAACCAGAAAAAATGGGTAGCAGCGGATACTAACTTTAAGCGGGCCCTAAAATTCTCACCAGAAAACTCCCTACTTCTTTTGAAGGTTTTGGATGCAAGGTATGAAAATATCCTGAGCACTAATGAAAGCAAACTTGAGGCTTTTGAGGCTGTTGAAGACGCCTATGATGCCTACGTCCGGGATGCTCCGTGCGACGCCGCGCGTCACCTACAGATCTTGCGGCGTGCAGAATCAGCGATAGGCCCAGAGACGGCCGCCATCAAAGCCGCAATTCTCTATGCCGCTTGTCTTGAACCCAAACAGTTCGCAACACTTTCCGTAGCTGCGGCACTTGACGTTGGCCAGTTTGTCGTCGCACAAAATAACTATGATCTTGCTTTTGAGATATTCAAAAACATAGGACAGGAAGCTGCCCTTTTGACGGACAGTAGTTATAAAGAACGCATACTGGCATATACAGAGTATCAAACCGGACTATTATATGTGGAAACACGCTGGCCTTCACGAAGCACCAAAAAGGCGGCAAATTCGTTTCTCAGGGCATTGCAACGGTATGTGGTTTTACCTACTGACACGGGGCGGTGTCCAAACCCACGCCCATCAGTGTTCGAGCCCCAAACGGCTGTTTACAGTTTAATGAACCTTATAGAAGCCGAAGCTATTACAGGGTTGGTAGAGCAAGCCAAGGAACATTTAGGCATGCTAAATGCTCTTTTGTCTCCTGAACGAGGGCAGGAAAACTGCGCCCACGCAGCGGATGAAATACAGCAGACAGGCGTGGCAGACGGACTGGCGTTTTTAGGGTTGCTGATTGACGCTCTCGACGCCAAAACTGAAGGCACTACTGATTTATCGACTTATCTGCAGGGGTATTTTGACCGGACAATCGATCGAAGCCCAATCTGGAACTTTGAATTAGCAAAGCTGGAACTGAAAAGTTGGGTAGAGAAGTCTTGCAACACAAAAACTGAAGAGTGCACCCGTGTAACGAGGGCCTTACAGCTTACCAATTGCATGGAAAGCCTTGATGCCATTGCCTTGGGTCTAAATTTAAACAAGCGAGACGAACCCGGTTTAAGTAATCACTTTGAAGCGCGGCTTCCGTTAACTTGTAAGCCTTTGTTACGTCTCTAGAAAATTCAGGGTTGTCGTTAAGCCCACATTTTCGGCCAGCCAGACAATTTGAGTTTATCGTTTTGGCAGAATTTCAAACTTGCTTAGAAAGTGTGGCTAGCTTCTTTAATATGTTCTTCTATGGGCCGGTGCCTCCCGCAGTAGTTTCTGTCGAATGCTGCCTGACATACCGCTTGGCTGAACCGTTCATGATTAATATTGCGAACTGGTTACTTCAGCGTTCCCTGAAAACCATGAAACTATTGAAACATGGAGCGGTTTCAGAGAAAAACATAGCATATAGAAGATTGTTCTTATAAATAGGCTCCGGTCTCAGCGCCATAATAATTCTCCTATCATTATTTGGAGAAAAGTCGGTGAGATAATTTCCTACAGTCGTTTAATTAGCTAGAGGACAGATGATGAGTGAATTGCCGCCCTGCGTTAAATGCCAATCTCCCTACACTTATGAAGACGGCAGCTTATTTGTCTGCCCTGAATGCGCGCACGAGTGGGCCCCAGGGGCGCCAGCTGCGGATGAAGCGGATGAAGCGCAGATTAAAGATGCTAACGGAAACCTGCTTCAGGACGGAGATACTGTTACCGTGATCAAAGACCTTAAAGTAAAAGGCTCATCACTCGTGGTAAAAGTAGGCACTAAAGTGAAAAATATTCGCCTTGTAGGCGGGGATCACGACATCGACTGTAAAATAGACGGTATTGGCGCGATGAAGCTTAAATCGGGTTTTGTGAAGAAAATTTAAGGCCTGTGTATGGGGCCGCCCACGGACACATTTAGCAGCTGTTTTCACGGTGCGTTGCAGGTTGTATTTATTCATTCTTTGAGAACTGCAGCAGAAAAGCCACAGATTTTGGCACGGATTTGTCATCTGAGGCCAAGTGTGGTGGTCAACCAAATTACCGATTCGTCGGCAAATATTCCAAACATTAACGCGCCGAATTCTGATCAAGACAAAAAAAAGGCCAGCAAAAAGCTAGCCTTTCCGTTCTGGTGTCTAGACCAGCTTAGTCAAGCAACTTCAAGCTACCTGCAGAAGTGCGACCGCGGCGATCTTCTTCCATCTCGTAAGAGATTTTCTGGTTGTCGTTCAAGCCGTTAAGGCCTGCAGCTTCAACAGCAGAAATGTGTACAAATACATCGTTTCCGCCTTCGTCCGGCTGAATAAAACCAAAACCTTTAGTGGCGTTAAACCATTTAACAGTACCGTTAGCCATTATATATCATCCTCTTACGCGTATTAATATGTAGCCAGAAAAGTAGCGTAAGAAAATATCTAGTCAGGCATCATGTGTGCGGTGATAAGCACACCGACCCTCACGCTGTACACTCAGATTGCATTCCTGTAAAGAACGATTTGCGGCCTTTCCGCTATCCTGTTATCGCGATTTAACCACATACTATATTTGCCTTTTTTGAGTATATACGATTCCCCTTTCTTGGCGATATGGTTGCGAACTAAGAATCACACCTATGATCAGCAATCTGCTTTCTCGCACGCGAGAATAGCGGGAGTCTATGTTGCGGGTGATTGAAGTCGCAATCCAAATCTCACAATTGCTGGAAACTTGTTACGGGTTAGAAATGAAGCTGAGAAATCTGTACAAGACGGGTTTTTGCCTTAGGGCGAGCCAGCGGTTGGAGGCTGCACGTCTGCACCAAGTCGGGAAACTTCCTTCGATTTTTCGTCACAGATCACCACCTAAGACTGCGGCTTTTACTGTTTCTAAAGCCTTTTCATCTACCAATCTTGGTTGGTATTTCGCGAAGGATTTGTTTTTGACGCCAACGACCACCATAAATGCTGCAGATTTCCACCCTGTTGGTCCCCATAAAATACTGTGGGCCTATTGGCGTGAACTACAGCAAAACACACTCGGCGATATTCCTTTGAGGTCTGAATTTAACCCAGCAAAAGTAAAAGCAATATTGTCGCAGATAGGCATTAGTGAATATGTCGATCGTGATACTCAAATCATCAGATTATTGGGCGGTAACCACCAGGGAATTTGGCCTGATCTGTTGGTTGGCACTAACCTGTTTGATTATTTGGATAAAAAGGCTGCCACGGAGCGCCGGGAAATTTACCAGGAATTGATGCACCGCCCATGTGCCTGCTTTTTAGAGACTGAACTGCGAGACATAAGAGGTGCCGTAACAGACCTTACCGGAATGATGTTGCCGTGTTTAAATAAAGAGGGCTCGCCGACGATCATTATTGGCACCTATATGTTTCATGCTGACCCGATAGAAGTTGGGCAGTTATCTGATACAGGCTTGGTTGGCCGTAAAAACAATAGGCGCACTTATATCAACTTCACTTAACACAAACAAAGGTGCCGCTGGCCAGCCCACGCCTTAAACTCACTCAAACGGAGGTTCAGCGTCCCAGTCCAACCCTTCGGGTGGCCCCTTCGCAAGCATATCTTTAAAATCTGGATCACGTTTTTCCAGGAAGGATTGAACGCCTTCCTTGCCGTCACGGGTGCTGGTGTGAAGCATCGTACGACTATCGATTTTATGAGCCTCCATTGGGTGTGCAGCTCCCATCATCCGCCACAATAGTTGCCGGTTAATTGCGACAGACATCATGCTGGTGCTGTCGGTGAAGCCCCGGGCAATTTCTTTAGCGCGGTCCAGTAAGGCATCAGCTTCGACAATTTCTGATATTAGCCCGCCTGCCAGGGCTTCTTCAGCGCCAAAAACATGGCCCCTGAAGGACCATTCGAGCGCTTTCGGCAAGCCAACAAGCCGCGGCAGGAACCAGCTGGCACAGCTTTCCAACGATATGCCGCGTTGGGAGAACACAAAGCCAAATTTGGCGAACGGAGATGCGATGCGCACATCCATAGGCAGCTGCATGGTGGTGCCAACGCCAACTGAGGCGCCGTTCACTGCGGCGATTAGCGGCTTTTTCATGCGGAACATGCGCAGCACGACCTTGCCGCCAGTATCGCGGTTTTTCTCCATCTCGGGCGAGTTTGCATCAATGTTTTCATCTAGCCCGAAGACGTTGCCGCTCGGCGCTAGGTCCATACCTGCGCAAAAGGCCCGTCCATTTCCAGTGAATATTACGGCGCGGACGCTGTCATCTTCATCAGCAGCATCAAGGGCTAATAACAGCTCATTCGCCATGGTCAACGTGAAGGCATTCATTTTTTCCGGGCGATTGAGCCGAATGATCTGGAGGTTTTCTTCTTGGCTAATCTCGAGTGTTTCATACGGCACGGCATGTTCCCCTGATGGCTTCCTCATATGTAAGGATGACATAGAGCGCTATTGCACGAGGAACAGTTGAGCCGTGAAATTAGGGAGGCTTTTGTAAAAGTAGCCGCAGCTCGTTAGCGCTCTTTTACAAATACGGGCTGGCGAGCCACATGATGCGGCCCATAATGCGGCTGGCTAATGGCCGCTCGTCGAGCGCCTCAAGCGTCATCTTTCTGGCTGCACTATAGCGTGCAGTGACGAGGCCGCCCATTTCAGCACCAAAATCGTGGCTGTAAGTTTCGATGTTAAACTCGAAATTCAGTTTGAATGAGCGCGCATCCCAATTCGAAGAACCAAATAAAACCCAGCAATCATCTACAATCATCAGTTTGCTATGATCAAAAGGCGGCTTAGAGAGATAAAGGTTACAACCAGCCTGTACGAGTTGGCGTACCCCTGCCATAGCCGTGGTGGAGAAAAACGGTAAATTGTTTTTCTCTGGCACCAAAATATCAACTTGAACACCGCGAAGGGCAGCTTGTTTCAGAGCCGAAACAAGTCCTTGCTCGGGCAAAAAGTACGGCGTGATGATCTGCACACGTTCCCGCGCAGCACCGAGCGCGCTTTCAATCACCATGGCAGCTTTCTGCCGCGGCTCATCCGGGCCGTCCGCAATGGAGCGCGCCGTTATACCGGCTTTTACGGGCGCTACCGGCGGCATCCACACTTCTTCTGGCAATTCCTCACCGTCTGAGAAAGCCCAATCGTCGGCAAAAGCATCCATCATCTGGCTTACAATCGGGCCATCCAGCTGGAACTGCATGTCTTGCACACGTGGTTTACCATCCGCGCCTTCAAGGTGGTGCTTGCGGATATTCATGCCGCCCGCAAAGCCACGGTGGCCATCAATAATCAGTAGTTTTCGGTGTGTGCGCAAATTGAAGAAGGCCAGCCGCCACGAAAACCGTGCCGGATTAAAAACGGCAACCGGAATGCCACGTCGGCGCAATAAACTCGAAACAGGGCGTAGGCCATATAGATTTCCGACCGCGTCAACAAGGACACGTACCTGTACGCCACGCTCATGCGCCCGTGTTAGGGCCTGAATGAACCGCCTGCCAGCCTGGTCAATTTGGAAAATATAGGTCGTCAGCGCAACGGTGTGCTCAGCGGCGTCTATAGCTGCAATCATTGCATCGTAGGCACCGCGCCCGCCTTTCAACGGCTTGATGTTATTGCCAAGGGCCAGCGGTGTTGCGCACACTCGGCCTGCGAGCCGATCGTGGGCTCGCCAGCGGTTCTTCGCGAGCGGCATGGCATCGGTTAGTTTGGGGCCTGGCGGTGATACCAGCGTTCCTGATCTTGGTGGCAACCCGCGTTTTTGCCGGGACAGGCGGGCGCGTCTGCGAATACGGTTGACGCCGAACAGCATATAAAACAGTAGGCCAAATACAGGCACTAACCACACCACACCAAGCCACGATACGGCTGAACGGACTTCCTCTTTGTTGCGCATAACATGAATGGTCACCAGCACCTGCGCAATGAGCAGCAATGCAGCGAGTAATAGACCGTCCGGCCATGTTAAAAAATCGAAACTCATAGGTTCCCACGCGTGTAGTTGTCGCCCTAATATAGGGGTAGGCCACGGTAAATTGAAGTCTTCGCTGAAGTTTTTTTGTCCCTATCGGGATATAATGTGATGTGAGGTCCTGTTTCTTTTCTTGTTTGCTTGCAAGGCTTTCGCTAGTTTGCCTACATGAATAACGCACAGCAATACGGTGTCGCAGATAAGCGGCTTGTGGCGGAAGGCCTATCTTGCAGGCGCGGCGGTAGAACTGTGTTTGAAGGTCTTGGCTTTGAACTTGGTGCAGGGGACTATTTGCAGCTGAAAGGTAAGAACGGCAGTGGAAAATCAACTTTATTACGCTTGCTTGCTGGATTATTACCATCCCGCACCGGTTCTGTGTCCTTCGGAGCTGAGAAGTTTGAAGGCGCAGATGTGGCACTGTCCTCTGAGGCTATTTACCTTGGCCACCAGCATGCGTTGAAGCCGGTTTTGACACTGCAAGAGAACTGTGAGAATTTTTTCCAGCTGATGGCAGGGTCCACTTTGGGGGCCAGTAGGCTAGAAACAGCAGCTGAGGCTTTTGGTCTTACAAACTTAATTGATATGCCCGTCCGTCTTTTCTCCAGCGGGCAAACACACCGCTGTGCTTTGTTGCGCTTTCTTCTGCTCGACAGGCCCATCTGGATGATGGATGAACCGACAGTGGGGCTCGACAGTGAAAATAGGCTTCGTCTTGAAGCTGTGATGAAAAGCCATCTGTCTCGCGGCGGCATATTAATCGCGGCAACGCATGACCCGATTGATGTCGCAGGCAAAGTGCTGGAGTTGGCAGACTTTCAGGCAAAACTGGATTTTGAGGGGGATTGGCTATGAGCGGGTTCGCCATTTTCCGTGGGATCGTGGCGCGCGACGTGCGCCTTGCCTGGTCGCAAGGCGGGACAGGATCGATGGCGTTGTCGTTTTTCCTGATCGCCGTTTCGCTTTTCCCGTTCGGTGTTGGGGCTGATCCGCAAATACTGGCCAAAATTTCTTCGGGTATTATTTGGGTGGTGGCCCTGCTTGCGTGCCTGCTTAGCCTTGATAGGCTTTTTCAGGCTGATTACGAGGACGGCAGCCTCGATGATTTTGCGCTCTCGCCGCTGGGGTTAACCGGCGTTGTGTATGCCAAAATTCTGGCGCACTGGCTGGCTACAATTGTGCCGCTGATTTTAATCGCGCCGTTGCTTGGGGTGATGATGAAACTACCGTCTGAAGCCTACGGCATGTTGATGCTGTCGCTGCTGGTGGGTACGCCTGCGCTCAGTTTGCTCGGTGCAATCGGCGCAGCGCTTACTGTTTCTATAAGGCGCGGCGGTGTGTTAATGTCGCTTTTGGTGCTGCCGCTCTATATACCAACCTTAATCTTCGGTGTTGGTGTGGTCGACGCAGTTATTTTATCGGGCAACCCACACCAGCTTTTGGCAGTTCTTGGTGCAGTATCTTTGGTCGCATTTGCAATCGCACCGTTTGCATCTGCTGCTGCAATTCGGTTGGCGCTGGAATGATGCATGGTGGTGTTCTGGGCTTGATCAAATGGACTAATAATTCGGACACTGGGGCAACAGGTCGCACTTGCCGCCCTCCTCTGGAACAGGTAGAGAAGGCTCATGCATAAATACGCCAATCCCGCCAAGTTTAATGAGCTTGCCGATAAAATTCTGCCGTGGGCAATTTTTCTAACAGTCAGTTGTTTTCTGGCAGGCCTTTATTTGATTTTTTTTGAAGCCCCTGATGACGGTGAGCAAGGCGTTCGCGCGCGCATCATGTATGTGCATGTGCCTGCGGCCTACGCTGCTAGCGCGACCTATTTCTCATTGGCGGTTGCCAGCTTTGTCGCGCTCGTTTGGCGGCACCCGTTGGCGTTGATCGCAGGCCGTGCTGCGGCGCCCATTGGCGCGATGTTTACTGTGCTTGCCCTTGCGACTGGAGCGCTGTGGGGCAAACCTACGTGGGGCACATACTGGGAATGGGACGGTCGGATGACGTCTGTTCTTATCCTATTGTTTTTCTATATTGGATATATGGCACTGTGGCGTGCGATGGAAGACCACGAAAAAGCGGGGCGAGCCTCATCCATTCTGGCACTGGTCGGTGTAGTGAACTTGCCGATCATCAAGTTTTCTGTCGATTGGTGGAATAGCCTGCACCAGCCAGCCAGTATATTCCGGGTTGATGGCCCTAAAATAGCACCAGAGTTATTGACGCCTTTATTTGTAATGCTGGTGGCATACCAGCTTTATTTTGTTGTGGTGCTGTTGTGGCGGATGAAGCTGGAGATCGGTGCTCGCAAAATTGAAATGATGCGCCAAGTCGCGATGAGCGAAGGGCGCAGAGTATGACCGACTATTCTTTTTTTATAAATTCAGCTTACGGTCTGTCTGGCGTGGCGCTGTTTTTGATGGCGGCCCTAAGTTACCGCGGAATGAAGCGTAACGAGCAAGAGGCCGCAACCCTCCGCAGACGGCGCAAAGAAGCCACAGCAGCAGATGCGAACCGTGATACAGTAGAGAATGAGGCACAAAGCTAATGGCAGGTGGATTAAGAACGCGTAAGAAACAGCGACTTTGGATTGTTAGCACAGCGCTGACAGCCGTTATTGGCGCGGTGCTGCTAATCTTATTTGCGCTCGGCGGTGATGGGTTTAATCTGTTTTTGCAGCCAACCGCCGTAAAAGAAAAGCAGATTGTAGCCGGACAACGTTTTCGTCTGGGGGGCCTTGTTAAAGCGGCTTCGTTTAGGCGTTTGGAAGACGGATTGACCTATGAGTTTCTGGTCACTGACTGTGTAACCGATATAAATGTTCACTTTAGAGGTATCTTACCGGACCTTTTTCGCGAGGGCCAAGGCGTTATCACTGAAGGTCGACTTGATGATACTGGTTTGTTTGTTGCCGACACGGTGCTGGCAAAACACGACGAAAATTACGCACCGCCCGGCACCGCGCCCAAAGATGCGGGCCTGTGCGAGCACCCAGAAGAGGGTGGTTTTGGCGCCTATACTAAAGAAAAAAACCTAGTGGCTAAAGAAGAAGAGGCGCTCCTGTGATAGCAGAGCTTGGTCATTTCGCCCTTATTGTGGCTCTAATGCTCGCAATTCTTGGCGCTACCGTGCCGCACTATGCTATTTTCCGGCGGGATACACGCTTAATGGCGCTTTCAGATCCGTTCGCTTATGGGCAGTTCTTCATGGCGGCCACGGCTTTTGGCGCGTTGATGTACTCCTATATAATCTCGGACTTTTCAGTGTTGAACGTGGCAGCCAATTCGCACACCAGTAAGCCATTGCTTTATAAAATATCAGGCGTATGGGGCAATCATGAGGGCAGCTTGCTGCTGTGGGTTTTGATCCTGACGCTTTTCGCTGCAGCTGTGGCGTGGCGCGGTAAGGGGTTGCCGCTGCGGTTCAGGTCTCGTGTGCTAGCAGTGCAAAGTACGCTCTGCATCGGGTTTCTGATGTTTATCATTTTCACGAGTAACCCATTTCTGCGGCTTGATCCGGCACCTTTTGAGGGCAACGGGCTAAATCCGTTGCTGCAGGACCCGGGCCTCGCCTTCCATCCGCCTATGCTTTATATCGGCTATGTGGGGCTTAGCATTGCTTTCTCGTTTGCTGTGGCCGCGTTGATCGAAGGTGAAGTGACGCCACTTTGGGCGCGCTGGGTAAGGCCTTGGACACTTGCTGCTTGGATATTCCTAACCGGCGGTATCGCGCTGGGCAGTTGGTGGGCTTATTATGAGCTAGGCTGGGGCGGCTGGTGGTTCTGGGACCCGGTGGAGAACGCCAGCTTTATGCCGTGGTTAGCCGCGACCGCTTTACTGCATTCTTCCATTGTGGTTGAGAAACGCGATGCCCTTAAAAGCTGGACGATCCTGTTATCGATCATCGCATTCTCCTTCAGTCTGCTGGGCACTTTCCTTGTGCGCTCGGGCGTACTTACGTCAGTTCATGCGTTTGCTGTCGACCCTGAGCGTGGGGTGTTTATCCTTGGCTTCCTGGCGATCGTTATTGGTGGCTCACTAGCGCTTTACGCTTGGCGGGCACCGCGCCTTACACCGAGCGGCATGTTTGGCGTGGTTAGCCGCGAAAGCGCGTTGATCCTCAATAATGTTTTATTATCCACATTTGCGGCTGTGGTGCTTGTTGGCACATTGTACCCGCTGGTGCTGGAAGCGATCAACGGTACGCAAATTACTGTTGGCCCGCCTTTCTTTGAATTTGCGGCCACGGTGTTAATGAGCCCCCTGATCGTTGCCTTAGGTTTTGGGCCCTTGCTGGCCTGGAAGCGCGGGCGAATTAGCCGTGCTGCGCAAGTGCTTATCCCTGCAGCTATTGTCGGCGTCGTCACTTTTTGGCTGGTTATTTGGGATAAAGCAGGCGGTATTATGATGACCGGTTTTGGCCTGGCACTGGCAGCTTGGCTGATGGTGTCCGTGCTGATGGAAATCGCCGAACGTACCAAACTATTTAAAAATCCAAAAAAGTTCCTCACTCGTTTGGTGCGCTTGCCTCGTGCCACATGGGGCATGAGTTTGGCGCATTTTGGCCTCGGCGTTATTGTGTTGGGTATTACCGTTAGTGAAGCGTGGACATCGGAACAGCTGCGGGTGATGAGCCCGGGTGATACTGCAGAAGTCGCGGGTTTTGAATTTAAACTGGAAGGCGTGGAGCCAATTGCGGGGCCAAATTATACAGCCGTGCGTGCTGCCTTTACTGTGACACGGAACGGCGAGCTGGTAGCGCCGCTTTATGCAGAAGACCGGGTATTTAGTGACCCACCAATGCCGACAACAGAAGCTGGTATTTACCCACTGTTTCGCGGCGACCTGTACGCTGTAATTGGTGAGTATTTGGGTGATAACCGTTGGTCTGTTCGGCTTTATTTCAAACCCTTCATCTCAGGCATTTGGGTCGGTGCTGGGTTGATGGTGCTCGGCGGCATTATATCACTCTCCGACCGTAGCCGTAGGATCGGCGCGCCGGCTGGGCGCAGGCGTTCCAAACCTAAACAACCTGCTGTGCCGGTTGGCCAGACACAGGAAGGATAAAATGCGATGACAGGGTTCAAACGCTTTATTCCACTGTTGATTGTGCTACTGCTTGGCGCAGTGTTTTTTAAATCGATGACGGACGGGCACAATCCAAAAGAAATAAAAAGCGTGCGCATTGATAAGCCCGCCCCTGTGTTTTCTCTGAGGCTGCTTGCGGATGAAAAAATACAAGCAACAGACGCTATTCTTAAAACTGGTAAGCCGGTCTTGGTGAATTTTTTCGCTAGCTGGTGCGCGCCGTGCCGTGCTGAACATGAAAGCCTGATGACCCTGGCGTTTGATAAAGGTATTCCGATCATCGGCATTGCTTACAAAGATGATCCAATCAAGTCTCAGCGGTTCCTAGATAGTCTCGGCAACCCTTTTGCACAGGTAGTTGTTGACCGCGCTGGCCGCGCAGGGATCGATTGGGGCGTAACAGGTGTTCCGGAGACTTTTCTTGTAGATGGAGACGGTATTGTGCGGTACCGGCACTGGGGCCCGATCGTTGGAGACGCTGCCATCGGCCGCGTGATGGCAGCGGTTGAGGACCTTGAATAATGAAGCATCTGTTTGCCTTTTTCTTGCTGGTGTTAGCAGCCGCTTTGCCAGCTACCGCGTCGGATACGCCGCTGAAAGACCCAGTACAAGAAGCCGCAGCCAGGGAACTCATGAAAGAAATTCGCTGCCTTGTCTGTCAGAATCAATCGATTGAAGATTCGAATGCTGATTTAGCAAAAGACTTGCGCGATATCGTGCGGGAGCAGGTAGCGCTCGGAGCTACCCCTGATCAAGTGCGGGCCTATTTGGTTGATCGGTACGGCGACTGGGTTCTGTTGAAGCCGCCGGTTAACCGTCTGACATGGTTTTTATGGGGCTCACCCTTTTTGGTGTTGGGCGGTGTTTTGATCGCTGTGGTTAGTTCGCGGAAGAAAGCGGCAGTGTCGGAGCCACTTACCAGCGAAGAGCAGGCACGTTTAGATGAGTTGTTACGGGCGGCACCTGAAAGTGATCAAATAAAGGGCAGTGAAAAACAATGATAATTTGGCTGCTTATCGCCAGTATTTTGGCGCTTCTTGCGGTGCTCTTGCTCAAGGGTGGACGAGAGGATACGCGGGAGGCTGATCCTGTTTCCCATTACCGTCGACAATTGGTTGAGCTCGACGAAGAAGTTGAAAGCCAGACCATAGATCCGGCATCTGCCGCGGCTGCGAAGCTTGAGATTGAGCGCCGCATTCTAAAACTTGCAGATAGTCGGGTGGGATTGTCGGCGTTTTCAAAAAGCGGCATTCGGCCAGTTTTGCTATTGGTGGGAATAATTTCGGTAGCATCCCTAGGCCTTTATGCGAAAGTTGGAAGCCCGTCGAAACCAGCGCAGCCAAGCCAAACCGCATCTTTGCTCGATGAGCCTATATCCGCGGAGGGGCAGCAGAGTTTTGGTGATGCAATAAGCCAGCTAGAAAGGCGCGTTGAGGCGGAGCCTACAGATAAAAAAGCCCTGGAACTGTTGGCAAAAACAGCGCGGCAGGTCCGTGTTTTTTCTAAAGCTGCAAATGCTTTTGGAAAGTTGGCAGACTTAGAGCCTGAGGTGAGCCGTTGGCGCGTTCAACAGCTGGAAGCTTATATAGCGATGGCCAATGGCCGTGTTACACCGGCGGCAGATCTAATTTTGCAGGATATTCTAACCAGAGAACCCGACCATCCTGCCGGGCAATATTACCAAGCGTTATCTCACTTGCAAGCAGGCGACACCGATATCGCAATAGCCATCTGGCGGGCCCTAAAAGCCCGTTCCACGGCTGAGGCACCGTGGATGCCAGCGGTTAATCAACAGCTTTCACAACTTGGAATTATACCACCGAAAATAACCGATGAACAGATCGCGGGTGTCGCTGCAATGACGCCTGAGGAGCAAGGTGCCTTCATTCAATCGATGATAGATAGGCTCAAATCAAGGCTCGAATCGGCCCCTGACAATCCTGAAGGCTGGCTTATGCTTGCGCGGTCACAAGCCTCAATTGGGGATAAAAATTCTGCAATTGAGACCATTAATAGGGCGTTCACATTCGTTAAGGTAGATAATCGGGCCGATTTGCAGGCGCTTCTTGACAATCTATTAGGATTACCTAACTCTTAACTAGCTGGTCATGTTTTAAAGTTACAGTTCAATTAATTGGACCGAGTAAATATGAATCACGCGTCAATACGTGGGCACGAAGAAATCGCGCGCCTAAAATATGGACACGAAACTAGTTTCAATCTTGATTAGGGTCAGGCGGCCATGGTCGATATAAATTCAGACGCTTCGTCGTTACAGTCGAGGCTGCAGGCTCAGTTGCAAGCCGAAAAAAGTGTAGCGAAAACGCAGTCAAGGGCGGGCGATACGAGGCCAGGTCCTCGTGATGCGATCGATGATCGTATCCGTGCTCGGCGGCAAGAAGTTAGCGATACTCGACGGTCTGAGAATCGCGAAAATGTCCGTAATGCGGACCTTTCCTCAGCTGCGGAAATAGACAGCGCCAAGGAAAGCATTCTTCGGGTAGCTGGTAATACACGCGAAGCACCGATTGGTAGAACTTCGTTGAGGCTGAACGAACTTCGGGACCAGCCACTTGGACAAATTATCGATATCCGTGTCTAAGCTAAGCCGGTAGAGCGGGCTTAGCTGGCAAACCTGCTGAAGCTAACCTTCAGCGCGGTGATGATCTCAGGACAATAAATTCATTGTAATCCAGCTGTTTTTTTAGATTAAATTTACGGCGAAAAGAGTGAAAGCCTGGTCAAATGCAAGCATTTGAAAATACTAGTGGACCTGAGAGCATGTTCGCCCCAGATTATTGCCATGAGCGCACCTAGTCCATATCCTGCAAACTTCGGTCAGAAAATCCCAGCTGGCGATGATCATGAACGTGCTGTCTGTGAGGATTGCGGTTTCATTGCTTATGAAAACCCAAAAATTATTGCAGGTGCTGTTGTCACCTTTGAGGATAAGTTTTTACTATGTAGGCGAGCTATTGAGCCGCGGAAGGGAAAATGGACAATCCCGGCGGGCTTTCTAGAACTCGGTGAAGCACCGCACGAAGGTGCTAAACGCGAGGCGTTTGAAGAAGCCACAGCTCTGATCACCATTACGGATCTTTTGGCTGTTTATTCGGTGAGACGGATAAGCCAAGTTCATATGATGTACCGGGCAACTTTAGCAAAACCAAAGTTCAGCGCCGGTATCGAAAGCGAAGAAGTGGTACTGTTCGCTTGGGACGATATCCCGTGGGATGAGCTTGCATTCCCCAGTGTGCACTGGGTTCTAAATCATTTCCGTGAAGTTGAAGGGCAAAAATCCTTTGTGCCTTTCACTAACCCTGCAGGATGGGAACACGTTTAAGTTCCTAGGCGCTAGCGCGCTGTTCTACGCGTTGCCCACCGTTAATGGACGGTATGCGTCCTAGTCGCCTTTTTTATTTTCTTCAGCTGTGGCTTCAAGGTCAGGCATATATTTCAGTAAGTTGGCGATAATCCAAAAGTTGAATACTAGGAAGGCGCCCGTGAAACCAAACACCTTCACGTTCACCCATGTATCTTCTGAGAAATTCCGCCAAATAACCTCGTTGAACACCATCATAGCCAGGAAAAATACCACGGCTTGTTTGGTTAACTTGCGCCATACATCATCAGGTGCCTCCGCACCCAGCACTGATGCCAACATGTTTTTAACGATAAGTTTTCCGCGCAACATGGCGATGCCGAGGATCGCAGCGAACAGCGCGTAGACAATGGTTGGTTTCATCTTAACGAAGGTGGGGTCTTTCAAGAATAACGTCAGGCCGCCCATAACCATCACCACGCCGAAGGTGAACCAAAGCATCCCGGATATTCTGCCAGTGATCAGCTTGGACGCGATAAGCCCGCCAACGATCGCAACCATAAACACGGCGGTGGCCACATAGATGTCATAAAATTTATAACTGACGAAAAAGATAACCAGCGGGCCAAAATCGATAAGCATCTGCTTGGTTTGGGATGTGGTATTTTTGTCAGCCATTCAGTCTTCTCTCATTACAGCACGGTACTAAACATATAGTTCGGCTTGCTGGCCCCCTTTTTCAAGCGCAGGGTGGCCAACAATTTTAATTAAGTAGACCTCTTATGCTGCAACTCATTAAAGACCGCAACTTCCTTACATACTGGATCGGACAATTCGTCTCAGTGGTGGGCGATCATATCAGCTTTATTGCCTTTCCTTTTCTGGTCCTGCAGCTGACCGATAGTGGTGCGATGATGGGGCTCGTGTTCGCGGTACAGGGCTTGCCGCGCGCGGCCTTGATGCTGATGGGTGGCGCCGTAGTTGACCGCTACAGTCCGCGCCTAGTGATGATGGTATCAAATATATTCCGTTTCGCCGTGATCATGCTGATGGCTTATCTGATTTATGTTGATCAGGTAACGCTAGAGGTGATTTTTATCGCAGCACTGTCTTTTGGTGTTGTTGACGCATTCTTCTACCCAGCCAGCATTGCTATCGTGCCGGCGCTTGTGGTGAAAGACATGCTACAAAAAGCAAATGCGCTGGTCCACGGGTCAATTTATGTAGGGGTCATCATTGGGCCTGCGATCGGGGGGCTAATTATTGCCGGAGAAGTTACGACACTTGGGCACGGGGCTGGTGATGCCGCAACATACGAAAGCAATCGGCTCGGTTTTGCGCGCGCTTTCTTTATCGACGGCCTCACTTTTTTGGCGTCGTTCCTAACGTTGCTTTTTGTGAGAGCGCGGGTGCTAGGTGAAGACGATGGCTCAGACGAACCGCGGGCTTCAATGATTGCTGAGGTGGTTGAGGGCATCAAATGGGTTTGGTCGAAACCAACCATTCGCCTTGGTTTTCTAGGTATCGCCGTGATTGAGTTCTTTTTTCAGGCCCCTATATTTATTGGCCTTCCAATGCTGACCAAAGTGCGATTTTTGGAGCCGACTTATATCTACGGCATCATCATTGCGGCGTGGGGCGCTGGGGCACTGATCGGGTCAGTGCTTGCTGGCAGCCTGAAGCCAATCCCAGAACGATTTCTCGTAAGAATTATGTTCTCTGTCTTTATTGCTTCCGGCGCAGCACTGGGGCTGGTTATTGTATATGAACCCTATTGGTGGGCAATGCTGGTATTTTTCATCGCAGGTATCGGCGACAGCTTTGTCATGCTCAATTTCACCACATGGGTTCAAAAGAAAACACCCGAAAAACTGCTCGGCAGGGTGATGAGTATTTTTACCTTCATGTCTGTTGGGTTGGTGCCGGTTGCGGCGATCGCGCTGGGGTCAGCGTTTGAGTGGAACCTCGAGCTTACCTTGATCATTGTCTCTGGTATACTCGTTGTCTCTTGTTTGATCGCTGCCCTACATAAGGACGCAGAATACAGGAATGACGGGGAAGAAGATAAATTGCAGGAACAATCATAATGCGGGGCTATTTTGGTATTGGCATCGACAGTGCGTCGAAGGCTGGCAATATGGGAAACCTGATCCGAACGGCGCACGCCTTTGGGGCATCGTTCGCTTTTGCGGTGAACCCCAAGCGGTTTACCCATAACGGCGAGATGGTTACCAAGGAATTTACTGATACCAGCAAAAGCCATCAGCAGATCCCGTTTTTCAATTACGAAACTGCCGCAGATGTAGAGGTACCTCAAGGCTGTCATCTGGTGGGTATCGAAATTTGTGATGAGGCAATTGACCTGCCGAGCTTCAAGCACCCCTTGCAAGCAGTGTATGTACTGGGCGGTGAACGCTCGTCCTTAAGTGACGAAATGCGCGAACGTTGTAGCCAGATGATCAAAATCCCGACAAAATTCAGTCTTAATGTTGCGACAGCTGGCGCAATCGTTATGTATGATAGGCATCGGTTGCTCGGTGGTTATGCAGACAGGCCGATTGTTACGGGGCGTGCGCCAGATGCAAAGCCTGTGCATGTGCACGGGGGCGTTAAAGACCGCCATGCGCTTAAGCGGGCCCGTAAACTGAAAGAAGCCTTGGCAGCAGGTAATATGCCGGGCAAAGATGACATTTAAAATAGCCGACAAGGCACTAGGAGCAAAAAAGACATGGTAAAAAACAGCACATTCGTAAAAAGCTTACTGTTAGCTTCGTCGGTTGCGCTGGTGATGCCAATGGCTTCTACCGCCGGTGCCGCACAGGACAGCCGTAGGCACTTAGGTTCTTACAGGGACTGGGATGCCTTCGTTTACGGCACAGGTGCCAAACGCACATGCCATATGATCTCGGTGCCTAAATCTTCGAATGCCAATAAAAAGAACGTTCGTAGGGGCGATATTTATGTGATGGTCTCGCACCGTCCTGAATACGGTGTGATAGGCGAAATAAACGCTGTGCTTGGCTACCCAATTCGCCAAGGAAGCACTGCCGCGATTAATGTTGATGGCCGCAAAAAAGTAGAATTCTTCACTGAGGGCAGCGGCGCTTGGGCTTATGACCCGAAAGACGATGCCGCCGTGGTTGCCTCGATGAAGCGGGGTAGCGGCATGACAGTGAAAGCTGCAAGCCAGCGCGGCACCAGAACAACGGACCGCTTCAGCCTTTCGGGCTTCACTGCAGCCTATAATGCCATATCCAAAGCCTGCGGATAGCGTAGCGTGGGTGAAGCCGGATGACGGGGACCGCTCTCAATTCATAGTCTGGGTATGCTAAACGTAGGTTATTTTGACTTGTGTTGACGGTGAAAAGTCGCTGCCATAAGGTTTTTCCTTGGGTAATTAAAAATCAGGGGTGAAAACTATGTTGAAGGTTCTTTTGGTTTTAGTGGTTCTTGTTGGGCATGCGCCTTCTTATGCGGCAGAGGAACAAATGCCAGACTATGTGGGTCAATACACAAACGATCCCGCTGAAATTAAAGCCATTGAAGCTGTTATTGCCGATTTTCAAAAAGGTATTATCGAGCACGACGGCGCGTTAATTAACTCACTGTTTTTACACGATGATATCTTGTGGATGAATGCGGGGTCTCGGCCGTTGAAAACTCCGACTGAGGCACAGGGAGACCCAAATTTCCTGAAAAAGCGCCTATCGGGGCGAGCTCAGGGGTTTGTGAAGTTTGTCACTGAAGCCAAGATGGCGATTGAAGAGCGCTTTTATAATGTCAAGATCACACAGGACCTTGGCTTTGCACTGGTGGTGTTTGATTATGATTTCCGGATGGCCGGCAAGGTTACAAACTACGGTATCGAGACATGGCAGATGTTTAAACTGGACGGCAATTGGCGCATCGCCACCGTTACCTGGTCAGCAACGTCCTTGGATAAAATGCCGGATCACTAGAGACGATGTTTCACTTTATGGTTTAATCAGCTGGGTTTTGCTCAGTTGGCCCATTGGCGCCGTGCAGTGTCTGAGGGAAAATTTGTTGAACACTTTCCGGCCGTTGGGATCCGCGGGGTAATTTTTACTTTCAATCGCTGTTGCGGTAATGATCTGGATCGCAGCTCATTTGCCATCCAAGTTCTTTGGCTTGGTATTTAACTGGTCCTTATACCGCCTGCTGGCGCGTAGGGTCTCGCCGCCGCGTAGCTTCACTGATAGGTCTCCGCCTGCGATGGGCCTTGTCTCTACAATGGCTTGGCGGTTTACAACAAACGAGCGGTGGATGCGGACGGCGTCGCACCCGGCTTTCTGAAGCGCCTCGGTTAGTTCTGCCAAGGTGATCCGCGCCAACTGTTCGCCGGAAACTGATGTGATCTCTGCATAGTTGCTGGCGCTTTTTGCATATAGAAATTCCTGCGGATAAATGAGCAGGCTTGTACCGCCGCTTTTCAAGTGGATAGGTTCGGCTGTCACTTTCTTCGCGTGTTTTGCCTGCATAAGCTGCCGCTGCAACACCGCGATGAGAAGGAGCAGCAGGAAGGTGATCGCATCCTTTCTATACTCATAGAAACTGTTGACCAGCACCGCGTCGCTGTAAAACTCATAATGGCCACGAAACAGACCAGGCCAAAAAATCTTGCGAATGCCGATCATAATTGACACATGAAAGGTGGAGAACACCCCGCTGAGCACCGTGTAAGGTATGATCAGGCGAAGCCACGTAGCCCGCGATAAGGGAATTCTGTCGAATAATGCAAAGAGAAACGGTAAAATCAGGATGATGCTGACGAAACTCGAATATTCCTCAAGCACAGCTTTTTGCCACAGCATCGGGGCGCCAAACTTCTCAGCGTCAGCAAGCTTGGTCGCGGTGTTGGTTGCCGCAATTATAAAGGTCACCACGGCGAGTAGCCATAGAATAGGGTCTTTGACGCGCAAGTAGACTTGCTGCTGGTAAGATTTCAAAAAGTCAGTCATGCCTGCAGTATATGCTGATGGGGCCTGCTGTAAACTCCATAAGGACCAACGGTATTACCGCTTGCCCCACGGGGTTATCCGCTTAGCCCACTCGCGTTATTCACCCTCACCGCTTATCCCTGATGGTGTGGTGCCGGCCCAAGTTGGGTGCTTACAGTGTCTATTGTCCGTAGGGTCGAGTTTCCCGATCACGACACAACGAGAAGAAAATGGAAAACCCCGACATGCAACCAAGCGCTCAGAATACACGCCGTTACGACCTCGATTGGCTCAGGATTATCGCCTTTGGCCTCCTGATCCTTTACCATATTGGCATGTTTTATGTCTCTTGGGGTTGGCATGTTAAAAGCCCGCACGCTGGGCCCTTTGCAGAACCAGCCATGATGCTGCTGAACCCATGGAGGATGCCGCTTCTATTTTTGATTTCCGGCGTCGCCATTATTTTTGCAGCGGAGAAAATGGGGCTAAAAACTCTAAGTTGGAAACGCACGGTTCGGCTGTTGGTGCCTCTGATTTTTGGTGTCGTCTTCATCGTTGCGCCGCAATCCTATTACGAATTGTTGGCAAAAGGCGAAATTCAGGTTGGGTATCTCGAATTTTACCAAACTTACATTTCTGGCGACGGGGATTACTCAGTTACGGTCCCGACGTGGAACCATCTTTGGTATCTCGTTTACCTGATAACCTACTCACTGATCGTCTTGCCGTTTGTGCCAGTGATAAACCGGCTGGCCAAAAAGATGGATACACAGAGCTTTGAGCGGTTGATGGGTGGTGGTCGCATCTTCCTTATCCCCGCGCTCCTCTTTGTGATCTACCGCTTCACTACGGATATATGGTTTCCGGATCACACCCATGCGCTGGTTGATGATTGGGGGGCCCATGCCCACTATTTCAGTTACTTCGTCGTTGGTATGTTGATCGCGAAAAATCAAGCGTTCTGGCGCGTTCTGGGCGCCACGTGGCGGACCGGAGTAGTGTTCGTTCTGGTCTCAGGGGCTATCATGTTGCCCATGTGGGTCAACTGGGAGAACTGGACGGTAAACCAGTGGTTTGTTGATATCATTCGGGCGTGGCGGGTTATATACGCATGGGCCGTTATAGCGACGGTGATGGGCGCAGCGCAATGTTATCTGAACCGCCCTAGCAAGCGGCTGAGCTACCTGACCGAAGCGGTATTTCCCTACTATATCCTGCACCAGACACTAATTGTTGTAATTGGGGTGGCTGCGGCTTCACTTGGTTTGCCTGCTGCGATTGAGTTTTTGACCGTGCTCGTGGGGACGGTGCTTGGGTGTTTGCTCTTGCACGAATTTATCATTCGCCGTGTGGTGTTCCTGCGACCGCTCTTCGGGCTGCCGTTAAAACCAAAACAGCGCCAGCCAGAGGAAAAGCTTCAACCCGCAGAATAGGTGTCGCTTCATATCCGTGAGTGTCTCAGGGGTATGTCTATGGCTTGATCGACAGTAAGCAAAAACTATTGGCTACTGTCGGTCTATTGTCCTCTGGCTGCTGCAGATATGCGGTATGGTGTCGCCCCAATCATTGGGACCTATCCTAGCGTGCAAGTTTCATTTTGATTGCGGGGCGCATTAGGGAGAACAGCTATGAACACCTTGCTTATCGCGGCGTCTGTGACCGGCTTTGTTACCTTCGCTGTCCATACTTGGGTCGGCACACCGCGTGTAGCATGGCCTATTATGGCAACGGATCTAGCTGAACCGGTAAAATGTATCAATTTTGGGAGCTGGCACGGTATGACCGCTTGCCTGTTTTTTATGGCCAGCGCTTTTGCAATTGCTTCCATCTATCCAGAAGCGATTGAGCTGGCGTGGTTCGCATTCCTCTATAATGTCTCCATGCTGATCCTGTCAGTTGTTCTGGTGATCAAATTAAAACAAAGTTTCAAGCGTATCATTCACTGGATGATGTTCTCAACAACGTCCCTGTTGGCGGGTTTTGGGTTGCTTGCCGGATAAGCGATTACCTTTGACTCTTATGCGCTCGAGGCGTAGAGAGCGGCATATCAAGTAACCTCTTCCCGGTGGAACGCCCGGAAGACAGAAACGCCCTGGCGCAGTTTTGGCTGCAAAAGGCAGGAAGAAAAAGATGCAAGTCACTCCTAACGGCCACGAGCCGATTATCTCACCACGGGTAAATTTTGCGGATCCTAGCGGCAAAGTAAATCTGCTTGGCCTCAGCCGTGAGGAGCTGAAAGACGCGCTCCGCGATTTCGGTGTGCCTGAAAAGCAGTTACGCATGCGTGCGACACAGCTTTGGCACTGGGTTTATCACCGCGGTGCCAGTGACTTTGATTTGATGACAACTATTTCTAAAGACATGCGCGCCAAGCTTAAGGAAGCCTTTGTTGTTGAGCGGCCTGAGATTGTTGAAGCGCAATATTCTGAGGACGGCACCCGCAAATATCTGATCCGTTTCGCTGACGGCAATGAAGCTGAAGCCGTATATATCCCAGAAGAAGACCGCGGCACCTTGTGTGTTTCCAGCCAAGTTGGCTGCACACTGAACTGTAAATTCTGCCACACAGGTACTATGCGCCTTGTGCGCAACCTAACAGCTGGCGAAATCGTTGCGCAAATGATGATCGCACGGGATGACCTTGGCGAATGGGAAAACCCTACCAAGGGCCGAAAGGTCACCAACATCGTGATGATGGGCATGGGCGAGCCGCTTTATAATTTTGATAATGTTAAGCAGGCGCTTGAGATCATTATGGACGAAGAAGGCATTCAGCTTTCTCGCCGCCGGATCACGCTTTCTACCTCTGGCGTCGTGCCGCATATGGAACGGGCAGGAAAAGAGATCGGCGTAAACCTCGCGGTATCGCTGCACGCTGTCACCGACGAAATCCGCTCCGAGATCATGCCGATCAACAAGAAATATAATCTTGATGCTGTTTTGACGGCCTGCGCCAATTACCCTGGTGCCCATAACGCCCGCCGGATCACGTTTGAATATGCGATGCTGAAAGGTATTAACGACAGCGACGAAGATGCCCGCCAACTTGTGCAGCTGATGCGCAAATACAAGCTACCGGCAAAAGTAAACCTGATCCCGTTCAACCCGTGGCCGGGTGTGGAATATGAATGTTCCAGCGATGAACGCATCAAACGTTTCTCTGATATCATTTATGAAGAAGGCATATCTGCGCCAGTACGCAGGCCTAGGGGCCGCGATATTATGGCAGCGTGCGGCCAGCTGAAATCAGCGTCCGAGAAGAAATCAAAAGCGCAAATCGCTCGTGATTTGGCGGCCGCAGCCGCGCTTACTGAACACCAACATTCGGCAACCGGTTTAAGCTGACGCTAACAGTGAGGAAATGCCTGCCGGTATTTGTTATCACCCCTAGTCCTGCTTTTTGGCGGTCATTCCCCAAAAAGTTAGGGTGCGCTCCTCTAGTTGAATGGTGACTTCCTCGCCGTCCTCAATCATGATCAATTTGTTGTCGCTAACGGGGTATAAATCATGCGTAGACCCCCGGGGCGTAGTCATTTGTAGATGATCGCCATTGGCTTTCAGTCGAACAGTAAAGCCAGCTGGGTTCATTTTATATTGCCCGGCTAGATTTGCGAGATCTTGGAAACTCCAGCGCTGCCTTTTTATACGCTTAGGCTTATAGGCAGACCAACCAAGCTGGGATGACAAGCTGCGCATCATTTCATCTATTAGGCGGTTTCCAGCATTTCCGTTTGTCATAATAACGGCAGCATCCCCTCTTTCTGGAAAGGCTACCATGTAGGACCGGTACCCGTGCGTCCAGCCTGCATGGTCCACAAGAAGGTCTCGTCCAGAACCGTGTGCCCCAAAGCCAAGCCCCATGTTCTGGTCTATAGGTCGAGCTAATCGCTCGGCTAACGCGCTCGAAAAAAGAGTTTGGTCATTGCCCTGATAGGCCTTTAAAAATGCAATCAACACGTTGGCAAGGTCTGTTGGTGTTGACCACAATCCAGCAGGTGCGGCTTGTGGGTATATAAGCCACCCTCCCTGGATCGCCTCTGTATTATACCTATGCCCCATTGCAATATCGGAATGTTGATCATCCACCTGCAAGGTGTTGAAGTGGCTGAGTATGGCGCCGGAGGGCCGAAAAACCCGTCGCGCCATAAAGCGCGGGAAGGATAGTCCAGTTTTGCTTTCTATCAGCTTTTGGAGCACCATATACCCTCCGCCGGAGTATCGAAATTTCCCGCGAGAATCAGCCGCACCAACAGCCTTTGATTTGGAGTTAGGTGCACCATTTAAAATTTGGAGGATAGAAGGTAAAACTTCTTCCAAGCTGAATCCGGGATAGCTTGGGACATTCACGCCGCCAGTATGAGACAGTAGATCTGCGATGGTGACTTTATCGCCTTTTGGCAGTTTCCAGCCCTTTAGATGGCTATTCACAGGGTCATCCAGTGAAAAACCGCCATCATCAGCCAGCGCGAGAATGCCAAGTGCCGTAATTGCTTTGCTAAGCGAAGCGGCCTGAAAAAGAGTTGTGGTGGTGGCTGGCTGTTCCCCACCTTTTGTCAGCGTGCCGTAGGACTTTGTGAACGTAAGTTTGCCATCGCGAACAACGGCAACGCTGACGGCAGAAATACCATAACGCATCATTCTTTCAGAAAGGTTCGATGTCTCTCTTTCACCGTCGAAAACAACTGCGGGTCTAAGGGAGGCAAGAAACCGTTCTTCGTCGAAGCTTGCATTTTCCTTAGGCGGGGTAGCAAGACCACATACAGAGATAGCAATGACCAAAAGAGAAAAGGTTAACCACTTCAATACGTCCTCCCCATTTTTGATGAGGATAATCGCTAAGACCTGATTAGCTGTCAAGCGTCAGAAAACTCACGGCTTAAATGGCGAGCAGTGACTGGTTTTGAAAAGCATGATGGCAGGGTGACTCAACCGCAGTCTTTGCAAAAAGAAAACTATGTATTTCTAGTGATAAAAAATGGCTGTTCTGTTCGCCTTCTTGGGCAGAGACAAGGAGAAAATGACTAAGGTGTCGCATCGGAAATTCTTTAATTCTACATCGAGGCGTTGAAGCGAATCCCGCTTATATTTCTCAATTTCTGAATTCGTTAACAATTTTTTTTGCAAATGAAAAAGCATATCCTGTGGTTTTTCTTTAACCGCAGAGACTATGAAATGCTGCTTAGCGTCATGGGGGGATATCGAGCGTTGGTCGGGTACAGTATCCCGTGATCCAAAAGTTTTGCACCGGCACGATAAAATCGATGTTGGATACTGGTGGTGCCGGATTTCGCCGTACTTAAATGTAACACGCAGCGCTTGATCACTATAAAACTCTTTTGACTTTGTGTTCTATAAGAAAACAAAGTCAAAAGAGGCTTGCTCAAATAAAGCAGGCTTAACGTTTTTTATGTAGGTTACTCGGGTGTAAATACTCGGTTTACTGACTATCTGCCACCGCTTGTGCCGCTTGCATGAAAGCCCATACTTCGTTTGAGAACGGCTTTTCAGGGCCATCCTCAGGCCATTCGTCCATATTGTCATAAAGCTTTGCTGCAGCCCGCGTTAGCGAGGGGTCAATGTCGTAGATCACTTGTGTCATTGCGTTCCATTCAAGCAGAATTTTCTGCGCTTCCTCACTGGCTGGATCACTCCCCATGATTTTCTCTGTACGGGCTAAAAGTGCGGGCCACGAGACCTCATTTGCTTTCATCACATCGTCTGGTACAGCGTCCTTAGCGGCAGCCCAGCGCTGGCTTTCTTCGGGCGTATAGAATTTGTCCCATACCTTTTGCCATTTTTTCTCACTCATTGCCGATTCTCCTAGTTTTATCATGTTGCAAAGGGTGAAAAGGTCGGTGGTGTCTCCTGTGAGGCCCTTGAGGGCATCATCGATGGACGCAATTGCTGCTGTGGTGTCCTCAAGCTGTGACTGCAGAAGCTCGCGTTGCAGCGAAAGCACGGATCTGGCATTTATTTGAGTTGTACCCAGCATGCTGCTGATCTGTTTGAGTGTGAAACCAGCGCGTTTCAAAAGCTGAATTTGCTGCAGGCGGGTAATATCGGGGTATCTGTACACCCTTTGCCCCGCCTCACTTCTGGTGGGGGCAAGCAAGCCTTTGCTTTCATAGTAGCGCAGCGTGCGCACTGTTACTGCGGAGCGGCCCGCAAGTTCACCAATCGTCAGCATTTTTTCCTCCAAACCATTTCACTTTGTCTCGCCTACTGCACCGGCCCCCACCCCCTACCCGGTCACCCACGAGAGTATCCTTATTGGGTGGCCGGGTGGGGGTGTGGGCCGGTGCAGTAAACGACGAACAAATGAGTCTCTAGGACCTGACGTTACGTCAGGGGCAAGAACAAAATTACACAAATTTACGATTTTACAGAAAACTTATGCCAGCGCACTATCAGGTCTTGTTTGACGGCGCGAACAATCTGCCTATATTCACCCGCGAACACTACCCCTATCCCCAACGGAGTTTCTAATGTCCAAGCAGGTAAAAAAAGTCGTCCTTGCCTATTCAGGCGGACTGGACACCAGCGTTATTTTGAAATGGCTCGAAGTAGAATATGGTTGTGAAGTTGTTACCTTTACCGCTGATCTCGGCCAAGGCGAAGAGCTGGAACCTGCTCGACGAAAAGCGGAACTTTTAGGCATTAAAGATATCTTCATTGAAGACCTGAAAGAAGAATTTGTCCGTGATTATGTATTCCCGATGTTCCGGGCAAATACGGTTTATGAAGGCATGTATTTGCTGGGTACTGCTATCGCGCGGCCGCTTATCGCAAAACGTCAGATCGAAATTGCTAAAGAAGTCGGCGCTGATGCGGTTTGCCACGGTGCTACCGGTAAAGGCAATGACCAAGTGCGCTTTGAGCTTGGTTATTACGGCCTTAACCCGAATATCAAGGTTATAGCCCCGTGGCGCGAATGGGAACTGAACAGCCGTACCAAGCTGATTGAGTTTGCGGAGAAGCACCAGATCCCGATCCCTACAGACAAGCGCGGCGAAGCGCCGTTTAGTGTTGATGCCAATCTGCTGCACACCTCAAGCGAGGGCAAGGCACTGGAAGACCCGTGGACAATGGCTGAAGAGTATGTTTACAGCCGCACGGATAACCCGGTAACAGCTCCTGCTGAGCCAGAATATATCGATGTTGAGTTTGAAAAGGGCGATCCTGTTGCCATCAACGGTGTGGCGCTTTCCCCCGCGGCCCTACTGACAAAACTGAACGAGCACGGTAAAACCCACGGCATCGGCAGGCTGGACCTGCTTGAAAACCGATTTGTGGGTATGAAATCACGCGGCATTTACGAAACACCTGGCGGCACGATCATGCTAGCGGCGCACCGCGGCATTGAGCAGATCACGCTGGATAGCGGCGCGATGCATCTGAAAGACAGCATCATGCCCAAGTATGCTGAGCTGATCTATAACGGCTTTTGGTTCTCGCCAGAGCGCGAGATGCTGCAGGCGCTGATCAATACCAGCCAGGAATTTGTGGCAGGCACGGTGCGGCTGATGCTGTTCAAGGGCAGCGTGCAAATTGTCGGCCGCAAGAGCCAATACGGCCTCTATTCGATGGAGCATGTGACCTTTGAAGAAGACAGTGTGTACGATCAACGCGACGCTGCCGGCTTCATCAAACTTAATGCTCTGCGCTTACAGCTTTTGAACCAGCGCGGCAAAATTACTGAGCCCCCTAGTTACGACTAGGGGCTTTATTTGGGCGGCACAATAAGGACTTGAATGGCGGAAATTTTCACCATCATTGCCCCGGTGTTTCTAATCATGGCATTGGGGTTTTTCCTCGGCAAAACGAAGCTTTTCCCGGAAGGCTCGTCCGCCATCCTTATAAGCTTTGTCTGGTATGTCGCTATCCCAGCCCTGATGTTCAGGTCGCTAGCGCCGAAAGATCTGCCGTCTGTTGACGAACTGGTTTTTGTCGGCACCTATTATGGCTGCCTCTATATTATTTACACTGCAGGTATGCTGCTGACACGGCGGTTTTTTGGGTTCTCGTCCGCGGAACAAGGTGTGTTCTCTCTAACGACCTGTTTTGTAAATGGCGGTTTCATTGGTATTCCAATTATGGATGGCGCTTTCGGTGCCGAAGGCGTACGGCTGCTGCTGGTGATCCTTAGTTTCCATACGCTTACGCTAATTCCCATAACTACTTTTATCATTGAAAAAGCCCAGAAAACAGGGGGTGAAGGCCCCGGCTTGTTGAGAGTTACATTCAATAGTGTCCGGCAAAATCCGATTTTGATTGCCCTGATTGCGGGGCTCGCTTGGTCGGCGCTTTCGCTGCCGTTCCCTAACTGGCTAGATAAAGTACTTGAGTTACCAGCGAATGCGGCTGCCCCTGTTGGGCTGTTCGCGGCAGGTCTTGCGCTTTCAAACGTGCGCATCGCCGGTAACCTCCATCATTCGATGTTGTCGGTGGCGCTGAAACTACTGGTGTTGCCGCTCCTGGTTTTCTCGGTCTCGCATTTCTTGTTTGAGCTTAAGCCCATATGGGTCGGCGTTGCCACGTTAACCGCTGCATTGCCGTCTGGCATGGTGCCCTATACCATTGCATTGCGGTACGGTGTGGGCGCGCGCCGGGCTGCAACGGCTGTATTGTTGTCCACCGGCATATCGGCGCTTACCCTTTCAGGGGTACTATATTTCTTACAAAACGGAGCACCTTCATGAGCCAACAAAATACCGTTTGGAAAATCTACCTGTCGGGCGAGATCCACAGCAATTGGCGCGGTGAGATCGAAGCGGGTATCGAAGAAGCTGGTCTATCAGTTGAGCTGTTCGCACCCATCACGGTGCATGAAGACAGTGATGACTGCGCAGCGGTTATTCTGGGCGAGCCCGAGAGCCCGTTTTGGCGGGACCATATGGCTGCCAAGGTAAATGCCATGCGCACCCGCAAACTGATTTCCGATGCTGACATCGTGGTTGTGCGCTTCGGCGATAAATACCGACAGTGGAATGCGGCCTTTGATGCGGGCTATGCTGCAGCGCTCGGCAAAAGCGTAATCGTGCAGCACGCGCCAGGGCTAACGCACGCGTTGAAAGAAGTTGACGGTGCAGCGATGGCCGTAGCCGAAACTCCAGCGCAAGTGGTGCAACTGATCCAGTATGTGATCTCGGGCAAGCTTAACCGTTAAAATAGCACTGTATCCATGGTTAACAGCAGCTTTCGCTCTAGGCCCCCTGTTTTGAGGCCTTGGCCAGGTGTGCTATACTGTTGGCGGGTGACCGGACTAAAAATAGTATGAAGTACAGATGCAACGCTCAGAACAGGCACATAGCTTAGAATAAGCCTATGTTGCTGGTAAGAGCCCGTCGTGTGCCGGAACGGTGTAAGACGTCAAAATGACGCCGGAAATGTCTGCAAGTTAAGGAGAAGTCAGTATGGCTTTTTCTGTGAACACTAATGCAGGTGCGTTTATCGCCCTGCAGAACCTTAATAAAATTAATTCTGCAATTGAAGTGACGCAAAAGCGCATCAGCACAGGGTTGAAGGTTTCTTCAGCGAAAGATGATGGTGCCACATTTGCGATTGCGCAGGATTTGCGCGGCGATATCGCTGGATTAAATGCTGCTACTAACTCGATTGACCGGGCAAGCTCGGAACTTGATGTTGCCCTTGCGGCGGGCGAAGCCGTGTCTGATCTTTTGATTGAACTGAAAGAAAAAGCCGTGGCAGCCAAGGATACTGGCCTTGATACTGCCAGTCGCGATGCGTTGAATGATGACTTTAAGGAACTGAGGGATCAGATTACCTCAATCGTTGAAAACGCTGACTTTAACGGTGTGAATGCCGTTAAGTCTGGCGGCAGTGCGATTACTGCGATCACAAACGATGATGGCAGCAATACCATTACCGTCGCCGCGCAGGACTTATCGTTGAGCGGTGCTAACGTAACCCTAACCACACTGCAGTCTATCGGGACGGCGACGCTTGCTTCTGCAGCCGTGACTTCGGTATCAGTATCAGCAGCCAACGTGACGGCTTCGCTGGCAAAATTTGGCGCAGGGTCTGAAAGGCTTTCGATCCAAAAAACGTTTGTCGGCAAACTGTCGGATACAATTCAAGTTGGCATAGGCAATCTGGTTGACGCTAATCTTGCAGAAGAAGCGGCAAACCTGACAGCGCAGCAAGTGCAACAGCAGCTGGGGCTTGAAGCCCTCTCGATTGCTAATGCGACACCAGGCAGAGTGCTGTCGTTATTCAGCTAGACTTCGCTGGCAAGATACTGGCCCGCGTAGGTTTTTCTATTTAGTTCTCAGGAACTTTATGGGCTGCCCGACCACGTCGATGCGCACTGTTTTGCGCGGCAGGCTTTTGGTCACATAGACGATGTTTTCCGGCGTTGCACCCTTGATCGCTACTTTGAACGTATCGAACGTGCCTGCGGGTGTCTCTACTAGCTCAGACCCTAAGGTAACAAGGCGAATATCTTCCTGCACGCCGCCCATAACATTGTACCAGGGAAGGGATACTTCATATCCTTCTTCGAGCGGCAGGGTGGATATTAGGCCGAAGATGGAAAGCCGAAGCGGCGCTGTCACTTTCGCGTCACTGTTAGTGACTCTGTCTTCTTGTTCTGGCCGGCTAACGGTGCGTGTTCCTGTAACATGATCACCGTCCCAATCAAGGTCGATAATCATTTTGGCGGCACCCACAGCAAAAGCAATATCCATAGACATCGGCTGGAAGGTTTTTGCGTCAATAACGCCAACAGCGGTCTCAAATATATTGGGTTTCATTTCAGTGAGGTCGTTGATGACGTAAGTATTGCCTTCTTTACGCCACGCGTAAACCATCCGTCCTGCTTGCTCATCGTTGTTGATTAGAACGAGTTTCATCTCGGAGAGGTCGGCGCGGCTCATGTCAATGTCGGTACGCCAGTCGCTGGCAACCAGCGGGCTCGCAATGGAAGTAGTAAGTGCTGCCAGCAAAAACGATGTCTTTAAAAAGGATGTCACACTGCCCTCCCAAGCTAAGGTTTATCTCTCAGGTTTCGCCAAACAATAGCGGTTCATTCGTATGCAACATACTAGACCTTAGTTTATAGACCAGTCTTAACACACATTTAGTGCTGAATTGATAATTTTTAGGGCTGAACTAAAGACGCCTGCAAAGGCTTGTTGGTATAAACTGCTAGCAGTAGCGTTAAATTATAGTGAGTACAGGAGATGCAGGTACGGAATTTGCTGGATTGGTTTCTAAGGCTATAAATCACTCGCCACGGGCCGAAAACTCTCCGCAGATCAGCCTTGTGGTTGCTTTCGTTCATGAATTGTACTAACTAGTAGGTATATATTGGATGAATGAACAATGTCGAAACGCAAAGCACTTATATCTGCTGCTAAAGATCTGCTGTGGGAGCAGGGATTTGAGGCAATGAGCCCCAAAAAGGTGATGCGCCTAAGCGGAGCAGGGCAAGGAAGCCTTTATCACCATTTTGAAGGCAAGGAACATTTGGCATCAGTCGCACTGGCCGAGGTTTCGGACGAGCTGTTCTCGCTCTCGGACAGTACCTTTGACCCTGAAAAGCCACCAATGGACCGCTTGTATGATTATCTGATGCGCGCGCGGCCTGAGCTTAAGGGCTGCAAATTAGGGCGCCTAGTTTCTGATAAAACAATAATAGAATCAAATATTTGTAAAACAATAGGGGCTTACTTCGCTCATATTGAAGGCCACCTATCGCAGGCTTTGAAAGATGCACAGGCAAGCGGTGACTTGCCGCATTATCTGGATACGAGCGCGATGTCAAAAACGCTTCAAGCAGTTATCCAAGGCGGCTATATTCTCGCGCGCGGATCGCAGAACCCAGAGCAAATGGCGCAGGCACAAGAGGGTGCTTGGGTAATGCTGGAGGCCCTGAGCGCTCATAACAGCTAAATTTAGTATGTCTGTAATAACTAGTAGGTACAATTATGAAACTTTTCTATTCAAAAACCTCTCCCTACTCGCGAAAAGTCTATATCTTGGCTAAGTCACTGGGTATGGGCGGCGAAATTGAACTGATATATGACAACCCGCTTGAAGACAGCGCCGCGCTTCTTGCCGCTAATCCGCTGGCGAAGGTTCCGGCTTTGGTGATGGGCGATAAAACTATTTTTGATAGCCCACTCATTGCTGATCATTTCCTGAGGCTCGCGGGCCAAGGCGGGCGCGACGATGCCTATTTTGAGACGCTCAACGTGCAAGCCCTTGCAGACGGCATGATGGCCGCTGCGGTGGCGCTGCGCATGGAAAGCGTGCGACCAGAGGCGCAGCAGTCAGCCATGTGGCAAAAACGCTGGTACGCGGCGATTGACCGAGGCCTCGGTGTGCTGGAGACCACGATTATCAAAGACCTAAAAGGGTGGAAACTCGACAGCATTGCAGTTGCCTGCATGCTTGATTACCTGTGTTTCCGGTTGCCGGAGATCGATTGGAAAGCAGCTAGACCCGAGACGGCGATTTGGTTCGAAGGGGCTCTCGCGCGGATGGATATGAAAAACACAGATCCCCGTCTTTAGGGGCGAGCCTCAGGAAGCCCGCTTACCAGTGCGTTTCCAGCTTCAGTATCTTTTTTTCTGCAGTTGGCGCTTATTCAATTACACCCAACGCACGGTATCCAGCCCTGCTAAACCGGCAAACCTAGCAAGTTCAGCGTCCAGTTTCTCTTTACGCCCTGTTCCCCACCTAACGCCGTCTTCAGCCCAGAAGTTGAGCACGTTGAGGCATTTGGCCTTGCGGTCTGCCTTGGCTTCTACCCTGCCGACAAAGCGGTCTCCCTCAAGAATGGGGTAAACATAGTATCCCCACCGGCGTTTTGCTGCAGGCACAAAGACTTCCAGTTTATACTCAAAACCGAAGATCGATTTCAGGCGGTTCCGGTCCCGCACAGCTGGATCAAAAGGATTGATAATTTTCATGCCGGAAGGGGTAGCTTGTGTCGTCGCGATCCGGTCTTCAATATCATCTAGCGCATAGGACGTGGCCCACTCCCCGCTGTGTGTTTCCCACTTTACAGGGACCACTGCTTTTTTGTTTGTATCAATCCAGGATTTCACCTCTTTGATGTCTTTTGCTTCCCAAAATTCCTTGATCTCTTTCGCGGTGCCAACAGCCAGCCGCGCAAGCGCCGCCCGGCACAGCCAGTTAACCTGCTCGGCCTCAGAAATTCCTGCACGCTGAAACTGCTCTGGAATAACCCGTTCCGCCAAGTCGTAAAATTTGTGAAATTTCTCCCGGTGCGACGTGGCCAAAACGCCAGCATACCACAGGTAGTCCAGCACCTGCTTATGAGGCGGACGGGACCAGGTCTTTTTCTCGCCTTTAGTGCTGCTAGCAAAGTCTTTAGTGGAAAGAGGCCCCTCCGCTGTAATGCGTTCAAGCAAAACATCCTGCCAATCGCTGATGTGGTCAGGGTTATGGTAAGACGACTTATCATACCAAGCCTTTAGCCTCTTAAACCTGCGCTCCCACATGGGATACATGGCCAAAGGCAGGACAGAAGCGTCATGGGTGAAATGCTCGAATAAATGCTCTCTGGCGCTGAGTAGTTCATCCAGCATGGGTTCGCGGTACCGTGGGTCGCGGCTCCACAATATATGGTGGTGCGCGCGGGAGACATTCTGAATGGTATCAAGCTGAACAAAGCCCAGCTTTTTGATGATACTGACTACATCAAGCGGCCCGGACGGAGTTGATAGCAAGCCGTTGGTATCAAGCCACAAACGCCGCATCGTGCGGTTATCCAGAGTAAGAGCCACCGTGCCAGTTCCTTAAAGTTTATAAAGTAATCGGCAGTTCCGGGAACACAATACCCAATCTTTGTATGAGCCGATGCGACACCATCCATGAAATGAGCGGTCTGCGCTCAAATTCCCTGCTACTCCACCTCGCCGCGCATGACGGGAAAACCAAGGTTCATCCAGCCGAAAATGCCCTCATACAGCACAGCCGTTCTGGTGAAACCGCGCCTTCTAAGCTTGCGCACAACATAATCTGCTGCAGCGCGCGGGCACGAGCAGTAGGCTACTATTTGCACGTCTTTAGGCAGGTCCTCGGCAATCTTATCAAAATTACCGTAATAGGGCATCGGGATCGCGCCTTCAATATGCACACGCTGCCATACAGACGAAACGCGTGTATCCAGCAGGACCATTTTCCTCTTTTCCTGCACAGCCTTCAGCAGATCAACCGACGATACATACAGGCCCTCTGAAAGCTCAAAATCAGGGTCTGCACCGTCTTTGTTGATAACATATTGGTCCGGCGTCGGTAGTTTCTTGAGAACAAGTTTTCCCGGCGCCCAGCCGTTTGCTTTGCTGCGCAAGAAGGCCGTTACATTATCAATATCAGTATCTGATAACGTGTCTTTCCACGCGATCATCGGTGTATCTTCGCGGCCATTGCGGATCGCATAGCGGATAAATTCATCGGAATTATGAGCAAGCGCCGATTGGTTGCCAAGCGCAGGTGCATTTACGCCCTCGCCGTTTTCGCCGTGGCAACTGGTACAGTTTGCTTTGTAAACCACCTCACCGCGGCTGACATCACCCTCTATGAGTTTTTTACCTATGCGCACCCGGTCAACGTTGGCTTGCCAAAAGAGCCAGTAGGTAAGGTTCCAGGTTTCGTCCAGCGTCAGTGGGCCGCCAACTTCGTCAAGGTAACCGCCCATCGCGGTGCCTTCACGGCCATAAGACAGCGCGCGCAAAACCTCGTGCGGCACGCCCGATTGGAACAGGCTTTTGCTGCGCAGCGACGGCGCATGATCATTCACGTAGCCTTGCCGGTCTTCACCATGGCAGAGCGTGCAGTATTTTTTGTAGTTTGATGCTGCGACACGGGACTGCGCCGCCGTTAGTTTGCGCGGTGGCCTGATGGTTTCATACTCATCATCGGCCGCCACAGTAGTTGGCGCGATTACCATAACCAGCCCTACCAAAAGGGTTTTTACGCAGAACTTAATCATAAAGCACGGTTTTCCACATTTATTAGGCTGCCATCTTAAAGAGCGCGAATACACTAGTATGCTATACTATAATAGTGATCTTCTGCACCCTATCATACCAAGGTCGGAAAGCTAGACTTTGCACCCTCCGGTAAACGCAAGTCTATGTCGCGGGAAGCAAGGCAAAGCAGCGAATTCAGGGGTCACAATACCGCATTACAGTCAATTGTGGTCAGGCATTCGCGGTCGCACTATCAAGTATATGCCTCTTGACCTCGATTTATAAGCCATGCTTTTGCATTGCCATCCCTGTGTGACTATGCGACCTGTGAAAGCATGGAAACGATCCCGATTTTAAATTTGCTCGTCGCGCTTTTGCCGGCCGCTGTGGTGGTGTTTATTTCTCACCGCTGGGTGAAAAACGGGGCCGAAACACTGTACGGGTTTGCTCGCATGTTTTTGCAGCTGTCGCTGATCGGCTACTTCCTGATCTATATTTTTGAAGCCGAAACGCCGTGGCCGGTGGCTGGCGTATTGCTCGTCATGATTTTAGTCGCCAGTTGGATTTCGCTGCGCTCCGTCAGTGTGCCTCGGCACGTGTTATACCCTTTGGCCCTCGTGTCCGTCACGTTAGGCGGCGGCGTAACATTGCTGGTGGTTTCCCAAGGCGTGCTAACGCTGGATCCCTGGTTTGCCCCGCGCTACCTTATCCCGCTTGCAGGCATGGTTTTCTCGGCGTCGATGACCAGCATCAGCTTGGCCTCAGAACGGTTGGAGGCGGAGCTTGCCCGCGGTGATAGTTACAGCGAAGCGCGTAGCAAAGCCTTGAAAGCAGCGTTAATCCCTATCACCAATTCCCTGTTTGCCGTTGGCCTAGTTTCCTTGCCCGGCATGATGACGGGGCAGATACTCTCAGGGGTTTCGCCGCTGGTTGCAGCTCGGTACCAGATTATGGTGATGGCGATGCTGTACGGAGCAGCAGGCCTGTCCGCCGCTTGTTTTTTGACAATGCTCAAAAGCCAAATACCACTGTTTTCTAAGACTACACCGGAAGAAGAGCTTAACAACGGCCCGCAACGGTAAGCCACAGCGCCATCGGCCGCATGCAGTGCAGTAAATGTAGCGCCATAATACCGAGTTGTCCCCGACGGGAGGCAGGGACTTTCCGCCGCACTATTAAGTACAGTTTCCTAAGAGTTCTATTTTCCCAGAACCAACTAACTTCTGCTAGAACTCACGCCCGGAATTTAAAGTTATGCTCAGCCGCAATTTCTTTCAGGCGATAAGGAAGGTCTTTCCAGAGTACATCTAGGTAATCCATTTTAATAGGCAGAGTTCTTTTTTGATTACGATGAAACTTCAAAAAGTCTACCTGATACTCGGTAACCAGTTCGATTTCACGAATGTCTTTCCAAGGTATTGTCTTCCGCATTGGCTCTTTGATGAAGAGAGCCTTTTCATCCCATTCCAGATAAACAACTTGCTTGCTAAAATATTTTAAAATGCTTTGGACAAATCCAAAAATATAAAAGGGCATCCCAAAAACAACTATACTCCCCGCCCCTACAGGCGTGCGGTCTCCGAGAATATCATGGCCGATAAGATCATAACCAAACATGTTATGCACACTTGCAATAAAAGCATAAATCATCACGGGAAAAGACACCGAGAAAATCAATAACTTCCTCGAATTGAAGGCTTTTGTTGCAAGTATTTTATTTTTCATCATCTCGTAAAAACACCTTACGTGCGCGCAATAGCAAATAACTTTTTCAGTTTTAGTTATTAACCGAGGATAGGGGAAACCTATTGGTCCGAGTAAGTTAAGGGGGACAGAATAATTAATTGCAGCCGATAGGGGGCAAAAATCCCTCGCCGCGGCAACTGAACCCCGTTTTCTGCTGACGTTGATAGCGAACGAGAAGAGCGCCTCAAGAGCGCTCTTTTCGTTTCATTATGAACAGGTTACCGGCCAGCGGCCATCATCTGTTTGTCGCGGGCGGCTTTAAACTCGCTGCCTTCTGACCATTTTGGCCAGTCTTTGCTGTTGATGATCATATGGCCTGTTTTGTAGAAAAGGTTTAGGTCTTCCACAGCGCCCGTCAGCACCCAGTCATCGCTATATTCGTCGGCAGGCTTATGGTAGCGGTTCGCCAGATAATCTTTGCGCAAATTATCGACATACTCTTTGCCTTTTTCGCGGTGGGTTGTGCCTGCATTTGGGTAAATCATCGGCACGCCCAATTTCGAAAGTTCGAAATGGTCCGAGCGGTAGAAATAGCCTTTTTCAGGATGACTGTCGGGCGTTAGTGTGCGGTCCTGCGCGGCAGCTGCAATTTTCATATAGCCGTCGAGCTCACTGTTGCCGAAGCCGGTAATGGTAATATCCGTGGTAGGGCCAAAATAATTGAGCCCGTCCATATTCAGGCCGCCGACAGTATTTTTAAGCGGCACCAATGGGTTGGCTGCATAGTAGGCCGAGCCCAGCAGGCCTTGCTCTTCAGCCGTAACAGCAAGGAACAGGATTGAGCGTTTTGGTTGCTCACCGGCTGCATACATGCGCGCCAGTTCAATCAAGCCCGCTGTACCCGTCGCATTATCAAGCGCGCCGTTATAGATGCCGTCGCCTTCCTGCGTTGGGTCGGTACCGATATGGTCCCAGTGGGCCATATAGATGAAAAATTCGTCTGGGCTTTCGCTGCCTTCAATCATCGCAACTACATTGCGGGAGGTTACTTTTTCAATCTTGTTATCGAAGCTGGTGTTTAACTTCATGTTCATCGGCACGGCTTGGAAGCCTTCACCCATGGCTGCAATCTCGAGTGCAGCACGGTCCAGATCAGCAGCAGCAAACAGCTTGTCAGCGGCTTCAGTGGTGATCCAGCTTTCAGCGATGGAAAGGCTTGAGCCAGCGTCTTCGCGCACAGTATCAAACAGTGGGCCGGTCCAGCTAGAATCCACGGTGGCCCACGGGTAGGCCGCAGGCAATGTGCTATGGATCATAATGGCGCCAACAGCGCCTTGGCGCGCGGCTTCGTCGAATTTATAATCCCAGCGGCCATAATAGGTCATGGCGTTACCGTTGAAAACTTTTGGATCTTGCGTTGCAAAGCCGGGATCGTTGATCAGCATCACCACTGTTTTTCCGGTGACGTCTACGCCTTCGTAATCATTCCAGCCGCGCTCTGGCGCATTGATGCCGTAGCCAACAAAAACCAGCTCGCTGTCTTCGACGGCTGCGCTTTCCTGCAATTGGCGCGACCAGACAACCATGTCCCTGCGGTAGGCAAATTCAAGGTCCGATTTTCCGCCGGTGATCGACAGCGTCGGTGCGCCGAGTGTTTCGATGGAAACCAGCGGTACAGCCTGTGTGTAGCTGTCGCCGTTTGCAGGCTTAAGGCCGGCATCCTTGAATGCCTTTGTCAGATACTGAACGGTCAGCTCTTCGCCTTTGGTGCCAGGTGCGCGGCCACCAAATTCGTCAGACGCCAGCGTTTTAATATGGGTGACCAGCGCTTCTGTTGTGATTTCATATTGCTTTACTGTGGCTGCAGTATCGGCTTTTGTTGTGCTGTCTGCTTCCCCGCAGGCAGCCAGCATCAAGCAAGCGCTTGTTGCTAATAGGATGTTTTTCATGGTGGTACCTCCCCAGTCCCAAAACAGCTGGCCCCCAAAGGCATAAGCCTGTTAAAAACCAGCCCAGTTTTTAAATTGGAGCAAACCTGACCAAAAGGCGTGTTGAAGTCAATGCTGGTGGGGTGGTGCTAGCCGATTATCAGGAGAAAGTGTTCTTGATGCCGTCGAGAATGAACTGAGCGGCGAGGGCGGCGAGTATCACCCCGAGCAAGCGCGTTAGAACGGCGTTTACAGTTGGGCCAAGAAAATCCATAATTTTACCGGCCGCAAAAAACACAATAAGAGAAATCAGCATCACCAGACCAAGGGCCGCAAGTATGCCGCCTTGTGCCGCGACATCGCCTTCATAGTCAGCAACAAGAAGCATAATAGTGGCGATCGCGCCGGGCCCCGCGATCAGCGGCAGGCCCACTGGGAAGACAGAAATATCGTCAAAATGCTCGTCGAGTTTGGCGGCTGAACTTTCTTTGCGCTCCATGCGTTTTTCGAAAACCATCTCAAGCGCGATGATAAACAGCATGATGCCGCCCGCTATGCGCAGCGCGTCAAGGGAGATGCCAAGGGCCCCTAAAAATGGCTCCCCTGCTAGGGCAAAGAATACCAGAATTGCAGTACCAACAAGCGTGCCTTTGATGGCCATTTTGCGTTTATGGCTGTCGGTGGTGCCTTGGGTGAGGCCCGCAAAAACGGGTGCAATGCCTATGGGATCAATGATGACAAAAAGTGCGACAAAAGATGCAATGAAAGCCTCATACATGGCGATCGTTCCTTACAATAAACTAGTTTGGAAACAGCTATGCATATTATAGGCAGCGCCCGCAAACTTTTGTTATGCGAGCGCAGGACCGGTTGTCTACTCTGTGCTAGAAATCGATGCCTTGTTGGCGGTATGTGGCCGTGACTGTATTTTGTAATAAGCAGGCAATCGTCATTGGCCCAACACCGCCGGGCACTGGTGTTATGGCGCTGGCTTGCTCGGCAGCTGTTGCAAACTCAACATCGCCAACCAGCCGTGTTTTGCCTTCGCCGCGCTCAGGTGCATCGATGCGGTTTATGCCAACGTCGATTACCACAGCGCCTTTTTTAATCCAGCTGCCTTTGATCATCTCAGGCCTACCCACCGCTGCAATAACGATGTCTGCAGCCCGGACTTCATCGGCTAAGTTTTTCGTGCGGCTATGGGCCATGGTGACGGTACAATTTGCGTTCAGCAGCAGCTGTGCAATTGGTTTGCCTACAAGGATCGAGCGGCCAACGACAATTGCTTTCATGCCGCTCATATCGCCAATGGTTTCTTCCAGCATAATCTTGCAGCCAAGCGGGGTGCAGGGCACCATTGCCTTGCCGCCTGTCGCCAGTAAACCGGCATTAATCACATGCAAGCCGTCCACGTCTTTTTCTGGCGAAATTGCTGCAATTACAGAGGCTTCATCCAAATTCATCGGCAGAGGCAGCTGTACAAGAATACCGTTCACGAGCGGGTCGGCGTTCAGCTCAGCTACTTTGGCGATCAGATGGCTCTGGCTGATGTCTGCCGGCAGTTCGTGGTGGAAGCTGTTCATGCCAACTTCTTTTGTTAGCTTTACTTTATTGCGGACATACACTTGGCTGGCAGGGTCCTCGCCTACAATAACAACGGCCAATCCGGGCACGATGCCGTGCCTGTCTTTCAGATCGGCAACATCATTTAGAACTTCGCGGCGCAGGCGGGCAGCAAAGGCTTTACCGTCTATAATTTTATCAGAAGTATCAGCAGTGGTGGTGGGCATGGCTGTCTCTCCGTCCAGCAAGATTTACGCGCTGGGTTTAGGGCATTAAACTCAATTCGTGAAACGTATTTTTCAGCTGACTTAGTATCTCACCCGGCGGCCCTTCAATCAAGATAGTCTTATGCTGACTTTGCGCTCCCTTTATGAGCTGCAAGGATGATTTGGGTATCCTCAGCTTTTTGGATATAAGCTTGATAAGCGCGGCATTGGCTTTACCCTTTTCGGGCACCGCCGTAACACTAGCGCGCAGCTCCTTTTTGCCGTCTGCATTCTGATCAACCCGGACAAAAGCATCTTTTGATGCGCTTGGCGTAAGTTTGACGGCTATCGTGACGCCGTTTTTGTGCAGGGCTAGCAACGGCGTTATAGGAAAATCGGTAAGATCGTTGTGTTTATAAAAATCTGGATAAACTTCACTAGGATAAACAGCGCCAATATGGATAAGTCGATTCCCCTTAAGCTGGGCAAAAACTTTCCGATGGCGTTTCGTACGGGTCGTGCTGCAGGTTCAATTACAGCATAAAGAAAATGAGACACTGTTTGTACAAAGGGCTGTTGATTGTTGATAATGCCGAAGGTCGTAAGCCAGCTCAAAACCACATGTATGATTAAAAACCAGATGTAAATATCAAGTACCGTATTGATCAGCCAGAAAATCGCAAACATTGTCATCCTCTTTCTTGTCGCTAATGGCGCGCTTTTGCACGCTCCTTGCACATGATGTAGTGAGTTTTCCGTCTAAAATCAATCGGGCGGTAAAAATTGCCTCAAAAGCCGAGTCGTTTGGCGCGTATAGCGTTTTGAGGCGGCATTAATTGCCTAATGGGGCACTTTTTGCCCAGTTAGGATAACAGAGAAAGTGGATACAGAGACTTAGCGGCATGGCATTTTTAAACACAGGAGCAAGTTTTAGTAGTTTGTTTGGCCCTTTGTCGGCTCGGCAGGACCAATTCCAGCCGCGGATTTTTGGCATTGGCGCTAATCTGCTCGGCGCTGCCGCCAATGCCAGTTTTGCTCGTTCCGCTGCAGCCAATCTATCTGACGCTCAGCTCGCAAGGCTTAGCCCGGTGGATACTGTAAATCTGAAATTTCCTACCAGCTTGCTCCCAGACCCGGACGAGTCCCTTAATCAGCGCGTACGAGAAGTGCGGAAGCTACAGAACTTCATCGACGCGAATGCTCGTGACTTAGACAAGCTGGCTCAGGATACTGATAGGCAAGCCACGTTCGTATTGTTCAAAGCAATTAGTAATCTGAAGGTCCTTGCTGAATTCGCTGCAGATGAGAAAACGTCTGCCTCTTCGTTGGCCCGCCTGGACGAGCAGTTTCAAAGTGGGCTGGAAGAAGTACGGGAATACCTCTCGGTTACAGAACTTGATAAGCTTGATCTGTTTCTCGGCGATAAAGAGTATAAGGTCGAAGCCACCACGCGCACCGGCAAAAATGCCAGCGAATTTAACTCGTCTCTTGTGGAGGATGATCCCGATGCAGCGATTACGGGTATTACAGGGACTGAGGTCTTTACGGTTTCCGTAACCAAAAGCGGCACAACAGACGATATTGAGGTCGATCTAAGCGGTCTGTCTGGAACGCTGAGCCTGAACAATATTAAAGACTATATCAACACGCAGATCGAAGCGCTGACAATTGATAATGGTTCAGGTGAACAGGTCCCCAAGCATTTAACACGATTTGACATTCGGCGAGATACCGAAACTGGCCGCTACGGCTTTCAAATCGAAGGGACGATCACCGAAGAGGTTAAGTTATCGGCGGCCGCAGCCGAAGCTACTTTGTTTGTGGCGTCGTCTGTAGCGCAGCTGGATGACAGTTTCGCAATTCGCAGCAGGTTGACAGAATTCAATAGCCTGAGCGGGACCATTACGCGCGATAATACTACATCGTTTGCAGGTGTAGATTACGCGGCCAGTGAAATTGCCGAACTGGTTGATGCTGCAAATGTGGATGAAGAGGATAATGAGTTATCTGAGGCCGTTTCTGCGCTGGTGTCTCAGTTTAGGGCGGACGCACTGGAAGATGTTAACCCTGATGCTGACGATGAAGAAGACGAAACAGAGAATAGCTTGTCTATCACTAATGTAGATGCGGAATTTCGTGTTAATGCTGATACGACATCCAGCCGTGTGGCTGTGGATAGTGAAGGCGGAATATATGTTGTCGGCACATCATCGGGTAGTTTTGAACACCAGTTGAACGCTGCTTCTGGCCAGGATGTGTTTTTGTCGAAGTTTGATACTGAAGGGAATGTTATTTTCTCTCGGCTGCTCGGTGTATCCGGGGATGCAGAAGTTTTCGGCGTCACTGTGGATAGCAACGATAATGTGATCATTGTCGGACAAACCGATAGCGAGCTCTCCACCAGCGACGTCATTGATACCACCGATGCTTTTGTTGCTAAATACAGCAAAAATGGTGATGAAGTTTTCCGCTACCAGCTCGATAAATTTGCTGAATCTGCAGCTGTTAGCGTGGCTGTTGACAGTAATGACGACATTTTCATTGGCGGCTATACCAAAGGCGCGATCAGCGCGACCTCTGGTTTTTCTGGCGGCGAAGATGCCTTGATTTTGAAATTGTCAGGAAGTTCGGGTGCATTGCTTGATTCAAATGTATTTGGTACCAGTTCAAATGAAGTGATCAAGGGTATCGCAGTCGACAGTAATGATAACCTTGTAGTAGCTGTCGAGGCTGTTGGTAACGCAGTGGTTTACCGCATCGACGGCACTGACCTATCCAATCAGACGGACAGTTTGAATTTTGGTAATTTGGGCACAGGTGGCTCTATTGAGGGCATTGCAATTGATAATGCGAACGGGCAGATTTATCTGTCAGGCGTGACAACGAATGGCAGCCTGGACGCGTCCGGCGCTGCGACTGTGAACGAAAGCGCGCTTGGTGGGCTTGAAGGATTTGTAAGCAGCGCCGCCCTGACGGGCAGTACAAGCCTAACCGCAGGCTTTACCACTTATATTTCAACGGCGGGCACCGACAAAGTTGCCGATGTTGTGGTGAATAACGGTGTGGTCTATGTAGCTGGAAATACCACCTCCACCCTTGCCGGTGAAACTTCCTTTGGAACTACCGATTCTTTTGTCGCGCGCATTAACGGTTCAACCGGCGCGCTTGAAAATGTAGAGCAATACGGCGAAGGGCTTGCCGCGCAAACAACGGGTGGCTTAGCTTTCACCAATCAGGGTGACAGCGTGCTTGAACTGTTGGGATTACCGACAGGAACAATTCAAATCGATGAAACGCTGGATATCCAAACGCAGACCACAGCAAAGGTGGGTGACTTCTTCACTCTGCGATTTGATGGCGGCCAACAGCGTAAAATAACGCTTCAAGACGGCGACACTTTGGATGATATAGCACGTAAAATACGTATCGCAGGGTTCCGACGCGTTGATGTGGATGTTACCTCTACCTCTGAAGGCGACAGGATTATTATCAGCGCGTTGGATGACGGCGAAAGCCTTGATCTGTTACCAGGAACGGGCGGCCGCGACTTATTGGCGCGCCTTGGCATTCAGCCCGGTAAGCTATTGCCTAAAAACGATATCTTCAATTTGGGTAATGACGATGATGAGGAAGACCGCGACGGCACCGACCCTGATAATCTTGGTGGTTCTTTCGCACTTGGTATTGCGGGTGCGTTGAATATTAGTGACCGGAGCAACGCAAAGTTTGTGGTGGGGTTGCTGGAAACTGCCGCGACCAATACCCAGCGTGCTTTTCGTTCCCTTACCTTCAACCCCATTCGTGCCTTGTTGCTTGCGGACAAGGCGCCGACGGGTACTGCATCGCCAGCGACACTTGCCAGGATAGCTAATTTGCAAGGCGGCTTGGCCCGTTTGCAGGCTGGTAGCGGTGGGGGCGGGTTCTTTATCTAATAGATTACGGTGGTCTTAAAGCTGAACACATACATAAGTTTAGATATTTTTGTGACTGGATGCTGCTCGGAAATTGCGTCTTTCTAATGGGCATTTTTCCATAAAAAAACCCGCCGAAGCGGGTTTACTCTCGAGTGGTACACGGCAACAGATGCACGATTGGGGGTCGAGTAAATAAATACCCATCACCGCACTCCGCCTCAAGAGATAACACTTACTATACAAATGGTGTGCCAAAGTTTGATAAAATGTAATGTGTCTTATTTTTCAATAGCTTAACAATATTTTTTCTCATGAACGTTCTGAGTTCGAGAACATTGTCTCTATTTAAGACAATAAACCTCTTAAATAGAGACAATGTTCTTATATAAAGACATTATTAGGCCATGCTGTAAATAGCAGTGTGGCGGCAATTGCGTCAGTAAGAAAATAGCGTATTATAGAAGTGATTGTGACATTGAGCCCTTCAACTAAAAGAAACTATACCGTTTGGTGTCGACAAGTGAAGCTGGATGAACAGAAGGATTTTTGTAGGTGATTAGGTGTTTGCTTTGGCTATGTCTGATGGCGTTCTGTGTCGCCCCCACAAGGGCTGCCGTGTATGCTCAAGATGAACCAGAAGAAGAAGCGCTGCTGCAGGAAGGTCGCCTTTCGATTAAATTTGCGCCTTTTAGAATAGCTGTTTTGAGGAAAGGACGTATTACTGGCACGGCTGATCTGCAAATCACGCTGCAGCTTCGTGACAATGATGAATATAATGAGCTTAAGGCTAAGTTGCCGCAATTGCGTTCAGACATGGTGTCAGCTTTGTCTTCTCTATCGCGGCGCAGATGGTCAGTCACTCGACCGATAGATCCAGATATAGTGAGCCGGTACTTAAAGCCTTATGTTGACCGCCGTGTTGGTGCGGGCCGATTAGATATATATGTTTTGAAGGCGCTTATCGATCCAGCTTAAAACCAAAGTCTGCGGTGCGGGCTTTTGCTCAATTTTCTGTGTTGAGATTAGGCCACACTGGTATGTTACTCTTTGTCTGGTCCCAAATTTTAACTAAATGGTTATCAATCCTCTATACCGTCTCTCATAGGAAACGCTCCCAAAAGGGCTAGAATTCAATCTAGCAAGTACGCCAGCCGTGCCGCATTCAGGGGCGTCATTACTAGTGCAGGAGACACGTCCCATGAGTGTAATACCCCTGTTTTGTCCGATTTACCGCCCTGAATCCCTCTACCAAAAATACAGCAGAACCGTTAGCTACGTTGCCGTATGTGCGATTTTTGCATCGCTTTCTCTAAGTGGCACGTCAGCGCAAGATGCCGACGGTGACCAAGATAACGACAATGTGCTGTTTGAGGAAATACTGGTAACGGCGACTAAGAAATCCACAGCGAAAGCGCTGCAGAGCGTTCCTGTTGCAGTAACCGCCTATGGCGAACGCCAACTGGACGCCATCCATTTCCGCAGTATCAGTTCGATTTCATACCGTGTCCCAAATGTGTCTCTTGATGAGATTGGCACTTATGCGGGCATAGCAAATTTTGCTATTCGTGGGCTGGGTATAAATAGCTCAATTCCGTCCATTGATCCAACGGTTGGTATCTTTATTGATGGTGTCTATCTTTCGCAAAACGCTGGCGTATTATTCGATACGTTTGACGTGGAGAGGGTGGAAATCCTTCGCGGTCCACAAGGTCTTCTGTTTGGCCGGAACGTAACCGGGGGTGCTGTGGTGCTCCATACAACGAGCCCGAGTTTCGATACAAAGTTTAAAGCCAAGGCCGCTTACGAAAGTGGGGACCATTTTACCAGTGCGGCAGTCTATACGGGGCCGGTTTCGGACAGCCTGGCCGTGAAACTTGGTGTGTACTATGCTGATGACGGCGGCTGGTTTACTAATTTGTTTAACGGCAATGACTTTGGTAAATCCCGCACGTTTATAATTCGCCCTGCTTTTACCTACCGCTTTTCTGAAGCGGCAGAAATTACAGTTAAATACGAGCACGGCGACCGTGACGGACAGGGAGCCATAGCACAGAACCGCGGCTTGTTCGCAGAGGGCACGTTCGATCTAAGTGTAGACGAAGAAGGGTTTAACGACTTCAAGTGGGACATGGTGGTTGGCACAATTAAGGTCGATGTTGATTGGGGTGATGGCGGAACCATCACCAATACAACGGGCTACCGCGAATCGGATTTGTTTTCGAAATCCGATATCGACGCTACGACAAACTTTCGTTTCCATGCAACGGCTAGAATACGAGCGGATCAATTCAGCAACGAATTAATTTACGCGGGCACTTTTGGTGGCAAATATGATGTAACTGCAGGTGTGTTTTATTTTGACGGCACTGTAAGCAATTTTGGGCGTCGCGAGATCTTTGCAGGGGCCGTTGATATCAACGGTGGTGGTACCCAAGAAAGTTCAACAAAAGCAGCTTTTGCGCATTTGGATTATGCCTATAGCGAAAAACTGACCATTTCGCTGGGTGCTCGTTATACATACGAAGACAAGGCTGTGGTGGTTACAAATCTCGCTGCTGGTGCCTGTATTGATGAAACATTTACCTGCCCAAATCCCAATTTTATTGATGATGAGGATTGGTCGAGTTTTACCCCCAAGTTTGGTCTCCGCTATATGCATAGCGACTTGGTGCAAATATATGGTTTCTATACCAAAGGGTTTCGTTCCGGCGGGTATAATCTCCGGAACACATCTCCAACAGCGGCGCCAGGTCCGTTTGGTTTAGAGACACAGAATAGTTTCGAGCTCGGATTTAAGGGCGATAATGAAGGTCGCACACTGCGGCTAAATCTCGCACTCTTCTATAATACTCTTGCAGATCTGCAGCGAGAGGTCCTAACGCCAGACGAAGCAACGGGCGCAATTCAGATTGTGACAAATACCGCTGATGCTCGGATCTTTGGGCTGGAGGCAGAGTTTCAGGCGCAAATCACTAACAGCATCGCCTTTACCAGCTTTTTGGGATTAATAGACGGTGCTTACACCGATGTGCGCTTCGATATAAGCGGTGACGGTGTGGTGGACGACATAGATTTAGGCCTTGATTTGCCGAGGTTAGCACCAGTTTCCTTTGGCTTTGGTCTTTATTTTGACCGTGATATAGGGGATTGGGGCGATTTGTCTGCCTCTGTAAATTATAACTACCGGGACAAGTCATCCTATAACGATTCAAATACTGGCCTTTTCCCTAGTGCCGATATTGTTGATGCCAATATTTCGCTGGAATTTGTTGATCGCGGCATTACAGTTTCTGTCTACGGTAAAAATCTTCTTAATACAGCTACCTATGGTCTACAGTTCCCGCTTTCAGAGGGGTTGCTCGGGTTTCCGAACGGAACGTTTAGTACAGTGAACAAGGGCCGTATCATCGGTGTTGATGCAACATATAAATTCTAGTTGAATTTCAGGCAACATTCCTAGAGACGAGAGCAAATTGATCTCGTCTCTTTTTTGCGTTCAAGCGCCCTTTTTTCGGGATTGCTTCTGGGCTAAAAATGCCTGTATCAAAGTCGCTGGCTAGTTCATTCACCAAAACGTGCGTAGCGTCCCTTATGAGGTCACAAAAACTTCATAACCAAGGGTGTCACACGGGTAGATATGGCCAAAAACTCAGCATTTCAGCGGCCTTTATCGGTTTTACGGCGTATTTAATCACTAAGGTTTACCGCTACGGAACATAGCGATTTGTGGTAATTTTAACACACGGTCCGTTGATGTTTAATTGCCATCATTAAAATACGGTCTGCTGCATTGAAACAATTGTCGATTGGCTTATTCCATTAAGATTGGGAAGCGATAAAACAATAATTTGGAAAGGGAGGGAAAATATGCTTCGGACCCGCTTAAAAAGTGTAACGGCGTTAACAGCCGGTTGCCTAACGATGATTGCTGCAAGTGCAGCTACAGCCCAAGACAGCGATACAGATGATAACACCATCGAAGAGGTTGTTGTAACGGGTACCTATTTAAAAGGTAAAACCCAATCAAGTAGCCCATCACCCATCGCCGTAATTGGCGCGGGTAATTTGAGTGAAATTGGCGCGACTTCAGTCGCTGATCTCGTGAGTACCCTGACAATTAACGCAGGCTCACAAAATAATCCGGATGCCTTCACACAGGGCGCGACAACAGGTACGTCAAACTTTAACCTGCGCGGCCTCGGTGTTGCAGCGACACTTGTTCTACTCAATGGTCGTCGTCAGGTTTCAAGTGGTACCCTTACCAACCCTGGTGTGGCATTTGTTGATACCAGCTCCCTTATTCCTCAGATCGCTATTCAGCGTATTGAGATCGTGAAAGACGGCGCTGCCGCAATTTACGGTACAGATGCTGTAGCCGGTGTGGTTAACTTTATCACCGACGATACATTTGAAGGCTTAGCCCTCAATAGCCAATATACAACGGTTACTAACCAAGGCAGCCAGCGCGACCTTCTTATCGAAGGCAAGTTCGGTTGGTCGAACGATACGACCAACGTTGTACTCGCGGCGAGCTTTCTTGACCGCACCAGTTTAACCACTGGTGAGCGTCGCCTTAGCCGCGTCGAAGATGACGATTCGTCCCTTGGTAATCCAGGTGCGTTTTTTGGCGTGCCTAATGTGGCAACGCCAGCATCTGTTCCTTTGATCGATCCAACAGGCTGTACTGAATTTGGCGGCTTGGGCGCTGAAGGTGCCCCTGTTGTTGGTGTGACGCCGGGCGGACTTCCGATTCAGGCGGGCATTTGCGGTTTCGATTTTGGTGATTTCTTTGATCTGGTGCCAGACGAAGAACGCACGCAGCTCTTTGGTGTTGTTACCCACGAGTTTGGCGAAGGCCATACACTCCGTGTGGAAGGTGGCTTTTCTAAAAATGACACTATCCGCAATAACTCGCCGTCTTTCCCATTCTTGCAGCTGGCCAGCGCTGTTGTGCCAGCGAGTAACCCTGGGAACGTTTTTGAAGCACCGGTTACGTTCTTTGGCCGTGTCAGCGGTAACGGCGGCGTTTCTTCACCGGGTTCCTTCGATAGTAAAACCTACCGTTTTGTAACAGAAATTGACGGCCCTATTAATGATAACTGGGACTATGATCTTGGTTTCGTCTATGCGCGGAACGATTTTGTGCAAGATATTGAAGACACGGTAACCGATCGTTTTGGTAATGCGTTACGGGGTTTTGGTGGCGAAGGTTGCGCTGTTCCTGATGGCGATGATTTCCTAAATGGCGTGGGCGCGGGTGTTGGTGCATGCTTATACTTCAATCCGTTTTCTACTAGTTTCGGCCCAATTCCCAATGATCCAGATTTGGTTGATTATGTCATTGGTAATCAGGTTACATCTACCACGTCTCGTTTGATCACAATTGACGCTGTTGCTTCCGGTACAATCGGCTCAACATCTGCTGGTGATATTGGTCTTGCTGTTGGTTTCCAGTATCGGAACGAGAACTTTGATCGCAGCTTTGACGACATATCTCAGGCAGATGGCTTTGCCTTCTTGATCGGTGGTCAGGATTTCCAGGATAGCCGCGGTATCTTTGCTTTGTTCGCAGAAACCTTCGTGCCTGTAGCAGATGAAGTAGACCTTCAGGTTGCTGTGCGTTACGAAAGTTACGGTGGCAGTATTGGCAGTACAATTGATCCTAAAGTCTCTGTCTTGATCCGTCCGAGCGATACTGTGACTTTGCGTGCAAGCTATTCAACAAGTTTCCGCGCACCGAGCCAGTTCCAGATACTTGGTCAGGGAACATCATTGAACCAGGTATCTGATCCGTTAACAGGTGGTACTTTCTTCGCAGCTGTTCGTAATACCGATCCTGGTCCTAATGGCCGTTCCCTTGTTGCGGAACAAAGTGAAGCGATCAACTTGGGTATGACTTGGCATGCCGATAATGGCTTTAGCCTTGATCTGGATTATTTCCGGTATAACTTCTCGGACGCAATCACACCTGAAAACTTCCAGGCTGTTGTGAATTCGGACCCTGAAGGTGATCAAGTGCAGCGCGCCTTCCCTGGTGGCCCGATCTTGTTCGTGTTCGTGGATTTTGTGAATGCAACAAGCATCAAGACGGACGGGTTTGACTTTAACCTGCGCTGGGACATTGAAACGGACTCTGGCACCATCCAGCCGTTCATTGAAGGAACGCGGTTGTTTAACTACGACTTGATTGATCCAAACCTTGGTGCTGTAAGCGGTGCTGGCGCTCGTAACTTTGGTAACTTCGGTAGCCCAACACCAAAATTGCGGTTCAATACTGGTATCTCATTCTCCAATGATAATCATGCGGCACGTCTCTTTGTTCGCTATATCTCCGGTTTGGATGATGACCAGAATGCAAACAACCCTGGTTTTGAGCGTATTGGCAGTTTCACAACTCTTGATGCCCAGTATAAAATGAACCTCGGCGTTCTGTTTGATACTAACAGTGAAACTTCATTGTCATTTGGTTTCAAGAACTTGCTTAACAACACGCCGCCACTAGTTGCAACGAATGGTGGTTTTGAAGCACGTACGCACAATCCTGTTGGGCGCCAATTCTATGTTGGTCTTTCTAGCAGCTTCTAAGTTGGTTGACGTTACGGAAACAAAGGGCGGCTTTTGCCGCCCTTTGTATTATCAGCACACCCCGGTTTATTTCTCAAAAAACGGGCGGAATTCCTTAAGAAAAGCTTGACCTCTCCTTACCCCCGATCAATCATTTTAATCGAACACCTTAATATAGGTATAACGCGCTGTTGTTTGATGGGTTTGCCAGAACCCAACTTCATTTAGGCAGTTATTTCTAAGAGGTGCGGGAAAACTCAAATGGGGAGGAAACCATGAATTTATCACAAGGGCGCAGTTTGCGTACCCAACTATTAGCATCTGTAGCAATTGGCTGTATGTCAGTTGCGTCAGTAGGTGCTTATGCCCAAGATCAAGACAGTGACGATGATTCGTTCACACTTGAAGAGATTTTGGTTACGGCCTCAAAGCGGCCACAGACATTGCAGCAAACACCAATTGCCGTATCCGTAACAAGCGCGGACACAATTGAAAAAGCTCGCATTCTTGATATCTCTGATTTGCAGTCCGTTGTACCGTCCCTGCGTGTTTGGACACTGCAGAGCTCATCCAATACAAACTTCGCTATCCGCGGATTTGGTAACGGTGCGAATAACGCAGGCATCGAGCCCTCTGTTGGCGTGTTTATCGACGGCGTTTACCGTTCGCGGTCTGCTGCTCAAATCGGTGACTTACCGCGCCTGGAGCGTGTTGAAGTCTTGCGCGGCCCACAGAGCACGCTGTTTGGTAAGAATGCCTCAGCTGGTGTGATCAGTGTGATATCAGCGGCACCGTCGTATGAGACAGAAGGTGATGTTCAGTTAAGCTACGGCAATTATGACGCCAAGGTGATTAAAGGATATTTCACAACAGGTTTGTCAGATACGTTTGCTGTCAGCATTGCGGGCGGCGTGAATAAGCGCGACGGTTATGTCGAAACAACCGATCCCAACTTGGATGACATTAATAACCGCGATCGCTGGAATATCCGCGGCCAGGCACTCTACGAGCCTAATGAAGATGTGCGCATCCGCTTTATTGCAGATTATAGCGAAATCGATGAGCTCTGCTGTGCTGTGACCAATATTATCAATGGTCCAACGGCGGGTATCATTCAAGCGCTTGCTGGTCCCGACTCGATTTTGGATGATGCAAATCCATTTTCCTATACTTCGCCGATCAATGAAACGCCGGTCAACGAAATCACGGAYTAYGGGTTTTCCATGCAGATCGACGTGGATTATGAAGGCTACAGCATAACCACGATYTCATCTTACCGCAGTAATGACAGCTTCAACGATACTGAGCCTGACTATACTGGTGCGGAGATTCTCGATAGCGCCAATAATCTTGCCGAAATTGATACTTGGACGCAGGAAATTCGTGTTCAGTCCACGGGTGAAAATAAACTCGATTGGATGTTCGGCGGTTATTACTTCAGTGAAGATATCCTGCAGGTTCAGGGCCTTGAGTACGGCGATGCGGCACGACCTTATGTAAGCTTGCTTGCAACGGGTGGCCTTAGCACTACTTTCTTTGATGGTCTTGAGCCAATTCTTGGTATTCCCGCTGGTTCAGCTTTCTCAGGTGATACTGAAACCCAAGAAACCTTTACCCAAGATGACGAAGCATACTCTCTGTTTGCATCGTTTGATTTGCATCTGAATGACCGCCTGACTTTTTCTGGTGGCTTCAACTATACCAAAGATAAAAAGACGGTTACAGGTAGCACAGTAAATAGTGATACATTCTCAAGTGTTGACCTGCAGAGTGCTTTCTTTGGCGCCACTTTCTTTGGCGCTACCGGTCTCGCACCGACGCCGGAGAATATTGCGGCTGTTGAAGCAGGGGCACCAGGAACAACAGCTGGAATCAACGCTGCCATCGCGCCATCAGTTGCGGGTTTGGTTCCTTTGCAGTTCCAGCCACAGTTCCTTGCGTTCCCGAATTCAGTTCAGGACGGCAAGTCTAATGATGACAAAGTGACATGGACAGCACGTCTTGCGTATGACGTGAGCGATAACGTGAGTATCTACTTCAGTTCTGGCACAGGCTTCAAGTCAACGTCTTGGAACCTTTCACGCGATGCGCGTCCGTTTGCTTCAAACCAAGCGGCGCTCGAAGCTGCTGGGTTGACGCAGGTTAACCAAGCATACGGTACGTTGTTTGCTGACCCTGAAGAAGCGACAGTTTATGAATTTGGTTTGAAGGCGCGCTTCTCGCGCGGTGCGATTAACATCGCGATCTTTGACCAAACGATTAAAGGCTTCCAGGCGAATACTTTCGTCGGTGCAGGTTTTGTACTGGGTAACGCGGGTACACAGTCGACTAAAGGCTTTGAGGTCGATGCAACATGGGTACCAAGCGAAAAGTTTGAGTTCCGCTTTGCTGGTACGTATCTTGATGCCGTTTATGACGAGTATGTAAACGCGCCAAGCGGTGACCTTTCGGGTGCAACGGTTGCTGGTGTTCCTGAGTTTGCGATGTCTACATCAGCCACTTATTACTTCGAGTTTGGTGAAGGCGGAACAGGTTTCCTCCGCGGTGACTGGCAATATGAAAGTGATGTTCAGGTTGTTGAAGGTATTGCAGATGTGAACCGTAAGGTTAGTACATTTAATGCCAGCTTGGGCTTTGAATGGGAAAACGGTATGAGCCTAAATATCTGGGGCCGTAACCTCTTCAATGACGAGTATTTCTTGAGCGCTTTCCCTGGTGTTATCCAGGCAGGTACTGTGAACGGCTACGTTAGTACGCCGCGTACTTGGGGTGCTACAGTCGGCTATAAATTCTAAATATTAGCCGAATAAGAATGACAAGAGGGGTGGCTTTGGCCGCCCCTTTTTTTTGGCTACTGAAAGGCATACGCAACGTTAGTTGCCTAATATGACAAGACCATTACAGTATGGTTTCATTCTTTCAATTACGGGTCGGATAGGGCATAGGGCACACAGTAATTTTATTCACGCGGAGAGTAAGTGATGGCCAATCATAAGGTCGATAGTGATCTGAAAAAAATGCAAGGCTTCATGGCCGGGGCCCGAGAGCAAAATCAGGGCTTGGCCAATATGGGCCTAGCGATCGTATTTCTGATTGGTGTGTTGCTCTATGCGACTTTAACGCAAGGCGGTGGCGGGCCTGGCGCGTTTGTTGTCGCGGCTGCAGTGATCGGCGGCTATATGGCGATGAATATCGGCGCCAACGATGTCGCTAACAACATAGGTCCTGCGGTTGGCTCAAAAGCCCTGACAATGACGGGCGCTCTGATTATTGCCGCTGTCTTCGAAGCGGCAGGCGCCTTGATCGCAGGCGGCGATGTTGTCTCTACAATTCGCAAAGGCATTATCGACCCCGCAGCTATCAATGATCAGATGATTTTTATCTGGGTGATGATGTCGGCACTGTTTGCAGCTGCTTTATGGCTTAATCTGGCGACATGGTTCGGGGCGCCGGTTTCCACCACTCACTCCATTGTTGGCGGTGTAGTCGGGGCAGGTATGGCCGCTGCAGGCACCACAATAGTGGCTTGGAGCAAGCTTGGCATGATTGCGGCTAGCTGGGTGATCTCCCCGGTACTGGGCGGTATTATCGCGGCTCTATTCCTTTATTTTATCAAACGAATGATCCTCGCCAAACCTGATATGCTAGCAGCAGCCCGTACGTGGGTGCCTGTTCTTGTAGGCATTATGGCGGGGGCATTTTCCATGTATCTCGTGATGAAGGGGCTTAAAAAGATCTGGAAGCCGGATACGGCTACTCTATGGCTCATTGCTTTTTCCGGCTTTGCAATAACATGGRCTATTACTAAGCCACTCGTAGCCARGGCTTCTGCRGGCATGGAAAACCGCAAAAAAAGCATCGCGAAGTTATTTACGATACCGCTGATTGGYTCCGCTGCTATGCTWTCCTTTGCGCACGGTGCCAATGATGTGGCCAACGCCGTTGGACCGCTGGCTGCAATTGTGGGCGCTGCAAGCGAAGGCGGGCTGGACGGCGGCGATGTTGCCCTACCGCTTTGGGTCATGGTTATCGGGGCCATCGGCATTTCGATTGGCCTGTTACTCTACGGGCCGAAGTTGATCCGTAAAGTTGGCGAAAAAATCACCAAACTCAATCAGATGCGGGCGTTCTGTGTGGCGTTGGCGGCGTCTATCACCGTTATTGCAGCAAGTTCCCTAGGTCTTCCGGTTTCTTCGACGCATATTGCGATTGGCGGCATATTCGGCGTTGGTATCCTGCGCGAATATTTGGCCAACAAAGAGAAGAAAGACCGCAGTATTAAAGGCAACAGTGCTGAAGAAAACGCCAAATATGTTAAGCGTAAACTGGTTCGCCGCAAGGAAATGTATACCATTGCTCTGGCATGGGTCATCACTGTGCCGGCTGCTGGATTGCTCTCCGCGTTGCTTTTCACAGCTCTGAACGGTTTCTTCGGTGAGTAAACAGCTGAAGGCGTAGTCATCAAATTGGCTTGCCGACACGCTAAGATGAAAACTATAAAAGGGTGGCTTTCGCCGCCCTTTTTAGTGGGCTTCTTCCCAGTTGTAGCCTGTGCCGCAGTCAACAGTTAACTCGACACTTAGCTCAAGCGCAGGCACGCAGGCCTGTTCCATCACTTGACGGATCACGGGAATAGCAGCTTTCTCGCGGCCGTCCGGGGCTTCAAACACCAATTCATCGTGTACCTGAAGCAGCATACGAACGTCTTCCAGGCCGTTTTCTTTCAGTGCATCTGGCATGCGGATCATGGCCCGGCGAATAACATCTGCCGCTGTGCCCTGAATAGGTGCATTGATCGCGGCGCGTTCGCCGAACCCGCGTTTCATTGGGTTTTTATCCTGCAGTAGCGGTGTGTGGCACTTGCGGCCAAACATGGTCTCCACATAGCCGTGCTCTTTACCAAATGCGACGGTGTCATCCATATATTTGCGGATACCGGGGAACTTGGCAAAGTAGGCTTCAATATAACCAGCTGCTTCCTTGCGCCCAATATCCAATTGGCGTGCGAGGCCAAAGGCAGAGATGCCGTAAATGATGCCGAAGTTAATGGCTTTAGCCTGCCGGCGGACCATTGGGTCCATGCCTTCAATGGGGATGCCAAATACTTCGGAAGCGGTCATTGCATGAATGTCCACGCCGTTTGTGAAGGCTTCTTTCAGCGCGCCAATATCGGCGATATCGGCAAGAATACGCAGCTCAATCTGGCTGTAATCTGCAGCAATGAGAATGTTTCCCTTTTCCGGAACAAACGCTTGCCTGATCTTTCGGCCTTGCACGGTTCTGATCGGGATGTTCTGAAGGTTGGGGTCGTTCGAGGACAGTCGGCCTGTAGTCGTGGCTGCCATATGGTAACTGGTGTGCACACGACCTGTCTCGGGGTTCACCTGCTTAACAAGCGCGTCTGTATAGGTGCTTTTCAGTTTCGAAAACTGCCTGAATTCCATAATTTTGGCAGGGATCTCATGCCCTTCAGCGGCTAGCTTCTCCAACACATCAGCATTGGTCTGCCACGCACCTGTTTTCGCGGATTTTTTACCGCCGGGCAGCTCTTGTTCATCAAACAGGATCTCACCCAGCTGTTTCGGCGAGGCTACATTGAAGGGCCTGCCTGCCAGCTCCTGAATTTCTTTATCCAAGCGTTCAATGCCAATAGCAAATTCGTTGGACAGCTTTTGGAGGGTGGGCACGTCAACTTTAATGCCTTCGCGTTCCATTGCTGACAGCACGGGTGCAAGCGGGCGCTCAAGTGTTTCGTATACTGTGGTCACTTTCTCTGTAGCCAACCGGCCTTTTAGTTTGCGGTAAAGACGCAAGGTAAGGTCGGCATCTTCGCTGGCATATTCAGTGGCCTTATCAAGCGGCACTTTATCAAACGTAATTTGGCTTTTACCTGTGCCTGCCACTTGTTTGAAAGGAATAGGTGTGATGTTTAGGTTTAGCTGAGAAAGCTCGTCCATGCCGTGGCCGTGTAGCCCGGCATCAAGCGCATAGGAAATCAGCATTGTATCATCGATGGGTGCAAGGTTAATCCCGACGCGGGCCAGGATCGACATATCATATTTGAGGTTCTGGCCAATTTTTAGCACAGCCGGATCTTCGAAAAGTGGCTTCAGCGCCGCAACCACAGCCGATTTGTCCAGCTGGTTGGGCTTTTCCGCTAACAGGTCATCTGCGTTTGCACCGTGTCCAACCGGAATATAGCAAGCTTTGCCAGGTGTAATGCAGAGCGATATACCAACGAGGCTGGCTTCTGAAGCATCAAGCCCAGTGGTTTCCGTATCAACGGCGATTTGGCCTGCGGCGTATGCGTCTTCGATCCAACTCTCAAGGGTCTGCATATCGGTAACGCAGCTATAGTCTATTTTTATATCTTCAGCGGACTCGGTGGTTTCAGTTTCGCTAAAGCTACCGCCCCAATAATTGGCCACTTTCACTTTTAGGGTCCGGAAATCCTGTGCTTCCATGAAATCCATAAGCATGTCAGGGTCTGGATCAGTTAGACCGAAGCTTTCAATGGTCTCTACCGTTGGCACATTGCGTTCCAGCGTGACAAGCTGACGGCTAACGCGCGCTAAGTCTGCAAATTCGATCAGGTTTTCGCGGCGTTTGTTTTGCTTAATCTCGTGCGCGCGTTCAAGCAGCGTATCCAGATCGCCGTATTCGTTAATCAGTTGGGCTGCGGTTTTAATGCCGATGCCGGGCACACCCGGTACGTTATCCGCACTGTCGCCGGCGAGAGACTGTACGTCTACTACCTTCTCTGGCCCCACACCAAACTTCTCAGCGACGCCGTCCGCGGCGATACGTTTGTTTTTCATGGGGTCGAACATGTCCGTACCGTCATCCAAAAGCTGCATCAGATCTTTGTCTGAGCTAACGATGGTCACTTTCCAGCCTTTTTCGCGTGCTTGGCGCGCATATGTGGCGATCAGGTCGTCGGCTTCAAAACCCTGCATTTCAATTGAAGGCAGGCCGAACGCCTTGGTTGCCTCGCGGATAATGGAAAATTGTGGCACCAAGTCCTCAGGGGCTGGTGGCCTGTGGGCTTTATATTCAGGATAGATATCGCTGCGGAAAGTTTTGCGCGATGTATCAAATATAATCGCTAAATGGCTCGGCTTTTCAACGTCGGCCAAATCGCGTAGCAGCTTCATGATCATGTTGCTGAAGCCGTAAACAGCGCCCACCGGGGTGCCGTCTGCACGGGTTAAGGGGCGCTTGCTGTATGCCATAGCGTGATACGCCCGGAAAATATATCCAGAGCCGTCAATCAGATACAGATGCTCGCCAGCGTCAGCCATGCGGTAGTCCCCCTCAAAAATTAATTAAATCACACAGGTTTTAGCGCGCATATTGCGTTTAGCTAGAAGTAGTATCGCCCTTGCCGCCTTGCAAAATAAAGCGTCTGTCACAATATGGACAGTCTATCTGGTCGTTGTCGTCCATCGTCAGATAAACACGTGGGTGGCCAAGTGCGCCTTCATCGCCGTCACAGGCTACCTTGCGTGTATCAACAATTTTAGTTTCTGGTGCGTCTACCGTCATGGGTCTATATCTCTTTAGGAATTGATCTGAAATCACCAAGGATTGGGATCATCAGGGTTTAAGTCTATAATACATTCACTGTGGGCGCTACAAGCAGGCAGTGAGTTGGGCAATAAAAACTATCGAATTTAGCGCAGATTTATTCGGAAGCGGCCCAAAAAATAAGGAAATACGTGTGAGCGGTAATGCAATTGAAATCAAAGGCCTGAAAAAGACCTATAAGGGCAGGACCCCGGCGGAAAATAAAGTTGCGCTAAAGGGTATTGATCTGGAAATACCGCGCGGATCGATGTTCGGGCTTCTAGGGCCAAACGGCGCCGGAAAATCCACCCTTATTAATATTCTGGCAGGCTTGGTGAATAAGACTGAAGGCAGCGCCAGTATTTGGGGTTTTGATATTGACGAAAACCCGCGAAACGCACGCGCCAATATTGGCACTGTGCCGCAGGAATTGATGTTTGATGCCTTCTTCACACCGCGGGAGATGATGGAAGTGCAAGCTGGTATGTACGGTGTGCCGAAATCWGARCGCCGCACMGATGRRYTGCTGAAGGCYGTGCATTTGTACGACAAAGCSGATGCCTAYTCSCGYACGCTTTCTGGCGGTATGAAACGCCGTTTGCTTGTCGCCAAAGCCCTTGTTCATAACCCGCCCGTKCTKGTGCTAGATGAGCCMACKGCAGGYGTTGATATYGAAYTRAGGCARCAGCTTTGGGACTATGTGATGGARCTTAATGCSCGCGGRACYACCGTTGTGCTGACAACACAYTATCTGGAAGAAGCWGAGAARCTKTGYGATACYATCGCCATCATCAAYCACGGYGAAGTGGTKTGCTCGGAACCAACRCARCAGCTWTTGAAGCGGATCGACGARAAAGAAATYATTATWCAGGTCGCGGAAACACTKGATGCYGTGCCTGANRSCCTTNGCYGGGTTTAAATGTTCGCTTAAACCGGAGAACAATATTTCCGTACAGATCAACCAATCAGATGCCAATGTCGGCATGGTGCTAGCTGCTGTGCAGAAGGCTGGTTTGACGATTAATGATATTTCCACCAATGAAACTGATCTGGAAGATATTTTCCTTCAGCTCACCAGCAGCAGGAACGCCGCCGCATGAGGCACGTCTATGACGTATTGATTATCGGATCTGGTGCTGCAGGGCTGACAGCAGCGCTGACACTGGCACCGGAAATGCGGGTCGCCGTGCTATCAAAGGGTAAAATGCAGGCTGGATCTACCCAGTGGGCGCAAGGCGGCATCGCAGCGGTACTTGAGGCAACAGACAGTATTCAATCTCATATTGACGATACGCTTATTGCGGGCGCAGGTCTGTGCAGTGAAGAAGCTACGCGTTATGTGGTCGAGCGCGGTAAGGCCGCGATCGAGGGGTTGATAGCTTTAGGCGTTGAGTTTGATCTTGCGGGCGACAACGGTGCACCCGGCAGCAAGGCCCGCGAAGACGGCTATGATTACCATCTGACACGGGAAGGCGGGCATAGCCATCGGCGCATCATTCACGCAGCCGACGCCACGGGCAAGGCCCTGCAGAAAACACTGAGCGAACGGGCCCTTGCGAGCCCTAATATCGATGTGTTTGAAAACCATGTGGCCATTGATGTGATTACCGACAGGCATTTGGAAACGGATCGTGGCTATACCGACCAGGCCCACGGTGCCTATGTACTTAACCTGACCAATCACAGCGTCGAAACATTCTCTGCCAAAGCAACCATTATGGCCACGGGCGGTGCTGCACGGGTTTACCAATATAGTAGCAACCCGAATTCGAGCACTGGCGACGGTATTGCTATGGCGTGGCGGGCTGGGTGCCGGGTCACCAATATGGAGTTTAACCAGTTTCACCCGACATGCCTGTTCCATCCAAATGAACGGACGTTTTTGATCACTGAGGCGATGCGGGGCGAAGGCGCTGTGCTGCTGGGCAAAAACGGCAGACGTTTCATGCCACGCTACGATAAGCGAGGCGAGTTAGCGCCGCGCGATATCGTTGCCCGCGCGATCGATAGTGAAATGAAGCGCACGGGTGCTGAAAATGTGTGGCTGGATATTACTCACAAGGATGCGGACTTTGTAATTTCGCATTTTCCAAACATATATAGGCACTGTAAGAAGCTCGGTATTGATATCACAACGGACCGCATTCCTGTGGTACCTGCTGCCCACTATACTTGTGGCGGCATTCATGTGGACTTGGCAGCTAAAACGGACCTGGAAAACCTCTATGCAATCGGCGAAAGTTGTCACACTGGCTTGCACGGTGCTAACAGAATGGCGTCTAATAGCCTACTCGAATGCCTCGTGATGGGCAGAGCGGCAGCTGATAATATTCTGGCAAATAAAGGCAATTTCCCGGAGCCTGCTGAAGCCAGAGCATGGGACGAAAGTAAAGTTACCGATAGTGATGAAGAAGTGGTGGTGAGCCACAACTGGAAAGAACTGCGGCGTTTCATGTGGGATTATGTAGGGATTGTACGGACGGACAAGCGGCTTGCACGGGCAAAACGGCGGGTTGACCTGCTATCAGCTGAGATTCACGAATATTACGGAAATTTCCGGGTGACAGCTGATTTGTTGGAATTGCGTAATTTGGTGACGGTATCTGATCTTATTGTACGATCAGCGCAAATGCGGAAAGAGAGCCGAGGCCTACATTTTACGGCGGATTATCCTGATTGCTTAGAGGATGCGCGAGAAACAACACTTATTCCTTTTGGCCAGGCTATTTCTGATAGGGTTGAATGAAGGCCAATAGCCTTCAATCCGGCGGCTGAGCATAAACAAAGGCAACAAAAAACAGCCCACCGACATGGTCGGGGGCTGCTTTGAGAACTCTGAACAATGTATCCTGTGTTTTTTTACTCAGAACAAAACTTGAAACAAAAACACCCGATACTGTAATTAATGGTACTCAGAACAAATTAGCTACATTGATACTCAGAACTAGCTCCCTTAGCCTCGGGTACCGGCTGCCGCTATGTTAGGCGCCAGTTAATTGGTAGTACGATTGACCTTTCCTGGCCATTTGGAGTGGCAGGAAGAGGGCTCAGACGCTTGATCAGCTTAGGGATCTCGCGGTCGAGGATCTTCTGGCCAGTCGACTGAATGATTTCGTGTGCTGTAATAACACCGTCCGCGGCGATTGTAATTTTAACTTTCGCACGGCCTTCAATTTCGCGGGCAAGTGCAGAACGTGGATATTTCTGCTTCTTAGCGACTTTCTTGGCAATTGCCTTCATCCAGGATTTCTGATCACTAGCTTCTACTGGAGCCGCCGCCATTCCGAACGCTATAGTTATGGCAAAAGCCGCAATTACTTTGTTAAAATTCTTCAACATTTAATTTCCCACCGTATTAGTTTGGTTATTGGCATACTTGCTTAACAAATAGCGTCCTAGTGTGCCCTGCTCTTGCTTAGGTTATACGGGCAGGTCCCTTAAGCAGTCGTAATCAAAACGTTAAAATTTTATCTATAGCTGTATAAAAAAGTTAATATATTGATTCTAAATGATAAAAAATAGAAATAATCTTTCTAAAGTTCTCTCTAAACCTAAAATAGAGAATTCCTCCCCTTATGGTGTTAACGTTTTGAGGTTGTTTGAGGTGTGATAATTAAACAATTAGAATCGGCAAATGAAGGGTTGCCCAGGGGGCATGTGGCGTGTAGTGTCCGCGCCGATACCAGCCTTTATATGCACCCGTAGCTCAGCTGGATAGAGCGCCGCCCTCCGAAGGCGGAGGCCACAGGTTCGAATCCTGTCGGGTGCACCACTACCTTCCAATAAAATCAATGACTTAGCTAATCAGTATAGCAGTGAAATAGCTGTGAATTGGATTCGTGTGACCATTTTGTGGCCATTTGTGCCCCACCGCGGTTTTCACGGTACGTCGAAAGTGATCCCTACCCTGAAGGTCAAAGTTAAGCGTTGGGCTGGATCTCCATCAGGTCCTCGATCTTGCAATCCAGGTAGGCGCAGAGCTTCTCTATCGCTTCAAGCTCCACTCGCTCAGCAGTCTCATGATACAGCCGTGTAATCGTTCCCCGGTTAATACCGGTATCCCGAGCTACATCAGAAATCTTCAATTTGCGTTCGCCCATTAAGCGCGATAGGTGAATTTTGACCATAAAGTATACAAAATGATCTATAGAAGGTCATTTTGTCCTTGTAATTATACAAAATGCATGCATATTGATCTTTAGGAGACCATTGTGGTTCAGTTTTGATCAGTATGCGCTTGTATTTAATAGCCCACCATAAGGCGGGTGGCTACTAAACAATGCGCAGTGTTTTCGCAACTGACGTTTGAATGGAGATACATAGTGGGCAGTGTTGTAGATCGTAACGGTACGTTGCAGTTTGACTTTCGGTACGACGGTATTCGTATACGTGAAAGTTCAAAGCTTTCAGTCAATAAGCCAAATAGACGTGCCTGTGGCTTGAAGCTTCAAAAAATGGAAGCTGAAATCGCGCTCGGTTGTTTTGAACCTTTAAGACACTTCCCTGAGAGCCAGAAGCTCCGCGATACGTTCGGGCCGTTGAATGGCGTCTCAGCCAAGATGTCGAAATTGCCTAGGTTCAGTGACTTCGCTGAGATCTGGTTCGGCGAGAAACGGGTGGAGTGGCGTAGGTCTTATACGGATACGGTGCGTATTAACTTAGATAAGTACCTGATCCCTGAGTTTGGCAAGCGGCGCCTGACCGCGATCGTTAAAGCAAACTTATTGGAGTTTCGGGCGTCGCTTGCTCAGTTGCCGGGGATGGGCAAAGCGTCCACCATGTCGGCTTCAAGGGTTAACCACATCATGACACCGCTGAGGATGATCCTCACAGAGGCGTCGGATCGGTATGAGTTCAACAACCCTTGGCGCAATATCAAGCCGCTCAAAGAGCCGCGCACCAAAGTGCAGCCTTTCTCCCTTGATGAAGTGAAGAAGCTGCTCAGGAATGTGCGCCCAGACTACCGCGCCTATTATATGGTGCGTTTCTTCACCGGGCTCCGGTCGAGCGAGATTGATGGTCTCAAGTGGCAATATGTGGATTTCGAGCGGAAGCAGATTTTAGTGCGCGAAGCCTTTGTCAAAGGATACATGGTGCCAACCAAGACGGATGGCTCACAACGCGATGTCGATATGAATTCACTGGTGGTTGAAGCGCTGCGGCAGCAAGCGAAGGTCAGCCGCCATCGAAGTGAGTTTGTCTTTTGCTCCGGATACGGCAAGCCGCTCCTTAATAAGAATACAACGCAGCGGATTTGGTATCCCCTATTGAAGTCACTAGGCCTAGCACCCCGGCGTCCATACCAAACGCGCCATACAGCCGCAACACTCTGGCTCGCATCAGGTGAAAGCCCCGAATGGATCGCCCGCCAGATGGGCCACACCACCACTGAGATGCTGTTCCGTGTTTATTCGCGCTACGTACCAAACCTAACGCGCCAAGATGGCTCAGCGTTCGAACAACTTTTGGCAACACGCTTTGCGCTTCCTCCATATGACGTTTCATCCAGGCTTTAAAGCCGCTTTGAAGACCCAATAAAGGGTTCAGAAGTGATTGTAGGTTTTGTACTCCAATTTGAGTCTTTAGGTATTCACTAAATCGGTTTGGTTTCTAAAATAGGCCCTTTCGTGATGGTCTTTGACGTAAGTGACTTGGGGGAACTAAATGCCATGGATAACTTGATGATCTAGATCAGGACTATTGAGGGTCACAGATGCTCTCGGCACCGATATGGAAGGTCAGCGCAACTAAAGGAACCAGCGTTTTCACTACGGTTTGGCGAAGCGCTATCGGTATGAATTTTTAGGTGTGCACTCTTTCTGACGTTGTTATTGAAACTAAGATGAATGGACCGCTATCTGATCGCAAAGCCGCCTTAGCCATACAATGGTCTACCGTCCCTTTCTCGCCAGAAGTGGACGTGAAACCAAACCTCAATATGACGTATTCTTCTTGGCCGAACATCAGAGTCCTTTGACCTCTTATTCATACACGCCGTGCATCTGTAAAAGCCAAGCCAGCAAAGTTTGCCATGGTTTAGTTTTTGTCTATAGTGACCGCTGCTTAGCCTTTATTTTTAAAAAAGGCAGTAGCCGCATTGTGTTAGGGAGAAATCATGTTGAGAAAACGCAGTTTGATATCCACTGTATTTTTATGTTTGGTGGCATTTGTCGCAAGCTTAGTTGTGCAGCCGCTAGCGGGCCCGGCACCTGCTTATGCAGGCGAAAAAGTTAAAAAAATAAAGGTGCCTAAAAAAGACAAACGTCCGAGTTTGTCTTATCGGCCAAATGCCAATCGGGGTCAGCCAAAATACAGTGGTACCGTTGGTATTCTAACGTTGCGCGATGCGCGCGTTATGAAGTTTTTTGCGGGTACCGACGATTTTTTCGCCGAGCAAGCCCCCAAAGCGCTGGCTGATATCCTGTATTTCGAGCTTAAATCCAGCAGGCTGTTCAGAAAAGTAAAGCGCATTGAAGTGACACCTAGTAGTGATCTTTCAGCTGAAGGCCTAAGGAAACTCGCACAGCAGAATAATGTAGATCTGGTGTTTCTCTCGGACCTACAAGTATTCAATATGCTGCGTGAAAAAATGGTGATGCATAAAAACGGCGTCGACTATAAAATTATGGTGCGTTTCGGTTTGTTTGGACAACTGATAGATCCCAAAAACAGCAGAATATTATGGGCGGAACAAGTCGCTCGCGAATTTAGTGCCGTCAATACGACAGGCAAGATCAAATCATATGATTATAGTGGCAATGCCATCAAGGCCGTCCGCGCTGGCTTTGACGATTTGAAAAAATATATCCGTGCCACAGGTCTGGAGATGCGGTCATGATCAAAAGAATAGCGATACTTTTTCTCGCTGCAGCAACCAGCTGGGTCGCGGCTACCCCTATGGCAGCGGCAGATGATAAATTCCTTGAAAGCATGTCACAACAACTGCGGTTCAGAGAAGCACAATCCTACAAATACAAAGCAAGCCAACGTGACATTAGCGTTGGTGTTGAGGTGTTTGGGAAAAAGGTTCAGAGACGGATCATTGGCAACAGAACGGGTAGTTTTGTCACGCTTGATGTGGCGATTACTAATGATACCCAAATCCGGGTTCACCTGAACGATATATATGTGACGTCTGGTGGCAAAATAGTACGTCAGGAAGACCTCCATGAGGTGGTGCGCAAGATTGACCCGGGCGGAGGCGGCAAGGGCAACCTCCATATGTCTATCCTGAGGATGAACCTCTTTGGAAAATCATTGCAGAACGGGGTGATCGAACCCGGTGAAACCGTGCAGGGCATCGTCTTTATCAGGAAAAAGCACATCGGGAAAAAAGCCGAGCTTCATGTTCGTATCCAAAACTTAAAGCGGCTTGCCTATTTGGAATATAAGATACCTTTTTCCCAAAAATGACCTGAGGCGGCGCGTTGAAAATTCAGCTGCGCCGCCAAGTTTTGTTCGGCTGGCAATCAATTGTGCAGGCCACGAAAACGATATGAGGGTATGGCGATGAAAATACAGCAAATTGTACAATCAGCTTCGTGGCTAGCTAGTGCGCTGCTTCTTTCTGCCCCTGTCAGCGCAAACCCGCTGGTAATAGAATCCCTTTCTACTGTTGTTGCTCCTAACTTTGCCTCGCCTGCTCAGCGTGAAATTATGCTTTCAAAAGCTGAGGCAGAAAAAATTGAGGCCCTCATGGGCGACGAAGCCTATTTGCTTGATGCTGAAATTGAGGGCCACGAACCGTCGTTGCGCGAAAAGGCCTTGGTCTCGGTTTGGAAAAAAAGCCATCACCCGGCAACACTTGGTAAATTGGCAAAGCTGCGTTTTGAACTGGCAAAACAATATGGAGCCAAGTTTCAAGAAACGGATCATGTCCCCACGCTCGCTATGGCGGTGCAGATGGCCAATTCTGCCGCTCAGCTGTCGGACGGTGTTGAAGAATGGCTGTATCTTGGCCAATTGCTGGAAGCCTTTAATCTTGATGCGATAATTTATAGTGAGTTGGTGGGCATATACGGCGAAGCCTTGAAGGTCGCCCCGGGTGACCCGAGGGTGCATTTGGCGCTGATGAAGGCGGAAGCTGGGCTCGAAAATTACGATCAGGCGATCCACCACTTTGAGGCTACCGTGCGCCGCTTTAAAAAACAGCAGCTCGACGGTAATATTGCCCTGGTCGCAGCCCAACTGTATGTCGCCGCGAACCGTACCTTTGGCGGCGCTGAATTTCTCAAACCGCGCATAACAGATAACAAAGGGCGGGTCGCACTCGCGCTCCTTCTACAGGCCTCGGGCGAAACAGAAGAAGCGTCGGCGCTGCTTTATGAAGTTGTCGCCACCGGTGATGAGGACGATGAAATATTCGCGGCAAATCTGTTGGAGAAATGGCAATGAAGTATTTCCTTGTTTGTTTATGCCTGCTGCTTGCTTTTTCGTCAGCAGAGGCCGCGCCCAAATATAGCGACGCTGACATTGCCGAATTGGCCCGATTAGAACGAGAGATGCATAAAGGCAATGCCGAACACGATAAAATCCTCTCGGACCGAAATGCCAACGAAAGACGTATTCTAGACTCAAACCTATCCCCCGACGCCAAAAAGAAAGCCATCGATCGGATCAATAATAATTATGGAACAAAAAGCCGGAATATAGTGGCCAAGCGCCGCGAGCCTTACGTTAACCAAATGAAGAAAATGGTTGTCGGCTCAAAAGGCGGCACCGGTTTAACAGAAAGTGCCGGGAGTAAATTCCGGCTGCCAGACGGTACGATCAATCCTGACCACAGAGGCTGGACTGGCGACTTTGATTTCAGCGGCTCTACCCTCGATGTGTACCGCAAACATGATGCGATAAAGGCGGCCAAAGACCATAATATTGAACTGATCAAGCAAAATAATGAGTCGGATAAACCCAACGAAACAGCGGATGAAAAAGCGGCTCGAAAGAAAAAAACGGCTATGGACGTCGAGGCATATAAACGCAGAACTGAAATTACCGGGATTGGGGCCAACGACCCTGCGAAAATAACATCAGACGTGAGTTTTGGTGCCGCCGAGACAACTGCGAACTTCGACAGCACAAATAAAACCTTTGAGGATAAGATAGAAAAAGCAAATGCGCTCCTGAGCAAAGAAATTGATCAGGGATTTTTCATAGACAGAAACGGCAACAAAGTAGAGTTTGGCGAAAACTCCAAACAGGCCAAGACTTTGAAGCGCAATCTTAAGGATGGCGAGCGGCGGCTCAAGGATGTTCAAAATAATCCCGACAAATACGATAGCTTCGACAAAGCTGGCGACAGTAGTCACCAGGTCTCCGAAAACTTAAGGAACAAAAGCCCCGAGACATCCGCCGAATTCGGCATGAAAAACGGTCAGTCTGGCCTGTCAGACGTGAAAGCCCGCAGTCTTTATCAAAAAGCTGAGGCTGGGCTTACAATGTCGGGTGCGCAGCTGACGCACCGCAGCAATTCTGGTGCTATGCAGGGTATGATAAAGGGCACAATCAAGACTATCGGTGCGGACAATCCGGTGTTGTCAGATCAAAGGATAGAAGAGCTTGCTGTTAAAAACGGGCTTATCTCCGACGGGCCAGATCGCAAACAGCAACTAGACGCGCTGAAAACCGACTTGGAAAAAAAGAAAACGAATCCACACTTTGAGAATATGTCCACTGCTGAAGCCGAAAGACTCAAGGCCTTTACCAAAGACGTAATGTTTGAAACGCTCGATAAATCGCGCGCTGATTTTGAAGTGGATCAAAAGAAAGCTCTGGTGCGGGCGGAGGACGCGGCGCTCGATGTCGAAGCCAAGCGAAAGGCAATGGATACCCTGCAAAACAAACACCTAATAGACGGACAGCTTCCCGTAGACGCGGACGGCAAAGAGTATCTTCCTGATGATGTTAAAAAGGGTATGGAAGATCTAAGCAACGCAAAGCAAAAGCTCAAATCAGTTCAAAATGAAATCGTGGACTCGCGCGTTAGAGTAAGCGCCGCTGAAGGCGCAACGAAGGCGTCTTTGGAAAAGATCGGGTATGTAAAATCTGCTACCAGCCTTACGCCACCAGTTGTTGGGCCAGACACCCCTGGCGGTGCAAAACAGACCCTGAAAAAAGCAGCTGAAGCCGGGAAAAAGGTTAAGGAAGTTTATAACAAGAAAATGGCCAAAGGCGCGCGCAAGGGGTTTGTGCGTGGCGGTGGAGTTGCCTCGCTTTTTGGCATCTACCAAACGGTGAATGAAAAAGGTCAGGAAGTATTTGATCGTAATCCGGATGCGTCGAACACTGAGCTGATCGCGGAAACCATGTGGGAAACCGGCAAAGAACTGTCCAACTATAATAAGCTAAAAGGTGTCTACGGAGAAGCCGCCGATGCCGCATACGAAAATTATAAGAACGCTGGGGACGGAAGTTTTAACAAGGCGACAGGAGGTCTTGCCTCTTTTTACGGGAATCTTGCATGGGGATTGGGAGCTCTTGTCTTAGACGAAATCCAGGGAATGACAGTTGATGTTGCCTACAGCATTGGCGAGGCCGCGTATGAAGGCGTATTGCTAACATCCTCCTTACTGAATGAAGCACAGGCCACCTTCGAAAGCAGCGCCGTGCTCAAGAGGTCTGTCGATGCTCAGCTCGCGCAGCTGGCGGCTGAAGACAGCGGTGTTGTCCCTGAAGGCGGACAGGAGCCCCAAACAATAAACGGGTCTTGGTCAGGAAACGACAAGGCCGCGCCAGCTCCTCAGCTTTCCCCGCCAGCGGACAAGGCCGAAACCAGCCCTGATGATGTCTGGGGCGAAACTTCAGACCGGGAAGAGCAACTGGCAGAGGTTACGGAAGCCGATGCTGTGCAGGATGCAGTACAGGAAGCGGATGACCTTTGGGCAGGGGACGACAATGGTGAACAGGCTTACCAGGATGAAAACCGGTACCGGCTTGAGCAGCAAATAGCGCAAGACAAAGCACGTAGTGCCGCAAACAATGATCAGCAAAATAGGCGGCAAGTTGCCAGGGCGAATGTTCGTCGGGAAGAAAAAGCCCGAAAGGCTGCAGAGAGCAGGCGTAAATGGGCAGAGGTCGCCAATGCCGTAACCGGAGCCCTGACGCAGGTTGCCGGCGAAATTCAGCGCTCTAAGAATGAAAGTGCAAGCAGCCAGCAGAGCGTACAGGTGGGTGATTATTCTGCAGTAAACGCCTATGACCGCCAAGTGAAAGACTGCATCAGCAACAGTGGTCGGGCGGGGTTTGCCTCAAACGACTATCACGCCGCAAGAATTGGCTGTAGTCAGAAACTCGGCCCTCGGCCAAAACCAACCTTTAAAACACAGCCTGGATCTGGCGCAACGAACAGTGGTCGCTCTTCTAGCAGTGGATGGGGGAATTCCACATCAAGTTACAGCAACAATACACCAAACTACGATGGCCTGAATACAGATAGTGGGCAGGGTAGTGCCAGCGATTATGGCTCTACTAGTGATGATTGGGGCAATAGCCCGTCGTCGACAAGTTTGCCGCCGCAACCAGCTGCGACAGCAAAA
>NVTU01000006.1 GCA_002401685.1 Kordiimonadales bacterium
CTCTGGACCGACGACCTTGCCATCGCGACCAACACGGTTGACCGCACTCCATAGCACCAGCATTTGATCGATGGGTGCGACGTTGAAGTCAGTGTGATTGGTTGGCTTGAGGCCCAGATCGATTGCGTCGCGCATCGGGCTGATACGAGAGGCCTGCTCCAACCCGCGATTTGCAATATGAGTGGCGGAAAAGAAGAACGTATGCTCGGTATAGAGCGCCGGGATCAGGTTGTATTCTGCATATTTTTTCAACTGGTCGTCGCGAACAAACTGGCTGTGAATGAGCACCGTGCGCCGATCAGCACTCAGGTCGTCAGCCGCGGCAAGTTCATGCGCGGCGATCGCCATATCAATGGCCGCATCGCCATTGGCATGGATCGCGGTCTGCCGACCGGCACAGTGGAACTGCACTACCTGCCTGGCGAGTTGCTGCGGCGACTGGTTGGGAAAGCCCAGATATTCCGCCGGATGATCTTCTGGCACGGTAAAAGTCACATCAGTGGCAGTTCCGTCCTCAGATGCACTTTGCACGATCATATCTACATTGATATTTTCTTCGGCAAGCGGTGCAAACACGTGCGAAACCTGCCCAGGCCGATCTTCAAGCCCAACTATTGTAATCTTGGCTTCACCGCGGGAGTAGGCAATGCCGCTAACAACTTCTTGTTCCACAATCTCATCCTCATTAACAACCAGTGTTCCAGGCGTATCTTCAAAGGAAGACCGCACCTGCGTGCGTACACCATATTTCATGGCAAGCGCCACGGAACGGGTTTGCAACACTTTGGCCCCGAGCGATGCCATTTCAAGCATTTCCTCGTAGGTAATTTTATCAAGTTTCCGTGCTTTAGGCACAATTCGGGGGTCGGTGGTGTAAACCCCGTCTACATCTGTATAAATATCACAACGGTCAGCCTTAATCGCTGCCGCTATTGCCACGGCGGACGTATCACTACCTCCGCGTCCGAGGGTAGTAATGCGGTTATTTTGCCCAAGCCCCTGAAAGCCAGCAACAACAGCCACACGGCCACCCTTCAGGCAGTCTTCCAGCGCCTCAGTTTCAATCGTCTCAATCCGTGCTGCTCCGTGCACATCATTGGTGCGAATAGGCACCTGCCAACCAAGGAAAGACCGTGCCGGCACACCCAAATCCTGCAGGCATATGGACATCAAGCCGACGGTGATCTGCTCTCCAGCTGCAACAACAGTGTCGTACTCGCGCGCGTCATGCATTGGCGACGCTTCGCGGCAAAATTCCACAAGGCTGTTCGTGGTGCCTGACATGGCCGATAAAACAACAACAATTTCGTCACCGTTTGCGACGGCCTTCGCAACCGTTTTAGCCACGTTTCTAATCCGGTCCATATCGCCAACCGACGTGCCACCAAATTTCTTTACTATTCTCGCCATTTTCTCAATGTACTGCTTTAGTTTTAAACATACTCGCGCTTTATTACGGCGTACCCCGGCAAAATTATGGCCATAGCGAAACATTCTAGGTTCAAATATTTCAACGCCCGCAATTAGGGCCAGAGGTAAATTGTCGCAAGCACCTTGCATTGTGGCCGCAAGAGTGCAATTTCAGAAGTAAGCGCTTCTATTTATAGTGTGGCGCTGCGGCGCGCAAGTACCGTGACACCTGAAATATAGGCCGGGAAGCTTAAAATGCCACACGATATTGACCCACTTGTTCAAAATGACGCCGCAACTGGCCAAACAGTTGACGCTGACGAGGTTGCCTTTTTTGCCAAAATTGCTGACAGCTGGTGGGACCCAAACGGCCCCTTCAAACCGCTGCACCAATTAAACCCCACGCGACTTGGTTACATTCGCCGCGAAGTAACCGCACATTTCGATCTCGATAAAATGGCGATCAAGCCTTACGAGGGTCTGCGCATTCTCGATATCGGTTGCGGCGGCGGTTTGATCAGCGAGCCCATGCGCAGGCTTGGCGGCGATGTAGTGGCCGTTGACGCGTCTGAGAAGAACATCAAGACCGCCAGTTATCACGCAGCGCAAAGCGGCTTAGATATTGATTTTCGCCACAATACCGCGGAAGCCCTCGCGGAAGCGGGCGAGAAATTTGATGTGATTATCAATATGGAGGTGATTGAGCATGTGGCAGATGTAGCAGCCTACCTGGCTGCCTGCCGCACACTGCTGAAGCCAAGCGGCATTATGCTGCTCAGCACCATCAACCGTACGCCGAAAGCATACCTGTTTGCCATCATCGGTGCGGAACGTGTGCTGAGGTGGCTACCCGTAGGCGCGCACGACTGGAACAAGTTCCTAACCCCTACTGAACTATCCCATGCCAGCACCAAAGCCGGTTTCAAACCAACCGAAGTCACAGGGTTTGTCTTCAACCCTTTCAGCGCGAAGTGGCGGCTTTCAAGCAGTGATTTCAGTGTAAATTACGCCATGGCTGCTAAGGGGAAGTAAAAGAATATAGTGGAGCTAAGCGTCGTTGCCTCTTACTGGCGTACCGGGTAGTGGCATTATGTCGATACCCTCTTCGATCAGCTCAACGGTTTCTTCGCGCGTGCTTTCGCCGTAAATGCCGCGTTCTTCGCTTTCGCCGTAATGGATTTTCCGCGCTTCATCAGCGAAATTGTCGCCAACATAGTCGCAATTCGCTTCCACATGCTGCTTCAGCCTAGCGAAAACTTCGTTGGCTTCTTTAGCAAGAGCAGCAAGTTTCTCGTCACCTGTGCCAGAAAGCACAGATGAGGTCTCAACTGGCTGGCTCTCGCTACGCATATTGCTCTTGGTCGCAATATTCGGGGCCATAGGGGCTTTGGTGATCGCTGCGCTATCACAGTAGGGGCAGGTTACTTGGCCAACCGCCAGCTGATCTTCATACGCAGTGGAGGATTGGAACCATGCTTCAAAATGGTGATCCGCGTCACACTTTAAGTCAAAAACTATCATAATACTCTACCCTATCCCCACATATAACGCTGTGCGCTACGGTGTTCGCTTCACACCAAACGCGCGTTTATGCCCCAATGAAGGCATTGTTAGCCGGGTTTCTGCCACTTTGGCAAGGTCCAATTCCACCAGTGTCACGCCCATACTGCCCTTAGCATCAGCAATAACCGTGCCCCATGGGTCAACGGCCAAGCTGTGACCGTATGTACTGCGCCCTGTTGCGTGCTTGCCGGTCTGCGCCGCGGCCAGCACATAACAGCCTGTTTCAATTGCCCGCGCCTTCAGCAACGTATGCCAGTGTGCCTCACCAGTTTTTACAGTGAAGGCCGCAGGCACCATAATAATATCGGCGCCGGCTTCAGCCAAGCGCCGGTATAGATGGGGAAAACGCAGGTCATAGCATATCGTCAGTGCGATGGTGCCAAATGGGGTTTCCGCAAGAACCGCATTCTCGCCCGCTTCATAAAGCCGCGACTCGCGGTAGCTTTCGCCGTTCGGTAGGTCAATATCAAATAGATGCAGCTTGTCGTACCGGGCTTTGATGGACCCGTCGTCCGCGATCAGAAAACCACGGTTCGCCAAACGGTCATCAGCAATCTTGATGATAAGCGAGCCGATATGCAGCCATATTTTCAGCTCTGCTGCCAGCGCCTGTAGCCGCTTTAGGCCCACATCATCCGCCTCGGAACTGGCTTTCTGCAGCACGGCTTTGCGGTTCATTTCCATCAAGTGACTGGTTTCTGGCGTGCTGATCAGCTGAGCGCCGCGGCCAGCCGCCTCGCGGATATAGCCCTCCAAGATGTCCGTGGCCGCAACTGTATCGTCACCCGTGTTTAATTGAACAAGGGCGACGGTTACAATCATCAGGACGCCACGAGCAGTGCATCAAGGACACCGCGAGCATCCAGGGCATGTAGCTCATCGCTACCGCCTACATGCTCACCGTCGATCCATATTTGGGGTACCGAATTAACGCCGCCAGCCTTAGCGCGCATTTCAGCACGGGCTTTCGGGTTCATATCAACGCTGATCTCTCTAAAAGACGCGCCTTTTTGGTTCAAAAGTGCTTTTGCGCGGTAACAAAAAGGACACATAGCACTACTGTACATAACGATGTTAGCCATCAGAAACTCCTTAACTAGCTTTGCCTCTATTTATGACACTTACGGTCAGATTTAAAGGCCAGTCACAATCTTGTGTCAGAATAGCCCTTACTTCACCCGGATACAGGCCGGCCCACCCGCGCAAATGTAATCACGCCCACGCTTTTTGCCCCTGCCTTTTTAAGCACCCGCGCACAGGCTGACACGGTGGCCCCGGTGGTTAAAACATCATCCACCAACAGAATGTCTTTGCCTGCAACATGACCCGCGCGACCTTCTTTAACCGCAAAACTTGCCGCCACATTCTGGAATCGTGCCCTCCGGTTAAGCCCGCCCTGGCTTTCCGTTGGCTTTTTCTTAATTAGAGAAAAACTATCCACCGGCACACTCAAGCGCCCCGTAAGAGCGTGCGCAATAAGTTGTGACTGATTGAACCGACGCGCCATAAGACGGGATCTATGGAGCGGCACAGGCATAATGACATCCGCGCCCTTGCCCGTGAGAGCACTTGCCATCATTTGCGCCATGGCAGGCACCACACTGCTGGCTGCGCCGTGTTTAAGCCTTAATACCAGCGTGCGGCCAAGGTCTTCGTAGGATACAGCCGCCCGCGCCCAATCAAAATCTGGTGGGGAAAGCAAACAGGCCCCGCATTCATCGCCGTCTTCCGCTGCAAATTCGAAGGGCAAGGCGCAACGCCCGCAAAAAGGGGCTGCAAGCGGCTGCAGATCGCCCCAGCAGTTGGGGCACAGGAACCCATGCGCCGTGATTTTGGTGCTGCAATTTGGACACCGCGCAGGCAAAATAAAGTCCAACACCATCGAGGCGGAACTTTTTAGGCGTGCACCCAGCGATATTTCATTTATATAACGCACTTGAAAACCCTATCAGCCAACCTCGCGCATAGCCAGCACGAGGTGGAGATCTCGGCCCAACGGCCAGGTACTTCATGCAATGACGAGAGATTAACCTGATGGCAGATGCTCCGGCCTTTATATTCGACACCGTTCGTGTTCAACAAAACCGGGCACGCGGACGCGCCCTCGGCGACAAGTTTGATTTTCTCCGTGCAGAAATAGCAGACCGAATGCAGGACCGGCTTCAAGATGTGAACCGGCGTTTTGAGACCACCCTTGATGTTGGCGATAATTGTATGCGCCTCACAGACCGTGCAGGCACGTTTGAAATAGGGCCTCTCGCTGATGGGGACTTATCCCTTCAGCAAAACAAATATGATCTGATCCTATCGAACTTAGGCATGCACTGGGTCAATGACCTTCCAGGCATGCTGATCCAGCTTAACCGTGCGCTGAAGCCAGATGGTTTTATGCTTGCCTCTATGCTTGGCGGCGAGACACTGCGCGAACTACGGCATGCACTTTTGTCCGCTGAGGCAGAGATCACCGGCGGCGCCAACGCGCGCGTGATCCCGTTCGCAGATGTAAAGGACCTAGGCAGCCTTCTACAGCGCGCCGGATACGCCCTGCCCGTTACTGACATCGATACAATCACCGTGACCTATGAGCATCCTCTGAAACTGATGCAGGACCTGCGCGGCATGGGAGAGGCCAATGCCTTGCTGGGTCGCAGTAGAAAATTCCTACGCCGCGATGTGTTAAAGCGCGCGTGTGAGATTTACCAAACTGAGTACGGTACGAAAAATGGCCGTATTCCGGCAACCTTCCAAATCCTGTATATGACAGGCTGGCATCCCCACGACAGTCAGCAGAAGCCAATGGCTCGAGGTAGCGCAAAAATGAGTTTAGCGGATGCCCTGAGACAGGGGCCGCCAAAAGAGTAGACCAAAATAGCAGTGACAAGGGCCATCGCAAAAACTTGGGTCTGCACCAACTTATTTGGCAGCAAACGAATTTAGGAATTCCGGCCGAGGAAAATTACCCTAACGAATAACCTTCAAATTGGGCCAACGCTTTTCCCAGCCCTTCGCGGCCAATCTCTTTTCAAAACCCACTGCGTCATGCACTTTCATCGCAGGCGAGATGCGCAAAGTGTGGTTCGTTAAATCATCATAGCCAAAAGGTGCGATAAACTCCATGCCACCGCCCACCAACAAACGCACCCCCACGCTGGTAGCGGTTTCAGCCCAATGCATCAGGGCTTCCTCCACAGAACCGAAAGGGGGATAACCGCCAAAACTATGCATGCGCGCCTGATTGCGCACCTGCCATTCAACCCTTGGCGCCAAGCACTCCAGTGCAGCTTCATACGTATAATCTTCATCAGGTGAAATGTTTTCACGGCAGAAATAAACTACATCAACATCGTTTTCGGGAACTACAGGGCGCGGCTCATACAGTGCATCCCATACACGATTCCGCACAAATCCTGCGGCAATGAAGGCACCGACCGGCCCCACTGACCTGACGTGATGCAGTTGCTCTACGGCAATTGGATCCGCACGAATAAGCGCTTCAATCGCCGCAGCACTCAAAGGAAATCACGCAACATGGCCACCAAGGGGTCATCCGCGGGCGGCATATCGTATTCGCCCAAATCGCGGACTTTGACCCACTTCGTCCGCTGACCTTCCATACCTCGGACTAATCCCTCCCACTTGCGGCAAAGGTAAAGCGGCATCAAAAGATGAAATTTTTCGTACGTGTGCGAGGCAAAAGCAAAAGGCGCTAAGCAAGCGGCCGTGATATCGATATCAAGCTCTTCCTTGCATTCGCGGATCAGCGCCCCTTCTGGGATTTCGCCGGCCTCGACCTTGCCACCTGGGAACTCCCACAGGCCAGCCATGGATTTACCTTCAGGACGCTGAGCAATAAGAACACGGCCTTCAATATCAATAAGGGCGATCGCTGCAACCAGCACAGTTGGCAGGCCAGCATCAACATTTACGTTGGGTTCAGGACAATCATTCATAGAAGAACGCGTAACGACAAATTTAAGCAAATTCAAGCTTTAACACCTTGTTTAGGATTAGCCGTCAGGCTCAAAGCGAACAAAAACGAGATGGGCGTAAACATGCGAAAAATATCAGTGCTGTATAGGGATCACTTCCCCCAAATACGTCAGTTTTTTCGATCTACATCTGGGGCAACGGCTGTGGAATATGCGCTATTGGTTGGGCTAATCGCGCTCGGTGTCGGCGGTGGGCTTACGGCCCTCGCAGATCTAGTGGTGGGTATATTTGATTTGATTGTCCGTGAAACCAGCGATGTCGCGACAACTGTTGCTTCTGGATAGCAGCAAAAGGTATCAAACCAAGAATATACCTAAGTCCGTTACACCTGTTCCATTATTGCTGAACGGGTACCGCAGAAGCGGGCCTATCAGGAATAGGCCGCTTCACCGTAGCTTTGAGCAAATTTACGGGTGCTGAGCTCTTCGGCTGCACCCTTAACTTTACGCTCTGCAATAATCCGGCGCGCTCGGATCACTTCGTTCTTCATATATTTCAATTCAGCCAGTTTTTCTTCGCCGTCACCAGCATACCGCCCGAGCGCATCAGTTAGTGCGTCATCAAGCTCTCTTAAGAATTTCATCTGCAGTTCTAAATTTACAGTAGGCATTTTTATCTCCGGCACTTAGTTACTTGTCTTACCCCACCGAATGTAATTCAAAAGGCATGCCATTTTTTTTGCCCGTATATACATATGGTTACGCCCGCCGACTAGCTGGTCGGCAAATTCGTCCCTCTGTTATACTTGGGTATACTTGCCTAGGCCCGGCAGGTTACGCCTAGCTGCGGTAGTCAGCGTTAATGCTAATATAGCCGTGCGTCAGGTCACACGTCCACACTGTCGCCGTGCCCGAGCCAACGCCAACATCCACTTTTATGTCGATCTCTCGGGTCCGCATATGAGCGGAGGCAGTGGCCTCATCATATTTAGCAGACACCATCCCCTTATGGGCAACAAGCTGGCCCCCAATCCAGATACAAAGCTTATCGCGGTTGGCTTCTTCCCCCGATTTTCCGATAGCCATAACAATCCGGCCCCAATTTGCATCTTCACCGGCAATCGCCGTCTTTACGAGCGGGCTATTTGCCACTGAGCGAGAAATGGCGCGCGCAGCCGTGTCGTTTTCTGCACCCAAGGTCGTTATTGTCACAAACTTCTGGGCCCCCTCACCGTCACGAACAAGCTGTTGGGCCAAATCTATCATCACTTCCAGCATCGCACGTTTAAAGGCGTCTAAATTTTCGTCTTCGGCATCCTCATATATTTCATCGTGGAACGCTGCGCCCGTGGCAAAGGCAAAAACCGTATCATTGGTTGAGGTATCGCTGTCGACCGTTGCGTTATTGAAACTTTTATCCGTGGCCTTAGAAAGTATGGCCTGCAAACAACCGGCAGAAAGCGGCGCGTTAGTAAAAATGAAGCCGAGCATCGTTGCCATGTCCGGCGCGATCATCCCAGACCCTTTTGCGATGCCAGAAATAACCACCCGCTTACCCCCTATATCAACGACCCGGCAGGCCCCTTTTAAAAAGGTATCTGTTGTGCTGATGGCTTTCGCTGCATCGCGCCACAGGTTTGCCGATAAACCCGCATGAATGCGCGGGATATATTTCTTGAACCCTGTAACGTCCATCGGCTCACCGATCACGCCTGTAGAGGCTAACAAAACCTCATCTTGGGCGCAGCCAACTGCTTTTGCTGCATATTCGGCCGTTTTCAGGGCAGCTTTCGCCCCTTTTTCGCCCGTAAAAGCGTTGGCGTTTCCTGCATTCACCACCAGTGCCCGAGCCCGTCCGCCCGATGTGGCCAAAGCACTTTTAGACCAGTCCACTGGTGCTGCTGGCATTTTGGACTGCGTAAACACACCCGCAGCAACAGTTCCTGCCTTAAATTCCATCAGCAGCAGGTCAGGCCTGCCCTGATATTTCAGCCCGGCGGCAACCGCACCCATTTCAACGCCTGGTACAGGCAAGAGGCCCGGGAATTGAGAAGGAGCCAAAGGCGATACTGGGAGGTCAGACATTTTAAAAAATCCAAGGAAAAGTGGAAAGAAACATAGCTCGCTAGGCGAACCATAATATAAATAAGTCGCAAGTTCGAACATAAAGACACTGTGATTTGAACAAAATTACACAAAGGCTTGGTTGACATGGCCTTGCCTGATACTTATCTGTGCCTAAAATTAGCATTCGTCTTTATTGCTATTTTCGAGGAGAGCTGAGCCACAAGAAGGTTGCTTAATAGTAGGACCTTTGAAGGCGTCGGCTAAAATATAGTTTGTCGGGAAGTTTATATGCTGGGACTAAGCAAAATCGCTAAGAGGATATTCGGGTCGTCTAATGACCGCTATCTTGCGAAACTCCAACCTCAAGTCGACGCCATCAGCGCGCTCGAGCCAGAGATGGAGAAGCTTTCTGACGCGGACATAAAAGCCAAAACTCAGGAATTCCGCGACCGGCTTGAAGCGGGTACCAAACTTGAAGATTTGCTCATTGAAGCGTTTGCTCTGGTGCGCGAAGCTGCAAAACGGTCAATCGGCTTGCGTCACTATGATGTTCAAATGGTTGGCGGCATGGTGCTAAACGACAGCAGCATTGCTGAGATGAAAACCGGCGAGGGTAAAACCCTTGTGGCAACCTTGGCCGTTTACCTCAATGCCTTGCCCGGCAAAGGCGTGCATGTTGTAACGGTGAATGACTATCTGGCTGAGCGCGACGCTGAATGGATGAGCCAAGTATATAGTTTCCTTGGTCTAACCACCGGCGTGATTGTTCCTGGAAAAACTGATGAAGAACGCCGCGAGGCTTATTTGGCTGACGTCACATACGCCACCAATAACGAATTAGGTTTCGATTACCTGCGCGATAATATGAAATTCCAGCGTGAAGAAATGGTCCAGCGCGAGTTTGCCTATGCCATCGTCGACGAAGTGGATAGTATCCTGGTTGACGAAGCGCGTACACCGCTGGTTATTTCAGGCCCGACAGACGACAAATCGGACCTTTATGTTTCCATTGATGCCATTGTCGCACAACTTACCAAAGACGATTATGAGAAGGACGAGAAGTCCAAAGCAGTGTCTCTGACGGAAGATGGCACCGAGCGGATCGAAAAAATTCTCAACGAAGCAGATCTCCTGAAAGCAGATAACCTGTATGACTACGAGAACACCGCAATTGTTCACCATGTAGATCAGGCCCTGAAAGCTCAGACACTGTTTGAGCATGATACCGATTATATCGTAAAAGACGGCAAAGTTATCATCATTGATGAGTTCACGGGCCGCATGATGGACGGTCGCCGCTATTCCGGAGGGCTGCACCAAGCGCTTGAAGCCAAGGAACGCGTGGAAATTCAGCCAGAAAACCAAACGCTCGCGTCCATTACGTTCCAGAATTACTTCCGTATGTACCCCAAACTGTCAGGCATGACGGGAACCGCGGTTACTGAGGCAGAAGAATTTGGTGACATTTACCGGCTGGGCGTGATTGAAATTCCGACCAATGTCGTAATCGACCGTAAGGATGAGCACGACGAGTTCTACCGTACATCAAAAGAAAAGTTCAATGCGATCCTGATCGACATTGAAGAGGCGCAAAAGCGCGGTCAGCCAATTTTGGTTGGTACAGTATCGATTGAAAAATCCGAAACTCTCTCTGCCTTCCTAAAAGAAAAGAAGATCAAACATAACGTACTGAATGCGCGCCACCACGAACAGGAGGCCAGCATTGTCGGCCAGGCTGGCCGTTTCGGTGCGATAACAATTGCCACCAACATGGCTGGACGCGGTACGGATATTCAGCTTGGCGGTAACTATGACATGCGCATAGCAGAAGAAACCATAGGCGTAGATGACGAAGCCGAGATCGCAAAAATTTCTGACCGGATCAAAGCTGAGATCGAAGCTGAAAAAGCTAAGGTGATTGAAGCAGGCGGCCTCTATATTATGGCAACGGAACGTCACGAAAGCCGTCGTATCGATAACCAGCTCCGCGGTCGTGCGGGCCGTCAGGGTGACCCTGGCCGGTCTAAGTTCTTCCTATCGCTTCAGGATGACCTTATGCGCATCTTTGGCCCTGAGCGCATGGACGGCATGCTCGTGCGGCTCGGAATCGAGGAAGGCGAAGCTATCATCCACCCGTGGATCAACAAGGCGATTGAGAAAGCCCAGCAAAAAGTTGAAGCACGCAACTATGATATCCGCAAAAACCTGGTGAAGTTTGACGACGTAATGAACGACCAGCGCCGTGTGGTTTACGAGCAGCGCCGGGACATCATGGATGCCGATGACGTAACTGAAACCCTCGAAGACATGCGGGCTGATGTTGTTTACCACCTTGTTGAAAAGCGTATTCCGCCAAAATCTTACCCTGAGCAATGGGACCTAACTGGCCTGCAGGAAGATGTTGAAGAAACACTTGGCCTTCATGATGTTTCCGTTGTCGAGTGGGGCAACGAAGAAGGCGTCGACGATGACGAAATTCGGGATCGCCTTGAGGCAGCTGCTGGTAAACTCGTGAAAGATAAGGCAGAGAAATACGGTACTGACATTTGGGGAAGCATTGAGAAAAGCTTGCTCTTGCAAATGGTCGACCAGGAATGGAAAGACCATCTGCAGAACCTCGATCACTTGCGTCAAGGCGTTGGCCTGCGTGCCTACGCTCAGCGTGATCCGCTCAATGAATATAAGGGCGAAGCCTTCACGCTTTTTGAGAGCATGCTTTACCACACCCGCGAGTCGGTAATTCAATTGCTAGGCCGCGTTGAACTGGCCCCGCAAACAGACCCTAGCGTGTTCGATCCTGAAGGGCCTATTGTTGGTGAAGAACAACATCTGGACCCTATTACCGGTGAGAATGAGATGCCGGGCGCTGTGGACCCCTTCGATACGTCTACATGGAACAATATACCGCGGAACGCACCCTGCCCATGCGGCAGCGGTGAGAAGTTCAAACATTGTCACGGCAGTGTAAGCAATGGGCCGGGCGGACTTACTTTGGGCCAAATTCCGAAGAACCCGTTTGACGGCATTGGTCGCAATGATCGTTGTCCTTGTGGCTCTGGTAAAAAATTCAAACATTGCCACGGGGCGCTGTAAGCAACGGTATTCTTAGATGCTGATACGAAGGAAGCGGGCAATGCCCGCTTTTTTTGTGCCTTATTTCCGCCTTGCCAACCTGAACATCAGCTTAATTTTTGGCTCAGGTTGGGGTAACGCACCTCTTGGTAATGTGACTTCATCATAAGCGATGGAGCACGACAATGCGGACACTAACCAAGAACAACAAGAAACTAATCACAAGCTTTGCTGGAGTAGCCCTAGTGGCCACGATAAGCGGCACAGCTGCACAGGCCGACCATACCACGCCACAACCAACCTACACGCCTGTGTATGAGGCTCCTGCCTACAACCCTGGTAGCCACCAGTTCCGAGCCAACCACCCGATGCGCGTCTTTGTAAAAATCGGCGGCAACCGTCACTCAAATGGTGACGGCCACCATAGTGCGCCGGCCGTATACCAAAAAATCGACTACCACCTGCCTTCATACATCACGCTCGTGAACAGCCCTGCGTATGCTGATCTGGTTATCAAAGTACGTCAGACAGACTACAAACTGAACTACCGGGTAATTGACGTGGACCGCAAAGATAAGAAGTACAAAAAAAGCCGGCGCTATGCAGGTGGCAATTGTGGCTATTTCCGGAAAGCCTTTTACACCAAGGTGAAAGAAAAAGGCGAAGCCTACGCCAGCTATAACGTAAAAGTTCGGTTCAAGGGGTATGACACCAGCCGTGAGCATTTCACCTTGCGCTCTGCTGAAAACTATAGCTACGGCACCGAATTGCGAGCGATAACAAACTGCGGTATCAGGCCTACTAACCGTATGCCGTCAAACGGTGTTGCCAAGCTTTTTAGCCGTTCGGGTGAAGGCTATCGCAATAGCGTAAGCCACCGCATCAAGCGCGAATCTATTGCTGATCTCGGCCGCCATCTGGCGCATCAAATACAACATAAAGCAGGCGGATTCTATCCGACTTTGGCAGCGAAGCTTAACCATGAACGCATTGAATATGGGTACGACCATAACTTTGATACATGCACCAACGCGGCCCATAACCACCGGCGTCAGCACAGCGGGAATAGCAGCTTCTATAGTGACAATGATCAGAGCTACTACGCACCTCGTTCACGCTATGATCAAAATGGCCAAAACCCTAGGCATCAGCCTACCAGACGTCCGCGTTATACGCCGCACTATGGCCGCTAGTTATGGCTAGGTCCCCTGCCCAGGGGGCCGACGCTCGTCGGGGGCTGAATTCCCCTCGCTTATTCCGTCCCCGACGCTCAACCACCATAGAAAAAGCGCCAGTTTTACCAACGGGCGCTTTTTCTATTTTAAGACTTTTTGTCCTATTCTTACCAGTGACAAGCTGTATCAGCTAAAGGCATCATCCCAGGTGCCTTGCGTCGCTGCTTTGGAGTATTCTGTTGACCGGTTTTCAAAGAAATTCGTATGTTCAACCGCGTTCAGCATACTATCCAGCCAAGGCAGTGGGTTCTTATCAATGCCATATTCTTCATCAAGCCCAAGCTGCTGCAAACGACGATCCGCAATATAACGGATATACTGCTTCACTTCGTCAGCTGTCAGCCCTTCGATTGGGCCCATATCAAACGACAGATCGATGAAAGCATCTTCATGCTCAACGATTGTCTTACAGGCCTTTCGGAGCTCACTCCGCATCTCGTCATCCCAGAGCTCTGGGTTTTCACTCATCAGCGTTTTGAAAAGCTTGATCAGGCTTTCACAATGCAGGCTCTCGTCTCGCACTGACCACGTGATGATCTGCCCCATGCCCTTCATCTTATTGAAGCGTGGGAAGTTCAAAAGCATAGCGAAACTAGCAAATAGTTGCAGCCCCTCGGTGAAGGCGCCAAACACTGCAAGCGTCACCGCAGTGGAGCGCACATCCTCGGAGTTAAAATGCTGCATATAGTCAAATTTATCCTTCATTTCCTTATACTGAAGGAATGCAGAATATTCGCTTTCTGGCATACCAATGGTATCCAGCAAATGGCTGTATGCGGCAATATGGATCGTCTCCATATTGGAAAAAGCCGCGAGCATCATCTGAACTTCTGTCGGCATGAACACTTTTGTATAGTGCTTCATGTAGCAGTTATTCACTTCGATATCGCTTTGGGTAAAAAAGCGGAAAATCTGGGTCAGCAGGTTCTTCTCAGACGGTGTAATATTTTGCGCCCAATCGCGTACGTCTTCTGCCAACGGCACTTCCTCAGGCAACCAGTGAACCTGTTGTTGTTTGAGCCATGCGTCGTAAGCCCAAGGGTAGCGGAATGGTTTATAGACGTGGCGTTCTTCAAGAAGCGACATTATTGGTCCTCTGATACAAGTGGGCGCGGGAGCAGTTAGCCCGTCAGGTTACTGACAGGATAAGCATTCCTCATAATCGGTGCTCGCCGGAGCAAGCTCCAACTGCTGTTCCATGTTAACTTTTTTCTTAGTTGTACCTGTAGCAATAACTTCGGCACGCGCAATCGACTTGGAACGACAATAATAAAGGCTTTTGAGACCCTTTTTCCATGCTTGGAAATGGATCTGGTGCAGGTCCCGTTTATGCACGTCCGCAGGCAGGAAGATATTCACAGACTGCGCCTGCGAAATATATATTGCCCGGTCCGAAGCCAGCTCAATAATCCAGCGCTGGTCCAGCTCGAACGCCGTTTTAAAGACTGCTTTCTCATCATCGCTGAGAAAATCGAGGTGCTGCACAGACCCTTCATTCACGGTAATAGATGTCCAGATTTCGTCCGTGTTTTTGCCTTTTTCTTCAAGCAATTCTGTTAGCGCACGACTGTGCACCATAAAGTTCCCAGACAGGGTCTTCTGGTTATAGCTGTTGGCTGCAATTGGCTCAATTCCAGGGCTTGCACCACCACAAATTGTTGAAATAGAGGCCGTTGGTGCGATCGCGGTTTTGTTGGAAAAACGCTCCATCATACCGTAATCCATCGCATCAGGGCACGGACCACGCTCGTAAGCAAGCTGCTCAGAGGCACTATCAACTTCCTTCTTGATATGCTTGAAGATGTTGAAATTCCAAGATTTTGCCATGGAGCTTTCAAACGGAATCATATTGTCCTGAAGGAAGCTGTGGAAACCCATCACGCCGAGACCTACAGAGCGCTCACGCATAGCAGCATAACGGGCTTTGGCCATTTCTGAAGGCGCGCGATCAATGAAGTCCTGCAATACATTATCAAGGAAACGCATGATGTCAGGAATGAAATTCTTATCCGATTTCCATTCTTTGTAATGCTCAAGGTTCAGGCTCGACAGGCAGCAAACGGCTGTGCGGTCATTGCCAAGATGATCAATGCCAGTTGGCAGCGTAATTTCGGCACACAGATTGGATGTTTTCACCGTAAGGCCAGCCAACTTGTGATGCTCAGGCATCTGGCGGTTCACCGTGTCAGAATAAATAATATAAGGTTCGCCCGTTTCAACACGTGCGGTCAGGATACGTATCCACAGCGCACGTGCAGACGTGGTGCGCACCACGTGGCCGTCCTTGGGGCTAGTCAACGCCCAGTCTTCATCAGCTTCAACAGCGCGCATAAACGCATCGCTCAGGAGAATACCGTGGTGAAGGTTTGGTGTCTTTCGGTTTGGGTCGCCGCCGGTTGGGCGCCGCAGTTCAAGAAACTCTTCCACTTCAGGGTGGCTTACAGGCAAGTAAATTGCCGCAGAGCCACGGCGGAGTGAGCCTTGAGAAATAGCAAGGGTCAGACTGTCCATCACCCGCACGAATGGGATAATGCCGCTGGTCTTGCCAACGCCGCCAACGGTCTCGCCGATTGAACGCAAATTGCCCCAATAGCTACCAATGCCGCCGCCACGAGATGCCAGCCAAACATTTTCAGTCCACAGGTCAACGATCGAACCAAGCTTGTCCTGCGCTTCATTTAGGAAGCAACTGATCGGAAGACCTCGGTCCGTACCACCGTTCGACAAAATCGGTGTCGCAGGCATGAACCATAAGTTTGAAATATAGTTATAGAGACGCTGAGAATGCGCTTTGTCATCACCGTAAAACGATGCAACACGCGCAAACAAATCCTGATAGCCTTCACCTGGTAAAAGATAGCGATCCGTGAGGGTCGCTTTACCAAAGTCTGTCAGCTTTTCATCTCGACTACGATCAACTTCAACCGCACCACCATGCTCGAAATGGGTGACCTCAAACATCTCGCTAATTACTCCCTTATCCGACCCGACTTCTGAAACGTTGATCACCTGTAGCGACTCCTATAGCGCCCGCAGAAACAATGTTATTGTGCCTGACGCAAGAACAAAAGTCGAACAAATCAACTTTTTATATATTTTTCATTAGCTTATTAGAACGACTGCCCGTTTTCCCCGCACCAGTTCGTTCTTTGTTAGCAACCGACGCAGGATAGGGTCGTTAGGGCCTCGTCGTCAAGATAAAGTGTAAAAACTTATTAACCCCCACAATATGTAGTGTTTTTCCGGAGACGCTCCAAACGCAACAGTTGCAAGCGCGCACTGCCGAGCCAACGGATTATAGGGAATTCAATGAGTCGCAGCTTATGCGAGGCCTTTTTCGCCAATCGCTAGGAATTTTTCGCGGCGCAACTCTTTCAAGCGTGATCCATCAATTCCAGCCATATCGCGCAGGGCGTGTTCAACACTATCTCCAAGCATATTCATGGCCCGTTCTGGGTCCCTATGAGCACCGCCGAGTGGCTCAGGGACGATATCGTCCACTACACCAAGTTTGAGCAGATCCTGCGCCGTGATTTTAAGGGCATTTGCCGCTTCTTCGGCTTTTTCGCTCGTTCGCCACAAAATGGATGCGCAGCCTTCAGGTGAAATCACCGAATAAATTGCATGTTCCATCATCAGCACTTTATTACCAGCCGCGATTGCCACAGCACCGCCGGAGCCACCTTCACCTACAATGCAGGTAACCATCGGTGTCTCGAGCGACAGGCTACGGTCTGTCGAGCGCGCAATGGCTTCGGCCTGGCCGCGTTCTTCCGCGCCAATACCGGGGTAAGCCCCAGACGTATCAACAAGCGTAACAACAGGCAGGCCAAACCGATCTGCCATATCCATCAAACGCACTGCTTTACGGTATCCTTCAGGGCGTGCCATACCGAAATTATGACGAAGACGGCTTTCTGTATCTGAACCCTTCTCGTGGCCCATCACTACACAGGCTTGCCCGCGGAAACGTGCAAGGCCACCAATTAGCGCTTCATCATCACCAAACGAACGGTCACCAGCAAGCGGCGTAAACTCTGTAAACAGATGGCCAACAATATCACCGAAATGCGGCCGCTCAGGATGGCGAGCCACCTGAATTTTCTGTGCGGGCGACAAAGCGGCATAAGTGTCTTTCAACATTTTGCCGAGCTTGGTTTCAAGCTGCCCAACTTCGGACGAAATATCTACATTCCCCGTGCCGCCTGCAAAACTGCGCAGCTCTCGGATTTTGCCTTCTAGTTCTGCAATTGGCTTTTCAAACTCAAGAAACGTCATCATCTCGCCAGCTTCCCTTTTTTCGACCGATGTTTTTGGCTTTATATTCATAGTATACAGTAAAGCACGTTTGCCTTCGGCGCGCAAAATCATTGATACAGCCGCCTATGTCAAGCGCATAGTGATCCTTGAATTTTTCCACGTTTATTCTGTGCAGACTCTATCGCTTCTCATCCTTTTTTAGGTGGCCATTCGCCCAAACATTTCAAGGCCACTTCCTGCAGCCTTTACTCATGTCAATCGCTCAGCGGATGATTTTCAAGCACCAGTGTTTTAAGTCGCTCGTCAAGAACATGCGTATAAATCTGTGTGGTGGATATATCGGCATGCCCCAAAAGCTGCTGCACTGCCCGCAAATCAGCGCCGTTCGCTAGCAGGTGTGTCGCGAACGCGTGACGTAATTTGTGGGGGCTTACACTGCTCGGCATCACACCAGCAGTGACAGCGAGTTCTTTTAAAAGCTGGCCAACACGCCGCCGTGTTAAATGCTGTTCTTTGCCGACAGACGGAAACAAAAAAGGAGATGCCTTAAGTTTTCCTGCGTCCCGCCCTTTAATGAAGGCCAACAGCGCCAATCGAGCCTTGGATCCAAGCGGTACCATTCGCTCGCGCCCACCTTTGCCCCGCACCATCAGCATGACCGTGTCGGGGCTGATACTGCGGCGTAGTAAAGTAACCAGTTCGCTCACCCTTAGACCCGTTGCATACAGTGTCTCAACCAGCGCCCATATGCGAATACCGTCCAGTTTGCCTACGAGGCCTAGCTGTTCTGCAGCATCGAGTAGCTTATCGACATCTTGTTCAGATAATATTTTGGGTAGAGGCTGCTCTAGCTTCGGGCTTTCGATATTGGACGCTGGGTTATCAGTCCGAATACCGTCCGTATAGAGAAACAGATACAGTTGCCTTATGGCAGACAATCGCCTCGCCACGGTTCCAGCTTTCAAGCCGTCCTTATATAAGGCCGCAAGATAAACACGAATATCTTCAGCGTTGACATCTAGAAAATTAAGGGCATCGCTATCTGCAAAATGAGTAAGATCGCGTCCGTAAGCAAGCAGGCTATTTTTAGCCCGCCCTTTCTCAGCAGCCATCATCTCCAGAAACATATCCAGAATGCTGCGATTGCTCATACTCTTTAAAGGCCCTGGCTGATCAATATCTCAAGCGCCAGCATGCGTGCCTCTTTGGTCAAGCCCATACCGTGCAGCGTGCCGATAAGGGACCCTGCGAGCGCAGCAGGCACAGCTGCGGCACCGCCTTCTGCCAGCAGTCTAAAGGTGTTCGACAGCGTGGCTGGCGCATCACCGTTGCGGGCGGAGATCAAAAACCTGCGCCACTGCGCAGGTGCCGGTACTGAACCAGCAAAAACAACAGGCCCATTCTCGAGCTGAGCCCAGGCGCTATCTTCTACAGCCTCGCCTAGCGCTTCAAGCACGGTATATAGCATATTGGCCCGCTCAAATCTGTCCGTACGCTCACGCTGAGCCTGCCACCAAGAACTAATCATATTTGCCGTCAGCTCGGGCGCGGCTTCTGTACCCGATACAGCCATCAAGGGTGCCAGACCAACAAGAACGGTATCTCTGCCGGCATCTGCCCCTGCAGCTTGGCTACGAAGCGCAAGGAACCAACGTCCAGCAAGCATTCCGTCACCCGAAACCAACGCTGCCCTAGTCATGATCCGCGCGCGCAACGATGCACTTGGCACCTGATCCGCTGTTAGCTTTAATAGGCTCTGCCCACCGACTGATGCATAATTTTGACCTAGCACCCGCTGCCATGCCAACGTTAGGAAAGTATCGCGCTCTGCCTCTTCTGAGACATTCGCGGTTAAATTCGCCAAGGCGGCATCAACGGTAAAGCGGTCATCGTCGGCGACGAATTTCGCTGCAGCGTCGCGCGTTTCTCCATCAACAGTAAGATTACGGGCAAAGGCCGCCAACAACGCGCCGTCAACCCAACCGCGCCGAACCGCCATACCCATGAGATCAGTTTTTGCCCCGTCTTCCACACCCGGCAGCGCCAGCATAGCACCCACCGCTAGCGGATTGACGCCTTCGAGCGCCAATTCTGGTACATTAACCCCAGCCAGCCTCGCCATCACGGCTTCAAGCACATCGATACGCAAGCTCGCTGGCAAAGTTACTTTAGCAGGAAGGACCGAACCAGGCTGTTGCTCGGCCTCAATTAGGATTTGGTCAATCAGTTGAAAAAATGTCGGCTGTACGTCTTCGACTTCAGCCAAAATGTCGAGCTGGAAATCAACCCCAGACCGATTGCCGCGCGTAGCATCACAAAAGGCCACCATGCGCAGCCAATAAGCATCGTCATTGGTTTCTCGCTGCACCTCGGCCACACTGCAAGCGTCAGTAATTTCACCCGCCAGCAAATGAGCATTGGTGAAGTGCCGTGCCAGAGAGGACCAATCACGCTCTTTAGGCAATGCGTTCAGCAGACTGATATATCCGCTGCGGTTACCAAGCTGCGTTAGAAGATCTAGGCGCGCCTCGATGAAAGCGAGCACGGCCTCGTCGTTAGCCTCGTCGTCTAATATGGCCCCCGACAAAACAACTTTGTTCGCAATCGCAGCAAGGGAAGATGAACCCGCATTATCGGCAAAATCGCTTAGCCGGGTTATGATGGCTGCACGATCATACCCTTGCCAAAAATCAGCGCCGTACCCGTCACCTGCAGCAAGCAATGCGATGCCGGACGGATCGATAGAACCCAGCACGCTGGTTTCAAAGCCCACATCCGAATTTTGAACGAGCTCTGCATCATTCTGAGAAACTGGATCATCCTGCAGCGTTAGCGCCCCGCCTATTGTGGGCAGGGATTCTGACGCGGTCAGGGTTTTCTGTTCACCTTCGGCACCTACCAGTACTTCTTCATTCCCTGGAACCGTCGTCTGCAAAGCGGCGGCAGAGATACCAAGATCACCCGCCGCTGCCGCAGCAGCAACTTCTTCTACACTAGCGGCATTACCAAAACCGTCAATTCCAGAGGCTTTGGAAGCGGGCGCGGGCGGTATCTTTATACTACCCTTTGGCACGAAAGGTTGAGGAACAATACTTTTAGGCTTGCCTATCGCTGGGCCTTTTTGCCGCAAAAGCGCTGGCCGCCCTCCTAAAAAAAAGCGTGTAACCGGCTGCTTTTTAGCGGCTGCCGGGATTGCCTCAACAGGTAGCTTTACAGCTTCTTCCTTCTTCGCCGAGGTGCCATCACTATTGTCCTGACGCGCGAGACCCGCTGTCGGAAAAGCCACCGCTCCAAGAACAGCAGCAAGAAGCATGTGCTTCACTATTTTATTAGGACGGGAAACGGTCATTATTCAGTGTTTTTGAAACCTTTTCAGACGGGGCTGGAATGTCCCATGTCATCAAGAAAATACCGCCACTAATCAAGGCGAGAAATACAATAGCCAACAATGCTTTTGTCAAACGTGACATCTACGACCCTTAAACTGGTTAGTTAAAATCATTTTCAAATGTCTTAAAGGATGCTCTGCGCTGTGTCCATACTCACAAAAGCGTACGGCCGGGGTACAAAAAGCTGTTCCTAAGTCAGTGACGTATCTTTGCCGCATATTTGAGGCCGAATTATGAAAGTTTGTCCTACTACATGCCTTAACCACCAAAAAAGGGTTGGCGCAGAGGAAACCGCGCCTTACAACGCTCTTATGCCCAAACATCACAAACAGTCCTCATCACACAGCTCAGAGCCTACGGACCATTTATATACGTCGCTCGGCATAGACAAAACCATTATTCTTGTTGGGTTAATGGGGGTCGGAAAAACTACTGTTGGTCGCAGGCTTGCTCGCAAACTCGGGCTTAATTTTGTCGATTCAGATGAAGAAATTGAAATTGCCGCTGATATGTCTGTTGCGGATATTTTCGATACTTTTGGTGAAGAGTACTTCCGCTCAGGGGAGCGACGTGTGATCACACGGTTATTAGAAAACGGCCCTCAGATTGTTGCGACAGGTGGCGGTGCTTTTATTAATACGGAAACACGGGCGATAATCAAACAAGCAGGCCTTTCCGTCTGGCTTGACGCAGACTTGGACGTTTTGGTCGAGCGCACCGGTCGTCGCAACACAAGGCCGCTCTTAAAGCAAGGCGACCCAGCCCAGATTTTAGCAAAACTCGCCAAAGAACGTGCACCGATTTACGCTGAAGCCGACATAAAAATAAAATCAAGCGTGGTCCCGCATGACCATGTAGTAGACAGCATAATTACCGCACTAGAAACGTACAATGACTGCAATTAACACTACGCCCGCGAATCCAGCGCAGGCAGACTGCGTTTCAGTCGACTTAGGTGACCGCTCCTATTCCATTCATATAGGCAATGGAATTCTTGACGAACTAGAAGTATATCTCGCGCCTGTCATTGGGAAAGCACGGCTGTTCTTTGTCACCGAGACCACGGTCGAAGGACTATATGCGGACAAAGTTAAGGCGGCCCTTAAACGCGGCAGCATAGGGAACCACTGGTTCACGGTTGCGCCGGGCGAAGGGAGTAAGTCTTTCGCGACATTCGAAAAGCTACTGAATAATATTTTGGATACAGGCATCGAGCGCACGGACATTATCGTGGCACTCGGCGGAGGCGTAATCGGGGATTTGGCCGGGTTTACTGCAGCCAGCCTTCTTCGCGGCATTGGTTTCATACAAATTCCTACAACACTGCTGTCTCAGGTTGATAGCAGTGTGGGCGGGAAAACTGGTATCAACGCGGCAGCAGGCAAGAACCTCATCGGCGCTTTTCACCAGCCGAAGGCCGTTTTTATTGACCCGAACGTCCTGTCCACGCTCCCTTTGAGGGAACTTCAGGCGGGATACGCAGAGGTCATCAAATACGGCCTAATCGACGACGACAACCTTTTCTCATGGCTCGAAAAAACTGGCGCCAGCATCCTAGGTTTAGCTAATAGCAACCAGCAACAGGAGCACCAGAATCAGGCGATCAACTTCAGTTGCAGTGCCAAGGCACGAGTGGTTGCTGAAGACGAGCTGGAAAGCGGCAAGCGGGCGCTGCTTAATCTCGGTCATACCTTTGGACACGCACTAGAAGCCGAATGCGGTTATGACGGAACGCTCTTGCACGGCGAAGGGGTAGGCATCGGGATGGTTATGGCGCTCGACCTATCGGAACGGATGGACCTCGCTAAACCAGGCCAAGCAAAACGTGTCGCGGACCATTTGAAATCTCTAGGTATGATGTGGTCCGCAAGAGAGATCGCCGCCAGCCTTTCAGCAGAAACCCTATTGAAACACATGCAAAAAGATAAAAAAGCTAAGGCCGGAAAAATTGGCTTTATTCTTGGCGGCATAGGCAAAGCGGCAATGCATTACGGTGTCGACCTTGACCTTGTGACTGCAGTTTTGCATGATTCGATTGAAGGCTTACCGCTCACGGGCAGCGAACCACAATAGAATTTCAACATACATGACTTTAAAGCAAGCTAATGGAGCTACACTATGGAAGGCGTAAGCGCCGCCCTCGTCACTCTTGATCAACTCGACAGTGATTTCTGGATTACCGCAGGTACAATATTGTTTCTGCTTGTCTTGTCAGGCTTTTTCTCTGGTTCGGAGACAGCACTTACGGCAGCCTCCAAAGCTCGTATTCACCAACAAGCAAAAAGCGGCGACAAAAAAGCCCAGCGGCTTGAAGCGCTAATTGACGATAAAGAAAAGCTGATCGGCGCGATTTTGCTCGGCAACAACCTCGTCAATATTTTGGCGTCCGCGCTTGCTACACGGTTATTTTTGGACATCACTGGTGAGAAGGGTATTATTTACGCAACGCTGACAATGACAATGATGGTGCTCATTTTCGCTGAAGTCTTGCCCAAATCTCTCGCCATAGCTAACCCGGACAAAATGGCACGGTCTGTATCTGGCATAATGCGCATTGTTGTCTTTTTGTTTTCACCTATCGTCGCCTTGGTACGCAGCATTGTATGGCTGACACTTCGCTTGTTTGGCATCAACATCGCCGATATTCAAAACAAAATCACGGCACAGGAAGAGATACGCGGCACCATTGACTTGCAGCACCATGAAGGCGCGCTTGTTAAAGAAGATCGTCAGATGCTTGGCTCCATTCTCGACCTGGAAGACATGACCGTCGAAGAAGTAATGGTGCACCGTTCGTCCATGCATGCGATCGATATCAAATCAAAAAACGATGATATCCTTTCAAAAATCGTGCACAGCCCCTTTACGCGAATTCCGGTTTACGAAGACACCCCCGAAAACATCATCGGCGTCATGCATGCAAAAGACGTGTTGCGTGCTATTAGGCGCGTTGGCGGCCAACTTAAGCGTTTTAACCCGCGCCGCGTAATGGTAAAGGCCTGGTTTGTGCCAGAGACAACCACTTTGAAGGAGCAGCTGAACGCTTTTCTTGAGCGCAAGACACACTTCGCACTGGTGGTGAATGAATATGGTGACTTGCAAGGCCTTGTTACGCTGGAAGATATCCTTGAAGAAATAGTGGGCGATATTACCGACGAGCATGATTTCGACGTGCCTGGCGTTAAAAGCCAATCAGACGGCAGTGTGCAAGTTGAAGGAACCGTCGCAATACGGGATCTCAACCGCATGTTTGATTGGGCCTTGGAGGATGATAATTCCACCACCATCGCAGGGCTGGTTATTCACGAGGCAGAAACCATTCCGATTGTAGGCAACAGCTTTACCTTTGATGGTTACCGGTTCGAGGTAACAGCGCGCCATCGCAACCAATTAACAGGTATCCGCATTACAAAACTCTAATCCAACGTTATTTTCCTATTTGTAGATTTTAGGAAAGCGAGAATTTAACTCTTGCTTTTTGCATGTTCCATATGTACCCCTTACATTACTGGTACATATGGAACATATCATATTATGGAAATTGTAATAGACATCAACGCGCCCGCGCCGCTGTTCACACAGTTGGTGGAACAGGTTAAACAAGCGGTCTTGTCCGAGAAAATGGCCCCGGGCGATGCGCTGCCATCCATCAGGCAGCTTGCGGCAGACCTTGAGCTTAACAATAAAACGGTGGCAAAGGCCTACCGCCTACTAGAGCGCGACAGTGTCATAGAAACCAAAGGCTACCGTGGTACCTTTATCCACGCTGAAGCAAAAACCAACAGCACCGTAGATATGAGCACCTGGGTAACCACCACGTTGACAGCAACAATTTCCAGCTTTCAACAAGCCGGTGTTACCGATTCTGAAATTCGCATTGCCTTCGGCAATATTATGAATAACCGCAGCAGCAAGGGCTAGTGGTATGCCCGTCGTTATCATGTTGATACTTGCAGCTACTATCCCATACGAGGAGCTTGACGTGTCCGTTGTCATTCTATTTTACATCGCTTTTTTGTCACAAATCTATCTGATATCCTACCATTACCCCATGCGGTTGCGGCAAAGAATTCTATATGTCTTCAACCATTATCCGCCTGCGGATTACCCAAAACTTTACCCGCAGCCTTATGATTATTATGCCAAAGAAGCCCAAAAGGGAGGCTTGCGCGCCTTCCGCAATATTAATTTCATCATCATAGGTATTGGTTTGGCCGTCCTAGCTGCAGCTGCAAATGCTGGATATTCTCCGAGCTTGCAAGGCGGCGATGAAATATTCGTTATGGCCTATTTCATGCTACAAATATGCCCGCTTATCTATGTGGAACTGGCGAATGCAAAGCTCTATAAACGCATGCGGGAAGTGCAAAAAGGCGGTGTTCGCAAAGCCAGCATGCAACCAAGACATCTCTTTGATTTCATTGCCCCTGTATATGTGGGAATTGCCGGTTTTGTCTATCTCGCCTGGTTAACGCTTTTCATCGCTGATAGAGGTCTAAACGGACCGTGGACAGGCGAAGTATATGGAACCGTTTTTGGCATCACGGGCATTCACGTCTTTTACGGTTTGATGATCGCCAAACATATAGTTGGAAAAAAAGTTGATCCGCATCAGGACAGCGAAGACCGTGCAAAGGCAACCGGCTTCATCGTAAAATCACTTGTCTTCTCAAGCATTGCCATGAATTTGTTTATAACATTCTCAATATTGGCTGATCGCTATGATTTCGAATTATATGATCCGCTAATGACCAGTATTTTCGTTCAATGTGTCGCGGCGTTGGGAATTGGGTATGTGCTAAGGGTTTCGAAAATCGACGCCATTAATTTTAATGTCTATAAAAAAGACACCGCTTCCGAATAAAACAAACATAAAAAAAGGCGGGCTCAAGGCCCGCCTTTTACTTGTATTTAATAAGCGCCCTATCGGGCCGCGGCCTACGCCAGGCCCGCTTCCAGCACACTGCTCATGCGGCGTGCGAAAGCAGCAGAATCGTCCAATGGGTCACCTTCCAGAATTTTCGCCTGATCAAGCATCAACCATACGGCGTCGCCGAGCGCATCTATTGCCCCAGTTTCCCCAGCGCGTTCAGCAAGCTTGCGGATAACAGCGTGTGTCGGGTTAATTTCAAGCACCTTTGCTGTCATCTGACCGAGCTGATTATGCGCCTTCATAATGCGCTCCATTGCCATATCCATACCGGTGTCGCTCGCCACTAGGCAGCAGGCTGTGGCCGTAAGGCGGTTCGAAGCCCGAACATCAGAAACCTTATCGCCAAGTACTTCCTTCATCAGTGTAGTCAAGGTGGTCATCTGACCTTCTGTGGCTGTTTCTTTTTTGTCGGCTTTGTCTTCAGCTTCTGCAATGTCGTCGAGGTTGCTGGCACCGCGCGTAATCGACGTAAAGCCTTTGCCTTCAAAGTCAGGGGAGCCCTGCAGCCAGAAATCATCAACAGCGTCACCCATCAGCAGCACTTCGATGCCGCGCGCAACAAAGCCTTCAAGCTGTGGGCTTTTGCGCAGAACGGCTTCCTCAGCCCCTGTTACATAGAAGATCTCAGTCTGTTTGTCTTTCATTCGCTCAACATAGCCGGCAAGTGTTGTCCAACCGTCCGCTGTCGTGGATTTAAAGCGAGAAAGTTTCAGCAGCTGTTCGCGGCGCTCGAAATCCTCGTAGATTCCTTCTTTGATTACGCCGCCAAATTCCTCCCAGATCGCCTCGAATTTCGGAGCATCCTTGGTGGCCATTTTCTCAAAATCAGTGATGATTTTCTTGGTGATGGCTTTTGACATACGCGTCACAACAGGGTTGTTCTGCAGCATCTCGCGGCTCACGTTCAGCGGTAAATCCTGGCTATCGACAACACCGCGCATAAAGCGAAGCCATCCTGGCAGAATGTCAGACCCTTCGTCCGAAATGAACACCCGTTTCACATACAGCTTCACCCGGTTCTTGCGCTCAGGGTCAAACAAGTCCATTGGCTTTTTTGTCGGCACGAACAGCAGTACAGTATACTCCTGCATACCTTCAACGCTGTAATGCAGCTTGTGCGCAGGCTCATCGAATGCGTGGCCTACGTGCCGGTAGAATTCCTGATACTGCTCGTCTGTAATGTCAGCTTTCGGGCGCGCCCAAATCGCGGAACCTTCATTAACAACCGTTGGCTTCTCGGCTTCTTTGTCGTCTTCACCATCAGCATTCTTAGGGCCGCCACTGATCGCGAGCGTGATTGGTACAGCAATATGGTCACTGTAGGTCGTCACGATATTCTTTAGGCGGTATTCTTCGAGGAACTCGGAAGCATCCTCTTTAATATGCATGATAATTTCGGTGCCTTGCGTTTCTTTTTGCGCCTCGCCGATTTCGAAACTGCCTTCACCGTTACTTGTCCACTGATAGGCGTTTTCGTCGCCAGCTTTCTTCGATGTAACAACAACGCTGTCCGCCACCATAAAGACAGAATAGAAACCAACACCAAACTGACCGATCAGCTGAACGTCTTTCTTGGCGTCGCCTGTCATCTGATCAACAAATCCAGCGGTACCTGATTTAGCGATGGTGCCGAGGTTCTCGATCAGATCGGCGCGGTCCATGCCAATGCCGTTATCAGCAACAGTGATAGTTTTCTTTTTGACGTCTACCGCAATAGCAATGCCGTAATCAGGACCATCGCTCTTCAGGCTATCGTCGGTTTGCACGCCGTAGCGAAGCTTATCGCATGCATCCGATGCGTTAGAGATAAGTTCCCGCAGAAAGATCTCACGGTCAGAATAAACGGAATGCACCATCATATGCAGGAGGCGGGAGACCTCGGCTTCAAATCCCATTTTTTCAGTTTTTACGTCCGACATAATTTCTCAAGGCCTTTTATAAAAAAAATCAGCAATGCGCCTGCTAAAGACTAGGGCGCGCTTGCTTTCCATGTAGAGATTGTTTCCGCCGCGTCAAGGGGCGAACACTGCTATTCGGTAGTTGCTTCCATAAAATCTGCGCGCGTCCGCTGCAAAATGTCCAAGTCAGCATCCTGTAGTTTAAAAACCCAACCCCGCACCGCATTGGTGATGGCCTCCGCCTCTGCTGCACCGTCCGCTGGCGCGGCTGGCAAGACGCCTGCATCGCCTTTGCTTTGCAGTTCAGGGTCAAACACAGCTGATACTTTCGCCCAAACGCCGCCATCAATACGGTAAAGCGATAGATGCAACGTAAGACCATCATACGTAGAGAGTTCTGACGTGGATACTGGCTCGGCCAACGGGTTAGTAAGCTCACGCACATCGTCAAAAGACAGGTTGGCCCAAACGCGTGCAGGATCCCTTAGTAACCAGGACGGCCCAGCTTTCTCGTCGCCGCGCAAGCCTTGCAGTTTAAAGTTTGTATCACCTAGTTTCCGTGTCAGCCAAACACCCGAGACAGTCAAGTCACTGACCCGCCGCATATCAATATTCAATAATGTTTTATCAAGCCACCAGCTCGGTGTTTCAGTTGCCTCGGCAAGCCCTGTCACGAGCCACGACCGGGTATCGCGTTCCTGAACTACATAGGTTAAGGATTTACCGTTGGCCGACCCCTTCCTCTTGCCCATCTGAAACGTAAGAAGCTCGCCTTCGGTGTCATCAAATAACGTCACTTGCAAACCGCTAGCACCAAGCCCCAAGCGTCTGTACCGGCTGGAGTTCGAAGTTTTAGGCTCACGCCGCTCTGAAAGCGCAATACCTCGCAAAAGGGCCCGTGGCTTCTCAGGCGAAACTACGTAGCCTGCGCGTTCTCGCAGACGCCAAACGCCTGCTTCCGCATCTCTGTCGATATGGGTTACAGTATCGCCACGGCGCAGCTCAATCACGTGCACCTCGTTAATCCGCGCTTCAAGTCCAGCAAAAGTACGTTCCCCACGGCCACCTTGTTCGCGCGTTGGGTCTTCCCCAAACAGCACCCAAATCGCCCCTAAAATAGCGAACAAGGTAAGGTATCCAAGGATATTTGTTACTTTTTCAGACATGGTCGAATTTGGCCCTCATATTTTACCGCTGACACGCGCTAAACTGCTCTAGCAGCCGCCCGAGCAGCTTTCCGGCGCCGCATCATTAACCGCAGAAGAACACCAAATACAATGATAATCGGCACCAGCGCGATATTCAGAAACGCCAGCCATTTGCCCAGTCCTTCAATTTCCTGTCGCAAACTGCGTTTCACTTCCCGCAGCGCCTTCCGATTTTTCAACAATTCCGCACGAAATTTCTCTATTTCAGCTTCCTGCTCACTCGACAAAACAGCAGTACCTTGCGGTTTTTGCGCTTCCAACTCCGCAATCCGTATTTCTGTTTCCTGCAACTGGTTTTGCAAGATCTGTTCTTCCTGTGAATAGCGAGATTCAGCATCGCGCCGCAGTGCATCGACCACCCCGAAGCTACGCTTGGAAATCCCGCGCGCCCGAAGTGCGAGCAAAGCGTCAGAGCCTGAGATATGATCCGCCAAATTCAATATTAAACTACCGTTCCCTGCGAGCGGCACCACGATGCGCTGCCCTAGCAGCTCCTGCAATTGCACCCAAAAACGATCTTCGAAAATATCGGAATCGCTGGCAATCACAATATTGATAGAACCCTGTGCAACAGGAGCATTTTCAACCGGCCCAGCTTCAGCCGACACAAGATCAGGAAACGCCGTTTTGGCAGGCCCGGAAACACGCGCAGTCAAAGTATAGTTTTTTCCGGTGGCAACAAGATCCTTGATCAAAGCGTCTGGGTCTGGCTGGCCGACCGTACGCTGCGCATCAAAAAGCATTGCTACTGCGCTGGTTGTCACCAAAGGCTCAAATTTTGTTGTCGCGCCGTCAAGCGGCTCAAGAACGCCAGCCGTAGCAAAATTCAAGTTATCAATCGTACCTGTCACAACATCACTGCGAGAGATAAAGTCACTGCGGATCGCCATCCAAACAATATAGTCTTTAATCGCATCTGCCCCGATGCCGCCCATTTGCACACGCTGCGCCAGCGATGCATCGCCCACGACCTTGCCTTCCGGCATATCAACGCCCCAAGCCTTGAGAAGCGGCCCTAAGGTTGACGAATTGGGCGCAAAAGCTCGTGGGTCCATCGCCTCGGAGTGCGGGTCGAGAAAGAACAACGCTCTGCCGCCTTTAAGCACATATTGCTCAATCTGAAACAATTGCGCATCACTAAGGGACGGCGGGTGCACCACCATCAATACATCTGTATTAGCCGGGATTTCTGAAAAATCAGCAGCCATATCATCAACGTTAAAAAACTCACCAAGCTGTTGATAAATCACATAAGGCTGGGCCCTGCCCGAGGCCGCAGCTTGTGGGCCGCCAGCACCGTACTGCATCGGCAGGCTTGTCAATAAACTCAGGTTTTTCTTGGTGCTATCGTCAAGCGTTGCGACCGCTTTAATCAGATCATACTCAAGAAAATTCTCACGCTCTTCAGCGAAGAATCCGATCGTGGCTTTCCCATCCAGTTGGTCCGCAATAGAAAGTCCCATATAGATGGTTGAACCGTCAGAAAGTGGGATGCCCTGCAAGCCTGCTTCCACAGCATCGTCTTCGTTTTCAGAAAAAGGCTCTGGATCAACTACAGACAGGATAATTTTACCGTCGCTAGCAGCCGCTAAAGCGCGGAGCATATCTTCAACGCGTTTTCCGTAATTAAGGATTTGTGGGTACGGTGTTGCCAGCGTGCGAGAAAAATAGAAATCAAATGTGATTTCTTCTTCGAGCCCGGTTAGCAAAGCTTTGGAACCATCCGACAAGGTGAACAGTTTGTCCTCAGTGAGGTCAAGCCGTACGCCGCGCGTGAAACGGTCAGAGACAATCGCGACCGACAGGAAAAGTAACACACCCAGAAAAATCTGCACTGGCAGCTGTTTGGTTAAGGAAGCCAACATTTAGCCTGCCTCCCTTTTGCGTTCAATTACCACGCGGTTAATCCATAGCCACAAACCAATCACGGAAGCAAAATAGATAATGTCACTAAGGGCCACGACGCCTTTTTGTAGATTATCGAAATGATTGATAAGCGACAGGTTTGCGATCGCCAGTATCAGCTCATCCGGGGCCCAACCACTGAATACATCAAGCACCATCGGCAAGCCGGATACTAGGAACAAAAAGCAAATAGTGACTGTTAGGATGAACGCGACCACTTGGTTACGCGTGGTTGCAGAAAGCGCTGCGCCGATTGCCAGATAGCTTGCTGCCATAAGGAGCGAGCCTACATACCCCGTCATGATCACACCGTTATCCGGGTTTCCTAACCAGTTCACCGTAACCCAAATCGGCGTGGTGAGCAGCAAAGCGAGCGCAGCAAACAGTAGCGCAGCCAAATATTTACCGACCACAATAGTGCCAAGCGGTATGGGCAGCGTCAGCAAAATTTCAAAGGTGCCAGCTTTGCGCTCCTCAGACCATAGCCGCATACCGATGGCTGGCATCAGGAATAGAAACAGCCACGGCTGATAAGCGAAAAAGGCAGCCAAGTCAGCCTGCTCGCGCTCATAAAAAGAGCCAAGATAAAACGTGAACATGCCCTGCATCACAAGGAATATTACCAAAAAAACATAAGCCACAGGGGTCGCAAAATAGCTGGAAAACTCACGCTTAACAATGGTCATCAAGGCCATCTTATGCGTCTCCTTCTGTCAGGTGACGGAATACATCGTCGAGCCGCCCACTATCCACGGAAAACTCCGTTACCGGCCAACCGCTCTCGCCTGCCAGCTCAGAAATATCCGCTGCGATATCAGCCCGACCACGCGGCAATACAGTGAGGCGGGTGTTCATACCTTCTGCCGCTTCCTCCAGGGCAAAAACCGCTTTGTGCGCGCGCAAAGCAGCAGCGGCCGCATCAGCATTTCCTGTAGGCATTAACATCGTGACCGCGTTTTTATACCGCGATCGAGATTTCAACTCAGAGGGTGTGCCGTCCGCCACGATCCGACCACGATTAATAATGATGGCCCGGTGACACAGCGCGTCGACTTCCTCAAGAATATGTGTGGAAATAATAATCGCCCGGTCCACTGACATGGCTTCGATCAACCGCCGAACCTCATGCTTCTGGTTCGGGTCTAAGCCATCTGTTGGCTCATCTAATATCAGAACATCCGGCGCATGTAATATGGCGGCCGCGATACCGACCCGGCGTTTATAGCCTTTCGACAAAGTATCAATGCGTTGCTCCATCACACTGTGCAAATTGACAGCGCCTGCTGCACTCTCCACAACCTCAGCCGCCTCAACTTTTGCAATCGAATGGGCAGCAGCCACGAAGCGCAGAAAACTGCGCGGCGTCATTTCGCCGTAAAGCGGCGCCCCTTCAGGCAGGTATCCCATATGCGCACGTGCTTTAACACTAGCCGTGGAAACGGCCTCACCGCACACAAACGTTTCGCCACCAGTTGGTGCCAGAAAGCCCGCAAGCATTTTCATGGTAGTGGTTTTCCCGGCGCCGTTAGGCCCTAGAAATCCCAGAATTTCACCTTTTTTAACGGTGAGACTGATATCGTCTACCGCTTTCAGAGAACCAAATGTTTTGGTTAAGTTACGAGCCTCTAAAAGGACGTCCATCTACTTTCATTCCTAGTTCAGTCGACAATACAAACTTGTTGTACGGTATCTGCTAAATGTTTGATAGAACGAATACATTGGGAGAGCAAGAAGGCGGCGGTGAAACGCCCTCCCCTATCGTCAGTTAGTTTTAACCATGCCCCAAACTGCCTAACTCCAATTTCTACGCGTATGCTCTGGCTGCACGTCTTACCGCGCCACCAAAGAGGTCAAACATACGTTCACGCCAAGCGTACAAAGCATCGCCTCTGTCGAGTGGATCAAAAGCGCTTACCGTGCGTGCCCACATGAAGCTGCCAAACCCGCAGTAATCAAGCCATGCAGGCGCTTCGCCAGATAGAAATGGCGCGTCTTCAAGGCCAGCACGGAGCGGAGCCAAGGACACGCGGAATTTTTCAATTCTACTATCTCGCGTGGCAGCTACTTCTTCCAGAGTCCGCCCAAGTCTCGCTTCCCGGCTTTTGCGGAAGACAGGCTTACTGGCCTCATCAAGGCAGTTATGAATGTCCAAAACAAGCATTGGAAACATGCCCTTAATCAATGTCATATCAACCCAGCGATTCATGATCACTGCTTGCGCTTCCCCAATGGGGCCACCAAACAGGCTTTTCTCCGGATAGGTTTTCTCCAGATATTTAGCTATATTCAAACTATCCGAAACAGTGTTATCGCCGTCATCTAATACAGGGATTGTTGCAGGGTCAGCGTGGCTGATCGCAGATTTATCTGCGAATTGCACCATAACTTCTTCGAACTCCAACCCTTTGTGCATTAGGCATAATTTGGCACGCCAGGCGAAGGGGCTAAAGCCCGCGTCTTTTTTTTCGCCACATAATTGGTATAATTTGATCATCGCTCGCTCCCTCAATGTGCCGCAGCACCGTCGCGCATTTATCACCCGTTTGTCGAGCAACATTATTTTGACAGCGGTTCGACAAAATGCGGGGCTTATTCGGGGACTGCTGGCTCGTTTTAAGAAAAGCTGACCCAGCGAGGGGTGTTCGGAGATGAGGGGGCTAGGGGTTCAGTGCTCCGTCTCGCTGGGTCAGTCGAGGCCAACATTATGAAATATCATTCCTATTTGGGGCCTGAGAAAGGCAGCAATAAGGCATTGTGAAGATGGACCTATGCCCTTCGTTTAAACCCAGCCGTTCCAGCGCTCATAAACCGTAGCAACGCTATGTAATTACGTTTCCGAAACGGTGCTCGCAGATTTAGCCAAATATAGAAGGAAGCCAGATAATCACTGAATTCAATCTATTGGAGACAAAAAAAGACCCCCGCCAAGAGGCAGGGGTCTTTCAAATTCTAAAATGCTAAGTAGCCTAGCTAACGTGAATGTCGCCCGAACCGCGCACCTTTTGGCTTATCTTGTCAGGCTTACCCGTCACTGAAATGTCGCCAGAACCGCGCACCGTTACATTAGCCTCTTCAGAAGCATGCACCGAGATATCGCCTGAACCCTTAAGGTCAGCTTCAGCTGTTTTGCACGTCATCTTCCGGGCTTTGATATCGCCAGAACCACGCAGCTCAATACGGATATCGTCACACGTACCGTCGATATCAATATCGCCGCTACCTTGCAGCTCAACGGTCATTGCACCAATTTGCGCATCTTCCATAATGGCATCGCCGCTACCACGAAGTTCAAGTTCGAACGTATCAGCTTGCGCACCTTCAATTAGCATATCGCCAGAACCATGCAGTTCCGCACCGTCCAGCGCGGGAACAGTGATAATGATCTGCATTCTCTTGATATTGCGGAACAAACGACGCTCACTTTTGTCGTGCCTATTGAGGTCGATCTCAAGCTCGCCGTTATGTACCCGTGTCCGGATATATTCAATGATACGACTGTCAGCAATCACTTTAACGCTCTGCTTGGAGCCTACTTTAATCTCAACATCCATTGAGCCCTGAAGCGATACTTTAGTGAACGCATCAACATCGCGCATTTCTTCAGAAACGTCGTCAGCCATTACAGCCGTTGCAACGGCCAAAACAGCAAGTGACGCAACTGTGGTTTTCAATATATTCATTCTATTGTCCTCTGTGAAGCCAGCTTAGCGAATGCTGATCTTGCCAAAACCGCCAACACTTTTGCGCACTTCTTTTGGCTTACCGAAAATACGGATATTACCAACACCAGAAACATCAGCGTCAACGCTTACGGTGGCATAAACGGAAGCATCGCCCGCGCCTTTAAGGTCGATCTCTACTTTTTCGCACTTAAGCTCTTTGGCATCAATGTCGCCTGCGCCTTTTACATCAAGCTCAAGCTCACCGCATCTGCCTTCAATTTCAATCTCGGCAGCGCCTTTAATCTCAATCTCAAGATAATCGCTGTCGATGTTCATCAGCTTCGCGTCCACCGCGCCCATCACTTCAAGGCCTGCAAGGGTTGGCAAAGAAATAGTGACGTCAACGTCCACATTCCGCCAATAGTTACGGCGCTTGTCAGACATATCGATGATCAGCGTATCGCCGCGCACATATGTTTCAACGCCTTCAAGGCGGTCTTCATCGGTTTCAATGGTTACGCGCTGGTCACCGCCCGCCGTTAAATGCAGCTCAATGGCGCCTTTAACTCGGATTTTGGTGAAGCTCTCAAGCTCGCGGTCTTCTTTAGCATCGCTGCTACCGTGTGCAGTGGCTGAAAAGCTGGTGCCAGAGATCATAGCGGTGCCTGCAAGGCCTGCAATTGCAAGCCCAAACAAACCCCGACGGAAAGAAAGATTATTCTTCATGGGTCATATCCTCTAAATTTTACTGTCGCGCCGTACTATTATTTACTTTATCGGCTTCCGTTTTTATCCCACCAGGAGCCTGCAGAGTCAACTTTTATCATAGCAAGCAACACTCCCGACCTATAGGCGCAGCTTGCTTTAGCATGGCATTTCGGCCACACTCCGAGATAGAGGGAACATGCACGACACATCAAAAGTCCACATATTACACCACCGAAGCGCTAGCAGCAGCATCCCTATCCGGCATTCAAATCTAAATCCCCCCAAACCCACTGTTGTTTACATGGTCCGCGCAGAGCTGACTAAAATCCTGGATGTGTACGGCAAAATGGTAGTGGCTGGTCAGTGGCATGATTATGCGCTCGACACCTTAACTGACATCGCCATATTTTCTATATACCGCCGCGCAAGCGAGCGTCCGCTTTACCGCGTCATCAAGGAACCTGCACTTGGCGATAAACAAGGTGCCTGGCGCATCACCAACACTGATGGTCGCATCCTCAAGCGCGGTAAAAAGCTCGAGCAACTGCTGCGCTTTTTCGACCCGTTGTTATTGAAAACCGTCACCTGAATTTGAGCGCGCCCTCCGTGGCTGTGCTGGTCCACGACACCAAATAGCCGAAAACTTAGATTGACGACACCTGCATTTCTGTGGGAGAAGCCCCGCAGGCCTTGGATCGCCTGCCGTCCGCACCCGAAATGGGTTGGTGAAGACCCAAATTTTCGAGAGTTCGTCCAAACCGTAAGAACGGCAATAGGGCGGTAACGCGGGCCCCGACTATCACCTGCTGTTCTCGGAAAGACGAACCATGAACACCATAGAACCAGACCCTAAGGGTCAAACTGATCTTGCCGCTTTTGCAAAAAAACGCGCGAAAAAACTACGCCTGTTTCTGGCAGACCTTGGCCACGGCATCAGCCATAGTCAGAGCCTGGAAGCAATGGCACACGCAGAGGGTTTTCGTGATTGGAATACCTACTGTGCAAGTTTCAAACTTGTGGCGGACATTGTACCTGAACATGATTTCAAGGCCGCTAAGCATTATGAAAACTTCCCCGTGCAGGTGGGCGACCGTATCTCGGGCAAGTACCGAGGCGTGACCTTCAAGGGCGTGCTGCTAGGGTTGGAACAAACCATCACGCCCGGCGTGTGGCGCGTAAAAATGCATTTTGACACACCTGTTACACTCGACAATCCTAAGCGCTTCGCGGTTACGCGGCAGCGCGTGCAGGTGACGTTCAATGCTGAGGGGAGATCTGTGAACCTGAAAGGCACGCCTGACGGGTCCACAGCGATCGATTTACCCTAACGAACCAACAAGCCCAGTTTAACTTATAGGCCCAGTGGTAACCTGCGCAGCAGCGCATGGTTACTATTGGATCATCGGCACCAGAAACTGCACCGTTTCGTCAGCAATGCGAACGCGGGCTTCTCCGCACCCTAGATAGTCACCGTCTAGCTGAAGCGGCGTATCCTTAGAACCAACCCTAATCGAACCGGCCAATAGAAACTGGCCCTCCGCACGCCCGTCTAGTGGCTTAAAAAGCAAGAGCCCTTGTTCGACCAATCGCGCGATGGCTCCCTTTTTATTCAGCATCAAACACGCCATACCTTTTTGTTTATGGCTGGTTCGTTTGGTGAGGCAAAACGGCCCTGCATAACGACTGATATTCGCCAAAATCACCCACCCTGCAACGGCTTCAGTATTTTGATTTTGGCCCCCCGACATAGTCCAGGGAATGTTGGCTGCTTTACGCTCTCGGGCCAGTGTACGCAGGACTGCAGGAACAAACGCTACACGGCCCATTCGCTTTTTTAAAACAGGGTTCACTAACTGCAATACCGCGGCGTCAAACCCTGCGCCCAACCAACATAAACCCAACTTATCCTGGCCTTCAAACGTCACCCAAAACGGCCAATACTGCAGCACGGCCCCCTGAAGGCAAATGTCTGCTATACGGTCTGCAGAAGGTTTTCCTGAAGCGTAATAACCCAGTTCCTGCGCTAATACATTTGCCGTTCCTATGGGCAAAATTACGCTGGCAGTTCCACTGCCCAGCGTCCCGCGCGCGACCTCGCGTACTGTCCCGTCTCCGCCAGCCACCAGAATACAGTCAGCACTGCCGGCCTCAACAATTACCCGCGCAATCTCCGTCGCATGACCCGCATATCTGGTCGGGTGCACCGCAACTTCAATCGCCCTCCGCGACAGCGCGGCCAACGCTCCGTCCAGCAACATTGTGTTTTTGTTGCCAGCTGAGGGATTATAGATAACAGATATACGGGTCGTTTTCGTCATAAAGCCCCTGAAACACAGAAAGAAACGCTCTCGCTAAATTATGTAACCAGCACGCGAAATTAAGCAAGTTTTAGGAAATTACCGCTAGATATTAAGGGTGTTGCGTATTGGTTAAATTTTAGGAACAACTTGTGCCAGTCAACCGCCTGATCATCCATACGGAACTATCCCTACGCTCCTTATCGCACCCGAAACGATTGCGCGTTCTTTTCCAAAGCATTAGCGCATTTATTTCAACCCTAAAGCCAATAGCCGCCGTAGCCTTACCAGAGGCGCTTTTTGGCGCTCGGCCACTTCAAGCGAAGGGTGTACCGTGACGCCGACGATCCACCATTTTCAAGATATCCCAAGGACAACAGGCTACATTGTTGGTCTCCTCGGTTTCATTGTGCTGGTTGCGTGGTTTAGTGACAGCGCCAGCTTGATACAGATCGGCCCAAGCTTCGCCCCAATGTATTTCAATACTGCTCTGGCCTTTCTCTTCACTGGCGTCAGCCTCTATGCTGCTCTGAAAAAAAGGACGTCGCTTTCACTTGTAATGGCCAGCTTAGTCTTAATCTTTGGGCTAATTACGCTGGTACAATATGCGGTTGGCAAGGATTTTGGCATTGATCAGTTATTGATGTCGCAATCCTATCTTGCGCCCGAGGCCACCCACCCAGGAAGAATGGCTCCAGGCGCCGCCTTTATATTCATTTTAATCGGATTGACCCTCGCCTTACTGAACTTGAATTATAAACAGGGATGGAAATATCTCAGTCTTCGCTCACTGGGTGCTACGCTTATTATTGCTGGGTTCATTACCCTAATTGGCAACGGAATAGCTGGTAGTTTCACTTCAGGCTGGAGCACGATTTTTAACATGGCTATTTTGACCGCCACGGGCTTTTTGGCCGTCGGCATCGGGATTTTCTTCCATGCAAAAACTTTCCAGCAATCGGTAAATTTCCGCAGTCAGGATGTAGCGGACATCAGCTATTTTCCGCGGCCGCTTATATACGGTGTCGCCATTATTTGCATCACCCCTTTTCTACTGAGCCTACTTGGGCTGGATTTCGGAGTGCAGCAAACCACCTTCGACCTACAAACTATTGCCGCACAACAGCCATCATCGACGGTGCTGGCAGATCAGATGTTTGCGGCGTTGTCTGGTGAGCTTCTGCACGCGCTTCTCGAATGGAGCGCCGTGACAATTGCCGCTTTCACGGCACTGCTTTCCTTCGTGCATTACCGTGTAGGCAAGGATATCGCTGTACCGGTCCTCGGCTTTGCCCTTTTGTGTGCTGGCCTCCTTGATGCTTTTCACACACTGGCAGCCACGCGGCTGATTGATGCAGTGGCTGACAACAGTGATTTTGTTCCCTTCACGTGGGCCCTATCGCGCAGCTTTCACGCCGTCATTCTTATATCTGGCGGGGCGCTTTTACTATGGTTTAGAAAAGGCAGTGTCCTTGCCAAAGCAGCTTCAAAGGGTATTTACACTGTCGCCGCAGCTGGCGCGCTGTTTGCGCTCATTTCCTATGCGCTTATTCACTTCTCTGCAGTGAGCCAATCGTTGCCACAGACCCAATTCCCAGAAGCCACTATTTCAAGGCCTTTTGACACTATTCCGCTATTGCTACTTCTAATTTCAGTGCCCTTATTTTGGCGGCTGAACAAAAAGAGAGGCACACCCTTTACCGCCAGTATGGTGTTGTCTTTATTACCGCTTATTATCCTTGAAGCTCATATGGTTTTAGGCTCCTCCCAGCTTTTCGATAGCAATTTCAACATTGCGCATTTCCTGAAAATCATTGCCTACATCATCCCCTTTTCAGGGCTTTTGCTCTATAATATAAATACCTATGTACGCCTGGCGCGTGAGATGAAAAAAGATAACCTCATGCAGCAAAGGCTGCACGCCGACAAACAAAAGGCCGAGATTTCAACTCAGTTGAAATCTGATTTTCTCGCCACGATGAGCCATGAAATCCGTACACCAATGAACGGTGTCATCGGCACGACCGGCCTATTGCTTGATACCCACCTTACGGCCGAGCAGCGCCAGTATGCTGAAACCACGATGCGGTCCGCAGATTCTCTCCTAACTCTTATCAATGACATATTGGACTTCTCGAAAATCGAGGCCGGGAAACTTGATCTGGAAATCGTCTCCTTCGACATGCAGGCCCTGGCTGAGGACGTCACCGAATTATTGACGGTGAAAGCCAACGAGAAAAACATTGAACTCCTGTTACACTTCCCGCAGGCGACCCAGCGGCAAGTATTGGGTGACGCCGGCCGCGTCAGGCAAATCGTTGTCAATTTATTAAGCAACGCGATAAAGTTTACTGAGAAAGGCTATGTGGTTCTAAGCATTACTTCTCGCTCAGGTACGAATAACAAAATTGAATATAGTATCGAAGTTGAAGATACCGGCATCGGCATCAAGGAGGACCACCTTGAGCTTGTTTTCAACAAATTTTCACAAGCTGACAGCTCGATGACCCGTCAATTCGGCGGCACGGGCCTTGGCCTCTCCATCAGCAATAATTTGGCAGAAATGATGGGCGGAAAAATCGAACTGACTAGTGTTTACGGTGAAGGGTCGACTTTCACCGTTTCGCTACTTCTGGACGCAACCGGTGACGCCGCGCTTTCGGCAGCAGATAACGAAAGAAACTTTGAAAACACTTTGAAAGGCCTCAAAATACTGGCTGTCGACGATGTCGAAATGTCATTAATGATAATTTTTGACCAGCTCTCTGGTCTTGGCCTCCGGCTCGATTCCGCCTTCTCTGGTGCCCAAGCTCTGGAAATGTTGAGGACAGAATCCTTTAGCGGAAAACCTTACGACATAGTGGTCGCGGATTACAGCATGCCTAAAATGGATGGCCTAGCCTTTGCCAAAGCTATGCAGGAAAAGCGCCTAACCAGCGAAACCCATTTGGTACTAATGACGTCTGGCCATTCGTCCGTTCAGGATACCGACCTTAAAGAGGCCGGGGTAGCAGCCTATTTAAACAAACCTATTTTCCCGCTCGATATCCCACGGATGATAGGTGCCATATTTGAACAGCAATCAAGCCTGTACCAGGGAGGCCTGATAACCAGGCACACATTGCGCCAGAAAACCCAAAAGGATGAGGATAATTTCAGCCTGAAAAATTGCCATATCATGCTGGTTGAAGACAACCCGGTGAACCTGTTGGTTGCCACCAATATACTTGAAAAATTTGGTTGTTACATCACACCAGCGGGAAATGGCCTTGAAGCTCTGTCTTTAGCAAAAAAGCGGACCTTTGACCTGATCTTCATGGATTGCCAAATGCCTGAAATGGATGGGTATGAAGCCACCATCGCTTTCCGAAAAATGGAAAAAGAAACGGTCTGCGAACGGACCCCCATTATCGCCTTTACTGCCGCCGCAATGGAAGGGGACAGACAGAAGTGTATTGATACAGGTATGGACGATTATTTAAGCAAACCGGTGCGGCCAATCGCAATTCAAAAAATATTAAAGAAATGGGTTCCCCATAAAATTTCAGCGGAAAGCGCCCCTGAAAAACCTGTCGCGCAGTTGATTGACAAAAGCACGCTAACGGCGCTGCACGATATTGCCGGTGCCGAATATTTCAACATACTAAAAAGCTATATTGATTTCTCAACCGAAGCAATTGATGGACTTGAAATGGCCGTGAAAGACAGAAACGCGGCAGCAATCCGATCTTCCGCTCATTCCTTTAAATCCAGCAGCCAGCAACTGGGCGCAATAATGCTGGGCGAGCTCGCCAGCCAACTAGAGACCATGGCGATCGAAAACGACTTGGCCAACATTGACAGCGTAATGCGGCAATTCAGCGCCCTAAGCGCGCAAGTAAATGCCGAGTTCAATACCCATATCGAAAATGAGCAAAACATTTAAAGCTGATGCTATTTTAAAGTAGTTCACACCATAAACCCAACAACCGTTACACCAGAAATTAAGCTGTTTACCCTACCTTAAGAGCGACGTAACGAGAAGCTACTGCTGTGACAGCTTTAACACGTACCTTTCTTGTATATTTTGCTGTGGTGCTGGCCCTTATAGGCAATGTCGCATACGGCCAAGGATATTATTTTCATCACCCTTTACCTTTAGACAGCTTTCTAGCCCTTAAGAAAAACCGATACTCAAAAGCGGCAGCTAACGGCAGCGACAGCAAAGCCACCCTTTACCAAAAGACGAGACCATAGACCGGGTATGACATTAGCCCGTTTTTTGAATAGATAATGCTGCGGCTGCTAAAGCCCTTTTTCTCCGGATTAGTCGAACAACATCTCGCCGGCTAATCTCCTTTGCCCCGCACGACAATGCCAACGCCCGTTTCTTTTCCGGGATATCAAAATGTTCTTTCTCGGACATTGCGTGCTGGATCCATTTGCGGGCCATGCCGATATTATCGGCCATTTCGAGTAGTTCCTGATGAGTATCAGCGAGCATATGGCACATCACCATTCCGCGAAAACTAGCTTTCATTGTATCGACGTAAACGCTCATGAAATTCGCTTTTTTTGACGTGATCAGCAGAGGAGGCCGCACTGCATAAACAAAAAATAAACAGGTGGGTAACGGCTATTGTTTACACTGTTCATCACGGGACACATAGACCTGTTTGAGCGAACAGAGGCCCGTTCGCTCCAGCGAGGAAACTACTTTTTAAGTTTCATTAAATGAGGATTTTCAAGAAGGCGGAGCAACCATTGCCCAATAATTCTTAAGCATGGAGGCCAGGGTAGAATAATCACCAGCCAAATCAGCTTTTAAAATATAGCCGTCAGCATACTTTTCGTAAACGGCTTCTCTGTCCCTCTGGTCATCTGATGTTGTCAGCACAAAAACTACCGTATCATCCAGCGCAGGATCACCGGAAAGCTCGCTTAAAAATTCATGCCCATTCATGCGCGGCATATTGATATCCAGAAGCACAAACAAAGGCTCACATAATTTTTCCCGGCCATTCTGACCTCGCAAACATTCGAGCGCCTCTATCCCATCCACCACATGAACAACTTGATTGCCTAGGCCTTCGTCAAAGAGGGCGCGTTTAATGGCGATGGCATCAATTTCGTCATCTTCCACTACTAAAACAGAAACATCTTCAACGGCGTAGCCCATAATAATCCCTTTTAGGTGTCTCTTTATTACTTGCCCACAGGTGCAAGCACTTCGCTAACTTGGCAGAGAAACGATGTTCCAGTAATCCTTCAACAATCCAGCTAAGTCATTATAGTTACTTCCTAAATCAGACTTAACGATATAGCCGGCGGCCCGTTTCTCGTATGCAGCTTCTCGGTCTAAAGCATCATTCGATGTTGTAAGTACAAATACGACTGTGTCAGCCAGTTCTAAATCCTTAGATATTTCTTTGAGAAAACCGTGCCCATCTAGACGTGGCATATTAATATCCAAAAGCACCAGAAGCGGCTTACGAACGCGCTCGCAACCGTTTTTCCCACGCAAAAACTCAAGCGCTTCAATACCGTCACGCGCACGAATATAGCTGCAATTCAGGCCAACACTTTTGAGGGCCCGTTTAACTGCCATTGCATCCAGGTCGTCATCGTCAACAACAAGGACCGAAACATTTTCTGGTTGAGCGCCCATAGCATTACCCACAGCTTTTATCCTAATTCTGGCCCTAATATACGCAGAGGGTTTTAAGATTGTGTAAAATAGCTACGGTCATCTACCGATTGCGTGATCCTTGATTTAGGCTCAGGTGTTTGCTTTCTGGTGGTGACATTCGCTAACCGCCTCGCAGTTCAGCAATGGAAATATCAAACCAGCTTTAGGATCGTTGCCCCACTGATCGTTTTTCTTTTTGGGCTGGCGCCAACTAATGCATCACGCCGAACCAGGCTATAAAACCCCTACTAATGCCTTTCTTTAGCTAAAGCGTTTTCATGAAGGCGCATGCGACGTACGTGGGCTGAACTCCACCAACATCCTGCATTCTCTGTAGCCACCAAGCGGTATCCTTTGGCAGCTTTCTCGTACCGGCCGGCCATGCAAACTCCTGCGTAAGACCTGCGCTTTTCCAGTTAGAGTCTGTTCCCTTGACGGCACCCTTCATTCTCTATGATTTAAAGGTGATACCAAGCTTTCTGATAAGGTCTTCATTTGAGAAGAGGAGTTCCTTTTGGGAACCAATTTCTTCTTTGATCCGCGCGACAATGTTTTTGAACTCTACATCTTCTTTAATTTTTTCAAAAAACGGATAGTTTTGAGTTGTCTCTGCATCGCGCCACCCCATATCCACGGCCATCCTAAGGGCCCCTAATGCTAATTTTTTTTTGCCATTAAGAACGTGGTAGTAGGCCATATTCACATGACTTTCGGGCCATAAGTTCCCGCCTTTATCACCCATTACCGCTGCCTTAATATTTGGCAAAAATATATCGAGCTCTTGCCTCAGAGCATTTCTCTGCTCAAGCGCCAATTCCAGTTCAGCGTAGCTTGATTGTGCGATGGTCATTTCAGCGCGAAGAGATTTGATCTTTGGGGTTTTCTGCAGCTTCGCAGAATAATGCAGATATAGCTGCTCGGCTTGGGGGAAATCGCCTTGACGCAATTTCAAGCTGATATTGAATGCGCGCACAACAGGATGGCCCGGATGCAATATCAGGGCCTTATCCATCCAATTTTGAGCATCTGCGGGAAATCCCAATTGGTCGAGCGAAAATGCAATTTGAATTTCTGAATAGAGAGTTGAATGACCCGTTGTCACCAATTCCGCTTCCATGAGCAGCGCCTCATAGAAGCGGCCCTTAATGGAAAGCAAGTAAGCGGCGCTCGACCTGGCATTATGATCTTTAGGATTAAGCTCCACGGCTCTCAAATAGAAAGAAATCGCCTTGTCCACTTGCCCCTGACCATCTAACGCATAGGCCAGCGCATGCCAGGCCCTACTATTTTTATTGTTATCTTTTAAAACAGCGCGCGCTAAGCGTTCTGCTTCTTCAATGTTGGCGCTCGCCATACTAAATTTCGTCGCTTTGGTGGAAAGAGCAAAACTAAGCCCGATTTGGGCATCAATACTTGTACCGTCTAACTCCAAAGCTTTTTCATATAAAGAAATGGCGCGGTCAATATCCTCCAATCGGTGCCCCACCTGATACTTTCTTGCTTGTGGAATAAGGTCCGAGACCGTGAGGGTCACGCCTGCCACCGGTGGGGCTGCCTGCGCTATTTCTGGGCCGTTCAACTGATACAGATAGAGCCCCGTACCGACAATCAATAGCGTGGCCAAAACGCCCCACAAAGATGCTGGGCCTATATTTTTCTGGTGGCCTGCTCCGTCATTTGGCAACACTGGAAGGGTAAGGTTTAACCGATAGCCTTTTCCCCGTACCGCTTGAATATAATTCAAATCGCCACCGGGCGCTTTTAACGCGCGGCGCAGCAAACTTACACGCTGCGCTATGGTCTCTTCACTTACATAATCTTCTTCCCAAACGTCCCGTGCCAATTCAGCCATGGAAATGGGTTCAGGCGCTTTTCTGAGAAGCGTAAAAAACAATTTCTGGGTCAAGCCCGGCAAGGTGATTTCGGTAGAATTCCTGAAGATAAGCTGATTTTTTACATCCGCCTGAAGATCCATAATTTGTCTAACTTCATGTTCCATATGGCCTTCAACAATCTTCAAGTTTATTCAAGTGATATTTTGCGCCCGTTTCCACTTTATATCAAAACGAAGTCTCACAATCTACCGTCGCTATAATAAGAAAAGGAAACACCGATGACAGCGCACCATATTTTAACAAAGATCAGCCTACTTGGGCTTTTATCAGTCCCCTGCGGGCCGGCAGTGGCAGAAGATACGTTGGTCTGGAATGACACCATTTCAAAAGCCGTTACAGAAGAAATTGAAAAAAAAACCTATAAAACTGTAACCAGTGTTTTGATTCAAAGAAAGGGACAAACGCTTTATGAAAATTATTTCAATGGCGCAAATAAAGACACCCTGCACGACACAAGGTCAGCAACAAAAACATTGGTCGCCTTAGCGATGGGTGCCGCGATTGAGCAAAAGCTCATCAAAAATACAAATGTAAAAGTATCGGCGTATTTCCCTAACTATAGTCACTTGTTTAACGGGAACCCCAAAAAAACAAATATAAAAATACAAGATCTTCTGACCATGTCTTCCGCGCTGGAGTGCGATGATTGGAATCAGTTTTCACGCGGCAATGAAGAGAGAATGTATTTAGTCGAAGATTGGTCAGAGTTTTTTTGGTCGCTGCCTGTAAGAGGCTATCCAGGCTGGCAAAAGCCACCATCACAGCAGCCATTTGGTAGAGCTTTTTCTTATTGTTCTGCAGGCGTTCAAATTTTGGGTGAAGCCATCCAAACAGCTTCTAATATGCCTTTCAAAGATTTCATAAGAGAAAACATTTTTGATCCCTTAGAGATCTCTGACTACGAATGGCAAGTGAAAGGCACAGGCCAAGTTCATATGATCGGAGGTCTTCGTCTAACGTCTGCTGGCCTCGCCAAGCTCGGCGAGTTACAGCGCCGACAGGGAACCATTGACGGCAACCGTATTTTCTCGGAAGCGTGGAGCGATGCATCCTTTGTTCCTCGGGCCCAGATTACCAACCCGAATACCGGTGATACCATGAATTATGGGTATTTATGGTGGCTATATCCTTTTGAAGTCGACGGCAAAAAATATACGGCAGCGGCAATGAACGGTAACGGCGGGAACAGAGTTTGGGTGCTGCCTGAATTCGACTTAACAATCGTCCTCACCAAAACGGACTTCAATACAAGAAGTATGCATGCCGAAGCCAAGTTATTCTTCGATCAAGAAATCTTGCCGCGCCTGAAAAGGAATTGAGCAAACAAGAAAAGCGGCGCCAGCTGGTGCCGCTTTAGGTGGCTGGCGGAGCATGAGAATGGTCAACAAGCAGCTTTTCGAATCCGTGCCCAACATAAAGAAAGCGAGCAATCGCTCCCTTTCTTTTCGAAATAATACTTATGAACTCAATTTAGAGCTTCTTGCGCCTCTTTCTTCGCGCCTTCTTTGCAGCCTTCTTTGCCTTTTTAATTTCGGCTTCAGTTAGTTTTCGAACAATGTTGCCTTTTTGAATGCCATTGTCCGATACCACTTGGGCTTTGGAAAACTTGGCGCTCGCAGATACAATTTCAAGCAAGCCAATTTCTGTTTCTTCTGCGCCCAAGACTTCACCGGTATCAGGGTCAACAAAACCGTCTCCAAGCTCAACGACATGCACAAAATCGCCTTCACTGAATAATGCGTTGCCGTAGTTGATTATGTGCATACCATTTTTTTGCACCGCGATGATTTTAGCTGGGTAGATGGTTGTAGCAATAAGCCCAACAACGTCTCTCGCTGCCATGCGTTGCACGTCAGCCAATGGGTCGGCTTTCTGTGATGCTTGCGAAAAGCCTTTGATTTTAACAGCGCTGCCAGATTTGATGCTGTTTTCTACAGTTTCTGCTAACCGGACCTCGCCGGTCTGTGTGTCGACAATGCGTAAATCGATAGCCATCTCTACACGCGTTCCACCAGAGCCGAATCCTCTTACTGCAACGCCGGACTTAGATTCTCCGAATTTCGTTATTGAGCCATAAATTAGGTAATCGACACCTTCAATGCCGCCAATCTCATCTGCACCATCGATAATACCGCTGGCACCTAGGCCCTGTTCTTGGAGAATTTCAGCCAGTCTAGCGCGCTCGATAACTTTGAATTTATTGGTTTTAATGATTTGCGTTTCGAGCATTGTTCGAAAGGAATCCGGGCTTACGCCTCGGATTGAGCTTGTGATCTCACCGATACCTATAGTTACCTTATCGTTGGCATGTACCGTGAAGCTGATTTGCACCAAGACTAAAAAAGTCGATAAGGCACCTAATATCCATTTATTCATGCAACCCCCTTTTGCTTAACAAAATAATATCAGGGGATTTACTAGCACTAATCTTAGTAATGGGCAAATTTACACCTATTTTTATTAGGAAATCTTGGGTGGTTATTACCTTTTTATTGATTAAATTTAACGAATTCTTGCGATGTCTATCAATTTCGCATTGAGTTCACGGTGGAACACATGCCACTTCTTGCCGTGTATCCATTTTCAGCACCAATGTGTACGAAGACTGTACGCTATGAGTACGAACAGCAATGGCTTAATATAGCCATTTGCCCATAAGTCGTTGAAATACAATAATATAGTGAAAAAATGGTGCCGCTGGGGAGAATCGAACTCCCGACCTCACCATTACCAATGGTGCGCTCTACCACTGAGCTACAGCGGCCCGATTGGGCTGGGGCGCGGCTTGCTGCCGTGCACGAGGCGGGTCTTGCCACAGGGGCGCATCTGATGCAAGCGAAACTATCAGCTTGGCCTCTTGTTTTCTGCGCGCGCTCCAAAAAATAAATCAGGGTCGTCAAATTTTGCGCCACAAAGGCTCTCGGCGGTTTCACTTGGTTTTCGCGCCCCCTTCCGTTACACCTGCGGCTATGAGCAAAGATCAAAAACAAAAGTCAGGTGCCGCCAAACAAGGTGAGAAACTTAAGTCCGCGGACAAACAGGCGCGGCTTGCAGAAGCCTTGCGCGCCAACCTGCGCCGCAGGAAAGAACAAACCCGCGAACGCAAAGCTGAAAACATCGATTAAGCAGTTTTCCTGACTATTTTGTCAGCTTTTATTTCAGCGCAACCCGTGCTGCAGAGCCAAAAAATGCGGCTTGTGCGCCTCCCGTTTTTACCCTACAAAACCTGCTCACTTAGCGGCAAGATCGACAGACTTTTCCGCGCTGATTGAAGGCTGAGCCAACGCCCAGCTTCGCACCGAAGGAGATACCCTGTGGCCGTAATGTCTGATAAATGGATTCGCGAAATGTCCCAAAACCACGGCATGGTGGAACCCTTTGTTGATGGCCAGATGCGCGACGGGGTGATCTCCTACGGCCTATCTTCCTACGGTTATGATGCCCGGGTCGCGCCCGAATTCAAAATTTTCACCAACGTGAACTCTGCTGTTGTTGACCCGAAAAATTTTTCGTCCGACAGCTTCGTTGACCGCGACACAGACGTCTGCGTGATCCCACCGAATAGCTTCGTACTGGCGCGCACGGTGGAGTATTTCCGTGTCCCTAACGATGTGCTGGTTATTTGCCTCGGGAAATCCACTTACGCACGCTGCGGTATTATCGTAAATGTCACCCCGCTGGAACCAGGTTGGGAAGGGCACGTAACGCTTGAGTTTTCAAACACCACGCCGCTACCCGCGAAAATTTACGCCAATGAAGGCGCTTGCCAGTTCCTGTTCCTGCAAGGCAACGAGCCGTGCGAGACCACCTACAGGGATAAAGGCGGCAAATACCAAGGCCAAAAAGGTGTGACACTGCCTAAACTGTAAAAGGCAATTACCTGCTAATCCACCGACAGCAAAAATAACAACACCCGCGCACGGCAGCAAAGCCAGGGCGGGTGGCCGTTTACTTTTATCCAAAGTCCGGCGTTTTAATATCATCCATATCAACTAGGCTACTTTTCATATCACCGTTGCTATACAAGCGCTTACCGATTTTCGGATAATCACAAACATCGTGCTGCAGTCGGCTGCCGACAACAATGCACTTCAAAAGCCCGCTGCCTGAATTTGTAAGTGAATGTGCCTCGCCGCCTGCGCGGTAGCCAACGAAGTCACCCGCTGCCACTGTGAATGTCTCCTCACCAATAACGGCTTCGGCCTCGCCTTCCAGAATGTAAATACATTCGTCCTCAAAATGGTGCACATGATATTCGGCGGAACTTCGGCCCGGCCTGAGTTCAATGATATGAAAACCAAACCCGTTTAAGCCGGTCAGATCACCCAGCGATTTATTCAGTCGCCGTGCGCCTTCATTCAGAAAGTGGGTCCTCTCCGACCCACCAAATTCTTCAATCTCTTGCTTGGTGATGATATATTTATCGGCCATTTGCCTCTCCTCGGTTTCCGAGCCCTATTTCATCGCGCTGTTTCATCGCGCCGGGCGTGGTCTTGTAAAACACTTATCACACCGCTCTGCGTGCCCGTCTAATTTATCTTCTTTCCGCCATACTCAGGTCTTCATTGCCCTTGATCCTGCTTGCCTGTATGACACTCAATAAAGATCAAAGGGACGATATTAATGGAAAAACTGGTTATCACTGGCGGCACGGCTTTGCACGGCACAATCCCCATTAGCGGCGCGAAGAACGCTGCACTGCCGCTAATGTGCACCTGCCTGCTGACAGATGAACCGGTTACGCTGAATAACCTGCCACGTTTGGCGGACATTGCCACGCTTTCCGACTTACTAAACCACCTAGGCGCCTCCGTCACCATCGCTGCCGGTAGCCGCGGTACGCAGCGGGGCCGCAAGCTAACGTTTCATGCGGCAGAGATCCACGACACCGTCGCGCCGTACGATATGGTGCGGAAGATGCGTGCCAGTATTTTGGTGCTTGGTGGCCTTGTCGCGCGTGAAGGCGTGGCCACGGTGTCCCTGCCTGGCGGCTGCGCCATTGGCAACCGGCCCATCGACCTCCATCTGAAAGCGCTAGAGGCCCTTGGTGCTAAGATCGAGCTTGAGCACGGCTATGTTCGTGCCAGCGCACCTGACGGCCTTAAGGGCGGCACGGTGCGCTTCCCGTTTGTCTCCGTCGGCGCTACTGAAAACATTCTGATGGCGGCGACACTGGCCAAAGGCACGACAACCATCGAAAACGCAGCGCGCGAGCCCGAAATCGCTGATTTGGCAAAATGCCTAAACTCAATGGGCGCAAAGATTACCGGTGCAGGCCACGAAACCATCACCGTTGAAGGCGTGGAAAAACTGCACGGTACAGTGCACGATGTGATGCCTGACCGCATTGAGGCGGGCTCTTATGCCATCGCAGCGCTGATGACGCGCGGGAATATCTTACTCGAAGGCGCCAACGCGCACGATATGCAGGCTTCCCTTGATGCCCTTCAGGAAGCAGGCGGCATTGTCGAGGTTGAAGAAAACGGTGTTCGCGTGCGCTCGAACGGCCATGTAGGCGGTCTCAATATCGTAACCCAACCTTTCCCCGGCTTCCCGACAGATATGCAGGCGCAGTTTATGGCGCTGGCGAGCGTGGCCGAGGGTGCCAGTGTTATCACCGAAGCCATTTTCGAGAACCGCTTCATGCATGTGCCGGAACTTGGCCGTATGGGCGCCGACATAACGGTGAACGGTTCCAGCGCCACGGTTCGGGGCACGGCTAAACTTGTCGGTGCTGAAGTGATGGCAACTGACCTTAGAGCCAGCATGAGCCTTGTGCTTGCAGGGTTAGTCGCTGAAGGCGAAACCACGGTAAATCGGCTCTATCACCTCGACCGCGGGTACGAACGTTTAGAAGAAAAATTGCGCCAAGTCGGCGCAGTAGTTGAACGTGTGCCCTCATAAGCTTACATTGCGCTACGAATCACCTGCGGAAGCTGGCGGCGATAAGCCTCTGGTGCAGAAACAAAATAGTAAGCGGACCAACTGCCCTATGAGTACTCCTGTTAAAATCCTTGCGCAAAGCGCCGACGATATCCCCGTGGTATCAGCCTTACTGCAAGATATGACCGTACGTATCGGCGACATTGCCTGGCTACAAAACGAGCAACGCTTTGCCGTAATTGGCAACCGTTTCCATTGGGAAAAGAAGCGCCTGTTCCGGCGACCAAAAGGCGAACGCATTCGCTCAGCTTTTCACTTTGACGGTGTCATAAGCGTGAAACTGTACCAAATTGACCTTCAGGACGAAAAAACCGTGCTGAATTTACTGGACATTGAAGTGGTCGAGCACGAAACCGGCAACACCGTCACGCTGAACTTTGCAGGCGGCGCTGGCGTACGGCTGGAAGTTGACGCCGTTGACATGCTGGTAACCGATCTCGGCGCCAGTTGGCAGGCAATTGAGCGACCCGATCACCATTGATGCTCGCCCAAAACTGACGCAGGCCTATATGATGATACTTGGTACAATACCGGACGGAATGCCCAATGGAACTTACAGAAAAACTGGTTTTAGCCCTGCCGAAAGGCCGCATTCTTAAAGAAGTAATGCCACTTGTGAACGCTGCAGGCATTACCCCTGAACCTGATTTTGATGACCCAAAGTCCCGCAAACTCGAGTTTGATACAAATATTGAGAACCTGACCATTATCCGCGTTCGCTCGTTTGATGCGGCAACCTTTGTCGCTTTCGGGGCGGCTCATCTGGGTGTGGTCGGCAATGACGTATTGCAGGAATTTGGCTACACAGACCTATACACACCGCTTGATCTTGATATTGGCCACTGCCGGCTGTCACTTGCAATGCCTGAGGAAGATACCGGCGGCGATCCGCGCGAATGGTCCCACATTCGGGTAGCAACAAAATACCCGAACCTAACGCGGAAATATTACGCCGAGCGCGGTGTCCAGGCGGAATGCATCAAGCTGAACGGCGCAATGGAACTCGCGCCGCGCCTTGGGCTTACCCGTCGCATTGTTGACTTGGTTTCCACCGGCAGCACCTTGAAAGCAAACCATCTCACGGAAGTTGAAGTGCTGACAGAAATCACGTCGCGCCTTGTTGTGAACCGCCCAGCCTTTAAAACACGCCCGAAGGAAATTAGCTTTTGGGTTGACCGTTTCCGCGATGCTGTTGCCGAGAAAGCCGCAAGCTGATGGTCAAGCGCCTCTCAAGTAGCAGCGCCGATTTCGAACAAGCCTTCACGGCGCTTCTAAACATCAACCGCGACAGCGTTTCTGATGTGAGCGGTACCGTGCGCGACATTATCAAAACAGTGGCAGCAGGCGGCGATAAAGCCGTGCTTACTTACACCACCAAGTTTGACCGCTTCGATGCCACAGCCAAGGGGCTACGTATCAGCGCTGAGGAAATTGACGAGGCCTGCACCAAAGTCTCCAAGAAGACCATGTGCGCCCTTGAAATGGCCGCCAGCCGCATTCGTGCCTTCCACCAAAAGCAACTGCCTACGGATATAGATTATGTAGATGACCTCGGTGTCCGCCTTGGCCAAACATGGAACGCGGTTGAGGCCGTTGGCCTTTATGTCCCTGGCGGCACGGCGAGCTACCCATCGTCAGTTCTCATGAATGCGGTTCCGGCGACTGTCGCGGGCGTTGATCGCATTGCCATGGTCGTCCCTACCCCTGACGATATGCTGAACCCACTTGTACTGGCCGCAGCCAAACTTGCCGGTGTAACTGAGATTTACCGTATTGGCGGCGCGCAAGCCGTCGCGGCCCTCGCCTACGGCACGGAAACTATTGGTGCCGTGGACAAAATCGTGGGCCCAGGCAATGCCTTTGTTGCTGAAGCCAAACGGCAGGTATTCGGCAAGGTCGGTATCGATAGCATCGCGGGCCCGAGCGAAATCCTTGTGGTCGCCGACAATAAAAACGACCCACGCTGGATCGCTGCTGACCTGCTTTCACAGGCAGAGCACGATGCGGTAGCGCAAAGCATATTAATCACCAACGACGCCAAATATGCCACCATGGTTGAGATGGCCGTGGTTGATCATCTAGCCAATCTCGATAGAAAAGACATTGCGCTTGAGAGCTGGACCAAGTTCGGCGCGATCATTCTGGTCGATAACTTCGAGGAAGCCATTCCGTTGATCGACCGCATCGCGCCAGAGCACCTTGAACTTGCGATCGACAACCCGACAGAGCTGCAAAGCAAAGTGCGCAACGCAGGCGCCATCTTCCTTGGCCGCTATACCCCAGAGGCTATCGGTGATTATGTGGCAGGGCCAAACCATGTGTTGCCAACTGTGCATACGGCGCGGTTCTCCAGCGGGCTCGGTGTGCTTGATTTCATGAAACGCACTACGTTTGTTGGCTGCACAGAAGAAAGTCTGCGCGCGATTGGGCCAGCTGCTATTACTCTCGCCGACGAAGAGGGGCTGGGTGCGCACGCACTTTCAGTTGCTATCCGGCTTGAGAACAGTCAAAAATAAAAGCATGGCGAACCCAAAGGCATGACATACAAGTTAGTAGATGTGACACTTGATGAAAGCACTCTGGTCCGCTGGAGTGCGGATATTGAGCATGAGCGCCGCATTGCTGTCTTTGATCTGATTGAAGAAAACAGTTTTGAGCTGCTTAAATCTGCAGACCCTAATTACCCCGGCCCGTACAAGCTGCACATCGGCACGATAGAAGGCCGCCTATCACTTGAGATTAAAACCAAGGACGACACGGTTCTGATGAACTTCAGGCTTGCTGTCTCGCCGTTCCGGCGTATTATTCGCGACTATTTCGCAATCTGTGACAGCTATTACGAGGCCATTAAGTCAGCCAGCCCATCGCAGATTGAAGCGATCGATATGGGCCGCCGCGGGCTTCATAACGAAGGCAGCGATCTATTGATGGAACGCCTTGAAGACAAAATAAAACTGGACATGGCCACGGCGCGCCGCCTGTTCACCCTGATATGTGTATTGCACCTGAAAGACGGAAGGGGGCCACGCTAATGAAGCCTGAACTCCCCAAAAGCATCCTTTTTCTGTGCAACCAAAATGCTGTACGCAGCCCAATGGCGCGCGCTTTAGCGGACCGCCACTGCAAACGCCGCATCTTTATCGAATCGGCCGGTTTAATCGCAGGCTCGCTTGATCCGTTTTCCGTCGCCGCGATGGCAGAAGACAACATGGATATATCTGACCATAAGGCTCAGACCCTAGCCAACATCGATATCTCCCTTTTTGACCTGATCATCGCGCTAACGGAAGAAAGCCGTGATATGGCGAGAAAGAAGAGCCCGGACACGCCTGTGGAATATTGGGCAACACCCGACCCATCCGACAGCGAAGGCAACCGCAACCAAGTGATGGAAAGCTACCGCCTCGTCCGCGACCACATAGAAGTCCGCATCGCCGACCGCTTCCTTTTCCCTGATTAACCACATTTGCATTACCGGGGTAACGGGGTGTTTTTTAAAGTCAGAGATTGTCTATGGCAGGCGCTTGTGCTCAAGTACAGCTTGATGCAGCCCGGCAATATAACCCGAGCAAAACGCACATATTTTTTGGGGGAATATGGTCTGTGAATATACAGTCGATACTTAAATGCCTGCTTTTAGCCGTAACTTTCTGCTTTGTATTCGTTAGCAGCAGCAGCGCTCGCATCGACGAGGACTCTACCGACAAAGCAGACAAACCAAGTCACCCTTTCACTGTGACCTATGCACCAGATGAGGCTCGCCCAGATCTTCCGATCCGCAGATTGACAAAAAAGAGCATGGCAAGAGCGCAGTATTTTGTTCGTAAGAGAAAAAACAAAAAAGCGATCAGAGTTATTACAAAAGCTTTGAAAAGAGACATCAATAATCGCCACGAACAAGCTGAATTATTAAGTGTATTGGCGCGGTATCAAATGCGAGCGAAGGACCGTGGCGCTGCGATTGAAGCCTATGAAAAGATTCTGAAATTCAAAGACAGCATTCCCCATATAGTCGAGCAGCAGGCTCTTTCTGAGTTGGCTAAAATTCATTACGGGGCTGCTAACTATGATAGCGCGTTAGCCTATCTAGAGCTGATATTTGACCGTGTGCTAACCATCAATCCTTCGCACCACATGCTTGCGGCACAAATTTACTATCAGTTTGGCGACTATCAAAAGGCAATATTCTATTACAAAAAAACCATCGATGAAGCCATTTACACGCCCAGGATATGGCATTTGCTTGGGATCGCGGCCTATTGGCGAACGCTGAATTACCCAGACATGCGAACCGTAGCCGAAGCATCCCTAAAACGGTGGCCAAAGTATTCCAAAAGGTGGTGTGGCCTATTGGCTAGCGCTAGTTCAGCAGAAAACTCTACTGATAGCGATACAGCCGTGGCCAACACAGTTCAGGCCTACCCAGCCTGTTCCAAACTAGAAAAGCCAGTCCAGCCGGACAAAGTTCAGTTCAAATATGCGTCATTTCCCCTAATAAACACCCACTGGAGGTCAAAAAACAGAAAGGTTTCTGGAGGCGAGCATGGCTGGGCCATTCGCACCAAAAAAGGCGAGGAAATAGAGAAACAGCTAGCTGAGAATTTACACGGCTACGTAACACTTGAATATACCGTCAATGCCGACGGTTCCGTAAAAACGGATGATGTCATTGTTCTACGTTCAGTACCGCAGGGTTACTTTGTGGAGGATGCCTTAAAGACCTTAGCAACCCACAAGTACGAGCCGCTGATTGTTGACGGAAAGGCTCAAGAGACCATAGGTGTAAGACGTAACTTTGTTTTTTACATCAAGAGCACAAGAAAAAAACATCCCCGAGCAAAGGACACTTGCTTGACGATGCTGAATTGCGGCGTGGGGTAGGCGTTGTGTAGTCAACTATTTCAGTTCTTGTTTTTAGTATACCCCTTCAATACATCTTGTTCATCGTCACAAAACTGTGCCTGTAAGCACACTTTTAATCCTATTCTGGTATAGTTTATCGCTAGCAAACGCCAAAAAAAGTTGATTTTGTGCGAGAGGAGCGGCATGAAGGGGCGCATAAATCAGGGAAATAACCAAACCCACTAAGGCAGGAATCAGCGAAATCGCTAAAAGCCCTTACCTTAGAAGACCTTAACAAGGAGCCATAATGGCAAAAGAAGAAGTATTGGAAATGCGCGGCACGGTCACTGAACTGCTGCCAAACGCAATGTTCCGGGTAAAGCTAGAAAATGACCACGAAATTCTTGGTCACACAGCAGGCAAAATGCGCAAAAACCGTATTCGGGTTTTGGCTGGTGACGAAGTGCTTGTTGAGCTGACACCATACGACCTGAGCAAGGGCCGTATTACTTACCGCTTCAAATAAAGTGTTTGGTGGGCTATGACCGCCGGCACTCCCATGACCGCATCCGAAAAAGCAGATAGTTTCATTCTGGCCTCCGCCTCGCCGCGGCGGCTTGAGCTATTGGCGCAGATTGGCCTGAAACCTTCTGCTATCGTCCCTGCGGATATTGACGAAAACCCGTTTGAGCGCGAAATTCCAAAGCAGCATGCTGAGCGTTTAGCACGCGAAAAAGCAGCGGTGGTGGCAGGCGCGCACGTTGGTGCAATGATCCTTGCTGCTGACACTGTTGTCGCGGTTGGAAAACGCATTCTACCGAAGGCAGAAGACGAGCAGCAAGCACGCGCTTGCTTGAGTATTCTGTCAGGCAGACGACACAGGGTAATCACCGGCATATCGCTTGTGCTACCTTGCGGTAAACAGCTGACCAAGTCAGTCTCTACGGTCGTCGCGCTCAAGGTATTGTCTCACCGGGACACCGAACGCTATATCGCGTCAGGCGAATGGCACGGCAAAGCGGGCGGCTACGCCATACAGGGTTTGGGCGCTACTTTCATTCGGTTCATTTCCGGCTCCTACAGCAATGTGGTAGGCTTACCGCTCTTTGAAGTAGCCGGCTGGTTAGAAACACATTTAAATACAGAAGCAAACACGTGACATTCCCTTTGACGATTATTGAGCCGGGCATCGGCCAGTGGCGCAGCGCCGACATCGGCCCTGATGAACTGCCAACAGACCTGCGCTTCCATGACGACAGCAGCCTGAACCCGCAGGACGCTATCTTCAGCGCGCGGGTTACGGCGGTCGACAACACACTCGATATGGCATTCCTTGACCTCGGCGCTGGCCGCACGGGGTCGCTTACCTTTCGCCGCGCTCGCATGCTGGCCGAGGGGCAGGCTAAGAAGATCTCCGACTGTGTAAAAGAAGGCGACAGGCTAGCCGTTCAAGTGCAAGCGCAAGCTGCCGCCGAGGAAAATAAAGCCTACAGTGTAACAGCCCGGCCACGCATAACCGGCCGCTATGTCGTGCTGGAGATGGGCAAACCACGCCTTAACTTTTCCAAAGACCTTACAGCACGTAAAATCAAAGACCTCAAGGAGCTGCTAGCGCCGCTGGTGGATGGCAGTGCGCTTATTGTGCGGTCCCGCGCTGGCGATGTGCCGTTGGCGGCCGTCGTGAACGAAGCCAAGCGCTTAATAGAAGTATTTACCACCACAAGCGACAAGCCCGGCCTGCTGCACACATGGTCACCAGCAGAAAAAGCCCTGCTTTCAGCCCCAGATACTGAAGGCGGTATCTGTGTAGAAGGCGGCAGCGCCCAAGCCGATTTGAAAGCCATTGCAGCAAAGCATTGGCCTGACCTTGCTGGCCGCATTACGGCCTACACAGGCAAAATAGCGGGCTTTGAGGAATACGGCGTTGAAGAAGCTATTGAAGATGCGCTTGCTGAGCGTATCGACCTGCCGTCCGGTGGCTGGATATCAATCACCCCAACGCCAGCACTGACGGCCGTAGACGTGAACATGGGCGGCGCGCTGAAAGGCATGGGTGCCAGCGAGGCAATGCTTGTTGTCAATTTGGAAGCTACGCTGGCGTTAATGTACCACCTGCGCTTTCAGGACATCGGCGGGCTAATCGTTGTGGATTATATCAACATGTCCACCAAAGGCAGCAACCGCCAACTGGTAGACCTGATCGAACGCACCGCGCGCGAAGACAAGGTGCCGTTGCAGCACACGGGCATATCGGCTTTTGGCCTAGTAGAGTTTACTCGAAAACGCTCAGGGCTTTCGCTCCGTGACCGTACAGAGTACCGGCCTCAGCCTATCGTTCGGCCTGTGGCCATGGCCCTCACGCTTTTGCGCAAGGCGGCACGCGTTGGGCGCAGCAAAGATGTAGGAAACCTAATCATCGCGGCCCCGAAAGCAACCATAGCCTGGCTAGAGCGTAACAAAACAGTGGTTGCCGACCTGACTAAAGTAACCGGCCGAGACCTTATCCTTGAGCAATCGGCTACAGCCGATGTGTTTATTCGCCGCTAACCTAAGAACGCTGAACGGAAAATAAGATGAGCACTACCAAATGCCCACAGTGCAGCAAAGAGACCGAGCATGCTTTCCGTCCGTTCTGCAGCAAGCGTTGTGCTGATCTGGACTTAGGAAAATGGTTCAACGAAGAATACCACCTGCCTGGCGATAGCCCTGCGCTGGGTGATCCTGAGGAGCAGTAAGCTTCGGCTCCTTCCTTCAAGTCCCCGACTACTAGTTGTTGCCTTTGCCGCATCTGACGCCTAATGCTGTCGGGTAAGGGCGAGGACGCAACAAGGGGCAAACCACATGACCGAAGAAACCACCAGCGAAGAAAACGCTCGGCTTGCAGCCGGATGGCGCATTCTGATCTTTATAGGTATATTTGTAGTTCTTTCCGGTGTTTTATCCCTAGTGGCGGTAGCTCTTGAAGTCGTCAATCCTGAGGATATGTCGCTGCCCACAGCCGTTTTAGCTGCTTTGATCGGCACGGTCGCCGTTTTGATTGCACGAAAGTATCTTGATAAAAAGAGTTTCGTTTCTCTCGGCATGGTGTGGGATCGTAAAGCCGTTTTTGATATTATCGCTGGCTTTTTAAACGGCGGGTTGGTTATGGGCCTGATGTTCGTCGTCATGCTTGCGGCTGGGCTTATCGAGTTTACCGGCCTGGTATGGTGGCAAGAAGGCGCCTCTGCGGCAACTGGCTTCCAGTGGTCAGTCATGACAGCGATCCTCGCAGCACTAGTGGTAACAGCGCTAACAGGCTGGTGGGAAGAACTGGCTTTCAGAGGGTACCTATTTCAAAATATCCGCGAAGGATTAGGGCTTTGGTGGGCGGTAGCGATCAGCTCGCTCTTGTTCGGGTTTGTGCATTACGGCAACCCGAACGCGACAGTATTGTCGAGCCTACTCATCAGCTTTCTCATCGTACCCTTTATTTATGCCTACCTTAAAACCGGGCAGCTGTGGTTTGCAATGGGCCTGCATATGGGATGGAATTTTTTCCAGACGACCCTGTTCGGGTTTCAAACCAGTGGAACAACAGGGGTAAGCCTAATCACGCACACACCGAATGGCCCCGACTGGCTAACAGGCGGTAGCTTCGGTGCAGAAGGCAGCGTTCTGATTGTTCCAATTGGCGCGGTCGTCTTGATATACGTGCACTATTGGAACAAATGGAACCGCCATCCGAACCAGAAATTCATGGAAACAGAACTATAGGGAATTGAGGTCAGTTGCGGTGCGGGCACTACGCTACACTATTTGGCGCCGTTCGACTTTCTCCTGAAAAACATAGTTGTTTTTCAGGAGGTCTCGCTCCATAGCCTACCGCCGTTCTGGCGCTAGGCTAAAACCGATTTTTGTCTTAGCTATTGCCTGACCGCGAACCGCCGCCTTGTGGGCGTGACCGTCGGTTACCGCCACCAGGACGTCCGCCACCTGGCTTGCCGCCAGGTCTGCCACCGGGCCTGCGACCCGGGCCCGGGCGACTGTTCGGACGATTTTCAGCTTTATTACCGTCAGCATTGCTGGACGCTGGCTTGTCGCCAGATGCCTTATTCTCCCCGCCGTCAGATCGGCCTTGATTTCTGCCCTTACTACCACGGGGCTTGGCACCACCGCCGCCACTGCGCCTGCGGTTACCGCCGCGCCGGTTCGCCGGTTTAGGCTCGTCGCCTTCTGTGTGTTCCTGCGCCGCCATACCAGCGCCGTGGAACGGGTGGTCTTCAAATACTTCTACATCTTGGCGAATGGTGCGTTCGATATCCCGCAGATAGACGCGTTCTTCATGATCACAGAAAGACAGCGAAATACCCGTGGCACCCGCGCGCGCCGTGCGGCCAATACGGTGCACGTAATTTTCAGGCTCGTTCGGCAGCTCAAAGTTAATAACGTGTGTCACGCCGTCCACATCAATACCGCGCGCGGCAACGTCAGTGGCCACAAGGACCCTGATCTCGCCCGAGCGAAATTCGCCAAGTGCTTTTTGCCGTGCATTTTGTGATTTATTACCGTGGATCGCAGAGGCCTTGATACCTTTTTGGTCCAGATGTTTCATCACCCGGTTAGCGCCGTGTTTGGTGCGCGTAAAGACAATCGCCCGTTTTATCGATTCGTCCTTCAGCACATGCACCAGCAAATCGCGCTTGCGTGCCTTTGGCACCATCAAGGCATACTGCTTCACTTTTTCGGCTGTTGTTGCGGCTGGCGCCACTTCAACCCGCACAGGATTGCTCAAAATACTGTTGGCAAGTTTGGCTACAGACCCTGGCATAGTGGCCGAGAAAAACAATGTCTGGCGTTTAGTAGGCAGTTGTTTGATAATTTTCTGAATATCGCGAATGAAGCCCATATCAAGCATGCGGTCCGCTTCATCAAGGATCAAATATTCAACACTTCTTAGCGAAACAAACCCCTGATCCATCAGATCAATCAAACGGCCCGGAGTCGCGATAAGAATATCGACGCCCTGCGCCATTGCTTTAATCTGCGGCTTGGCAGACGTGCCGCCGTAAATTAGGGCCATGCGGAAATGAAGGTATTTTGAATACGCACGGACATTTTCACCGATCTGGATGGCAAGCTCACGCGTCGGCGCCAAGATCAGGGACCGCGCCCCCTTCTTTGGTCGTTGGCCTTCGCCTTTCAGTAACAGCTGCAAAACTGGCAGTGAAAAGGCCGCCGTTTTACCTGTACCTGTCTGGGCCACACCGATCAGGTCTTTGCCGTCCAGGATTTTGGGGATCGCCTGGCTTTGGATAGGTGTCATTGTCTCGTAGCCACCTTCCTCCACTGCACGAAGGATGGACTGCCGCAGTCCGAGATCAGCAAATTTGCTCATGAAATATTCTTTCCGTCTTTAAGACGCGGATACGTAACGCTCAAGCGAGGGAAAGTCAATCAAATGGCGGGTTAGCCAGTGATGGGGCTTCCATCAATGTGCAATAAAACGAAATTGTCCCATTTAGGCACAAAAAAACCAGCTATGGGAGAAGCTGGTTCTTAAGTCACAGAATAGGGGCAGGGTTTGGTTTTATATACTTTATCACGGGAGGAAGGGCGACGCAGTGTTATAAAACCAGTAGCAATTTTCATGCATGGCCTCGGCTGAGAAACTTGTGGGCACGGCGTTGGCGACGCCAGCTTCTTTTGGCAGCCTCGCAAGAAACTATCCGGTGTGTTTTAGGTGCAGTTAAAACCAATTGTTCGATAAACATAACTATCCTCGTATTTTTTATAATGCCGATTATTCGGCTATTTATTCTACTGTCGTCTGGGTTATTCTACTGTCGTTTTGGTGCCGCTCTCATTGCTGTTCCGGCGACACATATATTGGTATGCCAGAACCCTATTCAAGGGCAGCGAATTGAGGCGAGACGCCGCAGGTGTTCGACAAAGCGACTAAACGAAAGACAGAACGTTCTTCTTAAGCGGTGAAGCGTTTGAATTTAATTCCGCGCCCCGAGAATCGCTCCCATGCGAATTGGAAACGAGCAGAAACAACAAGTTAAGTTGTATTCTACACCTTGACAAGGTTATCAAGTTCCAAAATAGTGGCGCTGCGGTAACCGGAGCGGGAAATAGCATGGGCCTATTATATCAGGACAATGAGAGGCAGCGGATGGCTCTCAGAGAGCGCATCATAAAAGCATTTGAAGTCAAAGCATTTTCAGAAGGGCCAAGCAGTGTGTCCCTTGGGTGCATGGCTAAGGAATTGGATATAGACACGGCGACGCTCTTTAAGATATTTCCGACAAAGTCAGATATTCTAGTGGCCCTGATCCGGCAGCTGTCCACCGCTTGGGAATACGAGCAGGAACGGGGCATTATTGAAGACCTGCCGCCAAGGGACCGGATCGAGAGGCACACGTTAGCGTGGCTCAAACTAAAAAGAGAACACGGCCCTATATTCTGGCAGCAGCTCAGAGACGATTTCCATGAAGTTTATAAGCTGTACCAAAGCGAGCGAAAAGCTTACTTCGAACGTGCCAAAAAGAATCTTGGAGGCGCAATCCGCGACGACCTCACGCCGCTTCTTGCCTTAAGCAACCTGTTGGCCCTCCTTAAAAACTGTTCAGACTACGCTATGTGTGAACGAGTCGGCGTAAATCCTGAAGACGCGATTAAACAAGCAATTGATATGTGGGCAAAAGGCGCGCTTAAATAAACCCTGCAAATTCCTGTACCCAGCGAACAAGCACTTTGCTATAAGGCTGCATAATTTTAGCCCTTAGGTCCATCTGTGCATATCCTTAAACACTATTCCCCGCCGCTCAACCCATACCTTGATATCCTCTACCAGGATGATCATCTGCTCGTGCTCAACAAACAAAGCGGCCTGCTTTCAGTGCCAGGCAAGCATGAGGACCATAAAGACTGCGTCGAAGCGCGTGCTTTAGAAGCCTACCCCTCTGCTATGACAGTGCACCGGTTGGATATGGAAACGTCTGGCGTCCTTGTTATGGCGCTCGACCGCGAAACACACCGCCATATCGGTAAGCAGTTTGAACGGCGCAAAACATCGAAAACCTATATAGCCCGCCTGCATGGCAGCCTCGACAAAGACGAAGGCTCTATCGATCTGCCGCTAATCTGTGATTGGCCAAACCGCCCAAAGCAAATGGTAGACCATGTCGCAGGCAAAGCGGCGCTCACACACTACAAGGTACTAGAGCGAGAAGCCACCGCAACACGGGTGGAATTCACGCCCGTCACGGGCCGGTCGCACCAACTCCGCGTGCACGCGCTAGCGCTTGGCCATGCCATCCTTGGGGACAGCCTATACGGCACAGACGAGGTGATCGCAGCCGCCCCACGTCTGCAACTGCACGCCCTGCGCCTGACCTTATTTCACCGCGTGCGAGAGGAAAGTATGACATTCGAGGCCCCCTTACCATTTTAGCCATAGCAAAAACGCCTCGGCATCGCAGCATCAGACGTCACGAAAGTATGCTTGAGCCTGCCGCATCAAGCGAGTAGGCTCCGTACAACTTAATGACTTCGGGGAACCATAATGAGCCAATTTACGAAACTCTTACTCGCGGCAATCGTCGGTGCATTTGTCCTAACGGCAAGTGCAGCAGCTGACAGCGTAGTTTACTTGTTTAGGCACGCAGAAAAACAAAGTGACGGTACACGTAATCCGTCTCTAACGGAGGCCGGTGTTGTACGCGCAGCAAAGCTTGCCGATCACCTAAAGGGCACAGCGCTCACCACAGTTTATTCTACCGACTATAAGCGTACACAGGAAACTGCCGCACCAGTAGCCGCCGCCAAGCATCTGACGGTAACATCTTACGATCCGCGCAAATTGGGCGAGTTCGCAGAGCAATTGAAAAAAGAAGCAGGCCCTATTCTTGTAGTCGGCCACAGCAATACTACGCCGCACCTTGTCTCGCTGCTTTCAGGCGAAAAGCATGAAGCGCTTGAGGAATACCAGTATGATCACCTTTATATGGTGACATTGTCGGACGACGGCAAAGCCAGCGTGACCATCACGTATATTGAGCCACGCACGCCTAAAGCCGACCATTAATACCAGCCTTCAGCGTGCCGTTCGGGTGCTTTAGCTCAACAGATCAACAATAAGAAAGTCCGCTATGCGGGCTTTTTTTTGGTTTGCGCCCTTCATTTCACGACCAGATTACGGCTTAGCTTACGGCTAAAAACTGTTTTATCGCGCCGAAATGTTAGGACAGACCCTTCTGGAATTGAGTGTTTCTCGCAGCCCCTCTGCGCAGGAGGTTTATTATCAATCGCAACAACCTGATCCCCAGCTTTCAAACCGGCAGCTTCAGCTGGCGAACCCGCCACCACACCGATCACTTTCATGTCGCCGTCTTCAGCTGACAGCAAGATGCCAGAACCACTTTGGGACGGCACCCGAACTGGTACGTTTGTTGGGGATGAAATTCTCACACGCTGTGTTTTCTGATCGAAGGTAAAACTGAAGTTCCACATGATATGCGCCGTCAACAACGGGGTTTCAGGAATAACTGAAAGCATGGGTCTCTCCACGCGGTGCCGTCCGATAACCAGATCATGTTGCGCGCGCGTAATTCGGTTGATGGCAATATGATCTATATGCTGGCCAGTGGACGCAACAACAGGCGGCGCAGCCACTTCAATGCCGTTCAGGTTTCGCACAGACATGGCACCGCCAGCTGCGGAATCGATCAGCAGCTTCAGTCTGCGGTCACCGAGCCAAACATTTAGCCAAGGGCGTGGGTCTCGCCCTCTTGCTGAAAAAATATCTCGGCCGTTTGGCCTCGGCAGCCGGCCCGAAGCCACACGAACTTCTTTCTTGGGGTAATCAATTGTCAGCAAATGATCTTCAAAAACGGAAAAGCCAAGGATACCGTCCATCTGCGTGCCCAGCGCCACTTCAATGCTATCCAGCTCAGCAACACTTATTTTCAGCTGACCCAAACGGTGACTGCCCAGCGACACACCGGTCAGTCTGGTCCGGTTGCCATACTTGCGGGTTTTGCCTGTGGTCCGGGCCAGGGCGTCTGGGTCGACAAAGCTGCCAAATGATCCTGTATCCAATAAAAACTGGAGGGTATGGTCTTTTCCACCGACCCCCTTCACCGTAAGCGGCATCATAAAATAAACACCGCAGAGCTTGCTTGGTAAAATCATTTCAGGCTGAGCATACAAGGGCGAGGCACCAACCGGTGCTGCACTTAAAATTGCTGCAATGAGGGCCTGCTTAAGCATCGATTTGAGCCGATCTCCTACAAACGAGTGCTTAACTATACCACAAAAAACAAAGACCTAGGTCAGCAACACCTATATATTTGGCTTAGGCCTAATGGGTACTTGCTCCCCAGTGCAGCGGAAGACGCTAGGTTCCTGCACCATCGCTACCGCTTTATCTTATTAAGAATTAGCCCGGGTAACGGTCATGCTGTAGCGGCCTGTTACCCATGTTTTGCCGTCATCAAAAGACAAGTCAGACTTCATTTTGAAACTGTCTTTTTCGATGTCATAATAGGTTTCGCGGTTATCATGCTCGCCTTTCTGGGTTTTGACATCTTCAATAATAACGATGAGATTTTCACCAACAGTGCTGGCTGTGGTGCGTTGCCATTTACCTTGTTGGTAAATATTCCGCCCCGACCAACTTTTAGTGCGGCCATTATAATGGCGCATCTCAGCCCCCGTTGCGTAGGGGCCACGCCATTCCTGCATCACCACTGTACCGTTCACCGTCCAGTGGTTGTGCCATTTTGCCTTATAGGTATTTGGCGGCGCACCGTTTGGCGGTGTCCATGTGATCACCACATCCCAGTCGCCTATCAAAAAATCAAAGTCCACAGCGTCTGCAAGCAAGGTTTCATTGCGCTCGCCGATCGGGCTATCTGGATTTGGCTGAAATTGAATTGGTTTATCTTGTGCCGAAATTATTGCCGCATGGGCGACAACGAAGCCAACAGCAATAAGGGCCAACTTTAGAGTTTTGGTGATCATGATACTTCTCCGGTTATGCCAGTGAGAATACCCATGATCCAAATTTATACCAACACGCTCCGTACCGAAAACCGATTAGTTCATCCCTTAAAACCGAGTCTCAGTGGGTGGCCCATAGCCGGAATTTCCGCCCCTATAGCAAACCACGGCTTCCGAAACTGCCCAGTAGGCCGCTTATTTTTCGCTGTGGTCCATTTTTATATCAACGTCTGTATGACCCTCTGATAGCAGATACACCACAGCAAACATTGCCAGCTTTCCCATTTCTTCGCTAACGGGCCCGGCGTCGCGCGCATGCATATAACCAATTAGAAGGTCATGTGCTTGCGGCACGGACATTTCCACTTCTTTCAGGAGCGCAGACACCGCCTGATAATCATGGTCAGAGACATCGAAAGTGCCGCTTAAAATCGTTTGAGCGTCTTTCGCTACAGACACTTTCAGTGTTTGCGTTGCTAGTTTATTTGCCATCATTATTTATGCCATTATTTATGTAAGTCAGCGCCCGCATCAACCTGCCAATCAGCCACCGTAACCAGACCAAATTTGATCAATACCGCCACGATCTTCTTCATGTGGATCAGCGTTGTCTTAAAATGCTTATGCAACGCCCCTATGCTTGCACCTTCCGAAGTAGACAAAAATTGAAGTAAAGCGCCTACCCCTTCCTGTTTTGGAAGCTTCTCCTTGCTGCGTAAGAATATATTCAAAGAAGCCAATCGGACGAAATCATCAATAGTTTTACCAGGGACCGACTTAATGCATGTATCCTTTGTTAAAAATACAGAGGGGTAGGTTGGAAATAGGTCACTGGGCGTCATCCTTGAAGCCACGACAGAGGGTGACGTTTCCAATATAGCTTTGCGTTCCTTGTTTTGCCGGGCGCTAAGACGAATATCGTCCAGTTCCGTCCAAAGCTCTTCGTAGCTACTGTAAACGACAGACCAATCAAATACGGCTTTCGCCCGCATTTTGCCGCGCTCTCCCATTTTACGTCTTAGATCTTTACTCTCAACCAATTTTTCGGCTCTGTCGGCAAAGACTTCAATATCAATGCCTGTCATCAAGGAAACACTAGAACAGTAGCGGCCATAGGTAGCGTCAGCATGGTACCTCTGAGAAAACTCAGCCGTATCGTCCAGCATCGCAGTCGGCACCTTAAACCCTTCAACGCCGTCCGTCATAAGTTCCTTATACCCGTCCCAGTCGGACAGCAGAACTGGCATCCCGACAGCCATGGCTTCCACAGGCGTCAAACCAAAGGTCTCCTGGATATTATCGGACAAGGAAACAAAAACATCCCCTGCCCCCCAGCAACTATCTCTATCGGTGAAATTACGGCCATCAACGTCGATACAGCGAACATCGGGGCAGACTTCCCGTTTACAGGCATCCATATCTTCTTTTACTGCGTCAGCTTCATACCAACCACATTCAATAAGTGTGATCTTCTTTCCAGTGCGTTTGGCAACTTCCTGAAGGCCCGCATACATAGAATAGGGGTGTGCCTTGGTGTAGGGGCTGAGCCTGCCAACAAATAGAAACACTGTCTCATCATAATCTATATTCAGTTTTTTCCGCGACTTCAGATACTGTTTATGATTGCGAGAAAAACTCTTTGTATGAATACCAAGAGGTATGATTGGCAGCTGGCATAACTCTGGTTTGGTATGCTTGCCTAGACGCCACGTCAGAACCTCATGCTCCTGTTCTAAAATCGTATTAACTGTCGTCCGCACGGACTGTGATGTACAAATCAAAGCATCCCACGGCATAATAGGTGCTCGGTAAAGAGACTGTACCAACTCCAGTACAGCATGAGATGCTGTGGTGTGCGTAACCCCGCAAATGCTATAAGAATCTAATGGCGCTTTGACCCTCATATTGGCAAAATCCTGGAGGTTTGGATCTGGCGTATACAGTATTTTCGCCTCAGCCAACAAATCCGTTCGCTGCGGTGGGCACCAGCGACTTTCAAGCCCTGGCTTCACGTCCTTAACAAACGCATCAAATGTCTGGAAGGCGTTCTTATGAGGGGTGAACCCATGCAGAAATTCGGTATCTGGATCTGTATGGTCGATCACAGCCCGCAAAAATGAGTTGCCTGCCATTTTTCGACCTAGCAAGCGTTTAACCGAAACCTGAAATCCGTCAGGGGCGCAGTAATAAGCCAGATAGCTAGTCTTTTTTGTCATTCTGTTACCAGTCTTTATCTTGTTTATATATCTCGTCATGGTCCGCGCCCATTAGACGTTCCAGCTGCCCACGAGCACGTTTGGAATATTCCATCAGAGATTTCTGATCATCTTTGTAACGAACAGAAGCCATCAGCATTTTCTCATCATAAAGCCGGAACCGCTGTGTGGTCCGATAGGCTTGGTGCGCACTGTACCCTAGCTCCTGCAAAGCCAGTTCGCCAAGTTCAAGGGACGACGCAAAGGTTTCGCGCCGAACACCTTTCACCCCAGCAAGCAGCAGGTCGGTCAGGTCGCGGCGGTTTTTAGCACGCGCCAGTACCGGCAGATGTGGGAAATGTTTTGCTAGCATTTGAGTGGTTTCTACGAGCGCCGTTTTGTCGTCTGTTGCCAACACCACAAGCTTCGCTTTAGCCACACCTGCCAGCTCCAAATGATCGAACCGTGTACCGTCCCCATAATAGACTTTATAGCCAAATTTACGCAGTGTTTCGATATGATTGGGGTCATTATCAACCACAGTCACCTGAAACTTCAGGGAGATGAGTAGCCGGCCGATAATCTGACCAAACCTGCCAAAGCCAACGATGATAATATGGTCTTCTTTGGCTTCCAGGTCGGTCTCAGGTTCTTCAGTCTTGAAAAATACCGGCAGCAATATCTTGTCGTATACCAATAGGAAGATCGGTGTCACCAACATCGAGAAAGTTGCCACAACCACCAAAAATGCCGCTAATTCCGGCGGTACTAACCCGGCAGCCGATGTAAGTGCAATCAGCACAAACGCGAATTCGCCGCCCTGTACCAATAGAATAGCATGCAGAATACGTTCCTGGCGCATAAGCCCCGCCATACCGCCAAGCATATAAAGCACCACGCCTTTGATCGCAATCAAGCCCAGTACTGCAGCAGCAATCAAAAACGGCTGCTCAAGCACAAGCGACAAATCTACGGACATACCAACGGCAATGAAGAAAAGCCCGAGTAGCAAGCCCTTGAAAGGTTCAATATTCAGCTCTAACTCGCGCCGGTATTCAGATTCCGCAAGCAGGACGCCCGCAAGGAAAGTGCCCAGTGCCATCGAAATGCCAACCTGCTGCATCAACAGCCCCGTGCCAATCACAAGGAATAAGGAAAAAGCGGTAAAAACTTCGCGCAACCCCGTGGCTGCAATATAGCGGAACACTGGCCGTAACAAATAACGGCCACCGCCAACAATCAATACAATAACAGCAATAACCTTCAACGCCCCAAGCCAACCACCGCCACTGTCCCCAGCTTCCATACCGATAAGCGGTACAAGCGCAAGCACAGGGATAACGGCGATGTCCTGAAACAAAAGCACTGAGAACGTCAGCTGCCCCATGTCGCTTTTTGATTGCCCGCGGTCACTTAGTGACTGCAAAGCGACGGGGGTAGATGACATGGCCAAAGCCACGGCAGCCGCCAGTGCCACGACCGGGGAAAGCCCGACCAGTATACCTGCCAATGTAAGCAGTAATACTGATGCTGCCACCTGCATTGTGCCCAACCCAAATATTGGCTTCCGTAGGTCCCATAGCTTTTTAGGGTTAAGCTCCAGCCCGATCAAAAACATCAACAGCACCACACCAAATTCAGAGAAGTGCAGCGTCGCTTCCACATCGCCGATAAAGCCGAAACCCGCGGGGCCGATAGCCATACCCGCCACTAGATACCCGAGCACGGCGCCGAGCCCAAGCCGCTTAAAAAGAGGCACTACAATCAGTACCGCCGAAAGGTAAATCAACGCGCCTTCAAGGAAACTTGCTTCAACAGGCATCCGTTACCCCCCCAAGCTCGTGAAGCCGAGCTTCAAAATTCACAATTACTTGTTGAATGGCTTCCGCATCAAGGGATCGGCCATCAAAACTAATGAAAGGTTCCACCAATTCCATTTTGCAGTAGCGGGCTGTTTGGTAAAAAGGGGCAAGATAGGTCTCGATTTCCGCTCCGTGTAGGCCTTCACTGGTATAGCTTTGTGCACTACCACCAGAGCTGACAGCGAGCATAAACTTCTTGCCTTCCAGCGCCGTCCCGCCATCTCCGTAGGCGAAACCGTTCGTGAGCACAATATCCATCCATTCTTTCAGGAGCGATGGTGCACTGAACCAAAACACGGGGAAAAGAAATACAAGGACGTCCGCACGCAAGATCGCTTCGTGTTCCGCATCAACATCGATACTAAGATTGGGGTACAATTCATAAAGGTCGCGTGTGGCAACGTGATTGAGCCTATTGGCAACACAGTAAAGCTGCCGATTTATTTTTGACCGGTTCGGTGACGGGTGCGCAAAAATCAGCAGAATTTTACTCATACGACAGGCTCCGCGGTGCGGCCAGCAAGAGCTGCCTCGATTTGAGGCTGGCGTTTTATGATAAACTGGCGAAAAGCGCGCATACGGGCAGTTGCTCTCAAATCTCTGTGCGATAGAAGCCACAAACTATAGGTCGGCTCTGGATCACTAATACGGACGAGTTCTGGGTCTTTATCGCCGACGATGCAAGCAAAATATCCTATTCCCAGGCCTTCGCGCACGGCTTGGTGTTGGATGAGCATGTGATTGAAATATCCCGCTGTCTCCAAGTGGGGAAACGGCGAACGCGCAATCCAGCTCGGTTTACCTTCAGGCCTACCCCAAGCGACCCATTTTGCGTCCGTATCTGGCTTAGTAGGGTCATGCTTTTCCAGATAGTCCCGCGTGGCATAGGCTGCTTGGTGATCAACACCTAATTTGGTTCCAATCAAATGCTCTGGCGGGCGGTTGGTATAGCGGAAGGCTACATCTGCCTGCCGTTTAGAAAGGTCCAGCGGCGCCATCCCGTCTAGCACTGTTAACTTGATGTTCGGGTAGGCATCCATGAAATCCCTGAAATGCGGCATTAACAGGCTAACCGCGAGTAGATCAAGAACGGCCACGCACACCCGGCCCTTCAGCTCAGCGTCGCGGCCTGCAACGTTGCGGTTAAAGGAAAAAAGCTGCTCCTGCATTGATGTCGCCACAGGCAACAGCTCGTCACCGGATCTCGTCAGCCGGTAGCCATCTGTTGTGCGGTCAAACAGCTTTACATCCATTTCCGTTTCCAGCGCTTCCACCCGCCGCGACACTGTGCTGTGGCTTATCTTTAAGTTTTTTGCCGCCACCCGCATCGACGGTGCTTCCGCTACCGCTAAAAATATCCGAAGATCATCCCAGTTCATTTCCAGCTCCAGTTGGACCAAATTTTATCCATAGATAGTGACTCTGGTTCAATATTGCACCACCCCGTGCGCGTTTCATCGCCTTTTCCTAAGTTTTTTCTCAGCCTAAAGTCTGCCCAAGGCCAAGTTAGCGCTGACGTACCCTTGCGTGGCGCCGCTTGGCTCACGCATTTTGTTTGTGACTATAAAAAGGACTTACCATGACAATGCCCTACATCAGCGCATACGCTGCTGCTTTCATTGGCGTTTTTCAGATTATGCTGATGATGACTGTTGGCTTCGCTCGTCGAACAACTGATATTACTTTGGGGGACGGCGGTAACGAAGCCTTGCTTCTAAAAATACGCCGCCACGGCAATTTAACAGAAAATGCTCCGATGTTTCTTATTCTGCTGGGGCTACTCGAAGTAACTGGCGGCTCCCAAATGGCCCTCATCGGCTTTGCAGCGATCTTCATACTTGCCCGCCTATCCCATGCATACGCGCTGTCTGCACCCAACACGCCAGCTGCTGCCCGCGGCTTCGGTGCCATGGGCACACTGGTCGGTATCGTTGGCACGGCAGGCACCCTCGTGTGGCACATCACGCCTATTTCCTAACCCATTTTTCCGAACGGGCTACAGCTCCCCTAGCTGGCCTATTCCCTATTTTCAATCTGCCGGTTATAGTACTCCGGCAGATAGTGAATAATAAAGCTCGGACATGTCGAGCTGAGGGAAGGCAGGGGTCAAACACGTGCAGTTGTTAGGTGTTATAGTCGCGGGCGGAAAATCCACGCGAATGGGTCGAGATAAAGCAAGCCTCACTTATGACGGCATTAGCTTACTGGGACGGGCTCAAGCCTTGATGCGCGCATCAGGCACCACTAAATACTTCATTCTAGGGAGGCCTTACATTGAGCACGGCCTTCCAGACCCACTGCCAGACGCGGGGCCTGCTGCCAATCTCAGAGCATGGATCAACAAACGCGAATACCCGTTCAAACTGACGGTGCTCCCTATAGACATGCCGCTCTTGTCTCCTACCGAGGTACGTTTGCTCACCGCGGAAGAAAACGGCGCTTACTTTGATGATCTTTACCTGCCGTTCAGCGCAACAGTGACAGGCCCAGTGGAGCAGGATGTCGTTAGGATGACAGAGCTGCTTTCGGCGCTAAAACTCACTATGATCCCGGTGCCGGATGACGCCAAAGAACGCCTCAAAAACGTTAATACGCCGGGCGACTTTGCTGCTCTCTCTTGATCAAAATACCTTAGAAAACAGCCACTTCTACCTCTGCGTGATAATCCAAACCAAGCGCCCTGCGCCTTGGCCTGAACCGCTTTCTGTGGTACAGAATTGCAGCACGATGCGACTCGTTCCACCCTTGATCATCAGGCTCCCCTTGATGATCAGGACATAGAAATCAGGCACACTCTGTCTCGACGTGACACCAATTAAGGATCCCCCCAATATGGCTAACGGTACTGTGAAATGGTTCAACGCGACTAAAGGCTTTGGCTTTATCAAACCAGAAACAGGCGGCGACGATGTATTTGTCCATATCTCCGCAGTGGAAGCTGCAGGGCTGAACGGACTAAACGACGACCAACCGATCGTATATGAAGTTGGCGAAGACCGGCGCGGCAGATCATCTGCGCAAAATCTCGAACTACGCTAGAGACTTTTCAGAATTCCCTGACCGGTTTCTAAAACAAGATCCAAACCAAAAATAAAGGAGCACCTCCCCTGCTCCTTTTTTCGTGGGCATGCCCTCAATGATCATAAACGAAACCCATAATACCCTGTATATTCCCCTTGCACACGCCCAGCAAATAGTCCTCATATAGGCCCACAAACTTACTGCACGGGGTTTCTGAGCTAGCAGTAAAAAGACAGCCAATCAGGAGCAATGTTTCAGAGGGGACAAAGCATGGCTGTTTGCAAAAAAAACAGACACTAAAAGGGGCACTTTATGTCTAAAAAATTGGGCGCTGTCGCGATGGCAGCCTTAGCAATAGCCAGCATTTACTACGGCGGATCCTACTTTACTGCCGGAGATACCAGTCTGGCAGAACACCCTGCAACACAGTTAAAGGCCATGACGGCAGCTGATGATCACGGCTACAATCTGGCGGCACAGCGCGCCAAAATCGCTCGCCTTGATCTGAAGGCAGATACTAGCTTCCTCAGCGATGAAGAAAAGCAGGTGATCAACAAGCTTATTGGCGCGGCTGCCTATATGTCTGAAATTTACCTGCGCCAAAGGTCAGAGGAAAACCCTGCCGTGCGCGCCGAAATCGCAGCCAGTGATGCTCCGAATAAGGCGCTGCTCCTAGATATGTTCGATCTGCATTTTGGACCGTGGGATACTTTGGAAGAAAGTCATCCATTCTACGGCGACAAAGCCATGCCGGCAGGCGCGGCTTTCTATCCAGGCGACATGACAAAGGAAGAATTTGAAGCCTGGATCACCGCGCATCCGGAAGACAAAGAAGCCTTCACCAGCCTCTATACCGTTATCCGCCGCGACGGTGATAAGCTCATCGCCATCCCGTACCGTGACCACTACAGCGAATGGCTCGTGCCTGCAGCTCAGCTTTTGCGCGAAGCAGCTGAGATCACCAGTAATCCGTCTTTGAAAGATTTCCTCTCGAAGCGCGCAACAAGCTTCCTCACCGACGAATATTTCGAAAGTGAACTGGCATGGATGGACCTCAAAGATACGCCGATCGAGATCGCCATCGGCCCGTACGAAGTCTACACGGACGGCCTTTACGGTTATAAAACCGCCTACGAAGCGTTTGTGACCATCAAAAACCCAGAGGAAAGTGCTGCCCTCGGCCGCTACAAAGATTATCTGCGCGAGATGGAAGCCAACCTGCCGGTCGCCGAAAACTACAAAAACTTCAAACGCGGGTTCGAAAGCCCCATCGCGGCCACATACCAAATTCGCGGTGGCGGCGACAATGTGCCGGGCGTGCAAACCATCGCCTTCAACCTGCCAAATGATGAGCGTGTGCGCGAAGCCAAGGGCGCGAAGAAAGTACTGCTCAACAACGTTCTCGAAGCCAAGTTCAAGTTGATCCTTGCGCCAATGGCTGAATATATTCTCACCGCAGAACAAGCGCCTATGCTGGTGGGGAAATACATGAGCATGGAAACACTTTTCCATGAGCTATCTCACAGCCTTGGCCCTGGCACCATCACCGTGGATGGCCGCGAGACAACCGTGAACGCTGAGTTTAAGGAGCTGGCTTCCGCCATCGAAGAAGGTAAAGCAGACGCTATGGGCGTTTATAATATCCTCTTCATGATGGAAAAGGGCGAGTTGCCGAAGGCTGAACGTGACAGCATGCTGGCGACCTATTTTGTTGGCCTGTTTCGCTCCATGCGGTTCGGCATTGATGAAGCCCACGGTCGCGGCTCTGCATTTCAGTATAGCTACCTGAAGAAAAACAGCGCTTTCACCGTGGACGCGAAAACCGGGCTCTATAGCCTCGATTTCGACAAGGTAGAAGCAACCGTTACTGAAATCGTGCGCGATGTGGTGATGATGCAAGGCGACGGCCAATACGCCGCCGCCAAAACATTCCTCGACACCTACGCGGTGCTCGACGACGCAGCGAACGCAAGCTTCGACCGCACCAGCGGTATTCCAGTTGATATTCAACCGGTCTATCCAGAAAAGCTCTAAGCTATTTTCTAAGGGCGGTACGCCTCGTGCCGCCCTTAGAAACCTCGTACCCACCTCAACTCACCGTATTTCCGTTGACCCCACGCATACGCACTCTACTAATAGCCGCGATATGGCAGCGCTCTTTTYTCTGGGGAGCGATAGGCGCTGGCTTTTGGGTTATTTAGGGGAGCATTATGGCTGAAGAAAACGGAAACTCGCAAACCACAACGACCAAAGACGTTGAGCAATTAGGTATTTTTGCTGCCATTGCCAGCCTGTCTTATGTGTTCTGGGTTTGTGGTGGCATGGAAATGATCGAGCGCCTCGCCTATTACGGGGTACGGGGAAGCTCAGGGCTTTATATCACAGCTCCCAGCGCTGAAGGTGGGCTTGGCTTAAACTTTGACGATGTCAGCTATCTGTTCCTCATTTGGGCAATAGTGCAAACATTTGTGCCAGTACTCACCGGGGGGCTCTCGGACAGGTTTGGTTATAAAGAAACCATCTTTGCGTCGACTGTTTTTAAAATCCTCGGCTATCTGATCATGGCGATGAACCCCACCTTCTGGGGCTTTGCAATTGGTGCAATGGTGCTGGCGTTCGGAACCGGCATTTTCAAACCCGGCCTACAAGGTACAATTGCCAAAGCCACCAACCGCCAGAATAGTTCGATGGCATGGGGCGTGTTTTACCAGACGGTCAATCTCGGCGCATTTTTCGGGCCAATTCTCGCTGTTTATCTGCGGCAAATGTCTTGGGATTATGTCTTTTACGCCTGCGCGGCGATCATCTCCGTCAACTTCCTTTTATTGCTGATTTACAAAGAGCCAGCAAAAGAAGAGCGCCTGGCACACCGCGCGAAAGTGAAATCTGGTGAGATCCAGGAAGGCAGCCTGTGGCGCGATAGTCTGAAGGAAATATTCAAGCCAGCAATTCTCGGGTATATTGTTATCTTCTCCGGTTTCTGGTTCATGTTGATGGCCTTCTGGGACATTGCCCCATTCTATTTCCGTGATTGGGTCGATACCTCAACGCTGATCACCGATGTTTTCGGCGCGGGGGGCACGCAGAACAGCATCATCATCCGGCTGCTCAGCATGAATAACGACGGCATGTCAATTGAGCCTGAAGGGCTGGTTAATCTCAATTCGATGTTGATCCTGTTCGTCTGCTTTATCGTTGCCGGCTATAGCGCCAAGCTACGCGCCACCACGTCGATGGCGCTGGGTACCTTCATGGCGTCAGCGGCTTTGCTCACCTTCGCGGGCACCAGTGCAGCATGGATAATCGTTGGCGGCATTATCGCCTTTTCAATTGGCGAGATGCTTTCAAGCCCCAAGAGCAGCGAATATATGGCTAATATCGCACCGGGCGACAAAAAAGCCATGTATCTCGGCTTTAGCCAGCTACCGCTCGGGTTTGGTTGGATCTTGGAAAGTTTTATTGGCCCGCGGCTATACGGTGCCTATGCATCAAAGGAAGAAATGTCTCGCGCGCTACTTAGTGATAACGGTATGTCCGTAGCTGAAATCGCAGAAGTTGTGAACGGTCAAGCTTTTGCAAAACTGCAGGAAGTCACTGGCGTTGCAGGGGACGTGCTAACAAACCAGATGTACGCAGCCAACGATGTGGGTTTTATTTGGTTTATCATGGGCACTGTCGGCATCGTCAGCAGCGTATGCATGATCTATTATGGCCGCTGGACATATAAGCTCGCAACACAGGCTAAACAAACTGTGCAGGCATATTCAAAAGCCGCTGAATAGTTTCAATAACAAAAAAAAAGGCGCTGCATCACTGCAGCGCCTTTTCTGTATCAGCCCATGCGGCCAAGCGGGTCATCTAGGCTCTCCGGCGGCACAGTGAACCATTCAGGTCCCCTCTCGCCCATATAGATACAGTCCTCAAGCCGCACACCGAATTCCCCATATATATAAAGCCCTGGCTCGTTTGAGAAACACATGCCCGGCTCCAGCAGGGTTTTTTCGCCGTGAACGAAATTCACGCTCTCATGCCCGTCCATCCCAATGCCGTGGCCGGTACGGTGGCTTAAGCCCGGCGTTTTGTAGCCTGGGCCGTACCCGAGGCTTTCATAGTATTTGCGCGCGGCATCGTCGACTGCACCGGCTGGTGTGCCAAGCTGCGCGGTCTCAAACGCAATCTGCTGGCCCCTCCGCACTGTGTCCCACACTTCGCGCTGGCGCTTGGTAGGTTCACCAAAGACGAACGTACGCGATATGTCTGATTGGTAACCGTGCACCTTACAGCCACAGTCCATCAACACAATATCACCGTTCTTAAGCGTCTGCGGTTGGCCGGTGCCGTGCGGATAGGCGCTGGCCTCCGCCAGCAACACCAAGCCCCACGCGCCGCTGCCACCAAGGCTACGCTGGGCACTGCCCATCATGCCAGAGATATCACGCGGCGTCATGCCGACTTCAAGCTTGGGCCACACATCCGCGAACGCACCCATTGTTACTTCACTGGCTTTCCGCATCAAGGCAAGCTCAGCCTGTGACTTGAACATACGGCAGCCTTGCGTAACCGCGAGGCCCGACATAATTTCAAAAGACGGCGCCGCTTGCTGTAAGCCTTTCACTACGAAATATCGCACCGTGTCCTCAAGCCCGATCTTGCCGCCCTTTAGGCCGCGATCAGCAAGAATACTGGCCACCAGTTCAAATGGGCTTTCGTGCTCGTGCCACGGGCGCACATCATCGCCGAAGGTCATACTTTCGCGTACGCTTGGCTCTTCGAAAAACGGCGCCACAATACCAATGTCGCCTTCGCGCGGGATAACAACTGCCGTCAGCCGCTCACTACGCCTCCAGCGAATGCCGGTGAAATAGAGCATGGCAGAACCGGGTTCCAGCACTAGGGCATCAATGCCAAATTCAGCCATCAACTTCTGTGCCTTCGCCACCCGGGCTTTGCGCTCTTCCACCGTGATCGCCTGACTATCGCCGGTAATATTTTTCAGCGCCGACCCGGTCGACTGCATAATCTTCTGTGTGGCCGCTTTACCGCCCTCAGGCCCACAAGCCGCCAGTGCTGCAACGCCAACTCCTGCCGCACCGAATTTTAAAAACTGTCTTTTATCCATGCTCATATTTTGCCCCTAAGACCTGATCACCCCTGATCGGAAATTGATTATTCTGTTTTATAAACTTTGCCGTCTTTCATCACGAATCTTACCTTTTCCAACACAGTAATATCCGCTAAAGGGTCGCCTTTTACGGCAATAATATCTGCGAGAAATCCTTCTTTCAACTGGCCAAGGTCGCGCTCTTGCCGCAATAGGGCCGCCGCATTCATTGTCGTTGCCTGTAGGGCCTGCAGCGGCGTCATGCCGTATTTTACCATACGTGAAAGCTGCTTGGCGTTGTCGCCGTGCGGATAGATAGCTGCGTCAGACCCCATCACCATTTTCACGCCAGCTTTCACAGCTTTGGTAAAGCTCTCGCGCTGGCGTTTTGAAACCAGCCGCTCCTTGGCAAGATTTTCCTCCGGCACCCCGTTTGCTTCACCGTACGTCAGCGTATATTCGGTGTTATAAATATCCATCGAAAAATAGGTGCCGTACTGCTTGGCTAGCGCTACACCCTCGTCATCGAGAAAGCTCACGTGCTCCACACTATCCACGCCCGCAACAATCGCGGCCTTAATACCGTTCGTGCCGTGCGCGTGCGCTGCCACAGTGATGTCGCGGATATGGGCTTCATCAACGATAGCCTTCATTTCTTCTAGGGAATATTGCTGTATACCCACTTTCGTGCCTTTAGAAAACACGCCGCCCGTCGCACAAAATTTGATCGCCGTTGCACCGTACTTGATGTTTTCGCGCACCTTGGCACGTGCCGCCCAAGGGCCGTCCGCCACACCGCCTGCCACGTCGTTTTTTTCAGAAGGTAGAATATTGTTATCGCAGTGGCCGCCCGTTATGCCGAGCGCATGGCCCACTGGGAAAATACGCGGGCCAATAGCGTCACCAGCCTCAATGCCGTCGCGCACAGCGATCACGCTGTAACCCGAGGCACCCAAATTACGCACCGTCGTAAAGCCAGCCATAAGAGTGATCTTCGCGTTTTTAACGGCCACCACGGTTTGGCGCGGCACCGAATAACTGAGCCGGGCAAAGAACGGCGTATCTGCATCACCAGAAAGATGTACATGCATATCCATCATGCCAGGCACCAATGTAAGCCCCGCCAGATCAATATGCCTTGCGCCGTCCGGCTTGAGAACACTGGTTTGGGTCCCCAGCCTAACAATGCGGCCGCCCCGAACAACAATCGCCACGTTTTCAAGTCGGCTGCCATCCTCAACATTAATAAGCGCGGCCGCCGTAATATACGTGTCCTCCGCCACCGCAGCATTTGCCCACAGAACCGACATAAGTATGATTAAAGCACCGAGAATACGCATGAAAAACCCCTTAAACTTGACCTTAGGATCGCAGCCTATGCGGTCATGCTGTCGCTGTCTACGCCAGTGGTTCCGCATGGTGCCTCCTTTGAACTTATGCCAATCAATCATTTTTTTTCAATAGGGCGGGAATAAATCCAAACGCGGTGCCGTAGTCCTCTCAGAAACACCGCCCATGCGGCGCTGTAGTGAATAGGAAAATTCTATGCCTATGGGACAAAGAGCATTTGCGAGGCCGGGCACGCGCCGACGGTCGGACGATGAAGAAAGCGAACCCCGCCATAATGAAGATGACATCATCGCAGGCACGGATGAAGACGATGACATTGTCGGCACTGACGGCGATGATCTGATCTTCGCCAAGGCTGGAAACGATCAGGTGTCAGCAGGGGCCGGTGACGATAAAGTTCGTGGCGGCGACGGGGAAGACCAGATCTTCGGCGACGACGGTAATGACAAACTCGGCGCGGGCGGTGGAAACGACCTCGTAAACGGCGGCGCAGGTAATGATGTTATTTTCGGCGGTAACGGCGACGACGCTGTGTTCGGCGATGCAGGCGATGACCTTATCTTTGGTGGCAAGGGAGACGATATTGTCTCCGGCGGTGAGGGCGACGATACCCTGCGCGGCAGCGGAGGCAATGACGAAATCGATGGCGGTAACGGCGACGATGTTTTGATCGGCGGACCGTGCGACGATACCCTTACAGGCGGCGACGGTGCTGATACTTTCATGTTCAACCTGCGTACTGCCTCTGAACAAACCGCTCACGCCGCGGGTGATAACGTCATCACAGACTTCTCCCGCGAAGACGGCGACACTATTGAACTGAATGGCGAAGACTTTGAAACACACTTCACTTACGGGGATAGCGACGGTGACGGCATTGATGACTTCACCCTCATCACAATCACCAGTGTTCCCACAGAAGAAGGCGAAGAAATTATTGAACTGGGCACCGTGACTGTTGAAAACGCCTTACTGACAATTGACGACATAGTCTGATTTACAGCCGTCATTTAGGTGGCGGCATCTAAGTTGGGCGGTAGTGCTAGTTTCGTCTGCCTGGCGCTGCCGTCCAAGGCCGGACAACTTGGATCCCACATAATGTGTGGGCCCAATTTGTTCCGACCAACTACCCCCAATGCAGGTTCAGTCCACCTGTCGGTTTTCCCTAATCGGCACCCTCACCGGCTGGACCTGCATTTCCTTTCCAACACTTTGAACAGTCGTTTAGGTCGTCACTTTAGGCGATATATCATGGGCGAGGCTTTAAACAGGCCCCGACCAAGCAGAAGCTCTTCCTTAGTGCCCAAAAAAAGTGGCGGGGCGCAATCCGTGTTTGAAGGCAGGTTGCTTCAGTTTAGGATGCGGCGGCTGTCGTTTGCCGCGCGGCATAGTCATCTATGAAGCCGCGGCTGTGGACTACGGGCGCATGAGCGTCGCCATTCGCTGAATTCAACGGATAGTAAAAACCAGGCTCCAAAGGGGAATATTCCGGTGTTTGAAATTCTTCACCGTTGCACAGAGCGCTATATAGTTTCTTCCATGTCGGGCACATTGTATTGCTCCCATCTCGGTTACATATTTTCGGCATCAGCCGATATTGGCGTGGAGCCTCTGCCTATACAACGCTGAGCGCTTCAGTTTATTCCCGCATGGCGCTGCTTTTTTAAGCGCTATACAGTCTGCATAAGTCGCCCAGAAGTATGCCTAAATAAAGGCAAGTTAATATCGCGAAAAAGCCCCCGCGCCGTCCTAAATCAGCTTTTATTTTGCTGGAAGGTATCCTCGTCCAAAGACAGGGTCTCTGCCCTCAAGCCCAAGGTCTTTGGTTGCCGCATCCAGCATAAGCATTGCCTTTGCCACACGCGCTGCATCGGGCCGTGTCAGTTGATTTGCAAGGAAGGCTGATACAATAGGCGCAGCAAAAGAAGTGCCGGAATAGTTTTTTCTACCCGTCAAGCTAGCAGCTTTAACTTTCACGCCGAACGCAGCATAATCTACGGCAACACCCTGGTTCGCTTCTTTGAAAATAACATGATCTCGATCAACGGCTGTAACACCAACAACACCAGAATGGGCAGCTGGGAATTGATCTGGTCCTTCGGGCCCTGCGTTCCCAACCGCAGCGACAATAATATGGCCGCGATCAATCAGGTTTTTAACCGCCATCTCAAGCAAGTCATTTTTGGGGCCAGCAATGCTCATATTGATCACGGCCACATTTTGGCGCGCTAATATTTCAAGGGCAATCACAATAGATTCTGCATCCGCATAAGCCGCAGGTCCAGAAAATACATCTACCAACATTATTTGAGCTGGCGTCCCTTTGGCCAAAATCGATGCAACCGCCGTCCCGTGGTCACGCGGGGTAATTTCCTTGCCCCTGCCCATGTTGATTTGCACAACATCAGCGCCCACCAACGACTTGTGTTTTTTATTAATGCCTGTATCCACCATACCAACAATCAAGGGTTCCGAACCCGGTGTCCCTTGCCCAGACGTTTTTACCGAAGCCGTTTCGTCTAGAGCCAACGCGCTGCTTGCAACGCGCGCTGTAGTTATTTCAGCCCCAGCGGGGAGAGCCGTGGACGCGGCAGGCTTATAGGCCAAATTGTAATTGTAATATCCCTTTTTATCCACAGTCTTTACGGTACTAAGGGCCTCCTCGGTGCTCATGCCCTTAGGTACAAGTAGGAGATCCAATCGCAGCCCTACCCGGCCAAGCTTGCTGGACCGCATCACTTTGAACCCGAGATTTTCCAAATTAGTCCGGCTATTCTTGGACAAATTCACCGCTAAAAGCTCTTGGTCCCTGACCAGTACTTGGCGCCCGCCCCGCGTAACATACGCGAGATTAAATTGGCGCTTCAATGCCGCACGCGCTTTCTTACTACTCTTCTTTTTCAAATCGGCTTTTTCTATCCGGCGTAGAAGCTTGTCAGCGCGCAACGTTAATCGTCGGTATTCTACGGGGCTCTGAGCCTGCAATCTATTCACAGATTCTCGAAAAGTTAGTCGGGCATCACGTGTACTGGGAATGCGGTTTGGCTCGCGAGCATCGGGTTTCGGCTGCCGCTCGTCAGGACGGCTACTGGGCTGGCGCGGGGGCTGCGGCCTGGGTTGCGCTTGCTCTTCCACCAAAGTCGCTGAAACCGCAGACACTGCATAAGCGGGCGTTGCAACTGCAAAAGCACCACTATTGCTGTCTGCGCCAACACCTAACGCAATGATGCCGGCAACCACACTGCCCAACGCGATTTTCCTGATAGCACCGTCAAAAGTTTTAGACATCTCGAACTTCCCTTACGCCCCTACTCTATACTAACGTACGAAACATCCGAAATATTCCCTGCGGGTCAAATATTCCTAAAAAGAAAGAAAAATTTTAGGAAAGGGAATAAACCGGCCACTGGCTGCGTAGTGCTGATAGAAACATACAGGAGTGCAGGTGACACAACTGCAAGACCTTACCAGATTTCAGGAAAGCGTTGTTGCGCTTATTCCCAGACTGCGTCGCTTCACCGTTGCTGTGGCAGGAAACCTGCCTGACGGTGATGACTTGCTGCAAAGCACAGTTGAACGGGCCCTGATGCGCCACGAAACATATAAACCAGACAAAAAACTGCAGAGCTGGCTGTTCAAAATCGCGCAGAATATATGGATAGACCAGAAACGCTCGGAGGCGCGGCGAGGCCAAATGGAAGATATTACAGACCGTACCGATATTATCGGAGAGGACGGCCGCGAGAAAATGGAAACAATTGAAATGACCAAAAATGTCATGGCAGTAATTGCCGAACTTCCAGAACCTCAGCGTCTTGTTGTCGCCCATATTCTGGTAGACGGCCAATCTTACAAGGAAGCGGCTGAAATCCTTGACGTGCCAGTGGGCACAATCATGAGCCGCTTGAGCCGAGCCAGAAAAGCGCTCGAACGTCAAATTTTAGCTTAACGCTACAAAGCAGCGGGATATAAAGGGTAGACTATGACCCAGATTAGTGACGAAACATTGATGGCCTACGCCGACGGCGAACTATCTGCAGACGAGACAAAAAAAGTCCGGGCTGCGCTTGAAGTTGATTCTTTACTGCAAGAGAAGCTAGAGAGGCACCATGCTTTGAATGCATCAATCACCGATGCTTTCAGCGCGCTTGATAATGTTCCCCTGCCCCGCGGCCTGACAGATATATTGGCGCGAACTAAAGCCGAACACGAACGAGCAGCCGCCGCAACCAAGGCCGCGATTAATTCCCCGTCAGTTTGGCAACGTTTCTTGTCCAAATTACAGTTGCCGTCATGGCAGCAAGGGGCCGTTGCAGCATCCTTGCTGGTTGTAGCTGCCCTGTCAGTACAACAGTTTACACGTTCTCCGGCCTCAGACTTCTCAGAGCAAACAGCAATCCTTCTAGATAGTGTATCTTCAGGGAGTGCCGCGCAGGCTATCTTGGTGACGGCCAGTTACCAGCGAACAGATGGCACTTTTTGCAGAAGTTTTACACAAGCAGTGAAACCGCAGGAGCTCACGCTCGCCTGTAAAGAGGCAGGGGCAACATGGCAGATGGCTGGCACACAAGTTTTACCGCCTCCCGGTTCATTCTTACCTGCAGGGGCAGGCGGTATAGCTACGCTTGTTTCTGACATGCGGCTTTTAAGCAAAACTGAGGAAAGTGGTTTCCTTAAGTAGCTAGCGGAAGCCCCGTGTCTTATTGCATAAGGCGGTTAACATTCTTCAAGAACAACTGTACTTCTTGCTGCAGCTGGCCGGCAGCTTGAGACACATCATTTGAAGCTCCTAGCACGCGCTCTGAAGATGCCATCGTCTCCGATGCCCCTTGTGCTACATCGTTGATGTTCCGGTTTACTTCAGTTGTACCTTGCGCCGCTTCTGACACATTGCTTGATATTTCGGATGTAGCCAGCTGTTGTTGTTGAACTGAACCGACCACCGCGCCCGCAAGATCATTCGCTTCCTGAACCGCGCCTTTTATATCACCCATTGAATTAAGCGCTTCAAAGGCCTTTTCCTGCACCAGAGAAATATGCTTTTCAATCTGTTCGGTTGCTTTGGCAGTCTGCCCTGCCAAGGATTTCACTTCACTGGCAACCACGGCAAAACCGCGGCCAGCATCCCCAGCTCGGGCCGCTTCTATGGTCGCATTGAGAGCAAGGAGGTTGGTTTGTTCGGCAATATCATTAATCAACTGAATTACCGCTGAGATTGATTGAGTGGCGCCTTCCAATTCCTCCATCACTTTTGAGGCCTCAATGGATTTAGCCGCCGCTGCATCGTTGGCCTGAGTAGACCGCTCAATCTGGTGACCTATCTCGGAGATGGATGCACTTAATTCTTCAGTAGCGCTCGCGACAGTTTGCACATTTGTTGTTGCTTCTTCCGCCGCCGCAGCCACGCTGGCAGACCTTTCATTAGTCTGTTTGGCCGTGCTATTGAGCGACACCGCAGTGAGCTCCAGATCTGCCGCAGCCTCAGACACTTTCTCCAATAACTTTTTGGCCGTATCATCAAACGTGCCGATGAGCTGCTCCATCTCCACCGCGACTGCTTCTTTAGCAGCCGACACTTTTTCCTGTTCCTCAAGTTCAGATTCAGTTCTTATTTGGTCTTGAGCCAACCGCTTTTCTTCACGCTTTTGCTTGGCCAGAGCCTCATCAGCACTAATCTTTTCCAAACGCTGGCGCTCAAGGGCATTCTCTTTAAAGACTGAAACGGCATTTGCCATCGTCCCGATTTCGTCTGCGCGGCCCACTGCAGGTACCTCAACATCGTCTTTCCCCTCCGCCAACAAACCCATCGCTTCAGTCATGTCAGTTAACGGTCCGACGATTGATTTGATAACAAAGAAAGTTGCAATGGAGGTAATCAAAAGCGCTACGATCAACGCGATTGTCGACATTGTAATAGTATTTTCTGCCGATGTTACTGTCTGTGCCGACAGCCTCTGCGCTTGCTCATTCCGTTCTTCAAAAATGCCGGTCAGAATACCCGTTATTACAACGATTTCCCCGCGGGCCTTTGAAACTAGGCTGTTACCCAAAACCCTGTTTTCATCAACATAAGCGTCAACAGCTTCTATGCTAAGTGTCACAAAGGATTCCACTTTTTCCCTTATTTCCGCAACCTCGTCTGGGTAATTTCCTTCGAGTTGTACCAGCAAGCCGTTCAGCTTCTCGCGTTCCAGTTCTGCGTTCTCTTCCGACTCGTTCAGCCAGCTCACTTCCAGATCAGTAAGCCAATATTTAAGTTCCCCAAACGCCCGCAGGGTTTCAGAGGCAAGTTCTACTTGGCTATAAAAGGAGTTTTGAGACTGCAGTGCAGCATTTCCAGAAACAAGGCCTGTGCGCATGAAAGCGTTCGTACCTACCAGAAATAGCAACAACAACAAGGATAGCCCGATCAATTTAACTTTGATCGTCGGGCTGACCAAGGCCTTCATTCGGCCGGACATCGTCATACAAACCCTCCACAGCATGCCGGGAAGGGGCCTAACCGTGCCCGGCGTTGTTAAACCCGCATCTAGTCGAAGATCGCTACGCTGATGGCGCCGCCAAGCTCACCGAGCTTGCCACCTTCTTTTTTACCACCTGTAATATCGCGTTCGCCTTTGGGGTCACCGTGGCAACTAAGGCAGGATGCCTTATAATATTCGGGAAGAATAAGCCTGTAGGCTGGGCGACCTTTTTTAGTGGCCTTCTCGCCGAACGGCTGCCCCTTGGGATAGCCTGCTGATTTGAAGCGATCTTCAATCACAGCATGTTCCCATTTGTCCGGGCGGTTGGCTCTGTTGCGGACGAAATTTTTTGGAGCCGTCAGTTTAAGGTCAGCTTTTTTCGATGTACCGGCCCTGAACTTCTCCGTCACCTGCCGAGCGAAAATCGCAGGGAGGAAGCCTTTGAAGCCCACACCCTGCTCGTTAATCACTTCCTGCGCATCGTCCATAACCGCAGCAATGGCATCAAGTTCCACCTGCAGTAATTCACCGTGCAGGCCATCACCCAAAAAGTCGGCAATGTCATGCCCCGTAGCTTTTTTGAAATTTTCTTTGGCTTTGGCTACTACCGCCGTGCCCGAAAGACCTTTATCGCCGAGCGCCGCATCATTGATGTGTCCCTGGTTATCAGAAATCACCGCTCGCGCTGAGCGCAATAAGGTTACGAGATTAAGCGCGACCTGTTCCAGATCATCTGCTGCACGTGCGGTTTGGCTGGAACCAACAGCGATACTGCAGCAAAAAAGGAACATTAAGGTGATGGAACGGAAATATTGAACTAGCCAATTACTTGAAGACGCACGTTGCATGACGCACTCCTATGAAGGCTGAACTAATAGTTGTTCTAATATAACTACAAATAGTTAGCGACTGGTTAAATTTAGTGGCTGCGACGAAGACGTAAGAAAGGATATGCTACCGAAAAAGGCCTCACAAATTCATGCAAGGCCTTATCTGTTGGTTTATTTAGGAACAAGCCTATTTAGCTAGGGGATCCTGCTGCTTTTTGAAACTCTTCCCGCGCATGAATGAACTGGTTCAGAGATTTCTCCACATACATCATCACCTCGTCCACATAACCATCCGTGGACGCAGACCAAACCCGGTTAATATAGCGCTCGCCTGCCGCAAAACTCGACATAATATCAGCGTAAGCTTTGAGACCGTACAGGTGCTTCATCGTATCCCGCGCGTCAGCGAACTTAATCAGATCGTCTCTGAACAGTTCATCGATTTGAAAGCGCATTTCGTATGTCGGCACTTTATCCTTGCGGCCATCAAGCGCTGTCAGATTTGTGACAATGTTATCAAGGCTTTTCTCGAGATCTGCCTTGTTGGCGGCGACAAAGCTGTCGTCTTTAGCGGCAGCAGCTTCTTCGCGCTTTGATATAAACACCCCTATGGCTCCGACAAACACAACGGGCAGGAAGGTCAGCCAATCGATGGTTGTTGGATCAAGCGACGCTAAAAAAGCACCACCGAGGAACGCGAACACTACGAGTAATTTTGCGAATTTCTGCATTTTCTATCTCCCCTCTAACCCGTTATGACGGCGTGAACGGCAATGCCCACACCAACCAAAGCTTCGCCAACAATAAAGCCCGCAGCGATAGGAATTCCCGAGCCTTCCGACCAGACTTTACCCATTTTACGGTCCGACATTTCCCGTAGCAGCGTGCCTAAGGAATAGGTAAGAACGATATTGAACGGAAGATAGAAGCCTAGCCCAACTGTAATGCCAAGCCCGCCCTGCAGGGCCGTTAGCAAGCCGCCCAAAAGAGCACCACCAACATATTTCTCCGTCGGAACATCACCGCCGGTTATACCTTCCACCAGAGACGCCAGAACCTGCCCTTGCGGCGCAGGAAGCCTGTCCGACCCCAGGCCAAAGGCCTGGTCTAAGACAAAGATCAAAATGATGATCAAAATCGGGCCTAGCCAAGCACCCAGAAATTGGCCAACTTGCTGCAAACGCGGTGTCGCGCCCACAAGATAGCCGGTTTTAAGGTCAAGCATCAGATCGGTGGCCTGGCTCATCGCCACACAAACGGCAGCCCCAACCATGATGGACGCAATGATCGCAGGCTTGGTATCCATACCGCCAAGGCTCTGGGTAATGATGATCAGGACAGTAACCGCGATCAGCGTCATGCCAGAAAGCGGGGACCAATTGGTCCGGCCAATAGCTTCTGACAGGATAATGCCTGCCATCCATATCCAAAGTGTACCAAAGCCAGCCATCATCGCGGCGCGCGCCAATCCAACTTCTTTTGCTGAAGTATAGGCCATTATCATCAAGAGCAAGGCCGCGCCGGCAATGGCAAAATAGAGAAACTTAATCGGCATTTCGTCACGAGAAAGCGCGCTCTCTTTTTTGGATGCGGACTGCATGGAGCCAACGGCGGACCGGATAAGCGGGAAGGCAAAAATTACGCCTATCACAGCTCCCCCAATCAACATGCCAATTCCAGTAGGGCGGAAAAGCAACGCCCGCAAGGTGCCGGGGTCGGTTACTGTGACGCCTTCTACAATTGGCAGAAATCCGGTAACATCCAGAAGGGGTGCCAATATCCAGTAGCAAACATAGCCGCCAATAATGAAGGCTACGCCGCCGCGTCCAGCAATAAAGCCGACGCCCACAGTCAATAACGACAAGTACCAGACGCCGTTCAAGTAAGGGGGTAAAACCTCACTACCCACCACGGAGTTGATCCACCCAAACAAATCAAAATTGGCACCGTCCGTCACCAAATAAAGCACACCAGCAAGAACGCCCGCACCGACCAGCATAATTGCTTTTTGAATGCCTGCCCCTGGTGATTTTAGAATAGACGCTACCGCCACGCCGCCCGGATAGGTGAAGCGCTCAAAATCAATCATCTGCTTCCTGAGCGGGATGATAAACGCGATACCGAGGAAAGCCCCTGCTATTGCACCGAACGTCAGCACATAGGGATTAAATTCGTACCCGTATCCTAAAATGAAAATCGCTGGAACGGAGAACATCAGCCCGGACGATGCCCCCACAACAGCGCTGGACACAGTTTGCACAATGTTATTTTCAATAATGGAGCGTCGCCGCAGTATCCCGCGCAATATACCAAAACCAAGAATAGCTGCTAGCTCTGAACCCTCAATGGAAAAACCAAGGCTCAACGACGCGTATCCAATTGACACCGCGATAATAGCGCCAAGAAAATAACCGACAATAACAGCTGTAGTTGTCAGCTCAGGATAGGCCCCTCGTGTAATCGGGCCATCACTGGAAACAGTTTCTTTAGACAAGATATTCTCCCCCAGGAGTGTTTATTTGCGTAAGGTAAAACGCCCTTTAGGTGACGTTTTTGCGCCTATCTTAAAACCGAATAATACGTGCTAAAAAAAATAACCCATTTGCCCCAAAACAAGTCTTGCAACACGCCCCCAACAGGCCTAGCACTAACCTACCGCTTCTGTCGAGGCGATCGAACACAACATCATACCAGCGAGCGTACACACCCATGTCTATTTTAGGCATCCAGCAAAGCCCTCAGTGGCTCAAGGAACGTATCAAACGTCAGTTCAGTGAACTGGCGCGCCTTGCTGTGCCTGCAATGATGATGCGGATTGGTATTTTGGGGCTCGGCATGGTCGATACGGCGATGGTTGGTCACTATGCGACGCAGCATCTGGCATGGCTTAATCTTGCTAACCAGTCGATCATCATGTTCACGCTAGTGGTTGGGCTCGGCATGGTATCCGGGATCATGTTCTATACGGCCAATGCCTTCGGTACGGATGATTTCATTGAAGCAGGCCGCGTATGGCGGCGCAGCATTCCCTTCACCTTGATGATTGGCGCGCTGCTGGTGCTTGCCGTCATGCCCGCTGAATATATGCTGACACAACTCGGCCAAAACGAACAGGACGCATCAGAGAGCGGCGGGCTCGCTGTTATCCTTGCGCTCGGCCTGCCGGGGCACATGCTTTTTATTAACTGCTCGATGTTTCTTGAAGGCATCAAGCGCGCCGAAATTGGTTTCTATCTGATGGTGGTAGCCAACATCGTAAATGTGGTTTTCAACTACACCCTAATCTTCGGCAATTTCGGCATGCCTGAACTGGGCGCTGAAGGCTCCGCTTGGGCCTCCACCGTTGTACGCTGGTTTTTGGCAATCTCTATCTTTGCCTACGTGTGGTGGGCGCCGAGCTTGAAGAAATACAAGCTCCGCAAACCCCACGGCCAAACGTGGAAAAGCTGGAGCGGTCAACGGCAGATGGGCTATGCCTCTGCAGTGTCACTAGCGGCCGAGGTCGCAGCTTTCGGGGCGCTTGCACTTTTCGCGGGTTGGCTCGGCACCGTGCCGCTGGCGGCTTACGGTGTGATGTCACAAGTTGTTGGCTTACCGCTGATGATGTCGATCGGCATTGGCGTGGCCTGCACGGTGCGCGTTGGCATTAGCTATGCACGTAAAGACCGGGCAGATACATTAATCGCCAGCCTTTGCGGTATTTTACTGAATTTTCTGCTCACCAGCGTGCTCTGCATTACTATTTATTTCTACGCCAAAGAAATGATGGCCATCTTCACCGACGATGACCGGATTACAGAGTTACTCCTGCCGCTCACTGGTCTCTTTATGCTAGCAATGGTGATTGATGGATCGCAAATGGTCGCCTCCCTGGTCCTGCGCGGTTTTAAAGAAACCTGGTGGCCGACCTACTTGCAAACCTTCTCGTTTGTCTTCGTGATGTTACCGCTCAGCTATTGGTTCACATTCCCAATGGAGATGGGCCTCAAGGGGCTGGTGTATGGTACACTTGTTGGCGTGACGGTTGCATGGGTACTGCAAATCAGCCGGTTTATCTGGCTGGTAAGAAGACCACTGGGCAATTAAAGCCACATAATAGCGATTTATAGACGCGGCTTTGCTGCCCAGTACTAAACCAGTGGCACAGTGCAGACAATTTTTCCGAGTTGTTTGCCTTAGTTTTACCCTTTTGTGGCTTACTAATGTTAGGGCACTATCTGAAAGGGGGAAAACTTGAGGGTGGCAATTACAAAACGGTTCTGAAAGGCCGTATTGAATAAGTAGCTAGGATAGAGGCGTGTACAAAAATTTACTGACGGTACTATGTTTGGTGCCGCTAATTACAATTCAGGCAAAAGCTCAATCCTTTATTGGGGACGGTTTTAACTCGGCTATTGAAGCCGTGCAGGAAGGGCTGGATTTGATCTGGCCTGATAACTTCAATATTGACGGCATTGACGCGCGCTTAGGCCTTGGCCTGGGTTCCACCCCCGATTACGTGGGGTCTGACAATTACCGCGTCCGTGTGGTGCCTCTTGTCGATATCCGCTACAAAGACATCCTCCGGCTAAACGGCAGCACGCTAACCTATAAGGCTCTGCGTGTTGGAGACTGGGCATTTGGACCGCTCTTGAACCTGCGCCTTGGCCGCCCGCAAGAGCGGAACCGGGCGCTGCAAGGGCTTGGCGATATCAACACCACTTTTGAAGTGGGCGCCTATGCGCGGTTCAAAAACAAAACTACCTCTTTGGTGGTTGATTACCGGCACGGCACAGGCGCAGGTATCGGCAGCAGCTTGCGCGCAACGGTCGCACAAGGAATCTATAAAAAAGGCAAATTCGCAGCCCTTATCGGTGGCCGGATCAAATGGCTGTCTGAAAAAACCACGCAAACAGACTTTGGCCTAACCGCTGAGCAAGCGGGGAATTCTGCACTGGGATTATCGGAGTTTGACGCGGACGCTGGTTTGGCCGCAGCGTCAGTGAACTTTGTCGGTGCCTACAGCCTGTCTGAAGAAACGCGGCTGTTGGGCATTACCTCCTACGGGCGTTTATTTGCCGATGCCAAAAGCAGCCCGCTGGTCGCGGTCCGGGGTTCCTCGTCACAGTTTATTGTCGGCGTTGGTATTATTCACAACTTTTGATCTGACAGCCTCTTAATCTGTCAGCTAAATCTTCGGCAGGTTGACGCGTGCGATGAGGGCTTCCCCGCTTTCCACGCGCTCCGAATACCGGTCGGTCAGATAGGCTGAGTTTCCGCGTGTTAGCAGCGTGAATTTCATCAGCTCTTCCATCACATCCACGATACGGTTGTAATACGGCGACGGTTTCATCCTGTCATCATCCCCAAATTCCAGAAAGGCTTTCGCCACAGACGATTGGTTGGGAATAGTGATCATGCGCATCCAGCGGCCAAGAATACGCATCTGGTTCACCGCATTAAAGGACTGCGACCCGCCGGAGACCTGCATCACCGCGAGCGTTTTGCCCTGCGTTGGCCGAACCGCGCCAATAGACAGCGGCACCCAATCAAGCTGCGCTTTCATAATTGATGTCATTGATCCGTGGCGCTCGGGCGAACACCAAACCTGTCCCTCAGACCACGCCATCAGATCCCGCAGTTCCTGAACCTTGCCGTGACTGTCATCAGCATCATCAGGAAGCGGCAACCCCGACGGATCAAATACCTTGGCTTCCGCGCCCATAAGACTAAGCAGGCGCTCACATTCTTCAACAACCAAACGGCTGAAAGACCGCGTTCGAAGCGAACCGTATAGCAGCAATATGCGCGGTTTACGGCCATCCACTATCGGCGGAAAATCGTCACTAGTCGGTACATCAAATTGCTCGATATTCAGGTTCGGTAACGTCAACGGATCACTCATTATAAACTCGTCTGGCAGGCTTACAGGGACAGGCAGCTCCGCATGTTCAGCACACACAAAGGGCCACGGAAGTCGGTATTTCCGTGGCCCTTATAAAAAAAACAAACAGTAAATCCAAGCTCTTATTCAAGCTCAGAAGCATACCAAAAGCCTATCCGCGCAGTTTTTCCAAACAAGCGATCACTTCTTCCGGGTCAAGACGCACTTTGTAATCCACGTCAACGCTGTCCAACACCACAGTGCCGTCCTGGGCAATTACAAAGGTTGCGGCAATTGGTAAGCGCCAATCATCGGCGCCATTGCTTTCCACCAGTGAAATGCCGAATTTCTTATAGACCTCCACCAAACTATCAGGCAGCTCAAAGGTCAAACCGTAGGCATCTGATACTGCAAAGCCAGCGTCGCTCAGCACATCAAAGGTCAGCTCGTTCTTTTCTTTGGAGGTTAAGCTGTTATCCGCCGTTTGCGGGGACACGGCCACCAACGTGGCACCGAGTTCATTGATCCGGCTAAGGGCTTCTTGATACGCCCGCAGTTCAATATTGCAGTAGGGGCACCAAGCCCCCCGGTAGAACACCAATACGACCGGGCCCTTCGCTAAGCTACCGGACAGAGAAACCATACCTCCGTTTGCGCTTTTTAGCGTGAAATCAGGCGCCTTGACGCCAGTTGCCAAAGCGGCACCCACAATGCCGGTTGCCGCTAGGTCGGAAATAGCTTTATTCATAACTTGAAGCGTTTCCGGCGGGATGCGTTTTGCTGACCCTGTAATCATTTCAGCCAATGTTTTTGTCAAATTCATAGCAATCTCCTGCAGTTTTAAGATCCCAATCTAAGGAACCTGCAGGAGCGTGACAATATAATTTTAGTTACCACTGTACAAAATAAATTTGCCGTCCGGAAAACCGGGGTGGGGAAAGTCTGCCGCCTCGCTATTTTGCATGTTGGATAATCATAAAACTTTATGGGAAGGAAGCTGCCAAGGATGCGCCAACGGGCATTGCACCCGTCGGCGACGTTGATATTTATACTGAGCGCATGGTGCACCGTATGCAGCCGTGCCTGTAGCGAGACTAGTCGGCAGGCTTATAGGAAAAAACATCCTGAAACGGTTCCCCAAGCACGTGTGCAATCATGAAGGCGAGCGCCAAGGACGGCGGATAATGATCCTTCTCAATCGCCACAATTGTTTGCCGTGAGACACCTACTTTTGCCGCCAATTCCTTCTGCGTCATCTCGTCGGAGGCAAAGCGCAATTTACGGATGTTATTGCTAATCTGGCCTTTAATCACCGCATCCTTGCCCATACTAAAAACCCCTGCGGTAATGGTAAAGCTTGATGACATCACCGAGGATACTGCTCAAATACAGCACCCCGATTACACATAAAATGGTGAGATACGGCCCTAGCTCGCCAAACGCCAATACGCCCAAAATACCCATAAAGGCAAAGCAAAAACTGATAAAGGAAATGCGCATCGCTTTCAGCTCAATCAGTTCGTCCCGTTCGTTTGTAATGGCATCCTCTGCATCATACTCTTGCGTAACCACGCTGTGCACAATCGTAAACACAATATTCAAGATAATAGTCACGCCAATACCGACGCCGATCATGATGAAGGCGCTTCGGCCCACCAAGTGTGCAGCGTCCGGGCCGTCCAACAGCCCTTCCGCGTGGATCCCAAGGCTATAATTGTTGTAGAATATGAGTACGATCAGCGCACTGATCAACGACACTGCAGCGGTTTTTTCTTGATGTGACATCCTTAATCTCCTCGTCTGCCAACTCGGGGTTGGTCGTGTTTATTTGATATTTTGTAAAATATACACGATACTAAGTCAATTATTTTTGACACATCAAAACCAAAGCAACAGCGATCCACCTATTCCAATTCTAATTTTTCGGCTAATTTCCCGGCAAAATTCTGGGGGGCCTACTATCTAGGGTGTCAGCCTCAAAGGGAGCGCAAGCCAAGGCCTAGAACAACACGCGCATACTTTAAATTATGAGAGCAGATCAAGCCCCGCGTTCGCGCTCTACCAATCACCCTTAACAGGGGGTTCTGCGCGCCGGTAATCATAAGGTTCTGCGCACAAGCCTTGCTGCTCACTTCTCCGAAGTGACCGTAACTTATACGTCGCTTTGCGGTAGAGCCTGCCGTACGGCACGTTTGATACAGCTTCAACCACAAGGCTGGCAACAGCCGTTTGCACAGCCTGTTTTGCCACAAGGATAAGTAAAGGGTGCATTTTCGCCTCCGTAAAAATTACGCACAGGCAGACCAAAAATCAGTCCGCAGTCATGAAGCGCCGAGGCCAAGGGAACATCTTCACGCCCTATAGTACCAGCGAACGCCCTATAATGGCAACTTTTACAGCGAAAAAGGGCTATAAGCTTAAGCTTACTAGTGGCTTTGCCGCTTGATAAACTAAGCAAACTGTCCAAAAGTGTCTGCCTCAGTCGGGGAATTAAACACTGCAGTCCCGTGACAAACGAAATTGGCTAACAGCAAGGCGCACCACATCAGCGCCTTCCATATAAAACCAGGGGTGGGCTATTATGAAATTACGGCATATGACGGCGATAGGATCAGCATTACTGCTAGCATCCTGCGGCGAAGAACAAACCAGCAAGGATGCAGGCCAGCAGCCAGAAAAAATGGCGGAGGCCAGCACTGGCTTCAGCCTCGACTATGAGAAATTCACGCTGGAAAACGGGCTGGAGGTTATCCTCCATGTTGACCGCTCAGACCCCATCGTTGCCTTCACGACGGTTGTGCACGCCGGTAGCCACCGCGAAAAGCCAGGCCGCACGGGTTTTGCCCACTTCTTCGAGCATATGGCGTTTAACGATTCTGAAAACGTACCACGCGGTTGGAACCGTAAGGCCATTCCCGATTGGGGCGGCCAGCGAAATGGCGGCACCTGGAAAGATGGCACTATCTATTATGAAGTGGTGCCAAAAGACGCGTTCGACAAGATCATGTGGATCGATAGTGACCGCCTTGGTTATATGATCAATACCGTCACCCAAGAAGCCCTTGAGCGCGAAAAACAGGTGGTGAAAAACGAGAAACGCCAGCGCGTTGATAACGCGCCTTATGGCTACACCGGCGAGGTCGTAAGCGGCAACCTCTACCCTAAAGATCACCCTTACCACTGGTCAGTTATCGGATCCCTGCCTGATCTGCAAGCCGCGACATTGGCTGATCTGAAAGAATTTTACGGCGAATTTTACGGCGCCGGCAATGCAACGCTCGCCATCGTCGGCGATATTGATATCGCTGAAACCAAGCGCAAAGTTCAACAGTGGTTTGGCGAAATCCGCAAGGGCCCGGATGTTAAGCCTTTGCCCGCCATGCCTGTTACGCTCACGGAAACACAGTCGCTCTACTTCGAAGATAATTTTGCTAAGCTTCCGGAACTCCGCATTATTTTCCCGTCTGTAGAAAGCTATCATGCAGACGAAGAAGCACTGAATGTACTGGCGCAGATTATCGCCGGCAGTAAAAACTCACCGCTTTATAAGCAGATTGTTGAAGTGGAAAAACTCGCCCCGAACGTCGGCAGTTTTAATCGCAGTCAGGAACTGGCCGGCGAATTTATCTTCCGTGTCCGCGCTAACGCAGGCATTGATCTCGACGCTGTAAAAGCGGCGCTCGATACCGCCCTTGCCAATTTCGAAGCAAACGGTGTTGACCAAAACGATCTTGCCCGTATCAAAGCCGAGCAGGAAACAATTCTCTATTCAAACTTCTCTACCATTCTCGGTAAAGCGAACGAAATGGCGCAGGCAAACGAATTTTCTGGTGACCCAGCCTATGCGATTAAATCTGCTAAGCAGATCGCTGCAATTACCACCGAAGATGTGATGGCAGTTTATAACAAATATATCAAAGGCAAAGCCTCAATTGTTACCAGTTTCGTCCCCAAAGGGCAGACAGAGCTGAGCGTTGAAGGCGCGACACTCGCATCCGTTTGGATCGAGGAAGTTAAAGCCGATGTCGCCAGTGAAGAAGTAACGCAGGGCGCCTTAGCAGAATACGTAAAAACACCCAGCAAGTATGACCGCTCAGAACCACCGTTCAGCGACCTGCCGCTTGTTAAAATGCCCGCCATTTGGGAAGCACCACTTGCAAATGGTATCGCCCTGCTTGGTATTGAGAACAGCGAAACACCGCTGGTGAACTTTGACGTCACCATTGAAGGCGGCGGCAACAGTGATGTGCTGTCTAAGAAAGGCGTTTCGAGCTTGCTCGCCCGCCTGATGAACGAAGGCACAGCAAAAAGAACAGCCGCTGAACTAGAGCAAGCAATTGGCCTTTTAGGCTCCGGCATTCGTGTGCGGTCAAACGCGGAAGAACTGGTCATCAACGTCACGACGCTGTCCAAAAACTTTGAGGCAACTGTGGCCCTCGTTGAAGAAATAATCGGCACACCACGTTTTGAGCAATCAGATTTTGACCGGGTAAAGTCCGCAACCCTAACATCCATTAAGGGCCGCGAAGCCAACCCGCGCGCAATCGCTGCACTCGCGTTCCAGAAACTGATTTACAGTGATCAGCACCCTTCGGGTTACGCGGGGAGCGGTACTTCAAACACCGTACCCAACATTGAGCTTGCTGATATGCAGGCCGCGCACAGTGCGCTGCTCGGCTCGAAAGTACGCATGCATATCGCGGGCGACATAAAGGAAGACCGCGCCGTTGCTGCAATGCAGTCCCTTGCCGCATCGTTCGGGGCCGCTGATACAAAAGCACCCTCATACAGCGTGCCTGCCCAAACAAAGGCGGGCCGGGTCTTCTTTATTGATGTGCCGGGCAGCAAGCAAAGCGTTATCTATGTCGGCAAGCTAGCGGTTGCTACCACGCACGAAGATGCCAATAAAATTAATTTCACCAACGAGAAACTTGGTGGCGGCATCAGCGGTGATTTGGCGCAAGTGCTGCGGATCGAAAAAGGCTATACATACGGGGCCTACTCCCGCATCACACGCGGCACCACAGCTCAGCCTTTCAGTGCAAGCACGAGCGTTCGAGCGAATGCCACACAGGCATCGCTTGAGGTTATCCGCGATATGATCGCCACCCACGGCACAGACTTTACCGACGCTGACGTTGAAACTGTCCGCCAGAAATTGGTGAAAGAAAACACCCGTGCCTTTGAAAGCCTCGGGGCCAAACTGCGCACGCTGAACACCATCAGTAAATATGGTAAAAGCAAGAAATACGTCGAGTCTGATCAGCAGGAATTACTGGCAATGCCCCTTGCAGACTATAAGCGCATAACAACGCAGTATTTGGCCGAAGGTGAGATGCTTTACCTGATTGTCGGTGACAAAGAGAGCCAGTTTGATCTGGTGAAAAGCTTTGCGGACGGCAAGCTGACCGAGCTGGATATCTACGGAAACCCGGTTTCAGAATAAGCCCACACTAAGTATCTAGCATTTTGAAACGACCATCCAATCGGGTGGTCGTTTTTTTATGATCCGTAATGAGGGTTGATCGCCTGCTGTCAGCTCTCGAACAGACACATGCCGAACTAGCCTTGGCCCCGTGCCAGAATCCAACCGGCTATCATCCTACCGGACAAAGGCATTTGCGTTAGCAGCCTCTTTTGCTTGCTGGCGCCGGATCATGCTTTTGACCAGCCGCCACGCACCTGCCGCCTTGGCATCTCTTAGTTCGGTAAATTCAGCAATGCGCTCTGCAGCAGCTGGCTGCGCCCTATCACCGTAGGTTTCAATCATGCTTTGAGCCGTGCCAACGATATCGTTGATGTCTGTCATCAATGCCTGCCGTACTGAGTTTTTCATGGGTTCTTGAGTTGGCACCATAACAGCTATGCCTGTGATTTATATCTTGTTTTAACGTAAAAATGTTAAAAAATACTAACAGACAAAAAACCCTAGAATACAGGCTTTTTACTCGAAAAAGCCCAGACTGCAATCAACTGCGCTTCTTTTTTCTCAGCGCAGCCACAAACCGGTCGCGCATTTCTTGCTGGCTGAACGGTTTCAGTACATAGCCGCTCGCTCCAAGTTTTTTTGCTTCTTTAAGAGGCCAAATTTCCTGGCTCCCGGTCATAAAAACCACGGGAGTTCTGGTGCGCGCTGTATTGAAACGGTAGCCACCCGACAGCAGCGTACGCATAAATTCCAGCCCGCTCATTGGGTTCATATTGATATCGCAGAGAATAACATCGACATGTTTTTTCGAGAATTTTAAGGAATGACGACCCGCCAGATGTGGTTTCACCAGAGGCAAACCCCATCTTGGTCAAAACCTGTTACATCACATTATTGGTGACATCATCATCTTCGACCACAAGGATGGCCAGGCCTCTAAATGCTACCGCAGTATCAGCTTTTTCCATGCGCAAAACCTACGCGAAATCTACTTTTTTTATAAAAAATTGCAAAAGTCACTTTGCCAGCTTTAGCTGGGCCAATATCTCTGAACATGAGATACAAGCCCAACAATGATTACGCGCCAACTATATCCAGGTCGTAATTTCTTCTAGTGATTTCTTGTCAATATCCGGCACTTTCGCACCCTC
>NVTU01000031.1 GCA_002401685.1 Kordiimonadales bacterium
GTCACTAAACGAGATCAAAGAAGTTCTTACTACTATGGGCTTGCGCCTTGGTATGGAACTACCAACTTGGCCGCCTGAGAATATCGAAGAGCTCGCCAAAAAACTTGAGAACGATTACTAAACAAAGCCCTTAGGGGTAAAACCTCCCTTAAGTGGGACACCTGCTGGTACTATGCCTCGCAAATAAGTGCGGGGCGCAAGGCCGGACAGGCAAAATGGAGTGAGTATTATGCGGCACCGTAAAGCTGGTCGTAAACTGAATAGAACCTCTAGCCACCGTAAGGCAATGTTCCAAAATATGGCCCAAGCGTTGTTGAAGCACGAGCAAATCGTGACAACATTGCCGAAAGCTAAAGATCTGGCGCCGATCGTTGAAAAACTGATCTCGCTTGCGAAAAAAGGCGGCCTTGCTAATCACCGTTTGGCTGTTTCACGTCTTCAGAACGAGACTCTCGTGAAAAAGATGTTTGATGAACTGGCTGACCGCTACAAAGACCGTGCTGGTGGTTACACCCGCGTTCTTAAAGCTGGATACCGCTTCGGCGATAATGCGCCAATGGCTGTTATCGAGCTTGTTGATCGCAACGAAGATGCTAAAGGCCAAGATAGCGGCCCGACGCTAGACGTTGAAGGTGACGAAGAAGCGGCTTAACGCTGGTTTCTAAATTGAATTACGATTAAGGCGGCCTTTGTGCCGCCTTTTTTGTTGGGCATCGTACAGTGGCTTTCAGGCTTGGGCTAAACAGCAGTGCAATACGCCGCATTGCGGGCTCATTATATCGCTTGAAGGCTTGCATGGCATGGCACGCTAAGCCATACAGTTACCTATAATATCCTAACGACGGAGTGGCTACGAATGAAACTGGTTGGAACACTATTCGCAGGGTTTGGGCTTTTGGTAGCCAGCGTTGGTTTTGGGAACGCCTGGGCCCAGCAGGATCGCCAAGTGCCCGCATCGCGCCAGCAGGTTCAGCTCTCTTATGCACCGCTTGTGCAGCAAGCTACGCCAGCCGTTGTAAACATTTACACCACCAAGATACGTCGCCGGTCAGCTATGTTCGACGATTCGCTGCTGAAGCGCTTTTTTGGTGATCAGTTTGGTTTCAGTGTGCCAAAGGAACGCGTGCAGGGCTCTCTTGGTTCCGGCGTCATCGTGCGCCCGGACGGTGTTATCGTTACTAACCACCATGTGATCGAAGGCGCAGACGAGATTAAAGTAGTTCTCGCGGACAGACGTGAGTTTGACGCCGAAGTCGTCCTTGCTGATCCGCGTACTGATCTAGCGATCCTTCGAATTCCAATAGGGGACGAACTGCTACCTACTTTGGCTCTTGCCGATTCGGATGATGTGCTTGTCGGTGATATCGTTCTTGCCATCGGTAACCCCTTTGGTGTCGGCCAGACAGTTACCAGCGGCATTATTTCGGCGACAGCGCGTACTCAGCGCGGTATTTCTGATTACGGTTTCTTTATCCAAACAGATGCTGCGGTAAACCCTGGCAATTCTGGTGGCGCCCTCGTTGGTCTCAGCGGCAAGCTCCTTGGTATCAATACGGCAATTTACAGCCGCACAGGAGCCTCTAACGGCATCGGCTTCGCGATACCAGCCAGTATGGTCAAGTCGGTGCTGCGTGCCGCTTTAAATGACGGACAGATCGCTCGGCCATGGCTTGGCATTAAAGGTCAGTCGGTTACGTCTGATATTGCGTCTAGCTTCGGGCTTGACCGGGCGGGTGGCGTTCTGGTGGACGAAGTATACGCTGGTGGGCCTGCGGATCTCGCTGGGGTGTTGCCAGGTGATGTTATTATGGCCGTTGACGGCAAAGAAGTTATCGACGAACCAGCCCTTAAGTTCCGGGTGGCAACGCTCGAGAACGGCGAGAATGTTCCGCTCGCGGTGCTCTCTGAAGGTGGCTTTGTCCAAGAGCGTGAGATTAAACTTAACCTGCCGCCTGAAACACCTTTACGGAATACTATTGAGATCGATGGCAGGCACCCTTTTCAGGGCATTACCGTGGCCAATTTGTCCCCTAAGTTTAATGAAGAACTTCAAATCGATCCCTTTTTAAGGGGCGTGATTGTCCTGAAAGTGAACCGCCGTACGCCTGCGGGTCGCTACCAGTATTTACTGCCGGGCGATCTGTTGTTGCGGTTAAACAACCAGTCGGTTTCTACCGTCGCTGATGTGAACCAGATTTTGGCCGATGGCGCTGAGCAGTACATTTATCAGTTCCGCCGCCGCGGTAGGGTTCGGGAATGTGCCATTACTGACCGCGGCAGCTTCCGCTGCAGAAACGTACGCTAACTGGCCTATGACTGATCTTTTCGGGGAAACGCAGGAAACAGAGGCAAGTGGCCCAAGGCCACTTGCAGACCGCTTGCGGCCTCGTGCAATCGAGGAAGTTGTGGGGCAGGACCATCTGTTAGGTGCAGACGGTGCGCTCGGCAAAATGGTAGCGCTGGGTAAAATAACTTCGCTGGTGCTTTGGGGGCCTCCGGGTACAGGCAAAACCACGATCGCCCGGCTTGTTGCTAGCCATGCTGATCTGGCGTTTGAACAGATATCTGCGATTTTCACAGGTGTCGCTGACCTGAAAAAGATATTTGAAGCTGCAAAACTCCGCAGGATGAATGGGCGTGGTACACTGCTGTTTGTCGACGAAATTCACCGTTTCAACCGCTCGCAGCAAGACGGTTTTCTGCCTTATGTAGAAAACGGCACTATTATTCTGATCGGCGCGACGACAGAGAACCCCTCATTCGAGATTAACAGCGCGTTGCTTTCAAGGATGCAAGTGTTGGTACTTGAGCGCCATACCGATGCGTCACTTGAAGAGTTGACGTTGCGCGCGGAAGAAGAAATGGGCAGTGCGCTGCCCGTTGACGGCGACGCCCGCCTTAGCCTGAAGGCAATGGCCGACGGCGACGGGCGTTTTCTTCTGAATTGCATTGAAACACTTTATGATCTTGCTGCTGGCGAGACGCTCACTGTTAAAGGCATGGCGAAACTGCTGCAAAAACGTGCACCGTCTTACGATAAAGACCGAGATGGCCACTATAATCTGATTTCAGCGCTGCATAAGTCACTCCGCGGGTCGGACGTGGATGCAGCACTATACTGGGCGGAGCGGATGCTGACCGCGGGTGAGGACCCGCTTTTTCTTGTGCGCCGGTTGGTGCGTTTCGCTAGCGAAGATATTGGTATGGCAGATCCTGAGGCTATCCATCAGGCTTTAGCCGCTAAAAACACCTACGAATTCCTTGGTAGCCCTGAGGGCGAGCTGCAGATCATTCAGGCCGTAATTTATTTGGCTACTGCGCCCAAATCCAATGCCGCGTATATGGCAGAGAAAGCGGCGAAATCCGCGGCTAAAAAGTCCGGCAGTTTGACGCCTCCGGCGCACATCCTGAACGCGCCTACGGATATGATGAAAAACCTGGGCTACGGCAAAGGCTATGCCTATGACCACGACACTGCATCAGGCATGTCAGGCCAGAACTATTTTCCTGAGGACATGAAGCGCGGGGAATATTACCGCCCCGTTGAGCGTGGTTTTGAACGCGACATGCAAAAGCGTATGGCGTATTTTGATCGTATCCGTGCCGATTATGCCGCAAAAGAAAAGCCTGAAGCCGAGAACGACTAGGGCGTATTAGGCTGTGTGCCTCTTAACGTAATTGTTCAATTCGAGGATTCCGGTTTTAGGCTATGGCTTTATGCTCCGGGCCCAACTGCATTACTGCCTGCTTTTGCAAAATCGTCAAGAATGACTTTTTTCAAGTCAATTGCATCGGTGTCTTTGACCGACCGTTTAACAATTTCAGCAATGCCAGCCTCACCGCCAGCGGTTATTTTCGCGGAACAGGCGCGCCTGCCGGAAACATCGCTGCATATGCCCCAGTCATAGTCGTCGCCTTGCGAGGCAAGGTACGAATTTATGTAAACCAGCACCTTCATGTCGTCGGTTATGATTGTGCCGTTGGCATCCTTCATGCTGAAAATTTGGGAAGCTTTGCCCGCCAACATTTCCAACGTTAAACCTGAATAGTGAGGCCAAGCACCTTCGCCCGGCCGGTTCAGGCCTTTCTCTAGCTGCTTTTTTAAGGTAGCACCCGAGATGCACAATTTTGAAATACCCATTGAGAAAGGCAGCATTTCCTCTAGATCCCGGCGCTGCAATGCATAGCCCGCATCAAGGCTATAGTTTAACCGGACACTGCCTGAACCAATGATGCCGACGCTAGGTGCACTTGCATCGGCGCAAAAATTGCCTGCAAGAGGCGTGGCTTCAGCAACCATTCTGGCGGCAAGCCATGTGCCGATTTTTGTGCGGCTACTGCGGTTAACCGTTTCTTCAAGTGCCCATTCGGTTGCAGTAGTGCCCATTGGGTCGTCTAAACAGGTTGCCGAAAGGCCCCCGCTTGCACAAAATTCATCCTGGTGCTTGTCGAACCATGCCTGAATCCGGCGCTGTACCGGTGCACTATCAGCAACAACGGCTTTTAGTATTATGCTTTTGTGCGCATACGAGATTGGCCCTTGGGTGGCCTTGCTAAACCGAAAAACACCTACCGTGCGGGCCTCCGCGTCATGCTTGTAGACAAACGGACCAGGGCCAGATTTAGGTAATATACCTTCAGAATGATTGTGCCCGCCAATGATCATGTCGGGTCCGAGGGCTCCTTCAAGGACGCCTAAAATTGCGCTGTCTTCGCTCCAGTCCAGATGCGTTACTGCGATTATGAATTCGTTGCCATCAGCACGCAATTTTTCTGTGAGGCGTTTGGCGGCTGCCACGTAACTGGTCACATTCATGCGGCGGCGGCTTACTGCTGATAGGTTTTCGCTGTAATCTTGGTCCCTGTCCGTAAGAAGCTGCCAATAATCGTCATTGTTGATGGTGATGCCAAATAAGCCAAACTTGATCCCGCCCACCGTCACGCTGGCGTGGGGAATAACATTTTCCGCGTCTGCAATGTCTTTGAAACCCGGCGTGCTGTCGGGGCAACGGCTGAAATCCATGTTGCCAGAAAGCCAAGTAAATTGGGACTGTTTGACGCGCGCTACAAGGGCATCAGGCCGGCTGCACCGGCTGTTATCAAATTCGTGGTTACCAAAAACGGTGAACAGGCGTGTGTCAGGGTGGGCAGCATCGTCTGTACCGTCAAGGAAGTTGAGCATATCAACCATCTGCTCACCTTGATAGCGACCCCCAAGTAGCGAAGGAGACAATACATCGCCAGCGTGGATAACAAGTACGTCACCTTCTTTTTCCAGCTGTTCTCGTAGCAGAGCGACACGCGCAAGGCCGCCTTCGCTGCCGCGTTTGATGCCGTTGATACGGTATATGTCGTTCATTGAAAGAATGATGGCTGGTTTGCTATGCTCGGTGGTGTCTTCTGGCGCGAGTGGTTCGCTGCAGGACGTTAGCATTATCGCAGTAAGCAGGCTTGTGAGTACACTAAACTTGGCATTTCTTTGCATTGCATGGTCCCAGACATAGAATGAAATCTAAATAACGTCCGGATGTAGCACAATAAAAGGTAGGGTAAAATACAATTGACCCAAGAAGTTCATCATAGATATTTTGTAGGGATTGATTGGTCGGGCGCCAAGGGCATACGCCATGCTGGCCTCTCCGTGGCGGCTTGCAGTAAAGGGGATGGTGCACCGTATTTGATTGACCCGCCATCGGGGCGAAAACACTGGGGCCGGGCGGAATGTGCTGACTGGATTGCGCGCCGCGCGGGATCTCATGGGCGCACCCGAGCCCTTGTTGGTATCGATTCGTCCTTTTCCATGCCCTTTGTTGACGAGGCCGCTTATTTGGACAAAGAATTTAAGCCAGAAACAGCTCGCGATTTGTGGGCAGCAGTTAAAAGGGTGTGCAGCGATGGCCAGGGTTTGTTCGGTGGGGCCTTTGTTGATCAATTCTCTGATCACTATCTGCGACCCGGCCATAGGGGCAAAAAATATAGCCGAAGAATGCGCGTTGCAGAAAACAGGGCAGCCGCAAGCGGGGCAGGGCCTTGCGAAAGCGTTTTCCACCTGATTGGGCCAAGCCAAGTTGGTTTGTCTGGTCTGTCTACGATGTGTATGCTGGAGGAATTGACACATAACGCGGTCATCGCTGTTTGGCCGTATGATACGCCTGCTGCACAGCCGGTTACACTCGTAGAAATATATGCTGCGGCTTTCGCTGCCATGGGCGGGCACCGCGGCAAAATACGCTGCCTAGCCGACTTGAACAAAACCCTACAGCAGCTGGGGAGTGGTCCCTATGCCAAGGACGGCGGAGCATTAAATGATCACGCATGCGATGCGATTGTTACAGCCGCAGGGCTGCACCGTATCGCACATCAGCGCAAATACTGGCATCCTGAACAGTTATCAACTACGGTGCGCCGCACAGAAGGGTGGGTTTTCGGCATCCTGTAAAGAGAAGGTCATTCATGCAATTGTTGTTTGCTATTGCTGCTGGCGGTGCCATCGGGGCGCTCGCGCGCCACTATGTGGCTGGTTACATCGCAAAGATGATGGGAATGGGTGGTTTTCCTTACGGAACTATGGCCGTAAATGTGCTCGGCAGCGTGTTGATGGGCGTGCTGATAACCGCGTTTGCGCTTAAGTTCGAAAGCTCGCAGGAAACACGTGCATTTTTGACAGTTGGCCTTCTTGGCAGTTTTACAACTTTTTCTACTTTCTCTTTGGAAGCTGCTCTGTTAATTCAACGCGGAGATTGGCAGGGTGCCGTGCTATATATGGCCGGGTCCGTTGCCCTTGGTTTAAGTGGCCTGTTTGCGGGCATGTGGATAGGCAGGACARTATTATGAGCGGCGTACAAAATTTAACAGTTCACACGGACGATGACGGWATTCGSATCGACCGYTGGTTCAAGCGRCATTTYCCTGAATTAAGCTTTGGGCAATTGCAGAAGATTATGCGCAAGGGYGAGGTTCGCCTCGACAGCAARCGCGTTAAAGGYAARGAGCGTGTYGACGCAGGGCAAGTTATCCGCGTCCCACCGCTTAATATTGACCCTGCGGCAGCGGCTGCGGTGCGTAAGCCTAAAAGCGTTCGTCTGACCGAGAACGAGATTAAAGAGCTGCACAGCTGGGTTCTCTATAAAGATGATGCTGTGCTGGTGATCAATAAACCTGCAGGCTTGCCGACACAGGGCGGCACAGGGCAAACTCGGCATTTGGACGGCATGCTTGACGCGTTGCGCTTTGAAAGCAGTTACCGCCCGCGGTTGGTGCACAGGCTTGATAAAGATACATCTGGCGTATTGCTGCTAGGCCGTTCACCGAACGCAACGGCGGCGCTTGCGGAGGCATTCAAAAGCCGCGAGACCGATAAGCGGTACTTTGCTTTGGTAAAAGGCGTACCTAGCCCTATGGATGGCCGTATTCAGGTTAAAATGGATAAAGCGCCAATCAAAGGCAACGAGCGCATGGTGGTAACACCGGACGGGAAATTCTCAGCAACTGACTATATGGTCGTTGAACGCGCTGCCAACAGCGCCTGCTGGTTGGCGCTCAGGCCGTTAACGGGCCGTACGCATCAGCTTCGTCTGCACTGTGCCGAAATGGGGAACCCAATCATTGGCGACGGAAAATACGGCGGCAAAGATGCGTTCCTATCGGGCACTATCTCGAAAAAGATGCATTTGCACAGCCGGTTCCTTACTTTCCCACACCCTGACGGCGGGCTTGTTACTGTAACTGCGCCGCTTTCACCTCATATGGCGGCTAGCTTTGATTTGCTGGGCTTCACCCTAAATGATTATGAAGATCTGCTGGCTGAGGAAAGCTAAATATGGCTGTAACGAAACTTGTGATTTTCGACTGTGACGGCACACTGGTGGATAGCCAACACATTATTCTGGCGGCGATGCGCGAGGCGTTTACGAACGCTGGCCTTACGCCGCTTGAGGATGCGGATGTGCGCTCATCAGTCGGGCTAAGCCCTTTTGAGGCAGTGGCGCGGCTGTTGCCCGACGAAAGTGAAGAGTTTCACGATAAAATGGCAGAGGACTTCCGTTTGGCTTATTACCGCCAGCGTACAGAATGTTCCCTAGGCCCTGACCCGCTTTATGCAGGCACAAAAGACACACTTTTAGCGCTTAATGATGCAGGCTATATGCTGGGTGTGGCGACGGGTAATTCCAAACGCGGTTTGCAGCGGGTTATTGATGATCATGGCTTGGAAGGCTTGTTTGTGACACTGCAGACGGCAGATAGTCATGTCTCGAAGCCCGATCCTTCGATGGTATATACTGCCGTTACCGAGGCCGGTTCTGACGTTGCAGATAGTATCATGATTGGCGATACGAGCTATGATATGCAAATGGCTAAACGGGCTGGATGCAGAGCGCTCGGAGTAAGTTGGGGGTATCACAGCGATACTGAATTAACTGGCGCAGGCGCAGAGCACATAGCCCGCAGTTTTGCTGAGGTGCCTGCCGTGATTGAACGCTTGATTGGGAAACCGTGATATGAGCGAGATTAGAGATGAGATTGAGGCGGAGGCGTCTCGGCCTAGGCGCATTTTCCTGGCCTTAGCCAGCATAACCATGTTTCTAGCTGTGCTCGTATATCTCTATGAAGATGTGGTCATTGAAACCATGAGAAGCGATACCAGCAGTGGCCAGCTTGCTTTTGCCATACTGCTTATATTTCTTGTCATTGCGACCATGGTGTTGATCATGTGTTACCGCAGCCCGAGACTGGGTAACCGTATGCTAGGGTACGATGCGGTGCTTATGAAAGCACCCAAGGGTGATCAGACAAGCGTGCATTATAGTGCGGGCTTTGGTGCAGAAACTGGGTCCGATACCAAGCGGCGGAATACACAGCGTAAGCAACACCGTTCAGAGCGGCGCAGGCTCGCAAAGGTAACGCGTGAGATGCAGCAAAAGCGAGCTGAAGAAGCTCAATCCAAATCGGACGACTAAGAGATTTCCATGAAAGTATTTTATAAAATAGTCACGGTGGAAGCCGTGAGCGCGGGCTACGGCATTGCTCTAGATGATCGTCCTGTAAAAACGCCGTTGAAAGCACCACTTGCTATGCCGACTAAAGCTTTGGCGGAGGCGGTAGCCGGCGAATGGCGCGCGCAAACGGACGAAATTGACACCAAGACGATGCCGCTGACCCAACTGGCAAGCACGGCGATTGACAGGGTTGCTGCGCGGATGGACGGCGTGGCAGAAGAAATCGCGGCTTTCGCTGGTACTGACTTGCTATGTTACCGCGCTGACGAGCCAAAAGAGCTTTTCGAACGCCAGAACACGATATGGCAGCCCTATCTAGATTGGGCCGAAGGCGCATTCGGTGCAGGTCTTCAGTCCACCAGCGGTATTATGCCCGTAAAGCAGGATGCCGCTGTACTTGATAAATTTACAGCCCAAGTGAAAGCGCGCGACGCTTTTATGCTGACTGCACTCCACGAATTAACCGGCGGCTTTGGATCGCTAGTGCTGGCGCTTGCATATCTGGACGGTTTTAAGCCATTTGACGATATTTGGACGGCCAGTATTCTTGATCAGACGCATCAGGAAGAAGCTTGGGGCGTCGAGCAGGATGCTGAGGAACAGCAGGAACTACTGCTTAGTGATTTGCGCGTTGTTTGCCGCTATGTGGAGCTTTTGCGCGCTGACGATTAGCTGCTATGCGCCAAAACCACTGGTAAGCGGGGGCAAGACCAGATAATAACATCATAATAGAGCGTTAGCGGGAGGCGCGAGGGCCAAATTGCCTAGCGTTACTGCGGTAAAAACGGATAAGGGACGTATCATCATATGAAAGAGATCCTCGAGCGACTTGAGCATAAGCGTGAAGAAGCGCGCCTTGGTGGTGGTCAGAAGCGTATTGATACACAGCATGCCCGCGGTAAGTTAACCGCTCGCGAGCGCATTGATTTGCTGTTGGATGAGGGTAGCTTCGAAGAATATGATATGTTCGTTGAGCACCGTTGTACCGATTTTGGTATGGAAAATAGTAAGATCGCTGGTGACGGTGTTGTAACAGGCTCTGGCACAATCAATGGCCGCCTGGTTTACGTATACAGCCAAGACTTCACAGTTTTTGGCGGGTCTCTTTCTAAAACACACGCTGATAAAATTCTTAAAGTCATGGACATGGCGATGAAGGTTGGCGCGCCGATGATTGGCATCAATGATAGCGGCGGTGCTCGCATTCAGGAAGGTGTCGCGGCGCTTGGTGGGTACGCGGATGTCTTCCAGCAGAATGTGCTGGCGTCTGGCGTTATCCCTCAGATTTCTATGATCATGGGCCCGTGCGCGGGTGGGGCCGTTTACAGCCCGGCGATGACAGACTTTATCTTCATGGTTGAAAATACAAGCTACATGTTTGTAACCGGCCCTGATGTTGTAAAAACTGTTACAAATGAAGTGGTTACACAGGAAGAGCTAGGCGGTGCGTCAACGCACACCACCAAATCTGGTGTTGCAGACAAAGCCTTTGCCAATGACGTGGAAGCGCTGTCACAGTTGCGCCGTTTCTTTGATTTCTTGCCGCTTAATAACCGCGAAGACCCGCCCGTGCGGCCAACCTTTGATAGCCCAACACGGCTAGCGAACTCGCTGGATACTGTGATCCCGAATAATCCCAATAAGCCATACGATATGCATGAGGTTATTTCTAAAACTGTAGACGAGGGTGACTTCTTCGAAATTCAGCCAAACCACGCGGCGAATATCATTATTGGTATGGCGCGGATGGACGGTAAAACCGTAGGAATTGTAGCGAACCAGCCGATGGTTCTTGCTGGTTGCCTCGATATTGATAGTTCTAAGAAAGCTGCGCGCTTCGTGCGTTTCTGTGATTGTTTTAATATTCCGATCATCACCCTCGTTGATGTGCCGGGCTTCCTGCCGGGTACTACGCAGGAGTATGGCGGCATTATCAAGCACGGCGCTAAGCTGTTGTTTGCATACGGTGAAGCAACGGTGCCGAAGATCACCATCATCACCCGCAAGGCTTACGGCGGTGCGTATGATGTGATGGCGTCCAAGCATTTGCGCGGCGATTTGAACTATGCATGGCCTAAGGCGGAGATCGCAGTGATGGGCGCTAAGGGCGCTGTTGAAATTCTGTACCGTAAGGAACTTGGTGACCCGGAGAAGATCGCCGAGCGCACGAAGGATTACGAAGACCTGTTCGCTAACCCATTTGTGGCGGCACAACGCGGTTTCATTGATGATGTGATCATGCCGCACAGTACGCGCAGGCGTATTATCACCGGGCTCAAGAAGCTTGCGAACAAGCATCTCGAGAACCCTTGGAAAAAGCACGACAACATCCCACTTTAAGGGGTGAAGACTAGGTTTTTGGTGCGCGGCAGTGCACTAGAATGCTAAGACTTTAAATAACGGCCAAAAATGTTGAAAACCCAAAAGTAAAAAAGAAGAGGGTAAATGATGGCGAGACCGTTACCGAAGGATTTAGAAGACCGTATTGCAGGTACAGCTAAGCGCGCGGAAGTGCGCTCGGTGGGTGTCTTTGGCTTTGGCCTTGGCACTGCAGTGGGGTTTGGCTTAGGCGCTGCTATATTTGGCGCTGTAAGCGGAAGTCTGTTTTTCATGTTAGGGGCTGGCGCCGTTGGGGTGCTGTGGTTCCTGTCGTGGAAACGCCGCAAAACGAAGAAGAAGTAATAATTAGAGGGCTACTGATTAATGTTTAAAAAGATCCTGATTGCGAACCGGGGCGAAATTGCTTGCCGTATCATTCAAACGGCGCGGGCGATGGGCATTCAGACAGTGGCCGTTTATTCGGATGCCGACGCGGACGCGCTACATGTGGAAATGGCAGATGAAGCCGTTCACATTGGCCCGGCAGCCGCTGCGGAAAGCTATTTGATAGCGGAAAAAATCCTGCAAGCCGCCAAAGACACCGGCGCTGAGGCGATCCATCCTGGCTATGGTTTCCTATCTGAGCGCGCGAGCTTTGTGGAAGCTGTGCAGGCTGCAGGGCTAACCTTCATTGGCCCTGATCCGCTGGCGATCAACGCGATGGGTGATAAGATTACGTCTAAAAAACTGGCTGGTGAAGCCGGCGTCACAACGGTGCCCGGCCATATGGGCATTATTGCAGACGCAGACGAAGCCGCGAAAATATCAGCCGAAGTTGGCTACCCTGTGATGCTTAAGGCGTCAGCTGGCGGTGGCGGTAAAGGCATGCGCATTGCGTGGAACGATGCAGAAGCTCGAGAAGGCTATGTATCAGCCCAGAATGAAGCCCGCACCAGTTTTGCTGATGACCGAATATTCATTGAGAAATTCATTGAAGAGCCGCGTCATATCGAGATTCAAGTGTTGGGCGATAAGCACGGCAACGTTATTTTCCTTGGTGAGCGTGAATGTTCCATTCAGCGCCGCCACCAGAAGGTGGTTGAAGAGGCACCGTCGCCTTTCCTTGACGAAGCAACACGGGCCGCAATGGGCGCGCAGTCTGTAGCGTTGTCGAAGGCCGTGGGTTATCACAGCGCTGGTACGGTTGAGTTTATCGTCGATAAAAACAAAAAATTCTATTTCCTCGAGATGAACACCCGCCTGCAGGTGGAGCACCCTGTCACCGAGCAGATCACTGGCATCGATTTGGTGGAGCAGATGCTGCGTGTGGCGGCGGGCGAGCCGCTAACCATGACACAGGAAGATGTAAAAATCACCGGGTGGTCAATGGAAACAAGGGTTTATGCGGAGGACCCCTTCCGTGGGTTCTTGCCGTCTATTGGCCGGTTAACCCACTACCAAATCCCAGAAGTCAGCGATACAGTCCGTGTGGATACAGGCGTTTACGAAGGCTCTGAGATCTCGATGTTTTATGATCCGATGATTGCCAAGCTGGTAACCACGGGCGCGACACGGGCAGAGGCTATTGCGGCGCAGCAAAAGGCACTCGACGAATACTATATTCGCGGTATCGCCCACAATATCCCGTTTCTGTCGGCTTTGATGGCGCACCCACGGTTCCAAGCGGGCGACATGACAACGAATTTCATTGCGGAAGAATATCCGGATGGCTTTCAAGGCGGCGCCCTGACCGATGCGGTGAAGGAAGCAATGGTTGTTGCAGCCACGTTTATCAATGCGGTGGAAACATCGCGTGCATCACAAATTCAAGGCCGTATTACCGATGTTGAGGCTCCTCAGGGCAAAACATGGACGGTCAGCATCGATGATGATGAAACCCTGACCAATATTTACCCCTACGAGGACCGTGCAGAAGTAGCAATCGGTGACCGACGCATCTCTGTTAAAAGCACATGGCAGCCAGGGCAACAGCTTTTCCGCGCTGCGATCGGCGATGTTGTATACGCAATGGAAGTTGACAGGCTGGCGCTAGGCTGGCGCCTAACCTGCGCAGGCGTGTCGAAAGACGTGTTTGTGCAAAGCGCGCTCGGGGCGCGACTGCGGGCAATGATGCCTGAAAAAGTCGCGCCAGATACTTCCAACTTCCTGCTATGCCCAATGCCGGGGCTGATTGTTTCAGTCTCTGTCTCCGAAGGTGACGAAGTGAAGGCCGGGCAGGCGCTGGCAGTTGTAGAAGCCATGAAGATGGAAAACATCCTGCGCGCTGAAAAAGACGGCACCATCAAATCGGTAAGCGCCGCAGCAGGCGATAGCCTTATGGTCGACGCAGTGATCCTTGAGTTTGACTAAGTGAGCAACCTGCCCAATACCGTAGAGCTGCTGGGCAAACTGGTTGCTTTTGATACCACCAGCCGTAATTCGAATATGGAGCTGATCCATTTTGTCGAAAGCTATCTGGCGGGTTTCGGTATCAAATCGACTTTGGTGAAAAACGAAGACGGTAGTAAAGCCAATATGTTTGCGACCATTGGCCCAAATGTGCCGGGCGGCGTGGTGCTGTCAGGCCATACGGACGTGGTGCCGGTAGACGGGCAGGATTGGGCAACTGATCCCTTCACGATGACTGAGCTGGACGGCAAGCTTTACGGGCGCGGTACGGCGGATATGAAGGGCTTCATTGCCTCCGCGCTTGCGCATGTGCCCCAGTTTTTAGCGGTGAACCTCAAAAAGCCTGTGCACATGGCTTTCTCCTACGATGAAGAAGTTGGTTGCCTTGGTGTGCAGACGATGCTGCCTTTGCTGAAAAAGCATGTTGCGCCGCCTCGGTTGGTGATTGTGGGCGAACCCACGAACATGACAGTGGCAAGCGCGCATAAGGGCCAGACAGTGTCCGGCACCCGCATCATTGGGCGCGAGGCGCATTCCAGCAGGCCTGATGACGGCGTGAATGCTGTGGAAGTGGCGGCGGAGCTGATCACCTTCTTAGGCAAACTGCGCGACAAAGTGCGGGAAGAGGGCGCGCAGGACCCGTTGTTTGACCCGCCGTACACCTCCTTCAATATAGGGCCGATCAAAGGCGGTAGTGCGTTTAATATTATTCCCAACACCTGTGAGTTTGATTGGGAGTTCCGGTCTGTGCCCGGCACGGATACCGACGGCATCCTAAAAGAATATAACACTTACCTTGAAGGGGTGCTTAATCCGCGCCTAGAGGCCTTACATCCCGGATGCCGGGCTGAGAACACCGTATGGGCCTATCTGCCGCCACTGGTCGCTGAGCCTGGCTCAGACGCTGAAACATTGGCGTTGGCGCTGGCGGAGAAGAACCATACCTGTGTGGTCGCTTTCGGCACCGAAGGTGGCCATTTCCAAAGCATAGACTTCCCCGCCGTCGTTTGCGGCCCCGGGGATATTGCTGAGGCTCATAAACCCAACGAGTTTATCCAGCTAAGCCAGCTCGCCGCATCTGACAAATTCATGGCGCGCGTTGCAAAGGCACTTAGTTCTTAAACGGCAAGCCCTCGCTCACATTAATCCAGATCGGAATGGAGCTGGATGATATTACCGTCTGGATCGCGAATTTGTAGCAGCTTGATGCCGTGGCTTTTCATTGTAAGGATGCGCGGCCGTGTGCCTGTCGCAGCCTCAATTCGGTTTGCAACGCCTTCAATATCGTCGATATAGTATCCAACTTTTAAAAAAGTCTGCGCTCGCTCGACTTTAACATTACGGGCGTCGCGGATTACCTCAACAAAAAGCCCGGGCCCGGACAAGTTTGCCATCTGCCACCTATCATCGGAGGCTCGTGATCGGTCTAATTCCTTGAGGCCAAACGCGGTTTTGTACCAGTTTACTGATTTGTCAAAATCGGAGGCAGCCACAGCAAAAAACAGTTTGCCGACATGTTTTGGAATCCAAGCTTCGGTTTCATCTGCAGCTGAGACCATGTTGCTGGATGCCATTAGTGAAATACAGAGCAGCCCACATTTCCAGGTTTGCCATTTTCCCATGAATGTTCCCTTTGCTGTTTGGTTATTGTTCACGCCACGTGGACCAAGATTACTGATTTCTAGACAAATTGCTACGAAGCGTCCACCAGCCGAAGTTATCCTTTAGGTGAAACGCATAAAGGAGGCATGGGCTCGAGCATTGTGCGGATCAATCCCAACATTGGATTGGCGTCATCATTTTAGTCTGTAGCGGCAACGTCCCCTTATGATGTAGTCATCATTTACCGGGCAGACGCTGTAAAGGCGCATTCAAGTTTTCGGTGAAGCGTGCCGCTAGTGCGGTCAACTGCGTTGATGTGTTGCATGTTATATCGTTACTGTATTCCTGAAATAACAGCGGGGAATATCATGAAATTTGGTTTGGTTGGGCGCACGGCAGCGTGTTTAGTAGTTTGTTTTGGCACAGTTGCGGGCGCTGGCGCGGCGTTGGCAGATGGGGCGTACCATCATATGCCTACAGGCATTACTGCTGACAGCAAATTGATCATCTTCCAGTCGTGGGAGCGGCAGCAATCTGGTAAAAATGTGAGCCAACTGTTCTCAATCAAAGCGGATGGCACGGGCCTTAAACGCGCGCTGCAGCTGGGTGTTAATGAAGGCTGGCCTTCCTTTACCAAAGACGGGAAAAGAGCCGTGCTGTTTTCTCGGCTGGAACTGGGCGGACGGGCCGAGCTGTTTCTGCTTGATTTGGCCGAAGCAAACAACCTTGGCGAATTTAGCACCATAACCCGTCTTACATTCGGTGAAGATTCGGATTTTTTCCCGTCTTGGTCCCCAGATGAAAGCCAGATAGTATTTTACGGCCACCGGTCTGGTGAAGCCCAGATTTATGTGATGGACGCAGACGGTAGCAATGTGCGTGACCTCTCAAAACCACGTAAAAAAAGTTGGTTTATCTATCAATATGTGAATATTGAGGTTTATAATAAATTCTAAAGATAAAGGGTTAAGGTGTTGGTTTATGGATAATCGAAAGTGTGCTGGATTCACATTAATAGAACTGATGGTTACTGTAGCTGTGATTGGGGTTCTAGCCGCGATCGCAGTCCCTTCGTTTTCTGAAATTTTAGAACGCCGCAAACTAAACGGCGCCGGCGAAGCTTTATTTGCTAATTTTATTTTCGCTAAAACAGAAGCCATTAAACGAAATACCCCAGTTCAAGTTAGCTTTATTGGCAATGGTGCTACCTGGTGTTATGGCTTAGCAGTGAATGCTGCCTGCGATTGCAGTGATAATGTACCGGCATGTTCAATTGACGGCGTTACCAAAATTACCGATCAGGATGATTA
>NVTU01000007.1 GCA_002401685.1 Kordiimonadales bacterium
AGCGCAATGGCAAAATGCGCATTATTTCGACAATTCCAGAAATTTCTTATCGGCGAGACCCGGCACCATATCCGACAGTACAAACGACCCGATCAACACACGTGTCAGCAAGCATATTCGGGAGCGTCAACCGGAACGTTTCCCGCCCTAGTTTATACGTGTCCAGCCCTGCCCCCGGCAAACCAACCCACCGGCCACACATCCTTTGACCTCGAGCTTGCCGTCGCTTAGCACCATTTTGGATTTGTAGGTCTTGTCAGTATCCGGTGCCCATATTTTACCACCGCTGTAAAAGCCGTCGCCATCCGCCGTCATATTCCACAGCATCTTCTTACCCAGATGCTCATAGCCAGCCTGCACAGCATTGTCTTTGTCATAAGCTGCCTTGATCGTACCGCAAATGTCACTGCCACAGGGCGCAATGGTGACATGCAAGTAGCCGCCGGTGTCACCAGGCGCAGTTTTCCAGGTGCCTGCCACCGGATCGGCTGATGCCACGCTTGCCAAAGCCAGCCCGAAGGCCATTCCGCTCCATCTCAACGTATTTATCCTAAGCATCTGTTTTAGCATAGTTTAGTTTATTGGCATGGTCCGTGCTAATCGTACGGGCATATAGCTGCAGCCAAAGGGTTGCGCAGCAAGGGGCAAGCCTGCAATCCTTTTTACAGTGGTTGGCGGTTAACAAAGATCGAGACTTGTTATGAAAAAAATTGAAGCCATTATTAAGCCATTCAAATTGGATGAAGTTAAGGAAGCACTGCACGACGTTGGAATTTCCGGCATTACAGTGACCGAAGCCAAAGGCTTTGGACGACAAAAAGGCCATACGGAACTATACCGGGGTGCTGAATATGTTGTTGATTTTGTTCCTAAAGTGAAAGTGGAAGTCGTTGTTGAGGCCAGCCAGGCCGAGCGCGCCGTAGAAGCCATCAAAAATGCCGCGCATACGGGTAGAATCGGTGATGGTAAGATTTTTGTAAGCACAATCGAGGAAGCTATCCGCATCAGAACCGGCGAAACCGGCCCCGACGCGGTCTAATCCTCGTCAAATCAGGCCTGTCACTATGCACGGGTATAAAACTTGAATTCGATTCGGCCATTTACTGGTCAAAATTATATTTAGTTAATTAAGGGAACGTGGCTATGTCCAAATATACAAACCTCAGCATTGATGATTTTCTCGCATTGGTGTCAGAAACCAATGCCGAATGGGTTGATTTACGCTTCACTGACCCAAAAGGGAAATGGCAGCACTTAACCATGACAGCTGATGTTATGGATGAAGACATGTTGACAGAAGGCGTGATGTTTGATGGCTCGTCCATTGCGGGCTGGAAAGCAATTAACGAATCTGACATGATTTTGCAGCCTGATCTCAGCTCTGTAACGCTTGACCCATTTACCGCAGATGTCACAATTGTTCTTTTCTGCGACATTGTTGAGCCCTCAACGGGCCAAGGCTACAACCGCGACCCGCGCTCCACTGCAAAACGCGCTGAGGAATACCTTAAGTTCACCGGCGTGGGCGATACGGCCTATTTTGGCCCCGAGCCTGAATTCTTCGTCTTTGACGATGTTAAATTCAAATCGGATTATAAAGGCGCAATGTACGAGATCGACGACATTGAAGGCCCGTACAATAGTGCTAAGTCATACGATGAAGGCAATTATGGCCACCGTCCAAGTGTAAAAGGCGGCTACTTCCCTGTTGCTCCGGTAGACAGCTGTGTCGACCTACGCGGCGAAATGGTGAAGATCATGAAGGAAATGGGCCTCAAGATGGACAAGCACCATCATGAAGTTGCTCCGTCCCAGCATGAGCTTGGCATGATGTACGACACACTTGTTACAACAGCTGATAATGTTCAGGTTTATAAATACGTCACGCAGCAAGTGGCTCACACCTACGGTAAAACAGCTACTTTCATGCCTAAACCCATCGCAGACGACAACGGCTCTGGCATGCATGTCCACCAGTCAATATGGAAAGACGGAGTGCCAACATTTGCTGGCGGCAGTTATGCTGATCTATCAGAGACAGCTCTGTATTACATCGGCGGCATAATTAAACATGCTAAAGCCCTGAACGCTTTCACAAACCCGTCTACAAACAGCTATAAGCGCCTTGTTCCAGGCTTTGAAGCGCCTGTACTGCTTGCCTACTCTGCACGCAACAGATCAGCATCATGCCGCATTCCTTACGGCACCAGCCCTAAAGCCAAGCGTGTTGAAATCCGTTTCCCTGACGCAACTGCAAACCCGTACTTTGCCTTTGCTGCTATGCTAATGGCCGGTCTCGACGGCATTAAAAACAAAATCCACCCCGGTGAAGCAATGGACAAAGATCTGTACGCCTTGCCTCCTCAAGAACTTGCTGGCGTTCCGACAGTTGCCGGGTCCCTTAAAGAAGCTCTTGATGCGCTGAGCGCTGACCGCGAATTCCTGAAACAAGGTGAAGTGTTCTCAGACGACCAGATCGATGCATACATCGAACTGAAAATGGAAGACGTGACCCGCCTGGATATGACACCGCACCCTGTAGAATTCGCGATGTATTACAGCTCTTAAGCCTTTTTCGATTGGTCAGAAAAAATAGCGGCCTTTCTTCACGGAGAGGCCGTTCTTCACTCTAAAGACCACGATCCAAAAAATAATGTTATTATATGTTTACTTTTTAACAACGGGTAAAATATAAGCTGCAGAAATACAGCGGGGGGTTCAGTGTTTTATTTGGTGCTTTAAGGCTACGATTTGATGCATATTACTTATACCAGCGAACAGATCGAAATTCAGCCCAAACTCGTTGGCGCAAACATCAATCCTGAAACTTTTCTGGCGACTGATTATCTCAATCACTTCAATGAGATCGTTATGTTGCTTGAAATGATCCCAGACATGCCAGAGCTGATTGAAGACGCCAGCGAATGGGCGCCCAAAACCTATAATCAACATTTTTTGGATAGCGGCTTCCAAGCCAAAGATCTTGCCGTGCGAGCTTTCAATCTGGCACCTGACGGTATCAGAAATGCCTTTAATCAGGTTTGTGAAAGCATGAACACCACAATCCTCACCACGCTTGCAGGCCTTGTTCATCTAAATGTCGCAGAGCGCGGATTTTCGCCTGCAGCCCGCGAACTGGTACGGCAACGTGTTCAAATCATTCATGAGTTATTGATGAAATTGAATCAGGTGATCCACGGCCAAATTGGCGATGACTTCAGCATTGGGGAAAACCAAGTCGAAGAACCTGCTGAGCCTGAAGACGTTCAATCACAAGAAGATATCGACAAGCTGTTTGATTAATAAACACCAGTTGCGCTGTAATTTTCGCACGGCGCGTTGCGCGTGTGGCATTCAAGGATGTTATTGAAGCACTATGCGGTAATCGCCGTCATGCTCGAACGCGGAAAGCGAAACTGTTTTTGTAATTTCTGGATGGCCTTCGCGTGATAAACTCACTAGCGGTGAGCTGCTCATCCGCACATCACTGATACGCTCAACAATCCAAAATGAAACGCTCGGAGCATCCAGTTCAAACCGGTCACCTACCGTAACTTTATCAATAACACTGGGTTTCGCACCAGGAGAAAGAAATTTCTTAAGGAGACTCACGGGATGTAAACTACTCATGTTACTTCTCTTTCTCTTACTGACTCACGTACATACTGACTTATAGCGTAAGGCTCACCTCTTAACATATAGTGTACGCACCACTAAAAGCCAAGCCCCAGCGGCTCCACCATACTATATGTATTGGGAAATCTGTTATAAATTACCACATATTGACATTGTTGACGCAGGGCCGCAGCTAGGCTACGCCCTAGTATGTAATCCATTTGAAGAGTATATACATGAGTGATCTGTTCGAAGTTCAGCAAACAAAAACCGACTATTCCGCCAAAGATATTGAAGTCCTTGAAGGCCTTGAACCGGTCCGCATGCGTCCGGGCATGTATATTGGGGGCACAGACGAAAGTGCCCTACATCATCTTGTTGCTGAAGTTCTCGACAATTCCATGGACGAAGCCGTTGCAGGACACGCCAGCAGGATAACCGTCTCCATGCACGCAGACGGCTCAATCAGCATTTCAGATAACGGCCGCGGTATTCCGGTGGACCCCCATCCGAAGTTTCCCGAGAAATCGGCTTTAGAAGTTATCCTGACTACGCTGCATTCCGGCGGCAAATTCAATTCAGATGCCTACGCCACTTCTGGTGGGCTGCACGGTGTTGGCATTTCCGTGGTGAACGCTCTGAGCTCTCATGTAGAGATCGAGGTTGCCAGAGATAGAAACCTTTGGCGGCAAACTTATTCTCGTGGATTGGCAACTACCCCGCTTGAGGATCTGGGCCCTGTTCAAAATCGGCGCGGCACCAAAATCACCTTCCTGCGGGACACTGAGATTTTCGGGGACAAACTTCAGCTCCGGCCAGCAAGAGTGTACCGTATGGCGCGCTCTAAGGCCTACCTGTTTCGCGGCGTAGAAATACGTTTTGATTGCGTGCCGGAGCTTATTACTGATGGCGACAAAACCCCCACTGAGAAAACCCTACATTTCCCTGGTGGGCTTGAAGATTATCTTAAAGAAACCCTGAAACAACGCAGCTGCGTTTCTGAAGAGCCTTTTGCTGGGTTTACGAGCCTGCCAAACGAGCAAGGCCGAATCGAATGGGCGATCCATTGGCCTGAATTTGGCGACGGTTTCTGCAATAGTTACTGTAACACCATCCCAACGTCGCAGGGCGGCACACACGAAAACGGCATGCGTAGCGCACTCCTAAAGGCCATAAAGGCCTACGGAGAGCTGACCAATAATAAGAAAGCCGGCCAGTTAACGCTCGATGATATGTGTGGTTCTTCCTGTGTGATGCTTTCGGTATTCATCAAAGATCCGCAATTCCAAGGTCAGACTAAAGAAAAACTTTCGACAGCAGACGCCCACAAGCTTACGGAGAACGCGCTCCGCGATGCCTTTGATCACTGGCTGGCAGATTACCCAGACCGGGCGACAGGTTTGTTAACCTGGGCGCTTGAGCGCCAGGAAGACCGCCTGCGCCGCAAGCAGGAAAAAGAGGTCAAGCGCGCCACGGCAGTCGGCAAACGTAAGCTGCGCCTGCCGGGCAAGCTAACGGATTGCTCAAGTGGGAGCCCTGTAGGCACAGAAATCTATATTGTGGAAGGGGACAGTGCGGGCGGCTCTGCCAAGCAGGCGCGCGACCGCAAAACACAGGCAATCCTTCCAATCCGCGGTAAAATCCTCAATGTCGCCTCAGCAACCCGTGAAAAAATTGGCGCTAACCAGGAGATCAAAGACCTGACACTTGCTCTGGGTTGCGGTGTACGGGAGCATTACCAAGAAGAAAGCCTGCGCTACGAAAAAATCATCATCATGACCGATGCGGATGTCGACGGGGCGCATATTGCGACCCTTCTGATGACCTTCTTCTTCCAGGAAATGCCTCAGCTTGTGCGTCATGGTAGGCTTTATCTGGCGCAACCTCCGCTTTACCGGCTCGCTAAAGGCGGTACTGTTTTTTACGCCCGCGACGACGATCATAAAGACGAATTGATGGCAAAAGAGTTCGCAGGCAAAGGCAAAGTTGAGATCAGCCGATTTAAAGGCCTCGGCGAGATGCCTGCCAAGCAGCTTAAAGAAACAACGATGCTACGCAAAAACAGAACGCTCATACGCGTAACACTACCAACTGAATACGCGGAGAGGGCAGACGTTAATCAACTGGTTGATGATCTTATGGGAAAGAAGCCGGAAAAGCGTTTTGAGTTCATCAAAAGCAACGCCTCCGAAATCGAACAGCTAGATCTGTAGCCCAATAGCACTGTATACGGCGGCACAGGATGCGGCGGCCAACGTATACATGATTCCTGTGATAGTGGTGTCCTACGGGACGCCACATCGAGCCTAGGCGGATTTTTTTATTTCCGCTGCTCCGCCGCAAACCCCCTCACATGTGTAGTTTCAAGCGCTGCACCGCAAACAACGCACTAGAATAGACCACGAATCGGACTCAATACGCGCTTAAGGCTCTCCCGCACCTGTATTCTCTTCACTTTTTACACACAGACGATCGTTAATCGCCTATAAGTGCCCCTAAGAGCGGCAAAAAATGGTTTCCATCATTGACTTTCGAAGGTGGGAACCTATTCTGCCGCGCAAACGCGTATAGACAGATTGGTATTATTGCATGAGTTTTGAGCTCCTTGGACTTAGTGAGCCTACGTTAGCTGCCGTAAAAGAAGCGGGCTATACAGAGCCCACTCCAATACAAAAGCAAGCTATCCCTCAAACACTGATGGGCCGTGACATTCTCGGCATCGCCCAGACTGGTACAGGTAAAACAGCGGGCTTTACGCTGCCGATGATTGATATCCTGTCAGAAGGACGCACCCGCGCCAGGATGCCGCGCTCCCTTATTTTGGAGCCAACGCGCGAGCTTGCAGCGCAGGTAGCTGAAAGCTTCGAAAAATACGGCAAATACCACAAATTAACGATGGCGCTTCTTATTGGCGGCGTCAACTTCAACGATCAGGAAAAGAAACTTGATCAGGGCGTTGACGTGCTTATCGCAACACCGGGCCGGCTGCTTGACCATTTTGGTCGTGGCAAGCTGTTGCTCACAGGCATTGAAATCCTGGTGGTAGACGAAGCCGACCGCATGCTCGACATGGGCTTCATCCCTGATGTCGAGAAAATTTGCGAACGCATCACTAGAAATCACCAAACACTTTTCTTCTCTGCCACAATGCCGCCAGCCATTCAGCGATTAACCAAACAGTTCTTAGATGACCCGCGCAAAATCGAAGTAGCGCGTGCTGCTTCTACTGGCGAAAACATTGAGCAGTTCCTGATTGAAGTTGGCCCACGAGATAAGCGTAAGGCCCTCCGCCAGATGCTGCGTGAAGAACCAATCAAAAACGCGATCATTTTCTGTAATCGCAAACGCGACGTAAAAGAGGTTTATCTCTCCCTTAAGCGCCACGAATTTAGCGTTGGGCAATTGCACGGCGACATGGAACAGCTAGAACGCATGGAAGTGCTTCGTCAGTTCAAGGAAAATGAAATTCAGCTTCTTTGCGCCTCAGACGTTGCCGCTCGCGGCCTTGATGTGCCCGACGTCAGCCATGTTTTCAACTTTGATGTACCGGGCCACGCAGAAGATTATGTCCACCGTATTGGCCGCACTGGCCGCGCAGGACGTAAAGGCAAAGCAATTACCATCACGACCAAGTCGAAGATCGACACCCGGTTGCTGGATGCTATTGCCAAACTAACCAAAGGCACGCTCAAGCGGATCGACAATCTTGACCTTAAGCCTGAGAAACGGGCGAAAAGGCAAGATAAAGAAGCACCAAAAGACGATCATGCGGACAAGCCAAAAGATGCTCGCGCGGACAAAAATGACGCGCCGGTTTCTGCTGAAAAGACCGAAGAGCGCGAGCCTCAACAGTCCCGCAGCCGTTCACGCGATAGCGGCAGAAATGACCGTGGTGGCCGATCACGCGATAATGACCGTTCAAATGATCGCGGCCGTTCAAATGACCGCGGCAGATCAAATGATCGCAGTCGCAGAGGCGGCGCACCCAAATTTGCCCCGGACGATATGCCTAAAGCACCGTTCGTTGGTATGGGCCCCCATATGCCCGAATTCCTGAAGCAGGGAATTAAGCCGCAGAAATAGCAACGGCAAGTTACCTTGCCGTGTCGCTCACCGGCACTAAGTCAATTCTAATATGCTACGACGCTTGCCCTTAGGGGCGAGCGCCTTATGGGCAAAAACAGATTGGGCCACACTAGGCTCGATTGAGCCACAAAAGCTAAATTGGGAATGACAATGGCAGACTATGAAACTCTAAAACTTGATATCTCTGGCGGTCTCGCCACGATTACCCTTAATCGGCCTGACCGGTTGAATGCGCTGAGCGCGGGCTTAAAAGCCGAGCTTTTAAAAGCCGTTCGCCAAATCGGAAAACCAGCAAGCGGCGTCCGCGGTTTGCTCCTCACGGGTGAAGGACGTGCTTTTTGTTCTGGGGCCGACTTAGCTGAAGGCAACGTTGGCGGTGACGCCGATTCTGGTGCCAACCTCATGGACACATACCACCCGCTGATCCTTGAATTGGCAGCGCTGGAAATGCCAGTCGTTTCCGCCGTCAACGGTGTTGCGGCAGGCGCAGGCATGAGCCTAGCCTTAGCCGCTGATATTGTTGTGGCTTCAAAGTCAGCCTATTTCCTACAAGCCTTTATAAACATTGGCTTGGTACCTGACGCCGGTAGCACATACGTATTGCCGCGCCTTGTTGGCAATGCTCGGGCTCGAGCAATGATGATGCTCGGCGAAAAAATTCCAGCAGAAACCGCGCTTGATTGGGGCATGATCTATAAAGTCACACCAGATGCTGACCTTATGGAAACAGCAACTGCCCTAGCCACAAAATTGGCTAATGGCCCGACCAAAGCATTAAGCGGCATCCGAAAGCTTATTGCGTCAAGCGCAGACAACGGCTTTCCTGCTCAGTTACAGGCTGAAGCATTGACGCAGCGCATGGCCAGCCAAACGTCAGACTGTGTCGAGGGCGTAACAGCTTTCATTCAAAAAAGAGCGACTAACTTCAGCGGTCAATAAATCGCCATGTTTCTTATTGACAAGAAGCACTAGTCAGTGTGACTAGACTATAAGAACAGACCGGAAACAAACAGGCGACCGTGTGAAAAACCCTTTAGCCATTATTGGCCGTATTATTTTAAGTGCACTCGCAGAACTTGGCAAGTTGTCGAGTTTTGCCTTTCATGTCCTTAGCCATTCAGTGCGTCCGCCTATTTACTGGCGGCTGATCGGCCAACAAATGTGGCTGATTGGCTATAACAGCCTGCCTGTCGTTGGTATGACAGCCCTTTTCACGGGCGCCGCCCTTGCCCAGCAAATTTTTACCGGCGGCAGTCGCTTTAACGCGGAAAGCGTTGTGCCGGGTGTGGTCGTAATAGCAATTGTTCGCGAGCTTGGGCCCGTCCTTGGCGGCCTTATGGTTGCGGGCCGCGTTTCAAGCGCCATGGCCGCTGAACTTGGGACTATGCGCGTCACCGAGCAGATTGACGCGCTGGTGACGCTTTCCACCGACCCTTTCAAATACCTGATCGTGCCGCGCGTGTTCGCAGCGGTTGTCACCCTGCCCTTGCTGGTTCTTGTTGCCAATGTACTCGGTGTCTTTGGCGGATTCCTGATTGGTACTGAGCGCCTTGGCCTGAATGCCGGGTCCTACATTCAAGTAACCATTGATTTCCTTCAGGCTGTGGATGTGTATTCCAGCATGGTAAAAGCTGGAGTGTTCGGCTTCTTCATCGCGCTAATGGGCAGTTACCACGGCTATTACAGCAGCGGCGGCGCGCAAGGTGTTGGTAAGGCAACCACCAATGCCGTTGTGTCAGCTTTCATTGCGATACTCATTACCAATCTGATCATCACTGTGATCGTATTTGGGGGAGTAAACGGATGACGAGCCCTATGATTGATATTCAGAACATCAGCAAAAGTTTTGATCATAAAACGGTATTATCTGGCGTGAATCTTTCTGTCGAGAAAGGCCAATCACTTGTTATCATTGGCGGTTCTGGTTCTGGGAAATCTGTTACACTGAAATGCGTACTCGGACTTTTACGCCCAGATAGCGGCTCTATCCTCGTCTGCGGCGAAGATATAACTAAAATTGGTATTGGGAACCGCAAGCGCGTTCTCAAGAAAATTGGCATGCTCTTTCAGGGCGCAGCACTGTTTGACAGTATCCCCGTGTGGGAAAATGTCGCCTTTGGCTTGATACAGGGTTTGGGTCTCAAGAAAGCGGACGCAAAAGAAATCGCGATCGAAAAACTCAGGCGCGTTGGGCTTTCTCCTGATGTTGGCGAGCTATCCCCTTCTGAGCTTTCTGGCGGCATGCAGAAACGTGTAGGGCTTGCCCGCGCAATCGCCTCTGAGCCTGAAATCATATTCTTTGACGAACCAACCACGGGGCTAGACCCCATTATGGCTGACGTAATCAATGACTTGATTGTTGAATGTGTGCAAGACCTCGGCGCAACGACATTAACCATCACCCATGACATGGCCAGCGCGCGGAAAATCGCGGACCGCATAGCTATGCTTTATCACGGCAAGATCATCTGGGAAGGCGATAAAGCTGACATTGACAGGTCCGGCAATGATTATGTTGAGCAGTTCATTCACGGCAGCGCTCACGGTCCCATTCAAATGGACTTGCTGAAAACCTAATGGCTAAAGAAAAAACATCATATGTGTGCGGCGACTGCGGTGCAAGCTATCGCCGCTGGCAGGGAAAATGCGATGATTGCGGCAGCTGGAACAATATTAAAGAGGAAAAAGCTGCGGTTTCTGGCGCACCAAAAGGCCTGAGCGGTAAAAAAGGCCGCAGTGTCTCGCTTGTTTCACTCAACGAGCCCATAAAGCACCAACCCCGATTAATGACTGGTATCGATGAACTTGACCGTGCGCTTGGTGGCGGCCTTGTAGCTGGCAGCGCCATTCTTATTGGTGGTGATCCAGGCATCGGTAAATCCACCCTGCTCCTGCAGGCAATGGGAGAATTATCACTCAAGGGTCATGACTGCGTCTACATTTCAGGTGAGGAAGCAACAGCGCAGGTGCAGATGCGCGCAAAAAGGCTTGGCCTGACGGATGCACCGCTGAAACTCGGCTGTGAAACCAGCCTACGCAACATACTGACCACGCTTGATGATGGCACACCGCCAGCCGTTGTCGTGATTGATAGTATCCAGACGATGTATGCTGACCATGTTGAAAGCGCGCCCGGCACGGTGAGCCAAGTTCGCGTCTGTGCGCACGAGCTTATCAGTTTTGCTAAACGCAAAGGCACTATTGTTATTCTCGTAGGCCACGTCACCAAGGACGGGCAAATCGCAGGGCCGCGTGTGCTTGAGCATATGGTCGATACGGTTGTCTATTTTGAAGGCGACCGTGGCCACCAGTTCCGCATCCTGCGCGCCGTTAAAAACCGCTACGGCGGCACCGACGAAATCGGCGTGTTTGAAATGACAGGCACGGGTCTTAGTCAGGTTACAAACCCGTCCGCTCTGTTCCTTGCAGACCACAACGCCCGCGAGCCTGGCTCCGCCGTTTTTGCAGGCATTGAAGGCTCTCGGCCCGTTCTTGTTGAAATTCAGGCGCTTGTCGCCCGCTCAAGCGCAGCAAACCCGCGCCGGGCGGTCGTTGGCTGGGATAGCGGCAGGCTTGCAATGGTGCTTGCGGTTCTTGATGCCCGCGCCGGCCTTGGCCTTGCAGGCTGCGATGTATATTTGAATGTTGCGGGCGGTTTGAAGATCTCGGAGCCCGCAGCAGATGCAGCAGTGGCAGCTGCACTTATCTCAAGCCTTTCGCAAATACCGCTCCCGGAAGAAACCGTCGTATTTGGCGAAATCAGCTTATCGGGTGATTTCCGCAGTGTCTCACAAACTGATGCACGCCTTAAGGAATCGTCAAAACTCGGCTTTTCAAAGGCGATGATGCCCAAGGGTAAAAAGACCGACCAACAAGCTATGCAATTACATACACTGGAACGCGTTACTGATCTGGTCTCACATTTCTTTCCAGATGGTGTAGAATAAGACATATGGTGTAGAGTAGAAGACCGAAGGCAGTACAGACGGCCAAGTACAGTTGCTTTTTACGAGGAATTTACGTTATGGAACTTTCAGACCTTACAGCCTTTGACATAGGCGTCCTGGTTCTTGTTGGCCTATCTACTTTATTTGCTTTCACAAAAGGGTTTGCCACTGTTGCTCTCAGTCTCGGCGCGTGGATCGGCGCTTTTGCCGCCGTAACCTTTGGGTTTGTATTCGTTGAACCTTATGGGCAGCAACTGATTACACCGCCAGAGCTTGCAAACATCATCACCATCGTTCTGCTTTTCTTTGTGACACTGCTGGTGTTGAAACAAGTAGCATCGCTGGTTGGCGGCATGATCAAGAACGGCCCGATTGGCTTTCTGGATCGTTCAATGGGCGCCCTGTTTGGCTTGTTACGTGGCATGGTTATTGTGTCGCTTCTCTATTTCGGTTTCACCAAGATATTCCCAGGCAAAGAAGTCGACTGGGTTGATAACGCTAAAACCAAACCACTTGTGGCTTGGGGCGCAGAGATGCTGGAAGGATACGCCGCCCAGGCCTTTGGCCGGGACCCCACTGATGTGGGCCGTGACTACCTTCAAAAGGCCGCTGACGCAGTACCAAGTCAGTTCATAGAAGAGAAGCTTGAAGAGCAAGCCGCCAAATATATTGAGGAAAACCGCGGAAAACTTGACCAATTGGTCAAGGAAAAGATCGAAGAAGAGAAAAAGAAACGGAATAAATAGCAATATCAGCAGAAACTGAAATTGCCGCTTTTCAAGGGAGCCTTCTAAGGATATACGGTTCGGCATCGGGCTCGCCCACGGACGACGATAGCAACTGTAGGACTTTAGTATATGGCCAATCTGCTCCCTCTCTCCACCAACCCGTTTGATGATGACAAACTGCATGAAGAATGCGGTGTCTTTGGCATTTACGGAACACCGGATGCCACCGCACACTGTACGCTGGGCCTTCATGCCCTTCAGCACCGCGGCCAAGAGGCTGCTGGCATAACTGCTTTTGACGGCGAAACATTTCATTCCAAACGCGTGCTTGGGCATGTCGCTGATAATTTCACCAGCAAGGAAGTGATCGACAGCCTGCCGGGCAACGCGGCCATCGGCCACACGCGCTACTCCACGACCGGCGATACAGGGCTCAGAAATTGCCAGCCCTTGTTTGCAGAGCTGTCCTCTGGCGGCTTTGCTGTTGCCCACAACGGCAATGTTACCAACGCGGCACATCTCAGAACATCACTGGTGCAGCGCGGCTCAATCTTCCAGTCCACATCAGACAGCGAATCGATTATTCACCTGGTCGCCACAAGCCGCTTCCGCACTCTCATTGACCGTTTCATTGATGCCCTGCGCCAAATCGAAGGCGCTTATTCGCTTGTAGCGCTCACCAAAGAAGGCCTGATCGGCGTTCGCGACCCCCTTGGTGTACGGCCGCTGGTGCTAGGCAAGCTGGACGACGCCTATATCCTTTGCTCTGAAACATGCGCGCTCGATATCATTGGTGCCAAATATGTACGCAGCATAGAAGCCGGCGAAATGGTTGTAATTACTGAAGACGGCATTAAAAGCCACAAACCCTTCCCCAAAGAAAATCCTCGTCCCTGCATTTTTGAACATGTCTATTTCGCCCGCCCTGACAGCTATATGGACGAGATGAGTATCTATGAAGTCCGCAAGCGCATCGGCGCTGAACTAGCCCGTGAAAATGGCGTTGACGCAGATTTCATTATCCCAGTGCCAGACTCGGGTACACCTGCAGCCCTTGGTTATGCCCAAGAGTGTGGCATTCCGTTTGAACTGGGCATTATCCGCAACCACTATGTTGGCCGTACTTTCATTGAGCCGAACGATCAAATCCGACACCTTGGTGTGAAACTAAAACTTAACGCTAATCACTGGCACATAAAGGGCAAGCGCATTGTACTGGTGGATGACAGCATCGTCCGCGGCACTACCTCGCTTAAGATCGTGAATATGATGCGGGAAGCCGGAGCGACCGAAGTGCATATGCGCATTGCGTCACCGCCAACCGCACACAGTTGTTTCTACGGCGTAGATACGCCTGAGCGTAGCAAACTGCTCGCAGCCCAAATGAATGTGGAAGAAATGCGCCAACATATCGGTGCAGATTCTCTCTCTTTCCTGTCAATTGACGGCCTCTACCGTGCCGTGAACCAACCCAAAGGCCGCGACAACAAATGCCCGGCCTTCTGCGATGCCTGCTTCACGGGCGATTACCCAACCTTCCTGACCGATCAAAACGATCAGGGAAAAGGTGATGCCCAGCTTGATACCATCGCTTCATCAGGATCCTAATATGACTAAAAAACTTGAAGGCCGTTTAGCTCTAGTAACAGGGGCATCGCGCGGTATTGGCCGTGCAGTGGCGCTTGAGCTTGCCAAACAGGGCGCTGATATTATTGCAATTGCGCGCAACCGGTCACAGGGTGCGCTCGAAGAACTTGACGATGAGATCAAAGCGCTAGGTCAAAACTGCACCATCACGCCGATGGATATCCGCGACGGGGAGGCAATTGACCGGTTGGGTGCAGCAATCTTTGAGCGTTGGGGCAAGCTTGATGCGCTAGTGGCTAACGCAGCGATCCTTGGCCCAATGACGCCTATTGGCCATATGGGCCCTAAAGACTGGACCGAGATTCTGGATATCAACCTTACCAGCAATTTCCGGCTTATACGGTCGTTGGACCCCCTTCTGCAAAAATCAGATGCAGGGCGTGCAATATTCGTAACATCTGGTGCTGTCGGCGCTCACAAGCCTTTCTGGGCAGGGTACGCAGTAACCAAAGCGGCACTGGAAGAGCTGGTCCTTACATATGCTGCAGAAAACGACACCACGAGCTTGCGGGTGAATATGATTGACCCAGGCCCCATTCGCACAATGATGCGGGCAAAAGCAGTTCCGGGCGAAGACCCGGCAATTCTGCCCACGCCCGAGCAAATTGCGCCCCTATTCGCTGAACTGCTGGACCCGACCCTTACGGCAACGGGAACAATCACCCAGTTTTACCAGTGGGCAGGCATCAGCCGCTAAAGCCAAGTCTCATCAACCACAGTACATCGCTGAAAGAACTGATGCCTAGCAGCCGCCGCCGAATGTGGCCTGGGCTCATCATAGCGATGGCCCCGGCAAGCACGCCATATGCTAGAAACCGTGCTTGCCTCTATTTAGGCAGTGATTCAGCCGGGTTTGTCGGTTTTTTTATGAACGCAATCCGCCCACTCGCATAGTCCATCAACACTTTATATCCCTTGAACATACTGTATCCGAAAACACCCGCCGAATAGAGATCGCTTTCATGATCATTCCCTACGGAAAAGGAAGCGGGCGCAGGGGCAGTTTTTATTCCCGCGATTTCAAACCAATTTAGCGAACCCTTTACAAACCCAACTGCCATACCGCCAGCGCCTACGGTTTTTTCGGCTTGCAAACCGTTCTTTCCAGCGAGTAGCCCCAATTTGTCTACAGCATATTTCCAAAAAACAACGCCTGCCCCACCTACACCCGTATCAAGTAAGAAATAGGAGCTACGACCTTTTTCGAAAAAGGCTTCTATGTAGGGTACTTTCCAATGAAGCGTCAGTTTTCCGGCATTCTCTTCGGGAAAATCAAAACGGGCTTTATCAAATAAGCTGATGCTGAGAGCCGGACCTAAATCCATTTCCACCACGGCTCTTGCCAAAACGTCGTAGCCAATCACACCGCTAACATTTTCGCCAAAAAACGAGAAGTCCGACCCCTTTGATGTCTTTAGCCGTAAATTCCGTATTGTCAGAGGCCCAAGCTGCATGTTGGCTCCACCATAAATTCGAGCACCGCCTTGGTGCCCGCCCATTCCGCCAATCACAGACTTGCCTATTTCCTCCAGTGCTAGTTTTTCGATCACGGTTTCCGTAACCACGTTGGTGGTCGCCCCAGTATCGAAAACGAACCAGCCCAAATCCAGGCCGTCAAACAGGGGGTGAATTAAAAGGTGGCCGCTTGGGGTACGACGAACTTCGAGCCTAGAGCTTTTTGTCTTGTCAAAAGAATAGTCGGCTTGTTGGCTTTCCGGCTTTTTGAAGGGATTTTCGTTCTCTATTTGGTCAATTTCCGCGCTTTCAATTTTGAGCGTCGATATTTCGCCTGTCCCTTCTATTGAAATCACAGCGGGCAGCCCGACGCCACCAATAACACCTATTTCGCTGAACATGATTGCCACGTCACTCGGCGTATTTATTGCCCTGGCACCCACCGCCATAAATGAATATTGCGGGTGGGCAGCAATCACAAAGGTAACAATACCGTCCGCTAATCGAATGGCTTTGCCTTTTGGGCTATCCACGACAGCCTTATACATCTCGTCGCCTTCTCGCAGCCGAGACTGGCCGTTGATAAGCGCAATCAGCACGGCATATGTTTCGCGTTCTAAAAACTCGAGCCGAACAGTGTTTGCACCGTCCTCCTTACGCCAAACTGTGGCGCCATCATTCACCGTTATGATGCTGCGAGAGCCGGACACCGAGAGCCGGTATCGGCCGATGCGGTCAAGTTCCAATGTGAAATCCAGTTCATCGCCTTCGAACCGGGCAAGGGAGGCTTTGCCTCTGATTGTTAAAAGCTGGCCTGGCCCGACCCCTGCTTGCACTGAACCACCACCGTGATGCTGCGCATAAGCTGCCGAGCTCAGCCCTCCCCAAAAGACGATTGCGCAAACAAACATCAGGGAGATCAATCGAGTTATTGTTTTCTTCAGCTGCACTTGCCGTACTCCTTTACAACTTATGTTGAGGTTCAGAATTTAGTGAACCATGATAGGAGGGAAACAATGCCTTCAGGGGCAAACGATCGGCATAACGGAAACATAACGATGCGCGAATTTGTAAGAAAAATTACGGGAATCGGCGGCAATGCAAGCGTCAATTATTTTACACTAGATAAGGAACGTCGCTGCTTAAGTGCCAATAATATAAGCATAAAACTTGAACCCAAAGTAGCCCATCTATTGTCGCTCTTAATCAACAAACGCGACGAGCTGCAAAGTCGGCGTTTCATTGAAAACCAACTATGGCCTGCTGGCGGCGTCGGGCAGGAATCGCTCAATAACGTTGTCGCAAAACTCAGAAAAGCTTTCAACGACTGTAACGTTCAGGACGTCTATATTGAAACCATCCAAGGGCAAGGCTACTGCCTGCATTTTCTTCCGACCGAAAAAAACACTCTCGTTCCGCAGATTAAACGTCCGCACCGACAATTGCTTGCGGGACTTAGCGTTGCTGCGACGATGATCATAATCAGCATTGCCGTCGAAAGCGTCGGGCCAAAAGCTGACGCCCCTGAGAAAACACCAGCGGCATTCGCTATCCATTTTGAATCAAAAACAAATACCCGATATATTGACGTAGAAGATGCGGCCGCATACAGGGCGTACACCGCAGCTCGGGAAGAGCTGCCCAAGAAAAAGACCCAGCCACATAAGTAACTGGGTCCTGCATCCCTAAAGTCTATCGACCGACGGCCAAAACAGACTCAGTTTCCTGTAGTTAGGCCTTTTTCGGAGGCTTGGTTGAATGCGCACTCTCCCGCGCATCAATTTTGTCCATATAGGCTGTCAAGTTCGCGCATGCTTTTACAATTGCACCGGACTCTGGGAAATTGCGCATATAAGCGAGCGTTGGGTACAGCGCCATATCGGCGTAGGTGAACTCATCCCCAACCAGATATCCGTCACCAACCGCGCCGTCGATATATTCCAACTGCATTTTCACAGCATCAATACAGCCCTTGATAACGTCCTGATTTGGGCTGCCGTCGTCCGTACCCGGGAAAATATACGCAAACGCATATTGGCGGATCATAGTTTTATCGAGCTGTGTCGCGTGCAGCGATACCCATTCTTCGACTTTGGCAGCCGTTGCAGGATCTTCCGGGAAAAACTTGGGGCCGTCAAAGGCCGCTTCGATATAGCGCGCAATAGCACTGGTTTCGAAAATTTCCACGTCGCCGTGCTTCATAACCGGCACTTTTCCAAACGGACTAATGGCTTTTACCGGATCGCTGTGCGGCGCATCAGGCTGCAAAGTACAGGGCACGCCCTTCTCTGCAGCTAACATACGCACCGAACGCGCAAAATTTGACTGCGGAACGCTCATAATAATTAATTCAGACATCTCAATCGTTTTCCTGATTATGGCTACAAGAGCCGAGTTATGGCCCTATTCGGCCTGATTTTGAAAAGCAGCCATTGCTGCATCAATTTCTTCCGCACTTACATCCCTAACATGGCACGCAAGCGTCCAGTTCCCACCAAAGCCATCATTCACTACGGCCGTGCGGTCCCCCCAAAACATATCGGATGGCTCATTTTTACCCACCATACCAGCGTCTACGGCTCGTTTGTAAGCGGCATCAACGTCGTCAACATAATGGTAGAATGCCACTGATGACAGCGTGCCCTCTTCTGGTGCCTTGCGTTCAATGCCGGGCGCAGGATCCGAAAGGTACAGCATGCTGTCACCGATCATAATTTCTGCATGCATGATCATATTTGTGCCGGGTGCATTCATTTTCATACCCACTTCAGCGCCGAAGGCTTTTTCGTAAAGCACAATCGCCGCCGCCGCATCGCGGACAACAAAATCCGGGGTAATCGCATGCATTCCTTCTGGTCTTTTATTCATAACATCAGCTCCCTTAATCGTTTTAAGCGGCAAGAAAGGTTTCGAGTGAATTCAATGCGCTGGTCCAGCCCATGTTGTGGGCTGGCGCGCCCTCTTCACTGTCAAAGACACCGTGCCTAAGGTTTAGCCGGGTACCACCTTCAATCGAGGTGAAGGTCAGTTCCACAGTCGTTTCTTCGCTGCCGACGCCACCCTCCACCCATCGCCAGGTAAAAACCAACCGGCCAAAAGGGGCGATTACTTTGTACACACCCTCAACGGTGTGCTTTTCGCCTACTTTATTCACCATTGCTGTATGCCAGCGGCCGCCTTCGCTCACATCCATTATAATGTCAGCTGCCTGCGAGCCTTCAGGACCCCACCATTGGCTGAAGTGCTTTGGGTTAGTGAAAGCTGCAAACACCTTTTCAACCGGTGCCCTGAAATCGCGCTCAAGGCGCAACACATGCTTTTCCTCTGCTACCGCTACAGTCATTTGGTGTCTCCCGCATTTTTCTGTTCTTCTTCTAAAAACACTTCAAGGCGATCGAAGCTGGCATTCCAGAAATCCCGGTAGCGCTTCAGCCAATCTTCAATCGAAGCAAAGCAGTCCTGCCTCAGACGTACCACGCGCCACTGTTTTTCAATTTTGCGCTCAATAAGCCCGGCCTCTTCCAACACTTTAACGTGACGGGAGATTGCCGGGGCGCTCATCGCGTGCGGCTCGGCCAGCTGGCCAATTGTCAGCTCTTTATCCCTAAGGAGACTTTCCACAATGGCGAACCGGGTCGGATCCCCTAAGGCAGAAAACACATCTTGTATCTGTGGCTGTGACATAAAACACCTTGATTAACGTTTTAATTAATTAACTATTTTGTTAAGTGATAAATGAAAGTTGGTCAACACAAATAATTACGCCATCAGAAACAGGATGTTGCGGTTCTCCAGCCTCATGCATAGGGGCCAGATAGAAAGGAATCGCCTACAAATCGGCCACGCATTTACAATGGTAACAGCCCGCAGGCAGTACCAACGCGGGGGTTAGCCAAAACCTTCGGTGGCGGGCTGTTCACCGCAACGGAGCAAGCGGCTATCCGCCACTGCAGCTTGCCGGTGTTTCACTGCGATCCGGTAATCAGGATCCGTAACCATTTCCAGAAAGGCACTTGCAGTAGGATAATAGGCGACAAAAGCGAGGTCCCAGGTTTCGGCCTCAGGCCCGATCAGCATCAGTTTTGGTTCTCCGCGCCAAATGATTGTCCCGCCCACTCGCTTGAAAATAGGTCCACTATCACGGCCGTATGCGGCGTAAGCTTCCGCACCGGTTACCGTCGTTCCGTCTTCATAAACTGCCCTATCGTTCAATTTCAGCAAGTTCAGCATGTTAAGGGGAACGTCTCGCGGCAGATCTTTAAACGCTTCAAATTGTGCTCGCTCTGGATCGATATAGCTGCTCATGTTCACCCCTTCAATATTCGCCAATTATGTTCTACTTAGTTTTTAAAACTGGGGCGCGGTGCAAGGAAAGCAAGCATTTAAGCTTCCTCGATCCACCGGTTAATAGTGGCTACCACACCACCAGGGTTTTTCGTCCAGCGGAAATGACCAATGAAATCGCCCTGATCTAGGCGCCCTAGCCGTAACTTTGTTAACTGAGCGCTGGCCATGGTATTGCGAGTTTTCTCAATAGCCTCATCAGAAGCAAGCAGGTCGTCTTCGAATGAGATCGACAGCATACGCCCGGCATAAGCCCGCATGGCTTTCTCAGACCCAATGCGTCCGGTAAAATCATAGGTATCGTTGATCGCCCAGTCACGCCAATCCAACATCAGTTGCCGGTATTCACGTCCAGCAAATCCCATGCGTTTACCAGGGAAATAACCGACCACCCACAGCAGCAAGGGTATTATCTGGCAAAGCCGTTTTATACGCCTCCCCCTAGCTCCGGGAAACCGTTTGATGCTGGGAAAGGCCGCAGCCAGATGGATAAGGCCTGCGAAATTATTGTGTTTATCAGCAACCATAAAGTTACACATATGCCCGCCAAGGCTATGGCCACCAATATAGAAAGGCACATCAACATACTTTGTCTTCACCCAGTCTATTGCGGCTGCCAAATCGATATCCAGATAGTCCGCATAGCCAAATCTGGCGCCTCGCGTGGCCCGGTATGGACTTTCGCCATGGCCGCGCTGCTCGAAAGTGACAACGGCAACGCCCTGTTCAGCCAAGGCATCGCCAAGATTTTTGTAAAGTGACGCGCTAACGCCCATCGCTGGCAACATCAAAAACACGGCTTTGGCGTCGCCTGCTGTAAGGTATTCAACCAAGGGGACAGTTACATCGTGGGCAGCCGTTATTTTGTGACTTTTGGCCATATTACAACTTTATCATACTAATGGGTCCAGTATTTATGGACGCTAATGGCGGGGGCAAAGATGATCAATATCTAAATGGTGGGTCGGGTGATAAATCAGGCATGAAGATTGTTAAAAAACGATAAGAGCTCGTCGGTTTTTTGTTGCCAGCCTTGGGTTCTGGCATGTGCCATGGCTTTTTCGCCCAGCTTTTGTCTTAAGGCTCCGTCTTGCAACAAGCTAATAATGGTTTCACTAATATTTCTTTGGTTAGTGCCATCAACAATTAGCCCGGTTTCACCCTCGGTTACCGCGTCCGCTGTTCCTCCCCCGTCCCCAGCAACCGAAGGCGTACCCATTGCCGCGGCCTCCAAAAAAACCAAACCAAAGCCTTCGGTGTCCCCATCAGGCAAAGTCCGGTTCGGCATCGCAAAGATAGCCGCTTGTTGGTAGAAATGAGGCAATTGACTATCCGGGATCCATCCTCGCAACGAAACGGAATTTTCAAGACCCAACTGCTGAACTCGCAGTTTCAGCTGGGCCGACAAAGGGCCTTGCCCGCCGATGATAAGCTTAGCTGTAGGGATTGCCTCAGCAATTACTGGCCAAGCCTCAATCAACTGATCAAAACCTTTCCTTGCTACCAGCCTGCCACAGGCAAACACCCATGGGTGTTCAGGCACATCAACGTTCACAGGCATTTGAGCCATTCTTATGCCGTCGAAGACATCAAGGTCAACACCGTTGGTGTGCAACTTGATACGTTCAATCGGCACATGGTATTTCTCTACAAGTAGATTTAAAGTAAACCGGCTAACAGCGACGATGGCATCTGCGGCCTGTAAAGCCCGCAGCCGCCCGGCTTCAGATCTCGCTGAAAATGCTGCCTGAGAAACTTCTTCACCGTGCACATAGATCACAACTTTTACATCGGCCTTCTCTCTCAAAGGCGCAACCAGCCAGCCAAGCGCATCCTGTGCCCCGATGCATACAGTGCTAATTTGGTCCTTCTCGATCAACGAGAGGGTTTCTTTAAGAATTCTCCGCCTATCAAAAAAACCAAAAACCTTGCTGATAACTTTGGCCGTAATGTTAGCGTTTACACCAAGCAGATTTGCACGCATACGGCCAACTCGTGTAATTTTGTACGAGGCGGCGGTATCATAAGCTTGCCAGCCAGAGACTTCTCTGCCTGACGTATAATCATAACTGGCGGTCAAAAGTGAGATGCAGCCCTCAGAGTGTTTCGCTAGCGCCTCGTAAACAGTAAGGGCACCACCAACTAACGGGCGGTGGTGCGTCGATACTATTAAACACTTTGAGTGCGCCATCGGCTTCAACTCCCCCTCGGGGAAAGAAAGCGCTTTGCGGGTCTTTGGTCAAGAATAAGTTTCATTTAATTTATCGCCAATGCGCAACTCCATTTCATTTTTAGTTATATAGCCTTGTCTGTGAATTTTTGACACTGGCAATACTCACATAACCAGCGGACCAGGCTTCTATTGCTTGCAGAAACTCAACCAAACCTTATAGATGACGCAAAGCATATAAGCCTGCTATACTGCTGGCATGAATTTAGTATTGAGGGGATAACATCATGGCGATGATATCAGAGGACATCATAAACCTGATCAAAGAGGGCCTGCCTGGCGCCAGCGTTAGCATTGAAGATCTACGCGGCGACGGAGACCACTATGCTGCGCACGTAACCTTTGAAGGTTTTCGCGGTAAATCCCGCGTTCAGCAGCACCAGATGGTCTATAAAAGCCTAAAAGGTCGTATGGGCGGCGAGTTGCATGCCCTTGCCCTTCAAACAACCATACCAGAATAGAAATCAAACACATGCGGGGCTGAATATTTCGCAGTTACCGCGCATTAAAACTACAGTGACCCTTGGCAAATGCGGCCTTAGTTCTTATCTGTAGCGGAAATCATCAAGTTCCAAGGACGACAAAATGAGTATTTCAGACACAATCCAAGGCTATGTAGACGGCAGCGATGTTGTTCTTTTCATGAAAGGCACGCCTGTCTTCCCGCAGTGTGGCTTTTCTTCCGTTGTTGGCCAAGTGCTACAGCATCTTAACGTTAAATATGAAAGCCATAATGTGCTGGCAGACGCAGAGCTGCGCGACGGCATCAAAGTATTTTCCGATTGGCCTACAATTCCGCAGCTTTATGTTAAAGGCGAATTTGTYGGCGGCTGCGATATCATCAAAGARATGTTTGAAAGCGGCGARYTRCAGCAATTGATGACCGACAAAGGCGTTGAAACCGCTTAAGGWTGCTATAGTTCAMTRAGCGTTCAATAGTTTTCAAYCATWATYCCGAGGAAAMCCTCTATGGAAATGCGCAAGCTTGGCCGTACCGATATYAGTGTTAGTAAAATCTGCTTAGGCACCATGACCTGGGGMGAACAAAACACTGAAGAGGAAGGCCATGCGCAGATYGAGATGGCACTTGATCACGGTGTAAATTTCCTCGATACAGCCGAAATGTACTCTGTGCCTGCAAGCCCGGAGACATACGGCGCCACTGAGAAGATCATTGGCAGTTGGTTTGAAAAAACCGGCAAGCGCAAAGATGTTGTGCTTGCCACAAAAATCGCAGGTCCTCTAGGCACTCTGGATCATATCCGACCTGAGCTGCAGCGCGACGGTATCAACAATCTAGACCGTGCCGCGGTGATTGCCGCCTGTGACGCCAGCCTAAAGCGTTTGCAGACTGACTATATTGATCTCTACCAGATCCACTGGCCCAGCCGACGCACCAACTTCTTTGGTGTTCTTGGCTATTTGCCCACCCCTGGTGAAAATCCGGTTCAGCTTGAAGAAACGCTTTCCGCGATGCAGGAGTTGGTTGATGCGGGCAAGGTCCGCGCAATTGGCCTATCAAATGAGACCGCGTGGGGAGCTATGCACGCCCTCAAGCTTTCAGAAACATCAAATGTGCCGCGCGTTGCAACAGTACAGAACGCGTATAATCTGCTTAACCGATCTTATGAAGTTGGTCTGGCAGAACTCGACGATAAAGAGAACTGCGGCTTACTGGCATACTCACCGCTCGCGTCTGGCTTCCTTACCGGCAAATACTGTGGCGGTGCCCAACCAGCAGGTGCGCGCTTCACGCTCTTTAAAAACACGTTTAACCGCTATATGACGCACAACGGTGTACAGGCGATGGAAGCATACGTGGCCCTAGCGCGTGAGCACGGCTGGGACCCCGCCCAGATGGCCAACACATTTGTAAACATGATGCCGTTTGTAACCTCCAACATCATCGGCGCGACCAAGCTGGACCAGCTTAAAACAGCGCTGGATACACACGACATGATGTTATCGTCGGAACTGCTCGAAGGCATCGGCGCCATTGGCAATACCTATACAATGCCCTGCCCTTAAAAAGGGTCTGCGCCGACCTGAAATTAAGCCCCCGCGCAGCACAGGCTGTTGCGGGATTTTCTTTAGGCTATGCGTTTTTTAAAGAAACCGAGCATTTTAGCATACGCCTGCTGCGTTGGATGATCCGGGTCCTCGCTGGCATCAATTGTCAGAACGGCGTGCGCGTCCTTCCTGATATTATGCTCCGCGTACAATGATGCATCAATATCAAAGCGGATAAAATTCTCACCAAATTCTCGTTCCATTGTCGTGAACCGGTCGGGTGGGCAAAACGGATCATTCTGAAACCGCAGTCCTAATATACACAAACCGTCGTCCCTGACACGCGCCTTGGCCTCTGCCAGTTCGCTTTCGGGGATACCAAGTGTGGCTGCCTTTTTTGCATTGCCGTGCCCGCCAGGGTGGCCGGGCTGCGACATAACCGGTGCTGTCATTGATTTTTCTACCATCAGGGACAGCACAAACCGCCCAGTTAGGCACATACCAATAGCACCGATGGGGCGCTCCCCGTTCTCAGTAGAGATAAACCGGCAAAGCGCCCTCAACCAATTGGTGATAGGGCTAGGCTTACGCCAGGCCAGAAAATTGAATTCCTTCTGCAGGCACAGCCGCAGCGCATTTTTGGCTACGGCGATCGGCGCTGCAATATCTCCGAACAAGTGGGGCAAGTAAACAACAAAGCCATCACTTACAAGTTTCTCCGCAAGCGCCAGCGTGTGCACGGTCATGCCAGGAAGTTCCTGCATAATCAGGACAGGGGGGCACCCCAAATCGCCCAGTCGGTATACAGGCTTTTCAATACCCTCGTCACAAAATGACGTTTTGGTAAACCCTTCAAGGGCCTGGATCTCTGTCATAAAAAATGCCCTCCACCAAACATGCTGAAGGGCATCATTGCGTAGCCAAACAATTTACACAAGAACGCTACGGATTCTTAGCGTCGACGCGCAGCCTTCCACCAAAGTTAGCCGACCGGCTTCATGTACAGGTGCGTGAAACGGTCACTTTCACCGATGGCTTTGTATTTTTTGCTGTTCGGGCCACTTAGCGTTGGCGGCAACGAGTAAACACCGCGCGGATGGTCTTTTGTATCTAACGGATTCCTGTTTACGTCACTGGTTTTTACAAGAACAAAACCAGCTTTTTCAGCCATTGCCCGGAAGTAGCTTTCCTTCACGTATCCGTCTTCAGAAACCGGATCTTGTTCGCCGCCAGCTTCATCACCTGCGTGATCCACAATGCCGAAGTATCCACCTGGCTTAAGCATTTTAAACAGATCATCTACATGGTCCTGCGCAGGGCTGTCATAGATCAGGAAACCATGCACCCGGAATACAAACGCCATATCAATGGTGCCGTAGATAATTTCGTCGCGGGCTTCATCTGGCCATGATCGGTTGAGCGGCACGGGATAATAGGAGCCGCCTTCGCTGCTTTCTATGAATGGCTCAATGATACGCCGATACCAGCCGCCCGGCCCGCCTGGATCAATTTCAACAATCTTCATGTCGGACTTAAGGCCCATAAAAGCCAGTGTTTCAGCAGGGTGGCGGTACTTATCACGGGCACGGTGCCGCGCAGGCCTGTCATCACTGGCAATTAGCTGCTCAAGTGAACGTGCATCACGGGCCGAATAATTGATCTCTGCCGGACCACGTGCATAAGAATAGGCGCCTACGCCCACAATCAAAACAGCCGCCGTCGCGGCAACTTTGGTAAACAGTTTCATAAAAAATACCCTCCAACAATATTGCTGGAAGGTACATTTTTTTGCCTAATGCGGCGATTCACTTTAGCGTCATAACGCCTTGAAGCCGCTTTATTTTACAAACTTGAAAACAAAGCGGTCTGTCTTCCGTCGGATAGATGGATCGAACGGCGATTTTGTATGTGTATCCTCAGCGTTCACAAACATGTCACTGGTGCTTTCTAGCTTAAAGCCAGCGGCAAGAACCTGTGCTTTCAACAGCTCAGGGTCAATCCGGTGCAGCGAGTTACCAGCCTCGGTACCGCTACCTGTTGGAGCAACATGATCTATAACTACAAACGCGCCGCCTGGCTTCAATGACTTATAAAGTGAAGCAAGAATTGCAGGAACGTCTTCATTCTTGGTCCGCATTTTATGTTTGAAATAATAGTCATGGTACGCAAGCACCGACAGAATAACATCGACGCTGTTTTCAGCGATCTCAACTTCTTCGGAAACTCCGCGTATAAGAGTTACATTGCTCAGACGGTCTTTATAGCGCTTATCAATATCTTTCTTTACGAATTCCCAATAAACAGGGCCATTGTGGGCATAAACACGACCATCTTTACCAACAACGCCTGAGAGAATTTCGCTATAATAGCCACCGCCCGAATTTACATCGAGAACAGTCATACCAGCGTGAATTCCAGCAAATGCCAGAACTTCTGCAGGGCGACGCAGCACATCGTCTTTCAAATCGTCAGCGGGTCTGCCATCCTGAGAAAGGGCCGCCAAAACCTGGTCTTCAGGTGCGTGGTGGCCTGCGTTCACAGGCGCGAATACGGCCGAAGCCAACAGCGTCGTAGCTGCAACTGCTTTAAGTAACGTGGATTTTTTCATCGGGGATCCCCACTAATGATTGTCTAAAGTCTTAATTCAACCAGTCGGGACCTTACCTCGCATCCCCCCAAGCGCAAACATTTTTTCCTGTGCGGCTATACTTGCGTTTACCGACGGTGACGAAACGCAGCGTTTCTGGGACAAAACAGAGACCCAACAACAACAAAGGCAGCAGAGCCATGCCCAACTGCCTTCAAAGTATCATACCACTAATATGTTACGCAGGTTTGCGGAACTTCAATGTCATACGGTCGCTTTCACCGATCGCAGCCATTTTGGCTTTCACAGCTTCATCTTTGTTTGCAGCACCACCAAGCGAAGGCGGCAGGCGCCATACAAAGTCACCCACAACAGGCTTATCTTTAGGGTTGGCGTTAATTTCGCTGGAAGCAACAAACTCGAAACCAGCAGCTTTCATCGCTGCAACGAGCGGCGCTTCTTTGATGTAACCGTTAAAACCCCGTGCCCAGTCATCATCACTATCAGCTGGTGCGCGGTGCTGTACAATGCCAACAATGCCGCCCGGCTTAAGCGCTGCGTATATGTCTTTCAATGCGTCAGTACGCGTGCCACCAGTTTCTTCATGCTTAGTCAAATGGTGCATAGCGCGGAACAAAAGGAATGCATCTGCTTTGCCCTTAAGGTCTTCTGGCAGCTCGCCGAAAAGAAACGCGCCGACTTCCGTTTTGCCTTCACCGCGCCACATGGTCGCGTTTTTAACGAAGCCTTCAGGCCACATGCGCGTACGTTCCATCCGCTCCGCATTGTCGCCAAAGTCAATCGTACGGTGTTTAATAGAATAATGAACGCCCATTAGGCCGCCCTTATCGCCGAGGTATGGCAGCAGAATATTGCTATAGTATCCACCTGGCAGAGTATCAATCACAGTCATGCCCGGCGCAATGCCCAGAAACTCAAGCGTTTCTTTAGGGTGACGGAATTCGTAACGTGCCTTTACTTCATCGGGCTGTGCCACCAGAATCTTCTCAAGTTTGGCACCATCAAATTTCATTTTCTCTTCGCCGTGGCGAATAAAAAGCTCTGTGCTGCTCGCAATTGTCGTAGCCGAGGCCGCCAAAAGCGCAACCGCAGCAACGGCTGTCAGTAATTTTCTCATCAGTATTCCCTAGACTGTTTCGATTTTAAGTTATTTTTTTATATATTTTGCATTCAGGCCGAACACTAAACGCAAGCGCTTACTGATGTAACTAGTTACGATCCAAAAATAAACGTAAGTTTAGAAAGATCACAGTATTATGTTATGGAGGGAAAGCTCGCTGCGGATACAGAAAAGACGGCAAAGCTCCCGCTCTGCCGTCTTTTCCCTAGATTAAGCCATCAAGCCTTCATTGTGGCTTGCGGAACTTCAGCGTCATGCGGTCAGTCTCGCCGATTGCAGTCATTTTGGCGATCCGAGCCGCTTTTACGTCTTCGGCTTCATCGCGGCCGCCCTGCAATGCAGGTGGTAAACGCCATACAACTTCCGTGTCTGTTGGCTGGTCCTTAGGATTGGCGTTGATCTCGCTTGCTGCCAAAAACTCAAAGCCAGCCGCCTTCATTGTTTCAATCACATAAGATTGCTTCATATAACCAGCATGGCCCACGGAAGCCGCTTCACCACGTTCTTCAGAACCACGGTGCTGTACAATACCAACAATGCCGCCAGGTTTAAGTGCCGTATACATATCTTTCAGGCCAGGCATCAAGAAATCACCTTTGTCCTCAAAGCGGTTCAGATGGTGTATTGCGCGCGGCAGCAAGAAAACATCAACGCTACCTTTCATGGCATCAGGAAACGCTCCAAGCGCCGTTGCGGTGACAACAGCACTACCTTCGCCCCGCCACTTCTGGCCATCCTCCGCCCACGTACCGGCCCATGTCTTGCGCTCTTCACGGAATTTCACGGCGCGTTCGCTATCACCCGCGACCCAAAAGTCCCACATGGCGATATTGTAATCTACACCAATAACTGTGCCTTTTTCGCCGAGGTAGTTTATGAGTATTTTTGAATACCAACCGCCACCAGGAAGAACCTCAGCAACTGTCATGCCGGGCGTTACGCCAAAGAACTCAAGCGTTTCTTTAGGGTTCCGGTACTGATAACGTGCTTTTACGGCATCATCCTGTGCCGCGAGAGCTTTGTCCATCATTGCACCGCTAAATTTCATCATTTTGCCTTCAGCGTGATGATCCATCGCCGCCGGGCCGTTTGCTACTGCTGCACCAGCAGATGCCATCAAAGCCGCTGCCGCCACGGCCGTTAATAAATTACGCATTTGGTTTCCCTTATTTAGGTTTTGTTTTTAGAAATCTGGCCGATCTTCCGCCTGCCAGAAACGTGAGTGTGTGTTTTTTCTTTCCCCAGCAAAGAACGAATACATACTATTCCCGCTGAACGTAGGCCCACATAAAGCCGAACGCTACTCCAGTGAGACAGAATTATCTCACAACCCTGTGATGAAACGGCTTTTTGGTGGGATTAAACCAATCAAAAGCTCACCGCCAAGGCAGCTCGGCACTCGCCCAAAACGAAGGCAGCCTTCTCCGTGCTACGGGCGCAATACGCGCGACTGTCGCTTATGAGCCAGAGCACCGCCCCACCGGCATTGAGAACGCTGGCATTAAGAACGTGGGCTGTGAGAACGCCGGCCTTTGATCAACGCGTTAACTCAAGCGCTTAGTTCAGCCGTCATGCCGCCTGCAATCATTAATCCAGAAATTCTTAGTCTAAACGGGCTCACCGGCAGGGTCGAAAGCCTTCTTAAAGGTAAAGGCTTGAGGCCCCGGCCCGTGCTCCCGCAGGTAAGATAAGCGCTTACCGGCTTCTTCAATGGTAGGTTTGTGCCCTGCAGGTATCCACCACAGCACCGATGTGCCCTCCCGCACGACTTGGAACCATTCCTTGCGCCGCGCGAGAAACTCGGTATGCGCGGATTTATAAACATATTCGAACAGGCTTTCGCGGTCGCGCCATACGCTCATATTAGGGATGGTTTTCTCATCAAACAGGGTGAAGCTCATCGCGTTGCCGTTATCATCCTGCATGCGCCAAATAAAGCCGTCAGATGCCTCTGCCAGTGCATTAATCCTGTCGAGCGCAGCCATAAAGTCTGCCATCTCAGGGCCATCAAGCGGGTACTCAGTTGTGGCGATGTTTAGCTGTGCCAATTGAAAGGCAGGGCCAGGCTGAATTCCGTGCGGCATAGGTCTCTCCTGTTCGGTAGGATAAAAGCCTACGGCCAATGCGAGTATTTCCGTAACCAGATTTTCTTTAGATCAGCAGGATGAATTCTAAGCGCACGAAAAACTGCCCGCCAATTGGCCGGAATTATTGCAAAAACGAATAAAGTTAATGGCGCGGCAATCGGTACAACAATTAAATTACCGCTGCGAAACAATTCAATTTTCAGCGTGTGCTTTTTCCGCCGGCCCCACATCAACAATAGTGCGCTTAATCCAGGTCAGTATATCTTTCTTGTCAGCGTTTTTTTGGGGGCACTATAATAAAAAGTGGCATATCGGGCACCACCACATCCCTGATGCCTACCATGCTCAGTATATACATAACTTGTCCGGCTTCCGCTCTGCAGCCCAAAGCATATTGGCCGCGACGGGCTCTGAGCATACATTTTCGTTGGCGTTACGCCCAGATGGCTGCTAGAAAACCGGCAATCACACAAGACTATCCGAAAGGTTAAGTCGACGGTGTTTTTTGTGCTCAGCGCACCGAAACCGAACAGATGAAAGCTCCTCTATGCCTGACCTGCCCTATGTTGACTTACTTGGCTATGTCGCCGCCACCCTCACAACGCTGGCATTCGTACCGCAGGCGCTGCTTGTATGGCGAACCGACGATACCAAGGCAATATCGCTGGGCATGTACTGCTTAACGGTTACGGGCATTGGCATGTGGTTTATCTACGGCCTTGTTATTGACAGCGGACCCCTGATTGTTGCCAATTTTATCACGATCTGCCTGTCCGGCAGCATCCTGGCTAAAAAGATCCAGCATGTGCGGCGTGGTGACGCATAGCCTTTGAACTTATTGAAATGTTGAGGACGGCCAACCACTTGCGTACTAACTAACCACTTGCTTACTAGCCAGCGCTTGACGACTAGAAGGAAATATTCTGCCCGAAAACAAGCAGGCCGGAATTTTCAGCTCGCTCTTCAAGCCGCCGAAAACGAGCGGAGTAAAGCCAATGGACACGACTGACGGGCCAGCCAAGACAAAACCTGAACCTGTAGCGAATACCGCTGCGGCCCCAGCTTGCACAACCAGCTATTATAACGGCGCTTGTCCGATCTGCCGCAGCGAGATGATGCGCTACAAACGGCACGGCGAGAAAGCAGGTGCTGCGCTCAACTGGGTTGATATTTCCAAGCCAGAAAACGCCGACGCGCTGAAAGACTATGCCATCACTCAGGATATGGCTTACCGCCGTATTTATACCATCGGCGCGGACGGAAAACCCGCTGCGGGCGTCGACGGGTTAATAAAAATATGGACCGAAATTCCGCGCTGGCGCTGGTTAGCGACCGTCCTGAAGTGGCCTGTCATACACCCAGTCACGGCGTGGCTGTATGAGCATGTCCTAGCCCGTGCTATTTACGACTGGAACCGCTACCGCATGCGTAGAACTGAGCAAAAACAAGCGGAAAAGCACCCTTGAAGTTACCCAAAAGCGCGCCTGCAGTTACGCCGCTTTTGTCATAACCATATAGCCAATAACGCCCGCAACAATCAATATAATCACCAATAACACAATTACCACCAACCAGAAGACGGAAAGCAACGTGCGCAGGAAGCTGCTGATCCCACTACGTCCCTGCAGGTTTTTATAGGCGAAGAAGAAGAAGATAAACGTCAGCCCCGTGGCAGCTGCCGAAAACGAATTTATAACCGTCACCATACGTGGGTCGGCGAGCAGAACCTGATAAGCAATATGTTGCGGCAGCGTCAGCCAAATCGTGCTGGAGACTGAGCAATAAGCCGTAAACACCAGCGCGCGGAAATACGGCATTTTACCGTACGCTGCCCATTTGAAAGCAAGCGCATAAAGCGGCACAAAAATCAGAAACGAAACAAACGGGAACTCACCCAGCAAATTCAAGAAGGGCAGCATGAAGCTGTTCGCCTTCTCTGCGCTAGCTTGTGCCTCTTGCGCGGCAGCGAGTTTTTCTGGGGTATCAGCGTCCACGAATAGGCCAACCTGCTGGCTTTGCTGCATCGCCACCAGCATTTCGTCCATCGGGAAAAAATAATATAGAACAACCATAACAGCCGAAATCGTCAAAATCATGCTGACCGGGTTTGAAACGCGCGGGTCATGGGCATCCATATAGTCGCGGCAGGCGCGCCACGGTTGGAAAAGCACCATACGCGCGGTGTATAACACCCCGTGCTCGAAGGATAATCGTTCGCCCAAATTCTCTTTGATGAGCTGCTTGAAATTTTTCGGCTGCACGGCGGCTTCGCCGTTTTGCTCTTCAATCATAATTATCCCCAGAGATTTGAAACTAAACCAGAAACTAAACTATAGATAATTGTTAGGGTTCATTGCTAAGGATTGCAAGCTTTACAAGGACTTAAACCCTAGCCGCCGGCACACCCAAACCGCACCTAAAAGCCGTTGGGTATTACCAAACTCGCATCCCCGCCGCCATGCTGACGCCAACGCCCAAACGTAACAGCACCCGGCCAGATACTGGGTAGGTAACCACCGGCCAGAGGCACGCCTGCCCCAGGATATGCACAAGATAGGCTTGGGATAGGCTTGGGATAGCCCTGGGACAGGCCCTGGGCGGCAGGCACGGGGTACAATTCCTTGCCTGCGCTCGTCTTTTCTTTGTGGTTTGGGCTCGCGGCTAGTCAGCCGGCACGCCGCCCGTGAAAGTAAGGAACGTGGCGGCCACGCTCACCGCGACCACAACAAAAAACAGCGTACAGTAAATCAGGGCAAGTACGGTGCGTAGCAGGCTGCTGGCCACAGTGCGGTCCTGCAGGTTTTTTAAGCAAAGAAGGAAAATACGAACATCACCGCCAGAGAGATAACGGTAAGCGCATTCATGAAAGCCGCAAAAAAGGCCGAAGCGCCCGCAGCTACGCGGCTTTTGTCACAACCATATAGCCAACAATTATTGCGGTAATTACCATAAGCACCAACAATACAATCACCAACAACCAGAAGGCGGAAAGTAATGTGCGCAGGAAGCTACTGACCCCACTGCGTCCTTGCAGGTTTTTATAGGCAAAAAAGAAGAAAGCCAATGTCAGCAACACGCCTGCGGCCGTAATCAAATTTATAACCGTTACCATAAGGGGGTCGCTGAGGAGAATTTGATACGTAATTTGTTGCGGCACCGTGAGCCAAATTACGCTAGAGACTGAGCAGTAGGACGTAAACACCAGTGCCCGAAAATACGGCATTTTACCGTATGCTGCCCATTTGAAAGCAAGCGCATAAAGCGGCACAAACATCAAAATACCAACAAACGGGAACTCACCCAGTAAATTAAAGAAGGGGCGCATGGCGCTGTTCATCTTCTCTGCATTAGCTACCGCTTCTTGCGCGGCGGCGAGTTTTTCTGGCGTATCAGCCTCTGCGATTACACCAGCGTGCTGGCTTTGCTGCATCGCCGCCAGCATTTCGTCCATCGGAAAAAAATAATACATAACAACCAGAACAGCCGAAACCGTCAAAATCATACTGATCGGATTTGAAACACGCGGGTCATGGGTATCCATATAATCGCGGCAGGCGCGCCACGGCTGAAACAGCACCATGCGCGCGGTGTATAATAGCCCCTTTTCAAAGGATAATCGTTCACCCAAATTATCTTTGATGAGCTGCTTGAAATTTTTCGGCTGCACGGCGGCTTCGCCGTTTTGCTCTTCAATCATGATTATCCCCACACTAGAAACTAAACTATCGATAATTGTTAGGGTTCCTTGCTAAGGATTGCAAGCTTTACAAGGGCTTAAACCCTAACGGCCGGCACAGCCGCATCCGCCAAGCCGCCCTAACCCGCGCCCTCAGTAGCCCCAAGCACGACCTAAAACCCGTTGGGTATTACCAAACTCGCATCCCTGCCACCATGCTGAACGCCAACGCCCAAGCGTAACAGGACCCGGCTATATACTGGGTAGGTAAACGCAGGCCAGAGGCACGCCTGACACAGGATAGGCTTGGGATAGGCTTGGGCGGCAGGCACGGGGTACAATCCCTTGCCTGCGCTCGTCTTTTCTCTGTCATGTGGCCTCGCTGCTATCCAGCATGCCCCACGCCCGTGAAAGTGAGGAACGCGGCGGCCACGCTCACCGCGACCACAACAAAAAACAGCGTACAATAAATCAGCGCAAGCACGGTGCGTAACAGGCTGCTGGCCACAGTGCGGTCCTGCAGATTTTTATAGGCAAAGAAGAAAAATACGAACATCACCGCCAGTGAGATAACGGTAAGCGCATTCATGAAAGCCGCAAAAAAGGCCGAAGCGCCAAAAAACCAATAAGCAATATATTGCGGCAGGGTGAACCAAAGGCTGCTGGCGGCGGAGCAATAGCCCACAAAAACCAGTGCCCGGAAGTACGGCATTTTTCCGAAAGCGGCCCATTTGAAAACCAGCGCAAAAAGCGGCACAGTTATCAGGAACGGAATGAACGGAAACTCACTGACCAAATTGTAAAAGGGCCCCAAGGCATTGTTGATCTGTTCCGCGTCGGCCTGGGATTTCTGAGCGGCAGCGAGCTTTTCAGGCGTGTCTGCTGCAGCAAAGGAAGAAGCATCCTGGCTTTGCTGCATGGCATCCGCCATATCGGTGGTGGGGGAAATATACGCCAAAATCACCAATATCGCCGACAGCGCCAAAATCAGTTTTACCGGGCTTGCAACACGGGGATCATGGGCATCCAAATACCCACGGCACGCACGCCACGGCTGGAACATCACCATGCCCGCAGTATAGAGCACACCGCGCTTAAACGATAAATGTTCGCCAAAGCTTTCTAGAATCATCCGTTTGAAATTTTTGGGCTGAATAGCAGTCGTATCATGGTGCTTGTCAGGCATCGGCATCCTCCGTCAAACGGCCGTTTATTACAGCGCACTCTTACGAACCTAAATCCTCGATTGCAACATTTTTCAGTGCCTACTTTTTACGGTGCCGTACCGCCTGCAACGCCAGCCCCCGGCCGCCCCTTATAAGCGCGCCATTAACCATAAGCGCTTGCGCGTTGGCAGAGTTGGCCCTACCTTGGCGGGGCATCCGGCAAAATCCGGGTGTGGGGACCGGAAAGCCCCTTAATTATCGAAGGACGGTCGATTTTGTCGCGCACGTCCCACAGCTGATTTGTGCCTATTACCCTTCGGGGTAATCGCCCGGACGGCTTGGGAACAGTGTTTCGGCATAATACCTCGCACCCGTTTTCCTTTGGTAGCGGGTCTTTCCGGCGTCCGAGCGTTAAGCGCCCGGCATCCCCTATTTTATTGCAATTTGGGGAACACACGATGAAGACCACACCATTAAACCAGCCCGCCACCACTGAAACCGCCGCTGAAGCCGCCACTGAATTAGGCCCGTTTGACAAGCATATTGCGCTGAAAATCCTCATCCACCGTATGCACTGCGGGATGAGCCAAGCCGAACTTGCCTTGGCAGCAGGCATTCCCATAGCGGCGCTAATCGCCTATGAGCAAACCGAAACCCGCATCCCCCCTGCACTGTTAATCCCCATCGCAGAGGCCCTTGGCACCCAGTTAAAAACCCTGTTAGCAGCCCACGGCAACACCGCAGGTGCCGCCGACGTCAAATCCCTGCAAAGATACACCGCCGCCACCCTGATGGACGGCATCATGACCCTACCCCCAGCGGAGCAAGCCAAATACCAAAATTTGCTCAAAGCCCTTTCAGACAGCAAAACCAGCCCCTAAGGCTGGCCAAAAGCGGGCTATGCAAGCAAACCACAAAGCATAGCCCCCAGCAAACATACCCAACGAGCAGTACCAAACCCGCATCCCCGCCACTCTGCTGATCCCCATCACCAACGCCCTAAACACACAGTTAAAAGCGCTGTTAGGAGGCTACTGTCCCGATGTAGAAGCGGTGGATTTGCAAGCGTACATACTGAATTTCCTAAAGGATGCGCTGATGGCATTGCCCGGTGATGAAAAAGTAAATTTTGCGAATTTGATGGATAGAATTCACAAATAATAGAAGCCGAGGAACGCTACAAACCAAAAAATATTATCTATAAATGTGTAAAGAGAATCACTATTTCTTATTCAAATATTGTATGGTGATCGGACTCTTTTCTTTCTTGGCTTCACTACCCTCAAACAAAGGAACACCCATTGCTTGTATGAGATACAGCAAAGAAATGAAGCCCCACAGTATCGTTGACCAAAACGACAATGTAATCATGTGCTGAGTAACCGAGGGTTTTTTAACTGTAAGCTTATCAATCCATTTACGAAAAGCAGGTTTTCCTTCGGACTGGAAGGCGTTCTCAACTTGCAAGGTTATATCAACCATGCTCCTCTTGAAGGATTCTATACCCAGTTCTTCAGCGAGGATTGTGACTTCAACTTCCCAACTTTCCTGCCAAAACTTTGATCCCAAATTAGTTCGAAACCATAATAACGAGCTTAAACTAGCAAAGAATGAAATAGGTACTGACAACCAAATGTTTTTGATTGCGAAAACACCCACTCCCAGCGCGGTTATTAAAACTAGGAAGTAATTTGTCCTTTGCCAAAACAACTGAATTTCAAATGCCCTATTTTCAAGAGCAATATCTAATTCTTTCCATCTTTTTTCTTTAAATTCGTCGCTCACAAAATAGCCTTTAAAACCGAATATTACCTTGAAAAATGTTTTGTAAAATCATACCTGACCATAAGTCGTAGTCACTGAGGTCGTTAAGCCTATGATTTAGATCGAGCCAGCTCAGTTGGTTGATTGAGAGCTCCCCTTTTTTGGGTAACTCCTGCGACTTATGACTAAACGCGACCAAAATCGCAATATGGTGCTCAGCGTCATCACTATCATCAACATTTACATAGCCAATTAATTTAGCTCGCTTTTCAACAGAATTGATATTTGTATATAAGTCGTCTAGAAAAAGTTCTTCCCTTAATTCTCTAGCCGCAGAGTACAACAAAGCGTTACCACCAGTTTCAAAAAGGTTAAAGTCTTGGTCGTTAACATGCCCCCCAAATCCAACGCTTAATTGTCCCTTTAATCTGTCGCTCGTCGTTGTAAACTTGCCTCGTCTATAAACTAATAATTTTCGTTCATGGTGCACTAAAGTAAAGGTTACAAATTGCTTAACTGTCTGATCTTTTTCAGCTTTCTCTCTATCCATAAAAAAGCATTCATCACGGAATATGTCTAAAAAATCAACCTCAGAATAGGGACTGTAACTTCCTTGAGCGAGCGACCTGAGGGCAGATCGAGGGGCCACCAGTACATTTTCTTTTCGAATGGATTTAGATCTTAGTATTCCCCTAAATGCCGTCTTATATTTTTTGGGCGTTTCAGCTAGTTTAGCTAAGTCACGAACAAAGAATTGTGCAGGCCCCGTCCTATAAAACTCTGACTTGCTGCTATTTTCACGTATATAAACAGCCAATCTCGCAGACAATGTCTTATGTGGAGTAGCCCCATGCAAATGAGAGGGCATAAAGCCTTCTTCAGAAGCAATCTTAAGCATTTCTTTAGGTGATAACGGGCGTTTAGCACTCAATATTGCCCTATAAGCCAAATTTAGGTAAGCATTTTTCCCAAACTGTCTAAAATCATCACCCATTATGCTACGGTACTTTTTTAAAAACAAATAAATAAGTATGACTATCATCTATCTCTGAGCTTCTCATATCCACAAGATGGAATCCAGACTTTATCATGTGGCCAACTACGTGGCCCAATCTATGGGCAATAAACGGATAGTCAAGATTAGTGAACTTATCAATTTTCTGAATTTTACAGCTATTGGTAAGGTATTCTCTTATAAGCGTAACGTCTTTTTTTGCAGCATTAAAGACGTCAACCAAACAGTCTGGCAAAGCAACGTAAACGCATCCAGCACGATTCAGAGAATTATATAGGCGGTTGCAGAGTAAATCATTCATCTGCATTTCCAGCAACGTGAATACAATCAAAATCGCGTTAAACGATTGCCTACGCACTAGCAGACTTTCGAAAGAGATGGTTTGAGCATCCATTTTCATATCCGCTGGGGCGTGCTCGGCGCTAAAATTAATCCTCTCTCTCGATAAATCAATAACAGTCCAAAAAGGCTTATAAGCGAGCAATGCGTGAAGCATTCTAGGTATATACGCAGTACCTGTGCCTAAATCCAAGATTTGTTCTGGGGTGTTCCGATTAAACTCCTCGGCCAAAAAAGGTATAATGAACTCATTTCTAACTATATCCGTACTACAACCGATATCCCAATTTTCTGTACCTGCCATGCTCTACCCAATATAAACCTATGCTGTTACTGCCTTGAATTCATTAATGCAATTTTTGAGAGCATAGGCAATGGCAAGTTGATTGATTGCCGAGATAAATTGTATTTTACCGCCGTTTAACAATTACACATGACTTCGGAACAGCATTTTTCGACGAAATTGTTTCAGCAGCTTCCTGTACAGCGATGAACTCAATAGTAACTGCCGCCAAATCGCGACAAAAAGGCCGAGGGAAATTGCCTCGGCCTTTGGTCGTTCATCAAGTTTAAGTGCTAGCGGCTAACGCCTTACTTAGCAGCTTCTACCGTCTCGCCGTCTTTTGGCAGGTAGATCTCTGAACCCAGCTTTTTGAACTCTGCGCTCATTTGCTTCATGCCGGTTTCTGCTTCTTCCTTCTTGGCCGCGAACTCGCGTACTTCGTGGCTGATTTTCATGGAGCAGAATTTTGGACCACACATTGAGCAGAAATGCGCCACTTTATGGGCTTCTTTCGGCAATGTCTGGTCGTGGTACTGGCGCGCAGTTTCTGGATCAAGGCTCAGGTTAAACTGATCTTCCCAGCGGAACTCGAACCGTGCACGGCTGACCGCATCATCGCGGATTTGGCTGGCTGGGTGGCCTTTGGCCAGGTCTGCCGCATGGGCTGCAAGTTTGTAGGTGATCACACCGACTTTCACATCGTCGCGGTCAGGCAAGCCCAAATGCTCCTTAGGCGTTACGTAACACAGCATCGCCGTACCGTACCAACCGATCTGCGCCGCGCCGATGGCTGACGTAATGTGGTCATAGCCCGGAGCGATATCAGTGGTTAATGGGCCAAGCGTGTAGAAAGGCGCTTCGTGGCAGATCTCCAGCTGCTTATCCATATTCTCTTTGATCTTGTGCATGGCAACATGGCCAGGGCCTTCGACCATCACCTGCACATCGTGCTTCCAGGCGATTGTTGTCAGCTCACCCAGCGTCTCCAGCTCAGCGAACTGGGCTTCGTCGTTAGCGTCTGAGATTGAACCCGGGCGCAGGCCGTCGCCCAGAGAGAAGGCAACATCATACTGTTTCATGATCTCGCAGATGTCTTCAAAGTGGGTGTAGAGGAAACTTTCCTTATGGTGAGCAAGGCACCATTTCGCCATGATCGAGCCACCGCGCGATACAATGCCGGTTACTCTTTTTGCAGTTAGATGAATATAGGCCAAACGTACGCCCGCGTGGATGGTGAAATAATCAACGCCCTGCTCTGCTTGCTCGATCAGTGTATCGCGGTATATTTCCCACGTAAGGTCTTCGGCAACGCCGTTTACTTTTTCCAGCGCCTGGTAAATTGGCACCGTGCCAATGGCTACAGGCGAGTTCCGCATGAGCCATTCCCGTGTATTATGAATGTTGCGGCCAGTGGATAGGTCCATCACCGTATCGCCGCCCCAGCGTGTGGCCCAAACCATTTTATCAACTTCTTCCGCGATAGAAGAACCCAGCGCCGAGTTGCCGATGTTGGCGTTGATCTTCACAAGGAAGTTGCGGCCAATAATCATTGGCTCAGTTTCCGGGTGGTTGATGTTATTTGGCAGAATGGCGCGGCCAGAGGCGATCTCGTCGCGCACAAACTCACCCGTTACATAATCAGGGATGTTTGCGCCCATTGGGTCGCCGTCACGCTTAAGCGCCTCAGATTTAATCTTGCGGCCAAGGTTTTCGCGGATAGCCACAAATTCCATCTCAGGCGTTACAATGCCTTTGCGCGCATAGTGCATCTGCGTAACATTGGCACCCGGCTTACCGCGCAGGGGCGTATGCTTCATCGGGAATTCTGCGGCTAGGTGTTTGCCTATTGCGCCGCCGTTATCCTCAAGCTTCACGTCGCGGCCTTCATATTCTTCCACGTCGCCGCGGGCTTTTACCCAGTCGGTCCGCATACGGAAAAGGCCAGCGTTGATATCAATTTTAGCATCAGGGTCGGTATACGGCCCGGATGTATCATACACCCGCACTGGTACTTCGTTCGCGGTGGGGTGCAGGTGAATTTCCCGCATCGGCACGCGCACATCAGACATGGTTTCCGAGCGAACATAAATTTTGTGCGAGCCCGGCAAAGCGCCTGTGGTTACTTTGATGTTTTCTTCTGAAGACGGTGTGGTTGGTACTGTAGAATCTGGCATAGTATCGCTCCGTTCCCTACGCTGGTGTTACCCAGATCAGGTTCTAAGGGTCATATCTCAGGCTGGCTTATTGCCTGTACTCTCAGCCTTCTCACCACCACGGCAAAAGGCTCCCCTACGAACACGTTAAATTGGACGTTTGGTGTACGCCTCTAACGGCGCCCACGCAAGCTGTTAGTGGGGTGGATTTTGTTCAGCCGCATCACCAGCCCGCTCCCCCACCCGACCACCCACGGGAGTATACTTATAGGGTGGTCGGGTGGGGGCGCGGGCTGGTGTTGCAACCATAAAGGAATTAGTGGTCGGGTGGGCCAAAGAAACTATCTTGGGCTGGTGACGCAGCTTACAAAAAGATCTCTTTCAAATTATCGTTACCCTTTGCCCGCATCTGCCTAACAGTTTGATTCAAATGCGTGCTGTAACACGCTGATTTATCTGTATTTTACTGAAGTCTCGGCCGCCAAAAGCCTCAGGCACCTAAAGCTATACAACCAAAGTGGGCGTTGTTATAGTCGCGGCCTTGTTCCTAGTTTTAAGGGCCGCTCGGGGGCCAACGCACAGAAAACACTTTGGAGCCTATCTAATGAAACAATCTATCCAACGCATCAGCCGGTCAGTGATTATCGGCGCAGCCTGCCTCGGCGTTAGCTTTACCGCTTTCGCAGACGGACATTTGGCGAAAGCCGTATCAAACGACGCCCGCCCTGCAGACGAGATTGCACGCGACGCTGGCCGCAAGCCTGCCGCCGTGCTCGGTTATTTGGGGTTAGAGACCGGCATGACCGTGTTCGAATACGGCGCATCTGGTGGGTATTATACCGCGATTATATCAGACGCAGTGGGCGAAAAGGGCAAAGTACATGCGCAGATCGGCGAACGCTTTTGGCCACGTCTGAAAGATACAGTAGGCCCGCGCCACAAGGCACTCGGCAATGTTGATACTTATGTCGGCGCAATGGGCGACTTTAAAGGCACGGACAACAGCGTTGATATGATGATAATCTCGCTGATCTATCATCACCTGCATTTCAGCGAAGAAACGGGCGACGTAGCGCCGGGCTTTGCCAACGATATTTACAAAAGCGCGCTCCGCGTTCTGAAACCGGGCGCTGTGTTCGCGATCATTGAACACCAGGCCCCTGACGGCACGGCGCGTTCCGCCAGTGCAGCGAACCACCGCGCTGCGCTTGAGAATGCGATCACTGATCTTACAGCAGCCGGGTTTGAATATATCGGCAGTTCCGATTTACTGGCCAATGCTGATGATCCGCAAAACATTCCGTTCCGCGATTTGGCGTCAGGCCGCGATACAAGCCAGCGCTTTATTGCAAAATTCCGGAAGCCTGCTTAATTGCTTTGCCAAATGGGGGGAAGTTCCCATTTGGCGCTCAGACGTCCCCTGACATAATTCAAGGGCTGGTGCTTTAGCGCATAAAAGGCGGCGTGCAGTTGCACCTTACTGGAGATCGGCGCAGCGACGCTAAGAGCGAAACACAACGAAACGAAAACGGCCCCAGAATGGATTCTGGGGCCGTCTTCATAGTTGGACCTAGAGCCAAAAAGGCGCGTCTAGAAGCCTTTCACATAGCAATATTCGGTTGTGTCAGAAATGTCGCCTAAATGTCTCGTTTGAGACTGCCTTACGTAGCCCTCTCGCTCATAAAAGCTGTGGGCACGTTTGAAGCGGGTATCGGTCCATAATTCCATTTCCGTCGCGCCGCCGGCTCTCGCTAGATTTTCCACATGACGGAGAAGAATGAGCCCTGCCCCGCTACCGCGCAATTTATTGGAAAGATAGATCCGCTTCAAAACCGAGCGTCCGCCTTCATCTTGCAGGTATGAAACCAGCGCAAGCACTTCATCATCACCGTCAACAACAAAGGCTTGTCCGCCAGCATCAGCCATATAAGTCGCATAAGCTTTAAGGTCAGCGTCGTAACCATCGCGCTCGAGGAACACCCCTTCATGCTCAGAAAAGCAGTCGCCCACGAGTTTAAACAGTTTTTCAGCGTCACTGTCTGTCACAGGGCGCAAAGTGATTTCGGACATAGGTTTTCCTCGTAGAATTCTTGTTAAGGCTTTTTCTGAAACGGCTTGGCCGGGTTGCCAACAACCACTGTATTGGCAGGCACATCCTTGGTTACAATAGCGCCCATGCCGACAATCGCGCCTTCACCGATAACCAGCGGCCGCCCTTGCGCACCCTGTTTTATAACAGCACCGGTTCCAATATACGCGTGGTTTTCAATTTTGACATTTCCGTTGCAACTCACCCGCGGAGCAAAAGTTACATAGTCCCCAATTTCGCAATCATGCGCCACGTAGGAATAAATATTTGCATGGAAAAACTTACCGATTTTTGCGTTGGAAGTGACCATGCAATTATCGCAAATTATAGCGCCTTCACCAATTGTGTTCTCTTCGTACACTACAGCCGACGGAGCGTGAAACGATAGTGGGCGACAATTATTCGCGGTAAACCGCTCAGCGATTGCCTCCCTCACATGGGAATCTCCAATGGCGATATTGAAATGCTTTTCGTCAGCGGGGAGGTCAAAAAAGTCTTTTTCTGACAGTATCTTATGGCCATTGACGCTCTCTGCGGCAGGCGCTGTTTCAACTAGGAAAAACTCGAATTCGGCTTCACTATCGCCTTCAGCCATCGCGGCGATATGTTTTTTGACAAACGAGATGACCTCTCTTGCAAAGCCACCTGCGCCAACCAAGCCTACTAGTTTTTTCTTCACAGTATTCCCCGCCATTCGTCAAAGCCACTTCATAAAAAAAACCGTCCAGTACGAATACTGGACGGTTCTTATATTGTTTGCAATGCTCCAATTCCTGCATAAGGAATTGTGTGCAGCTATTAGCGTGAGTAAAATTCCACAACCAGATTTGGTTCCATAATTACTGGGTAAGGAACTTCGTCAAGGCTAGGTACACGCACGTAAGTAGCTTTGAAGCCGCTTACTGCAATATACTCTGGAATTTCGCGCTCAGGGCTTTGGCCTGCTTCGATAACCATTGGAATGCCGCGTGATTTTTCGCGCACTTCAATAACATCGTCAGGGCCAACCATCCGGCTAGGGATGTTACAACGTTGGCCGTTAACAGTAACGTGGCCGTGGTTCACGAGCTGACGTGAGGAAAATACAGTTGGTACAAACTTGGCGCGGTAAACAACAGCGTCAAGACGGCACTCAAGAATACCAATCAAGTTCTCGCCTGTATCACCTTTACGGCGCACAGCTTCATCATAGTAACGGCGGAACTGTTTCTCAGTGATGTTACCGTAGTAACCCTTAAGCTTCTGCTTAGCGCGGAGCTGGATACCATAATCGGAAAGCTTGCCTTTACGGCGCTGACCGTGCTGGCCTGGGCCATAATCACGTGTGTTTACTGGAGACTTGGAACGGCCCCAGATATTTTCGCCCATACGGCGGTCGATTTTATATTTCGCTTGGATACGCTTGGTCATGCGAATCGCTCCTTCTAAATAAGCGCTATGAGCTTGTGCGACCAGTAATTCAGTGCACTATGTGCTCACACGGACAGGATCACCATGGCCCTGACCATTCTTAACGAGCCGCGTATATAACCTGCCGCTAAGCTCGTCAATGGTTTTCTACCTAAATCCAACAGTTAACTTAACCAGCCAATGCAAATTCACATGACTGCAGATTATTTACCCCCGAAAACGACGGATAAGGCTGGAGGTATCATTCCGATTCCCGCCCATTTTCTGTACGTCCGCGTAAAACTGATCCACCAGCGCCGTCATTGGCAACGAAGCGCCCAAGTTGTTTGCCTCTGAAAGCACAATACCCAAGTCTTTGCGCATCCAATCCACAGCAAAACCGAAGTCGAACTCACCTTTAATCATAGTGCTTGCCCGATTCTCCATCTGCCAGCTTTGTGCTGCGCCTTTGCTTATAACGTCAACAACAGCGTTAGCATCGAGCCCCGCTTCCATGGAGAAATTGATCGCTTCGGCAAGGCCTTGCACAATACCTGCGATGCAAATTTGGTTCGCCATTTTCGTAAGCTGCCCTGCACCAACATCGCCGAGAAGTTTCACTGATTTCGCATACGCTTGCATAACAGGATCTGTCAGAGAAAACGCACCGGCATCCCCGCCACACATAACAGTAAGTTGACCGTTCACGGCGCCCGCCTCGCCGCCAGAAACCGGGGCATCAATGAAACCGAGTCCTTTGCTAACTGCAGCCGCGCCAATTTCCTGCGCGCATTGAGCGGACGCTGTCGTGTGATCAATGAAAATAGCGCCCTCTTTCATCGAACTGAAAGCACCCTCTTCGCCAAGGCAAATTTCGAAGACATCCTTGTCGGCACCAACGCAGGCAAAGACAAAGTCCGCATCTGCAGCTGCCCCAGCCGGCGTCGGGGCCACACACAATTCGGGACCGCCATCATTGTCAAATTCTTCGAGCCATTTTTCAGCAACAGAGGTTGTTCTATTATAAACAGTTACTTGGTGTCCTGCGGCTACTAGATGGCCGGCCATCGGGTACCCCATCACTCCCAGACCAATGAATGCAACTTGCGCCATTATAAACTCCCGAGTTTGTGCGGCTGGTCACGATCACCCCCGCTTTATTTCTATGTTCCATAGGGACGCTACAGCTTGCTGTCCAGTAGCTTGCAAAGAAAAACGAGCCGCCCCCATTTTTCCTGCAATTCAAGATACCAACCGCTTAACATAGGTTTCAATAGAAGCGTCATTTACCAATCATTCACAAAGCGCTTGTACAAATTAACATTGAGCGTCTAATCTGATATGTAAGAGCGTATGTTTTCTAAGGACTTAGGAGCCACTTTTGGCGGATGATGACAAAGTACGGCCTATAATAAAAAAGGTCATTAAAGTTTCAGGCGGCGGCCACCACGGCGGTGCCTGGAAAGTGGCGTACGCAGATTTCGCGACGGCAATGATGGCCTTTTTTATGTTGATGTGGCTCTTGAACGTCGCCCCACCAGAGACGCTTGCTGGCCTTGCCGATTATTTCTCGCCCACTTCGGCTGACGTACCGGGCAGTAGCGGTGTGAAAGAGATCAATCCCGCTGAAGCCGACAAAACTGGCCAAAACCCTTCTGAAACAGTCCTCATTTCAAATCCAGGCCCTCCAGCATCAGGGGCTGAGAATGACGGAGACAAAACATCCTCGAATTTAGAAAGCAAAAGCGCAGACGAATTGGCGCTAGAACTGCAAGAACGAATGCAGGAGCTTGAAGACGAAGCGTTCGAAGAAATTCAGGAACAATTACGGCTTGCAATACAACAATCACCCGCGTTGTCGGAAATTTCAGACCAATTAATCCTGGAAATCACCGAAGATGGGCTGCGCATTCAGCTTATTGATAAAGACCAACGGGCTATGTTTCGCCCTGGATCGGCTGACCTTTATAATTATGCCCAAGCGATGATCCGCGAAGTTGGTCTATCAGTACAGGACCTACCCAACCGCGTGGCTATTGTTGGCCACACAGACGACGGCAACTTCCTTGCCCCAGACGGCAGCTCCAACTGGGATCTGAGTGCAAACCGTGCCAATTCAGCGCGTAAAGTGCTAGGAAGTTCCGGCGTAACAAATGACCGTATTTTTGAGGTCACGGGCAAAGCTGGAAACGATCCATTATATCCTGACCAACCCAATAGGACCGAAAATCGTAGGATCACCATTCTTATCATTCGGGAAAGCCCGGTTGTCCCACCCAGCTTCCGCAGCAACTAATTCTATATCAATTTGTCAGCTAAATTCATGTTGATTGTGTCTTGTAGATGCACCGCCCGCGCTGTAAAGCTGTTATAAGCCCTTGATTATACGAAGAACGCAGCAGAGGACTATTGTTAACCAGCATGGAATTTGTCGAACCAACACTTCAGATGTGGCTAACCTTTGCAATCGTTGTCGGGGCAATTATAGCCTATGCGTATGATAAAATTCCGTTAGAAATTTCTAGTATTGCTACTGTTGCATTGCTCCTTTTTGTTTTCGAACTTGCCCCGCTCTATAGCGATGTCGGGGACAAAATCATAACAACGACTGACCTACTAAAAGGATTTGCCGATCCTGCACTGATAACGATCATGTCCTTGTTGGTGGTTGGTCAGGGATTGATCCAGACCGGCGCTTTGAACGGTCCAGTACGTGTTCTAGTGTCGCTCGGCAAAAGTTGGCCAAAACTTATTATCGTTGTCTGTTTGATAATCGTAATGCTTATTTCTGGCATCATGAATAACACGCCCGTTGTCGTTATTTTCATTCCTATTTTAGCAGCTCTTGCCGATAAGCTTGGTAAGCGGTCCGCAACGGTGATGATGCCGCTTAGTTTTGCAGCCATCCTAGGCGGGAATATGACCAAAATTGGCTCTAGCACCAACTTGCTGGCTATCAGCGCTTACGAACAAGCTGGCGGGGCCGAGGTCCACTTCTTTGATTTCATTATTCCAGGCGCAGTGCTCGCTGCAGTCGGCCTAGTATATGTCGCCCTCATTGCGCCCCGCATGCTGGCTGGGCGTGAAGGCATCGCCTCAAAATTAGGCAGTAAAAGCGGCAAACAATTCCTGTTTCAAATGGAGTTAAGCCACGATAGCGCCATGGTTGGGCATACCGCTGTTGCCGGCATGTTTCCTGGCCTAAAAGAAGTAACCGTCCGTCTGATCGAACGAGGTGGCGAGAAATTGTTGCCGCCTTATGACGATCTTTCGCTCATGGAGGGTGATGTCGTGATGGTTGCTGCTACCCGCAGTGTAATGACAGAGCTGCTTAATGCATCGCCTGAAATTGTATCTAGCGCCGAAGGGGCCGAAGAAACCAGCGACGAAAGTGGTGGCCTGCGACAGGTTATTGCAGAAGCCGTCATTGCCCCGGCTTCCCGTATGGATGGCCGTACGCTATCGCAAACCGGGTTCCGTGCTGAGACGGCCTGTACTGTGCTCGGCGTCCAGCGTCGTAGCCGCATGATCCGTGCAGCTTTGTCACAATTACGTCTTGAGGCAGGTGATGTGCTGTTGATCATGGGCACACGCTCGAACGTTTTGGCCCTCCGTGAAAACCGCGACGTTATGTTGATGGAATCTTCCGCCACCGATTTGCCAATGCGTCAATATTCGGTCCGGGCGTTACTGATTTTTGCTGGCATTGTATTTACGGCCGCCCTAGAGATTTTGCCGATTGTAATCGCAGCAATGGCGGGGGCGACCTTAATGATGGTTTTCCGCTGCTTGAACGTGCGCCAAGCTGGCCGTTCCATCGACCGACGAGTATTCACCATTGTTGGTGCTGCGCTCGCGCTTGGTACTGCGATGCAAGGCACGGGCGGTGCAGCATGGCTTGCACACGGCATGGTTGGACTTTTGGATGACGCACCCACTTGGGGACTTCTGTCAGGCTTCTTCATAATGGTAGCATTGTTAACAAATGTGCTATCGAATAACGCGACTGCCGTACTCTTTACACCTATAGCACTCTCCCTAGCGGGACAGCTGAATGTTGACCCGATGCCGTTTTTACTTGCCGTCATCTTCGGCGCAAACTGCAGTTTTGCTACGCCTATGAGTTACCAGACCAATCTGCTGGTGATGGCGCCCGGGCACTATAAATTCTCGGATTTCTTAAAAGTCGGTACCCCGTTAATTTTTCTCATGTGGTTTACCTTTTCTATGTTTGTTCCGTGGTACTATGGTCTCCTGTAAAGCGTAAGGAAGAGCACAGATGACCGATCAGGGACTGCAGTTTCCCAAATTTTATGTTACCGCCCCATCGCCCTGTCCCTATATCGAAGGATTGGTAGAGCGAAAAGTATTCACCGAACTACGAGGGCCTGATGCTGCGGCTTTAAGCGAGGCCCTTGGCCGTGTAGGATTTCGGCGCAGCCAGTCGGTTGTTTACCGCCCTGCATGCGAAAGCTGTTCGCAGTGCGTAAGTGTACGCGTACGGGCTGGCGAATTTAAAATATCGAAATCCCAGAAGAAAGTTTTACGCAACAATCAGGACCTTATCCCCACAGTCTTGCCTGCCGAGATAACCGACGAACAATTTGACCTGCTGCAGAGCTATCTTGCAAAACGCCACAGCCAAGGCACGATGGCAGACATGACTAAGAACGAATTCCGCGACATGGTAGAATCGAGCCCGGTATCAACCGTAATCGTCGAGTATCGCCGCGCAATAGATAAGAAGCTGATGGCAGTTGCTCTTTCAGACCAGCTTACTGACGGCCTATCAATGATATACAGCTTCTTTGATGTGGACGACAAACGTCGCAGCCTAGGCACGTATATCATCCTCGATCATATTGGCCGTGCAGCACACAGTAACCAGCCGTTTGTCTATTTGGGTTACTGGGTCAAAGAGAGTTCAAAAATGAGCTACAAATACCGCTTCAAGCCGCTAGAGCAATTAGGCCCCAACGGTTGGTTTAATGCCGAAAGCAGCGAAGAACACACGCAAGAAAATCACTTTTAGTCACGAGCTTGCGCGATCTATGCGTCTTTATTGCGTATGAGCTGTCTCGGTGCTAACGCCTTTTTTTGTTGGCTCATAATCCTTTAAAAAATCCTTTTAACACAAGATATTGTTAGATGAGGCCACAAGGCTTGCTCATCAAGCTTTGCTGCCTATACTGTGCGCAAACGAATCGGCCCCGCGAATCGCGGTGTTAGTTTCTGTGATCAGGGAGAGACGTCAGTGCACAAACAACCAAAGAAAATAGCCTCCTCGAAGGCTATCAAAACTGACGTCAGTCGCCGCAACTTAATTAGAGGCGCCGGTATAATTGGTGCTGCAGCCCTAGTTTCTGCGTGTGATAGCGGTGCCAGCGAAAAGCCGCTCGGCGGCCCTGCGGTACTTACCAAAAAACGCTCACTGAAAATGGTGACAAGCTGGCCTAAGAATTTCCCTGGTCTCGGGATTGGTGCTGAACGCCTCGCGAACCGTATTGTTGAGCTCTCAGACGGCTCGATACAGATTAAAGTTTATGCGGCGGGCGAACTTGTCGGTGCATATGAGGGCTTTGATGCCGTTAGCCAAGGCAAAGCTGACATGTACCATGCCGCCGAATATTACTGGCAAGGCAAGTCCCCTGCTTTTAACTTTTTCGCTGCTGTACCAATGGGCATGACAGCAAGCGAGATGACTGCTTGGATACGCTTTGGCGGCGGACAGGAACTGTGGGATGAGCTCGCCGGCAAATTCAATGTTAAGCCTCTGCTCGGCGGCAACACTGGCACGCAAATGGGCGGCTGGTTCCGCAAGGACATGAACAGCATTGAAGATTTTCAGGGCCTTCGCATTCGTATGCCTGGTCTTGGTGGTGAGGTTATGCGCCGGGTGGGTGCAACACCTGTTACCAAATCAGGCGGAGAAATATTCCAGGCACTCAGCCAAGGAAACATTGACGCCACAGAATGGATCGGCCCGTGGAATGACTTGGCGTTTGGTTTCCATACCATCGTCAAGAAATACTATTACCCCGGCATTCACGAACCCGGTACAGCGCTTGGTTTCGGTACAAATAAAGACCTGTGGGAAGACTTCAGCGAAAAAGAACGCACTATCTTCCGGCACGCTGCAATGGCTGAAAACGACTACATGTACAGCGAGTTTAATGCCAACAATTCCCGCGCGCTTGATACGCTTATCAACGACCACGACGTTCAGTTGCTACGCTTTAGCGACGAAATATTGACAGAGCTTGCCAAGGTTTCAGCTGAAGTGGTTGCGGAAGCTGCCAATACGGATGATCTAAGCAAACGTATATTTGATAGCTTCTCAGAAGCGCGCCGCGGTAGCATTCGCTGGGGAGCCATTTCTGAACAAGCCTTCACCCAGGCGCGAAGCCTAATCGAAGGCTAATCACGGATGCTCTACCGTCTTTCTGAAAAAATCGAGGCTTTGCTCGAGGCAAGCGGCCAAATATTGGCTTTCCTGCCCTTAATCCTTATTCTCGTGCAGTTCACTGTCGTTTTGATGGTCTATGTATTTGCGTCCGGCAGCATTCAACTGCAAGAAAGCCTACAGTATATCAATGCAATGATGTTCCTTGGCGGCGCGGGCTACGCGGCGGTGCGCGACGAACATGTGCGCGTTGATATTTTTTACAGCACATTCAGCAAAACAAGCAAAGCTAGGGTAGATTTTTACGGCACGCTTTTTCTGTTAGTTCCTTTTCTAATTTTATTTTGGATAACCACTGTACCGTATGTCGCTCAAAGCTGGCGTGAACTGGAAGCTAGTGTCGAGACAAGTGGCTTGCCCTACGTCTACATCCTGAAAACCACGCTCATACTCTTCGCCTTAACGCTCACCCTGCACGCGATCTCCGCCCTAATTCGGTCCTTCGCCGCCATGAGGAAAGAATAGTCCTTATGGATATGTCGCTTATTCTCACGATCAGCATGTTTCTGGCACTTGTCGGCTTCCTAATGTCCGGCTTTCCAGTTGCCTTCACCCTTGGCGGCACCTCGCTTTTGTTTGGGCTTATTGGCGTTGCGACAGGCACGCTCGACATTACTTTCCTTGAGCTTTTGCCGAACCGGCTTTTCGGAAATGTGGTTCGGAACGAATTATTATTTGCGATACCGCTATTCGTGGCAATGGGCGTCATGCTGGAGAAATCCAACGTTGCCGAAGACCTGCTCGAAAACATGGCCCGACTTTTTGGACAATTGCGTGGTGGTTTGGGCATTTCCGTTACAATTGTTGGCGCCCTGCTCGCAGCATCCACGGGAATTGTTGGCGCGACAGTCGTTACGATGGGGTTGTTATCGCTACCTATCATGCTGAAGCGAGGCTATGATCCGGCATTGGCGAGCGGCACAATCGCCGCAGCTGGCACGCTCGGCCAGATCATCCCGCCTTCAATCGTCCTCATTCTGCTAGCGGACGTGCTTTCTTCTGCATGGCAACAAGCACAACTTAGTAACAATATTTTCTCACCCACGCCAATGAGTGCTGGTGAACTGTTTGCGGGCGCGCTCGTTCCTGGCCTTGCTCTTGTAGCGATGTATATTCTCTACCAAATCGCAGTCGCTATTCTAAAGCCAAACTCGAGCCCAGCCATGCCGCGTGTAGACGGCGAAAAACTCGACGGTCGGTTTTACAGGACCCTGTTTGCAGCGCTCTTGCCCCCGTTCGTTTTGATCATCGCCGTCCTTGGTTCGATACTATTTGGCATTGCTACTCCGACAGAAGCCGCCTCGGTGGGGGCTATCGGAGCGATACTCCTTGGCGCTGCGCGGCTTGACGGCAAATCCCGCAAAATCGTATTTGCCACACTTGCGGCGCTAATTGCCTTACTCATGATCTCGAACTTTGCTGATCTACGCCTCGCGCGCACCAATGTGCCAACCAGTGATACTGTGTTTTTCTGGATAGCAGTGCTGCTAACGGTTTTATTTACATTGGGCCTGGCGCGCGCCTTATGGAAAACCCACAAAACAGGCATCCTAGGTGAGGCCATGCGTTCAACAGTACGCATCTCCACCATGATCTATACTATCCTGATCGCCGCAGCTCTGTTCAGCCTGGTTTTTCGTGGCCTCGGCGGTGACCAGATCATCGAAGACCTTCTAACCGGCCTGCCCGGCGGTCAATTCACTGCCATTCTACTCGTCATGATATTGATGTTCGTGCTGGGTTTCTTCCTTGATTTCATCGAGATCACCTTTGTAGTGGTCCCCATTGTAGCGCCCGCACTGCTAGCGATGGACGGCACCTACGGCCCCATCTGGCTCGGTGTATTGATGGCGATGAACTTGCAAACCAGTTTCCTAACGCCTCCCTTTGGATTTGCCTTGTTTTATCTACGCGGTGTAGCGCCAGACAGCGTGCCGACCTCTGCAATTTACCGCGGCGCCTTGCCGTTTGTAGCCATTCAGTTGCTGGCGCTTGTGCTAATCGCGACCTTCCCTGAACTGGTTACATGGTTGCCAGGCAAGATATTCGGCAGCTAACTGCCTGCACCCCGAGGCAGCGAAAGGCGCGGGGTGCTCACGATAGCTTTATTTGAAACTGAACGTGCCCGTTGTTACATGCTAACCCATGAAAATATCGTTTAAAAAGACTTTCGCTTCCGTCGGAATATCCGGCCTTCTTATCGCAGCACTCTGGGGTAACCTCATTTACATGAACCTGCGTGAATCAGACCCCATTCTACCGGGCTGGGAGGAGTATAATGCTGAGCGCTTCAACGCGCTAATGGCTACGGGCGAACCCGTATTGGTCGAAATATACGCCTCGTGGTGTCCGACCTGCCTGCTGCAGCACCGGGCGCTGGATACGTTACATCAGGAAAACAGACCGCTTAACATGCGTGCTATTCGTGTGGATTATGATCGCGATGAAGCATTTCGGAAAAAACATGGCTACCATTACACTGGCATCATGACGATTTTCCAGAACGGACGCGAGCGCGCTCGAGAGTCTGGCCTCATAACTGCGGACAAGATTGAAGATTTCGTCGACGCTTACCGCCGCAAAACGGCGCGAAGCCGCTAACGCCGAAAAATGCATAGAAGCCATTCAGTTTTGATAGCTTTTTATCTGTGCTAGGCTCCCGATATGAGAGAAGAATTAATCTAAAATAGAGGGAACATTATCATGATTGGTTATTCAACAATCGGCACGAACAACATGGAAAAAGCGGCAGCATTCTACGATGCATTGTTTGCTGAACTTGGCGGCAAACGCACATGGGACAGCGATGGCTTTAAAGCGTGGGCAAACACTCCTACAGGCGCTTTCGCAATCTCTAAGCCGTTTGATGAAAAAGACGCAACTGTCGGCAATGGCAGTATGATGGCGCTCGCTGCACCTGACCGCGAAACAGTTGACAAAATGTATGCTAAAGCCATTGAACTAGGTGCAACATGTGAAGGCAAGCCTGGACCACGTGGCGGCGACGACAGTGCCTTCTACGCCGGCTACTTCCGCGATCTAGACGGTAACAAGCTCAACTTCTTCCATCTCCGCAGAGACTAACCAAAACACTTGCAGAGACAGCACTCCCGTTGTCTCTGCAATCCCCGATGACGGTTTCCTTTTCGAAAAAAGATACTCCTCCTGCAAGTCTACTGACACTTTCTGGCACACGGTTTTGTATTCTGTTTGTTCTTCACTCAATTTACAAACATGAGAGCAAAAGACATGATCGGTTATATTACAGTAGGCACAAACGACTTCCCCAAAGCGTGCGATTTTTACGATACAGTTTTGGCGGAAATGGGCACAAAGCGCCTAATGGATTCCGAAGCATTTGTGGCTTGGGGCGTTGAAATGGATCAGCCTCTTTTTTCAGTCACCAAACCATTCGACAAAGAAGCAGCCACGGTTGGCAACGGCGTGATGATCGGCCTTGCCGCAACTGACCGAGCTATGGTTGATAAAGTATATAATGCTGCCATCGCAGCAGGCGGGACATGCGAAGGAAAGCCTGGCACTCGCCAGGAATCAAGTGATTTTTATGTCGGCTATTTCCGTGACCTAGACGGCAACAAGATAAATGCTTTCTTTATGGGCAGCGGCGAATAAACCAGTTTAAATTTCAAATGCGAAAGGCGCCTTGCGGGCGCCTTTTTTTTTGAAGCTTGTATATACCAGCCCGCCCATTAAGCTGCTGATAAATTGAATGTTTTTGAAGGAAAACAGTTATGAGTTTCTCTCGCATCTCGGTTACCTGTTTCGTGGCCATAAGCATCCTAAGCATGGCAGCTCATGCAACTGAGGCCTCTTTCGCTGGAAACAGTGCAGCGAGGCAAGCTTTTGAAAAACTTGGCACGCTGGTGGGTAGCTGGAAGCCGCAGGACACACCCAATTCAAAACTAACTATCATTTTCTCCCACACAGCAAATAAGACCGTGCTGCTGGAAACTTGGATGTCTGGCGAACGACAACACTCGCTGACAGTTTATCATTTAGACGGGGAAAGCCTGCTAGCAACGCATTATTGCCCACAAGGCAACCAACCGCGTCTAAAAATGGAAGCTGCGAAAACAATTGGATTGATTAAATTCGGATTTATGGACGCCACGAACTTGGCAAACACCGAGCAATCTCACCAACACTCGCTCAGCTTTACCGTGCCAAAAAATGGCACGGTACTTTTAAGAAACGAAACTTACTTAAGCGGTGAAGGCATTGACACTTCAGAACTAAAACTAGTTCGATCTGACAAGGGCATGGAGCCGTAACTCGCGCTATGCTTTGGCAAGCATCGCCCCCATCATCTCGTGAACTTTATTCACAGCCTTAAGGGGGCGCAGCATTACCTTGAATTCGATGATTTTACCTTCATCGTTCCACGTGATCATGTCAATTCCGTCGATACGAATACCGTCGATAACCGTGTTAAATTCAATTACAGCACCGTTTTCAGATAGATATTCACCAACATATGCGAAGTTATCTCCGCTCAGCACTTTGCCTGCTGCCGACAAATACAGAAACGTAATGGCTTTGCCTTCTTGCGGCGTATGAACAACGGGCGAATGAAACACCACATCATCAGCCAGCATATCGCTAAGCGCTTTAGTGTCGTGTTTTTCAACAAAATCATACCATTTTTGCAGGTTCGCTTTGCTCATTTCATATCCTTACATCAAGAAAAAGGGCGTTGATGCACTTAACACCAACGCCCAATAACCTTAAGTCAAATTAGCTACGTTTCAACTGCCACCCCGGAATTTATTGTTCCTTGGGAAACCCATTGGCGGTAGACGCCCCGCATTACCCCGCTTTCCGGTCCACGGGTCCAGTTCTGTCTCTGTACGCCAACGATCGCCAGAGCCGCCCATGGGCCATGTAAGCCCTTCTTCCCGGCGGAAGGTCATCACGTCTGCAAGCAACCCACCTTTATAGCGTTGGAGTGCCACGCCTTGCCCACGGTTCATTGTCGGCAGTTCGTCAAGGCCAAACACTAGGAGTTTACGGTTTTCGCCAATCACGGCTACGCTATCGCCGTCGACGGCAAAACAGTGCGTCGCAACGGCGTCGCCTGGCAAATTCAATATCTGCTTACCGCCTTTTTTCAAAGCAATGGCATTATCAACTTCGGCCATAAAGCCTTTACCTATCGAGGACGCTACAAACAGTTTGCCGCCCGGCACCGCCGTTAACAGCGCAACGATTTCGTCGTTCGCATCCATATCCACCATCAGGCGCACAGGCTCACCGTTACCGCGCCCGCCCGGCAACTTATCACCGCCAAGCGTAAACAGCTTTCCGTTGGTAGCAAAAAGGAAGATTTTATCTGTTGTATAGGCGTGGAAGCGGAATCTCTCTTCGTCGCCTTCTTTGTATTTCAGAACTTCTTCAGCTTTACTGTGGCCCTTCAGCCCACGTATCCAACCGCGTTTCGAGCAGATCACTGTGATCGGTTCTTTTTCGATCATCGCCTCAGGTGGCACATATACAACATCAGGTACATCTGCGAAGAGGGTGCGGCGTTTACCCAGTTCCGTTTCCTGGCCAAATTTACGCTTTATCTCGAGGATGGCGTCACCAACAGTGATCCACTGTAGATCAGAGGATGCGATCAGAGCCCTCAGTTTCTTGCCCTGAGCCGCCAACTTATCGTGCTCAGTGCGTATTTCTATTTCCTCAAGCTTACGCAAGGACCGCAAGCGCATATTCAGGATCGCTTCTGCCTGAACATCCGTCAGTTTAAAGGCCTGTATCAACCCGGCCTTGGCATTATCTTCTTCGCGAATAATGCGGATCACTTCGTCCAAGTTCAGGAAAGCAACCATATAACCGGTGAGTATCTCCATCCGGTGCTCGACTTTATTGAGCTTGAAATTGCTGCGACGCAGCAACACATCAATCTGGTGGTCAAGGAAACTTTCAAGCATTTCCTTAAGCGACAACACCCGAGGTCGATTATCAGAGGCAATCACATTCATATTGAGAGAGAAGCGCGTCTCAAGCTCTGTCAGCTTATAGAGGCTTTCCATCAGAACTTTATCGTCAACCGTCCGGTTTTTTGGCTCGATAACAATGCGAATATCTTCGGCAGATTCGTCGCGTACGTCTGTCAGGATCGGCAGTTTCTTATCAGAAATCAGATCGGCAATTTTCTCGATCAGTTTGGATTTCTGAACCTGATATGGAATTTCAGTAACAACGATATTATAAAGCCCGCGCGGCAGCTCTTCCCGTTCCCATTTAGCCCGCAGGCGGAATGACCCCCGACCCGTTTCGTAGGAATGAATGATGCTTTCCTTAGGCTCTACAATCGTGCCGCCGGTTGGGAAATCCGGGCCCTGGATATGCTCCAGCAGATCACGAACAGTAACTTCAGTCCCTGGATTACGGCGCGCTTCAATAAGAAGCTGCATGCCGTCCACCAGTTCGCCAACATTATGCGGCGCAATATTAGTAGCCATGCCCACCGCGATGCCAGTGGAACCGTTAGCAAGCAAATTCGGAAAAGCCGCTGGGAAAACAATAGGTTCGTCGTCTTCACCATCATATGTTTCGCGCATATCGACAGCGTCTTCTTCAAGACCCTCCATCAGCGCAGCACCAACTTCCGTCAGCCTTGCTTCTGTGTACCGCATCGCAGCCGCATTATCGCCGTCGATGTTACCGAAGTTACCTTGGCCGTCTACAAGCGGATAGCGAACCGAGAAATCCTGCGCCAAGCGCACCAAGGCATCATAAACCGATTGGTCACCATGCGGGTGATATTTACCGATCACATCGCCGATAACACGCGCACACTTTTTATAGCCGGTCTTCGGATCCAGCTTCAAAAGCCGCATCGCATACAGCAACCGCCTATGAACAGGTTTCAGCCCGTCTCTTACGTCAGGCAAGGACCGCGACATGATTGTAGCCAATGCGTACGCTAAATAGCGATCGCTCAACGCCTTGGAAAAAGGCGTCTCGATGATATTTTCAGGAAACTCAGAATGCTGTGACATGCGGCGACTATATCAGCATGATTTTAGATGGCTACAAGATGTTGTGGTTTTCCACAGAAATTTTACGAAGGCGGCTACGGGTGGGGTTGAACTGTCGCCAAAAGCGACGAAAACAACCGCTCTCGCGCGGCCGGTTGGCCTTTACCGTGTACAATCCAAATATTGCGCTCCAGAAAATACCCGGTGAGTTTAAGCCCATTTATCACGTCATCCAGCGATGGAGCGGATACCGCACCCGACGCCACGAAAGCTGGAAGATCAAGCAATCTCCCTTTATAAGGCATGCCAGCTTCGCCGCTAACTGCGCGGCCTGACTTTGGCGAAACATAAATGAGATTTTCTTTCGTACCCGTCGATGCACATTCGCTGAGATCAAGGCCAAAGCCAACTGCTGAAAGAATGCCGAGTTCAAGCTTTGTCAGTGCAGCAGCCCAGTCTTGCATACCACTGCTGTCATGCTCCAGAAGGTCGAGTACCACCTTCAAGCCCGCATAAACGCCTTCGTGCAGTTCCCGTTCGTTCATGGTGGAAGCAACGGTCGCTGTAACAGCTGACAAAGCCGCTAGTCTGCTACCGTCCCCCAACATTAGGCCAAGCGGACTATGCACAAGTTCAACAGTGAAACGGCCAAGGTTGGTTTCTAGACGTGACCGCCATGTAACCGCGAGCTGGTTACCGGGTTGCAGGTTTGCTTTATTGCGCCGCCCTAACCCACCCTTTATAAAACCGCGCGCGCGGCCGTGGTGGGGTGTCATCACTTCAAGCACCGCGTCGGAATCGCCGAGACGCGCAGCAGAAAGAACAATAGCTTCGTCTGTCCACTCCACGCTGCGCCCCACCTTACCCTGAAAGCCGTTAGTCTACGAAATCGAGACCCATGTCCTGATACATCGCGCGGTCATCCGCCCAGCGCTCAGTTGTCCTTACATGTAGGAACAAATGCACTCTGTGGCCGAATTCCGCTTCCATTTCTTCGCGCGCCATCTGACCGAGAAGCTTAAGCATACTGCCGCCCTTCCCGATCACAATGCCCTTTTGCGTTTCGCGCTGAACATGAACTACCTGTTCAATACGAACCGAGCCATCATCGCGCTCGTCCCACTTTTCGGTCTCAACCGTTGTGTGATAGGGCAGTTCATCATGAAGGCGCAGATATATTTTCTCGCGCGTAATTTCAGACGCCAACAGCCGCATCGTAACATCCGCGATCTGATCTTCAGGGTACATCCACGGGCCAACTTCAGCTTGTGCCGCCAGATGCGCCTTCAAATCGTCAACGCCGTCACCCTTTAAGGCGGAAATCAGGAACGTGTCTGTAAACAGGCCAGTGTCATTCAGCTCTTGCATCATAGCCAGCAAGCTGTCACGGCGCAGACCGTCAATCTTGTTAAGAACCAGAATAGGCTTCGCTTTCGCCCGTTTGAGGCCCTGAATAATATTATTCACTTCATCGGTAAGCCCTCGGCGTGCATCCACAAGCAGCAATGTTGTCTCAGCGTCTTCGGAGCCTTTCCAGGCGGCTTTCACCATGGCGCGGTCGAGCCTGCGCTTCGGCTCAAAAATACCAGGTGTGTCGATGAACACCAGCTGCGCATTTTCAAACATACCAATGCCGGTAATACGGGTGCGCGTTGTCTGCGCTTTATGGGTTACAATCGCCACCTTAGCACCCACAAGGGCGTTCAAAAGTGTCGATTTTCCAGCGTTAGGAGCTCCTAGTAGAGCAACAAAGCCACAGCGTTTTTCTTGTTCTGGCGTCTTCGCCATCAGTTTTCTCCAGAAAGTTTTTTATAGAGCATCTGTGCGGATGCCTGCTCAGCCAACCGTTTGGCTGAACCCTTTGCTGAGGCAGCACCTTTGCCTTCAACGGTCACTTTAATTTTGAATATTGGATCATGATCAGGACCTGTCCTGTCGGTAACTGTATAAATAGGAAGTGGCAGCGCTCTTGCCTGACACCATTCCTGCAACAGAGTTTTGCTGTCCCGTACAGCATCCAGCACAGCGCCCGCGGCAAGCGGTATCCAGTGCTGACGAATAAATTTGTTTACTGCCTCAAAGCCTGCATCGAGGTATATTGCGCCGATCACGCTTTCGCACACATCCGACTGAACAGCTTCCTTCGTCCGCGTGCCTTCGGTTTCAGCGCCTGGCGTCAGAAAAATTGCGTCAACAATACCGAGCTTTACCGCCATCTCCGCTAGCGTTTCTTTACGAACGAGTGACGCATATCTGCGGTTCAAGCTGCCTTCAGCCTCGTTTGGAAAAGCTTCCAGGAGCCACGTAGAAATCACTAGCCCTAAAACCCTATCACCAAGAAATTCAAGCCGCTGGTAATTATAGGTTCCCGACAAAGATGGATGCGTTAAGGCTTCTTCCAACAAGGCTGGGTTTTCGAAATGGTGCCCAACTAATTCTGTTGGGATTTCCCTTTTGATATTTTTCTTAGCCATCAAACGCGTGCCTCATCCATAAGACGGCGCATTTCAACGATGGACGTTTCCAATCCGTGGAAGATCGCCTCACCAATAAGAAAATGCCCGATATTCAATTCCATCAGCTCCGGTATTGCAGCTATATCTGTAACGGTATCATAACTTAAACCGTGTCCAGCATGCATCTCAAGGCCTCTCTCGAAACCGTACTTCGATGCAGCGCGGATGCGTTCAAGCTCTTCAAGCCGTGCCTCGCCGGTTTTTTCGCAGTAGGCCCCCGTATGCAGTTCAGCAACAGGCGCCCCAAGTGACAATGCCGCATCGAGCTGCTCAACATCAGGATCAACAAACATGCTCACACGAATTCCGGCATCAGAAAGCTCATTCACAAAATGCTTTAGCCGGTTATGCTGTCCCGCAACATCAAGGCCACCTTCTGTTGTAAGCTCTTGCCGCTTTTCGGGCACAAGACAACATGCATTCGGCTTGTGGCGTAGCGCAATCTCCAACATTTCCTCGGTTGCCGCCATTTCAAAATTCAGTGGCACGGTTAAAACATCTGCGAGTGTTGAAATATCATCGTCTGAAATATGGCGTCTGTCTTCCCGCAGGTGCGCGGTTATACCATCCGCCCCAGCACGCACAGCTAGCCCAGCTGCCCTCACGGGATCAGGATGTCGGATGCCGCGTGCGTTCCTAATGGTCGCCACATGGTCAATGTTCACACCAAGCCGTAATTTACCGTTGGTCATCGCCTATTCCACAAAGTACTTTTGTCTTTCAAACGCTTGGTCCATCACCATTTTGGCTCTCTGTAGACAAACTTTTAAGGGCACGCCTAGCTCGACGCCGCTCACGGTAGCCAGTGATCGTGCTTTTCACGCTTATATAGCACACTATCCAAACAAAAATCGCTACCGGAATTCCGCCAATAAGCAACGGGAAGACTATTGGGAAGAATGAGGCCATATAGGCCATCGGATCTTCCCACAAAGTCACAAAACTAAGCGGTGGCACATAGGCCGAAACATCTTGTCCCAACAAAAACGCACCCACGGCGCTGGTTAACGCAAAAATCAGCGGGAACGTCCACGGGTTACCAACTGCGGTACCAATCGCTGCGGCCCACATATTTCCCCGTGTAAACCATGCCAAGATGAACCCCAACAGGAAGTGAAGGCCCAGAAATGGTGTAAAAGAAACCGCCGCGCCGGATGCCATGCCTGCAGCAATACTGTGCGTACTGCCCGGCAAGCGCCCAATTCGGTGGAAAATATATGTCCAGGCACGCTTCAGCCCCGTGCGCGGCCAGAGCCAACTAAGCACGCGCTTCCATAAAGGCAACTGATGTTTACGTCGAAATAACATTAATAATAACTTATACTTATCAGGATTTCAGGCCGCGGCTGCCAGGTTTAATAGCAGGGACTGCCGCCAACTCTGCAGGAACATCTTCAGGCTTATATGTTGGCGCATCAATTGTCGCAAGCGCAGTGATCGGCGCCCCAACTTCGGCCTTTCCGTTCGACCGATTAATCAAGCACCCAGCAGCCACAACATTGCCGCCCCAGGCGTTGATGGTTTTAATACATTCGCGCGACGACAAGCCCGTTGTGATGATATCTTCCATCATCAGAACTTTAGCGCCTTCAGGAATGGCGAAACCGCGGCGCAGCGCAAATTCACCCTCAACTCGCTCTGTAAATACGTTGGGAACGCCGAGTTGACGCGCCACTTCGAAGCCCACTATCACGCCGCCCATTGCAGGGCTAACAACCAAATCAATTTCCGCGCCAGTGGCCTTTAACTTCTCAACAAATGCCCCACAAAGCCGCATCGCTCGTTTTGGATCCATCAAGACACGTGCACACTGAAGGTAGACAGGGCTGTGCAAGCCGGACGACAGTTTAAAATGTCCTTCGAGAAGAGCCTCGGCATCCCGAAATTCAGCGAGTACGGCTTCCTGATCCATTTATGTTTCCTTTTGCGTGCCCAAGGCATCGATTTTCTCTAAATTACTTGAGCGCGGATACCGCTCATAACCCGCAGCGTCAAGCGATTTATGTCGACGGGTCCCGTAGTTACCCAAGGACACGGTCCACTGCCCCGATCACTCTGCTTACGCGCAGTGCCCGCGTAACTTTATTCAAGTGTTTCACATCTTTTACTTCAAGGTCGATTAACATCACATAAAACTCGGGATCACGGTCCGAAATATCAACGTTTGAAATATTGCCGCCACTCTTCGACACAGTGGCAGCAATGGCCGCAAGCGCTCCGCGTTCGTTGATCACCTCAAGCCGCAGGCGCCCTACATAAAAGATATTATCGTCTTTTTTGTCTTCCCAGTGCAGATCAAGCCATCGTTCGGGCTCGTTATCCAAATCATCAAGCGTAGAACAATCGATGGTGTGAATTTCTGCGCCACGCCCCGGGATCAAAATCCCCACAATTCTATCGTCTTTTACCGGGTGGCAACAATCAGCGAAATGCACGGCAGAATCGCGGCTCACGCCGGCGATTGGAACAACACCGGCTTTCATTTCTTCCCAGTCCTGATGGACAGAGGGCAACCCTTCGGAGCGCGCATCTTCTTTATAGCCTGGATAGGCCGCACGTAGCACATCATCCTCTGTGATAGTGCCCTCGCCAACCATGGCGAACAGCATTTCATTGTCTTCCAGATTTAAAACTTTAGAAGCTTCATCAATAACCTGAGCAGAAAAATCAAGCCCGTTTCTGCGACAGGCTTTTTCGATCAGCGTTTTACCTAAAACACTATATTCTGCATGCTGCTGGTGTTTTACATATCGACGAATTGCCGACCGCGCTTTACCTGTAATGACGAAGTTCTCCCAACGCAGGGATGGCATCTGTCCCTCGGAGGTCAGAATCTGCACCTGATCGCCATTTTCTAGCTGGTGTCGAAGTGGCACCATACGGCCGTTCACTTTGGCGCCAACGCAGTGGTCGCCCACCTCGGTGTGCACGGCATACGCAAAATCTACCGTCGTGGACCCGCGCGGAAGCGATACCAGTTCGCCCTTTGGCGTAAAGCAAAACACTTTATCCTGGAACATAGCGAGCTTTGTGTGCGCCAAAAACTCTTCAGGATCCTGCGTTTGCTCCAAAATCTCCAGCAGCTCCTGCACCCACACATATTGTGTGCCTTCCGCCTTCGACGCTTTTTGCTTATATTGCCAGTGTGCTGCGATTCCAATCTCAGCTTCTTCGTTCATCTCGTGCGTTCGAAGCTGAATCTCTAATCGATTATTTGAAGGCCCAATCACAGTGGTGTGGATTGATCGGTACAAGTTCCGCTTAGGTGTCGAGATATAATCCTTAAACCGACCTGGGATCATGGGATAGTTTTGGTGTACAATACCAAGCGCACGGTAACATTCTGCCGGGTCTTTCACTTTAATTCGGAAAGCCATCACATCTGAAAGCTGTTCAAAAGCGACATTCTGGCGTTCCATTTTTTTCCAAATGGAATAAGGCCGTTTGATCCGGCCTTTCACTGTCGCCTCAATGCCGTTATCCGCCATAAGGTCTTCGAGCGCTTTCACCATATCTGCTTCTAGGTTGGGACTTTTCTCAATCAGGAAATCGAGCCGCGCTTTAATCGATTCCATCGCTTCAAGCTCAAGGTTTTCAAAAGCCGCGTGCTCGAGCTCATCCTTCAGATCGTGCATACCCATGCGCTCCGCAAGCGGCGCATAAATCTCAAGCGTTTCGTTAGCAATTCTCCGGCGCTTGTCCATTTTCTTGATATGCTTCAGAGTGCGCATATTATGGCAACGGTCGGCGAGTTTTACCAGCAACACCCTAATATCATTAGACATTGCAAGCAGGAACTTCCGGAAATTTTCCGCCTGTCGGACGCTTTCTGTTTGGAGCTCAATTTTCGAAAGCTTGGTGACACCGTCTACTAGCTCCGCAATCTTATCACCGAACACGTCGCGAATTTCGTCAATTGTAGCAACCGTATCCTCGACAACATCATGCAAAAGAGCTGTCGCGATTGTATCACAATCGAGCTTCATATCTGTAAGGATCGCCGCAACTTCCAGCGGGTGCGAAAAGTACGGATCGCCCGACGCCCTCTTCTGCGTTCCGTGTGCCCGCATGGCAAAAACATACGCGCGGTTCAACAGCGCTTCATCGACATTTTCGTCGTACGCACGTACCAAATCTACAAGTTCAAACTGCCGGATCACGTAGCGTCCTAACCAATTAAAATCACATTGCGAAAGAGATACCCTTTCCGCGAACTAATTTCAGCCCATTTCTTTGTAATATAAGCCTTTTGAGGCAAAAGGGGCGAAATGATTTTCGGCAAACGTAAATCGCCCTGCGGAAAAACTAAATTCTGGGTCTGGGAGGACACAAAATGACGGTAAAAATGATGCGGGCGATCACCATAAGCAAATATGGGCGCACAGAGGTTTTAGAGCAAATTGAACGCGCAATCCCAACTCCAAAAAGTGACCAGGTTCTTGTTAAAGTAAAAGCTGCTTCTATAAACCCGCGCGACTGGCTTTTGATGCGAGGCATCTACCCTTTCAAGAAAACCGCAGAACCAATGCCAATTACGCTTGGCAGCGATATGTCAGGCACTATCGAAGCGATTGGCTGCGATGTTAAATCGCTGAAGATAGGAGACGACGTATTCGGCATGCAGCCGCTAAGCGGAAAATTTGGTGCATTCGCGGACTATATCGCTATCAGGGAAAGCGCGGTTGCCATCAAACCCAAGGCTCTTTCCCACGCCGATGCAGCAGCCACACCCTGCGCAGGCATGACCTCTCTGCAAACCATTCGTGATTTAGCTGCGATAAAAAAGGGTGAAACAATTCTCATTAACGGCGCGTCAGGCGGGGTTGGCAGCTATGCCGTGCAAATCGCCAAAGCATATGGCGCGCATGTTACCGCTGTATCGAGCGCCGCGAATGCAGAGCTGTGCAAGTCACTTGGGGCTGATGAAGCCATTGATTACAAAGAAGTAAATTTCGAAGCTGGCGCGAACAAATATGATGTAGTGTACGATGTAATTGGCCGGTCATCACCCAAGAAATGCAAAGGCGTTCTCAAAAAAAACGGCCGCTATATAACCACTATCCCAAGTCCTGGCACAGCGGTTGCCGCCGTTTTCAGCAAGTTAACAAAGCATCTCCCGTTCAGCAAAAAGCTGAGTGCGCATCTGATCCTCGTGAAACCGGCGGGGAAAGACTTAGCTGAAATGGCCAGCCTGATTGTCAGCGGAAAAATGTACAGCTTGATCGATGCTCGTTACTCTTTGGAGCAAGCGACGGAAGCATTCGAGAAGAGCCAGTCGTGGCGTTCTCGCGGCAAATTGGTTTTTGAAATAAACGACTAAGATTATACGGCCAAATTGCAGGCAATAAAAAACCCGGCCAAAAGCCGGGTTCATTTAGCAAGCTGAAACGAGATTAGTCAGTTTCAACTTTTGCAACGGTATCCATACCCGCCATCAGAATGTCGAGATCAACTTCTTCCGACTCATCTGATTCGACAACCTTGCGAAGGCCCATGACGATCGAATCGATTAGATCATTTGGAACCACTTTTTCTTCAGCAATTTCACGCAGCGATACAACAGCGTTTTTGTCGTTATCACGCTCGACTTCGAGCGGTGCACCGGCCGAAATTTGGCGGGAACGCTGAGCCGCAGCTAGCACTAGATCAAAGCGGTTGTTTACTTTATCAACGCAGTCTTCAACGGTGACGCGAGCCATTCATTATCTCCAAATATTGTGCCAGCACCGCGCTTTCGCAGCCTCAGCCATACAAGCGCCCGCTTATACAAGCGCAAACAAAGGCTGTAAAGTAAGGAATCGCTAGAGTTTGGCAGAAATCTCACTTATTGACCAAAGCTGATCTGTAATGGGCTCGGAATCCAACATTTCCTGAACTGTTTGGCCGAGATACGGGTGTCTCCATGATGGTGCAATATCAGCCAGCGGCTTCAGAACAAATGCACGTCTGTGAAGCCGAGGGTGTGGCACAACAGGCTCAACAAGAAAAGCAGCTGGGTCCTTGTTCTCAACGACAGCCAGCCACTGCGCAAGGTCAGGCAACACGGCATCGCCGCGCGTGAGCAAATCAATATCCAAGGTCCGCGCACTCCAGCGTTCTGCAGGCTTCCGGCCAAGGGACGTTTCCACCGCCTGAAACAGGCCAAGCAAATCAGATGCCGATAGCTCGGAGCTAATGCGGACGGCAATATTGATAAAGTGGGGCTGATCAGATACCGGATACGCCACAGTTTCGTAGACTTTCGATACCTGCGTGATACCCACCCCGGCCCCAGCCAGCAATTCAAGAGCTCGCTTAAGCGTAGCCCTTGGCTTGCCCGCAGCAGACGGCAAATTGGCCCCCAGCCCTATCAATATCGACCCAGTTTCGATCACTTTGCTCCTTTAGAGCCAGACGGTAGCCTTTGTTGGTCCGGATTTACTATTATTTAACGCTAATCCTTAAGGCTGTATCCATGCATTTTCTTTTTTTTGTATTTTAGTCCCTTTGATCTTCACCCATTCCCCATGATTGGAATAGGCTATGCTAATTTACCCTCAGGAACGCCTTGCCCTATTTATTGACGGCGCTAACCTATATGCCACCGCCCGAGCCCTAGACATTGAGATAGATTATAAAGCACTACGGGCTTTTTTCGCACGAAAAGCCCGGCTGATACGGGCCTTCTATTATACTGCAATTTTGGAAGATCAGGAGTATTCACCCCTGCGCCCCCTCATTGATTGGCTGGACTATAACGGTTTCACTTTGGTGACTAAACCCGTGAAAGAATTCACTGATGACCATGGCAGGCGTAAGATTAAAGGCAACATGGATATTGAGATCGCAGTGGATATGCTGAATATTTCACATTCGCTTGATCACGTGGTTCTATTTTCAGGTGATGGTGATTTCCGCAGGCTTATTGAGGCAATCCAGCGCCGAGGGACCCGGGTTACTGTTGTAAGTTCGAACAGCACACAGCCCTCCATGATCGCAGATGAGTTGCGGCGGCAAGCCGACCAGTTCATCGACCTTGAGCAGTTGCGTGACATGATCGGCCGCGCGCCAAACGGCAAAGACCATGACGATGCCCCTGGAGATGCCGCTTATAAAGATCATCTGGATGATTAGCAGGTACGCTTGACGCGTCGCTGAAAACACTGCAGTTTCCTCGCTCACCGAGCCCAAGGAAACTGCCATGCCCTCTGCCCCCTTTATAGAGCCTGACCGCGAATGCACATTATGTCCAAGGCTGGTTGAATTTCGAACATCGAATAAAACTGAATACCCAGACTATTTTAACGGTGCCATTACAAGTTTTGGTGCAATGGACGCGCCGTTTCTCATCATTGGGTTAGCCCCGGGCCTTAAGGGCGCCAACAAAACTGGACGCCCCTTCACTGGTGACTTTTCTGGGGCACTATTGTTTAAATGCCTTGAGCAAATGGGTTGGGCAAACGACAAAAACCAAAATACGCCAGGCGACGGGTTTGAGTTGATAGGCACATGCGTCACCAACGCGGTTTGTTGTGTACCACCGCAAAACAAACCAACGGCGGCTGAGGTGAATAACTGCCGCCCTTTTCTGCTGTCACGGCTGGATCATATGCCCAACGTAAAAATATTGATGGCTCTCGGCCGACTAGCCCACGACAGCACGCTCCGAACATTCGGCCTCCGCTTGGCAGATTATAAGTTCGGCCATGCTGCACGTCACCTTTTGCCAAACGGCTTGATATTGGTCGATAGCTACCATGTCTCTCGCTACAACGTGAACACAGGCGTCCTGACGGAAGACATGTTCATGGATGCCCTTAGGCTTGTTGAGCGGGAAATCACAGCTTGATTTTAGAGACAGCAACTTTATGCATCAAACCCGGCAAGCAGCTTGAGTTTGAGGCCGCGATGCAGGAAGCAAAAACAATTATCGCCTCAATGAAGGGCTTCATCAGTCTAGCGGTACGGCCTTGCTTTGAACAGGACAGCCAATATTTGCTTGAGGTAAGATGGGAAACGCTTGAAGATCATACGGTGGGCTTCAGAGGCTCCCCAGAGTATCAGCACTGGAAAGCGCTACTTCATCATTTCTATGATCCGTTTCCCACCGTCAAACATTACGGTGAGCCGCGCATAGAAGCCTAACTGCGTTTAATACTGTGTCGACAACCAATCGGACAAGTTCGCCAACTCATTCTTGCCGGATAGCTTTTCTGCGGCGTCTGCCCCCGCGACCAAGTGGTATATTTTATGAGCTGCTGGCGCATCACCACTGGCAACTGCCGTGCGCAGTGCCTGCATCAAGCTTGGGCGCAGCGCAGCAAGTGAGCGCACATAGGTTTCTGGGAGCTTGTAAGGACGCAGTTTGGGGGTGAGACCCGCGGGTCTCGACGTGCTATGAAAGTGACCTGTCATGGGAACGACTCTCCTTTGGTTTTCGCCCCCATTACACCGTATATTGTATAAAATATCGTTAAAATACCATATATGGTATACATAATTAAATGCGCTGCATGGCAATCTGGCATAAAAAAAAGGCCCCGAAGGGCCTTTGGTCATCGTAGAAATTCGCTTGTTTTAGAAGTTGAACTTCGCACCAACGATAAGCGTCTGAGGCTTACCCGGACGTAGACCATACGGCCGACGAGAAACGACAAACGCCTTGTCGAACAGATTTTGCACTTCACCGAACAGACGGACTTTATCAGCCACCTGGAAGTGCGCAGCCAAATCAAACACAACGCGGCTACCAACGCGTTGGAACTCATTGATTGCACCCTGGCCAGCAACAGTACGAATATTGCCCGTGTACTGAGCCGCAAGCGTTATGCTTTTCACATCGTCTTCAACACCGATTGAGAAATACCCCTGATTACGGCTTACGTTAGGGATTTTGTCACCGACCACAACATCACCGAAGAAGCTGCTATCAAACTGTGAGCGGAACTCTGCATCAGTGAATGTGTAATTTGCGTTGATCGGCATACGGTAGCCGCCAGCAAGATCAAACACCACGTTACCGGCAAATTCAAATCCAGTGATATTGGCTTCACCGCCATTAAATTGATCACCCGGGTCGCAGTTGCCCTGCCCTGACGAGGCCGTGCAAGTTCCAAGCAGGTTGGAGTAGTCGTTATAGAAAGCGATAAGCTCGAAGTATGAGTTCTCGGTGCTGTAACGGAGGCCTGCTTCATAATTGATGCTTTCCTCAGGCTTCACGTCCTGTCTACTGCTTGCCCCTGGAGGGTTAAAGCCTTTGTTGACGCCCGCGATGAACGACAGGTTATCAGTGGCATCATAAACCACACCTAGACCTGGGAGTGCCACTGTCAGGCTATTTTCTCGTGTGCCTGTAGGGCCTTCAGAGCGGTCGCCGTCAGAGGTTGAATAGTCAAGGCGGCTAAGGTTGATGACCTCAACCCGCAAGCCCGGTACAAAGCGCCAGCGCCCAGTAGTGATCTCATCTTCAATATAGAAAGCCCATGCATTCGCTTTGGCTTCACGATTAGCCTGGCTACCCGGCAAACCAACTGATGTCTGAATCAACGCGCCATTGTCAATGCGGAAGCTCTCTCGGAACTGCAAACGATCTTCTTCGTCCTGATGGAAACGAGCAGAGAATTCAACATCGTGGTTCACACCGCCGCTTTCGAAGTTCCAGCCAATAACTGTCTGAATGCCTGCAGAGTAATAATTGCGGGCATTGTGACGGTACTGAACTGCGTCGTCCGGGCTTACACCGTCACCGCGCAAGTTATCGAGGACTGAATTACAGAATGCGTCGCAGTTAGCAGGGTCACCGTAAAGCGCCGTTGGACGGAAGCGGCCCTGGCCGAAATCTAGATCATCAAGCTTGAACCAATCACGGAAGAAATCATTATAATAAGCCACTGTCGTAACGTCGACGCTGTCAGATACGGCAATATGGTGCGTTAACTGAAATTGCTTGTGCTCGGTCTGAATATTATCAAGTGCAGACGCAGCGTAACGTCGGTATGGATTAACCGCGAAATCGGCGTCTGTCAGGCCGGTGTAGGATGCGTTACTATCATTGTTGGTATTACCAACTTTCAGCTCAAGATAATGCTGGTTGCCACCAGTTCCATCAATATTCCAGCGGAATTTTCCGACATAGTCCTGAATGCTAAAGCCAGTGTCTCCGCCACCGTCTAGCTGAGCAAAACCGTCGCTGGATGCTTGAAATGTTTCAATCAGATAGGCGAAATCATCATTTGAGCCACCGATGCCAGCATGAACCGTCAAGGAATCGAAGCTACCAAAGCGTGTATTGATAAAGCCCGCAAAGTCTTCCGTAGGAATTGGCGTGCTGATCAGGTTAATTGCTCCGCCAGTCGTACGAGGACCAAATTTAATCGCTGCGGAGCCCTTCCGGACTTCAACCGCAGATAGGCGGCCAGCTACGGGGAAGTAATAGGCCGACGGTGCAGCGTACGGCGCTGGGGCAATAAGGATGCCGTCTTCCATCAAAGTAATATTAGCCGAACGGTCTGTTTCCGTGCCGCGAATACCAATATTCGGGCGCAGGCCAAGGCCTTCTTCTTCTTCAATATTCACACCTGGCACAAGGCGCAGGATCCGGTTGATGTCCTGATACTGGAATTTCTCAAGCTCAGCTTTACCGATATAATTAGCGGCTCCAGCGATTTCTTTCACTTTTGCCCGGCTACCAATAACCTGAATGCGTTCTATCGCCTTTTCAGTTGGCTTTGCTTCCGCGTCAGCGGTGCCTGCGGCATCTGCTGCCGATACAGAAGTTGCGCCCACAAGAAGGGCTGCAACCGCAGCTGAAGTGCTGTGTCTAAAATTCATCAAGTACCATCCTGAATATAAGAATTATTATCAAAAACTGACGTCGATGTAACATCCCGCAAATGCTATTGCAAGTCATTCTCAACACTTAACTCCAGAAGGTTAATTTATTACTAACTATGTGTTGTTTTCCAGCAGGTTATGCCATTTCTGACGTTAGAATAAGAAGGCCATTACCCATAAAACCAGGTCATAAAGTCCTGCAGATTGGGTTTAGTTGATAAGGCCAAGCCTTCTCAAGCAGGCACGCCTACGCGCGCAATTCAGGCATCAATGATACAATCAACCTATTGTCACTGGATTTTGGCAAACACCGGACCAGCCTATTCAAGGGCTATGGTGGCAAAACAAAGTGCTGCCGACGACGCGACCTGCAGACTGTTTGCCTGTAATACTCAAACCCATTTGGATACCAACGCGCATAGTGAACCGGGCTGTATATCGCGCAGGTCTGCCTCAAATAAATGGCTGAGCCTTTACAGCTCAGCCAATCAATAAAGCTATTTTCTCGATAAGAAGTTAACCAGCAGCACGGCTAATCCCCGGCCTTCGGCGCATACTCCTCAAACCACTTTCGTACATAGAGCTGCGTGCGCATAAAGTTTGAAGGGATACTGCCGGTGCCGTGATATTCGCCGCGCATCGGAATTAATTTAGTAGGTATACCCAAGGCCTTAAGCGCTCCGTAATATTCCTCAGCTTGTGCAAGAGGCGTGCGCAGGTCACGGTCGCCTGTCATCAGCAGAACCGGCGTTGTTACTTTGGCTACATGCATTATCGGAGAATGTTCCAGCCATTTAGTTGGGTCTTCCCAGAACGGTGGGCTAAAGAAATTCGTAGCCCAGCCAGCAACGTCTGTTGTACTGGCCATAGATATCCAGTTCACAACAGGGCAGCGTGCAACTGCAGCTGCAAAACGCTGTGTCTGCCCAACAATCCATGTTGTCAAAATTCCGCCGCCAGAACAGCCTTCTACATAAAGGCGATCAGTGTCGATATAGCCTTTCTCAATGGCGAAATCGACGCCAGCCATCAGATCACTGTAATCGCGTTCGCCGGGGTAAGCATCCTGAATGGCATTTGCAAATGCATCGCCGTACCCAGTTGACCCGCGCGGGTTAGTATAAAGCACCACATACCCGTTTGCGGCGTGCTCCAGCCGACTAAAGCTGAACCCTGCATTATACATTGCATGCGGCCCGCCATGGATAGAAAGATAAAGGGGGTACTTTTTAGAAGCATCAAACTTAGGAGGCTTAACAAGCCACCCCTGCACTTTTGTACCCTCGGTGGATGTATACCAAATTTCCTCTACAGTGCCCAAGTCCACACCTTGAAGAACATCAGCATTCACATCCGTCAGCACTATAAATTTGCTACCAGTCTTAACGTTAAAACGCACAACATCTGCGGGATCTGTGAAACTGCTAAGCGTCCCGACGGCAGTACCGTTGTCACTGATGTTAGAAAAGCGCAGCACATGCATGCCTTTCGTCACATCCCGCATCTTTTCTTTCAGCGACACATGATAAAGATTCACATGCCCGCGACTGTTCATTGAGAAATAAACGCCACGGCCCCTTTTATCCCACGTTAGCTGATTTGGACCGTCATTTAGCGCGGTGGCTAGGACACGGCCATTTTTCCCATCAGCATCCATAACCAATAAGTCTGGCGTCGGGGAGGTTCTATTCCAGGCAGGAATTCCGCTGTAGGCGATCGATTTCCCGTCCGGGGAGAACTTTGGGTTTGCCCAAGTTCCTTTGCCTTCGGTAAGCGCCGATAGCTCTCCCGTAGCAATGTTGACCGAATACAGTTGGGAGACAAAAAAATCCTTTTCCCAATCATCAGCGGCGTTACCATCAAAGACGATTTGCGTCCCATCTGGTGACCAATCAAGACTTGGAGCAGATGCGATTGCACCGAGAATTCGGCGTCCGACATTCCAGTCACCTGATGTCAGCTGACGAGGCGTGCCGCCTTCAGCGGGCACCACATACAGATGATCATTTGTGTTGATATAGCTACCGACCCGATCTTGCCGGTAGTGGTATTTATCAATTACTAACGGATCTGGCGTCCACTTCGCGCCTTTAGGCCGCGCTGGCAGCTTGATAGTCCAAGCGTTTTTCTGTGGTACACGGGCTACAAAAGCAATCTGCTTTCCGTCCGGCGACCATTTCATACTCCGAGACCGCAAATCGCCGTGTGTGACTTGACTGGTCGCGCCCTCTGCATCCATCCAACGCACAAAAATTTGCGGCTGGCCTTCCGCATCTGGCTTAACAAAGGCAATCCGTGTCCCGTCTGGCGACCAATTGGCGTTAAAGCCTGACGTCAGTTGCCGGTTCCGGCTGCCGTCGACATTCATAATCCACAAAACAGAAGCCCTACGGTCCTTCTTTTTATCGATCCTGCCGCGCGTATAAATAATTTGTTTACCGTCAGGGGATATCTGCGGCCCACCCACGGTTTCAAAATCCAAAAAAGTTTTTAGTTGTAAAGATTTATCTGCCGCATTCAGCGTCGTTGAAATCAACATCGCGATGGCTGCAGCAATGAACGTGCGCCCAATTACACTCATTTTACCCTCCCTATGATCCTGCAGAGCATTAAACCCAGAACCTAAGGATTTGTCACGCATTCAATTACATAGGGAAAATTAAACAGATGGGAAGCCAACGGGCTTAGGCGTGATCTTTCATCAGGCGAGCCTTTTGCCTGCTCCAATCGCGCAGCTTTTCAGTTTCGCGCTTATCATGCAGCTTTTTGCCCTTGCCAATACCGATCAATATTTTGGCCCGGCCTTTATCATTAAAATAGAGCTTTAATGGCACAAGCGTCATGCCGCCGCGCTGAACCTTGCCGCCCAAACGATTAATTTCGCGCTTATGCATCAATAACTTACGTGGCCGTCTAGGTTGGTGATTATACCGGTTACCATGCGAAAACTCAGGGATATGCGCGTTTACCAACCACAGTTCACCGTCTTTTTCTTCGGCGTAGCTTTCGCGGATATTAGATTCCCCTGCCCGTAGTGACTTGATCTCTGTTCCGGTCAGCATAATGCCCGCCTCATATTCCTCTTCGATGAAATATAAGTGACGGGCCTTTCTATTATCGGCCACCGCACGGGATGGGTTGAGGTCTTTTTTCTTCTTTGCCATAGCTTTAATTAAAATTCACTGGCTCAAGCTCAAGTGTCTCAATGATGGAGCGAAGCGTCGCCCTAGTATGCTCACTTGCAGCTTCAATTGGCAATCGCACATGCTCATGACAAATCCCAAGAAGTGAACCAGCATACTTCGCAGGTGCAGGACTTGGTTCCATAAACATCGCACGGTGCAGCGGTAGCAGTTTATCTTGAAGGGTCAGTGCTGTCGCATAATCCCCCGCCAACAGCGCCTCCTGCACTTGGCTAACCAGCTTAGGAGCAACATTTGCGGAAACACTGATACAGCCGACCCCGCCCATTGCATTAAAGCCGTGCGCGGTCGCGTCTTCACCAGAAAGCTGAATAAAGTCGGGCCCCATGGCAGCGCGTTGGCTGGCGCATCTATCCAGATCGCCGGTCGCATCCTTTAGGCCGACAATCCGCGGCAACTCAAACAACTTCGCCATTGTTTCCACGCTCATATCAACAACAGAACGACCAGGAATATTATAGATGATGATAGGTAGGTCAGACGCGTCGTGAATGGCTTTAAAATGCGCGTATAAGCCAGACTGGCTAGGCTTATTGTAATAGGGCGTCACGATCAGCGCGCCGTCAGCGCCCGCTTTTTCCACATACTGAATAAGCTCAACAGCTTCAGATGTGTTATTTGAGCCAGCGCCTGCGATAACCGGCACGCGGCCATCAGCCGCTTCAATACACAATTTTACGACTAGCTTATGCTCATCATGACTAAGGGTTGGGCTTTCACCCGTTGTTCCCACCGGCACTAGTCCGTGTGAGCCCTGTTTTATCTGCCAGTCCACCAACTTTTGAAAACCATCAGTATCAACGGTATCCTCAGGGGTGAACGGAGTAATTAGAGCTGGGATGGAACCCTTAAACATTTTTAGCGCCTCAAGTGTTAAATTCAAATTTGGCGCACCCTAACGCCCGCCCTATAAAAGGGCAAGCGTCGGTATGGTTTGTTTATGTCACAAAAAAGCTACCGTTAACCTTTATCGAGCTTTTAAGACAAAGGCCACGGGTTTGCTGTAACCTAGCGCTGCTTGCGCATGCGTCTGTGACCACCTCTGGCACCACGACCGCGGTGCGATTTCGCTGCGACTGCCTCTTCACTTGTGACCGTGCCGTCACCGTTCGCATCGGCGCGCTTGAACATATGTGTTGGCTTTTTGGCAAACTCGACAAGAGATACTTTCTCATCACCATCTTTATCAAGGCGCGCAATGAAGCTTATCCGCGTTGGCTTACGCCTATGCATCATCTTCCTTTTCTTGCCGCGCAGTGCTTCATCATCTTGAGAATGGTTTTCACGCATCTTGCGCTTGTTTTCTCTCATGTCTTTTTTGATGTGCCGCATAGGCAAGACACTGGACATATCCTCTGGTAATTCTGAAAGCTCGATGAAGCCGTCACCGTTCTTATCTAGACCAGCAAATCGCTTACCAATGGCGGCCGTCATTTCAGCGTGTGTCACTGTACCATCACCGTTCGCATCAGCCTTTTTGAAGTGGTCCATTTTTTCTGCATCGTCTGCAGCAGTTACCCCAACTGTCGCAAACACGATCATTGAGGCCGCAGCTATCAATTTATTACTTCGCATTTTTCTTCCTGTCGTTTTTACTTTTGTTAATCGTCTCCCTAGTTACGTAATGTTGTCACGTTACCCTTCGCCAAAACAAATGAAGCATTTGCGCGGGCTACTGCCGCAATTTTGCAATGAGGGTAGAAACATACTGTTAGGGGCCTTTTAACGTTCCGCTGCGATAATCCAGTTAGGCACCGAGTAGACCGAACAATACCGTTAGCTGCGCTTAACCTGAGCGTACGGCAGAAATACGTGTTCTTTCTTTGACTTAGCCATTATTAAATTTGAAAAATGCAGGGATATCGCATAGCCTGCTTTTCTATACTTATAGTTGGCACAAAACCTAGGCGTTTATATTTTGGAGAAAGCAGAAACAATTCAGCTCTTTACGTTTATAGGAGCTTTTGCTTTATTAATACTTTACCCAATGCCGGATTATGCCGCCAGTTTCGTGGGTCTCGTCATTCTAGGTCTATATCTGAAAGCCCTTTTTCAATCGAAGCCTTCGCTGGATTCAAACCAGTTCCTCCTCAATACTGAAAACCTTTCAGATGCTTTCCTGTTAACTAGTTTGGACGGAAAAGTTCGTTTCCTGAATGCTGCGTGCCGCAACCTGTTCCCCGACCATGAGAATGCCAGCACCATCGCCCAACTATTTGATGACTGGCATGGGGAGCTTACCGACCGTAGTCAGGCAGATGAAATACTCGAAACCATTAATGGGGCCCCGCAAATGCAGTTCACGGAAACGCTGAACTTTAAAGACGGCCGCGTTTTTGAACGCTCAACGCGCGCCATCGAAAACGGAGGGGCCAGAACATGGATTCTACGGGACATCAGCTATCTGGAAACAGCTGGCCGCGATAGTGAAATGCATTCCACTCTCCTGGAAGCAGACGCTGCCCGCACCGCAGAACTTGCCGAACAGCTATATCACGCTAAAGACGCGCTTGAGGCCAAACAGGCGGAGCTTACCAAGCTGGCGAATACAGATTCGTTAACCGGCCTCTTGAACCGGCGGCGCTTCACAGCCCTTGGCGAGCAAGCCATTGAAAACACGCCCACTGATAACATTTGGGTAATAATGTTGGATATCGACCACTTTAAACGCATCAACGATACCTACGGTCATGCGGCGGGCGATACTGCTATACGGGATTTCGCGGACATTATAAGAAACCGCGTTGGCACAGACGGTTTTATTGGCCGCATGGGTGGTGAAGAATTCGCAGCTATTCTTGAAAACTATGAAATGAACAGCGCCATAAAAATGGCCGAGGAAATTCGCCAAGAAACAGCAGCGCATATAACGGTCCACGAGAGTGAGAAATTTCGTTTCACAGCCAGCCTTGGCGTAGCCCAGTGGCACAAAGGCGAAATCACTATCGAAGCCGCGCTTGATCGTTCTGACCAAGCCCTCTATAGCGCTAAAGCATATGGTAGGAACCGCGTGGTCGGGTATGAAACGACTTAGATTTCGCCAATAATGATATCCTGCTTTTCCCTAAAAACTTGGCCCACACTCCTCATAGCTGTGGCGATGATTGTAAGCTACGCGCCGCGAGCGTCGTCACATCCCGTTTACACGTCTCTTACGACCATAGAATGGAATTCTGCTGACAATTCCTTAGAAATCATTTTGGAGATACAGGCGCACGAACTTGCTGATGCCTTGCAGAAAACTACCGGGACTACCCTTCAAGGGAAGCGACGTAAATCGCCAACAGACCGATCCGGTCCGATTTCCAACTTAATTGACAAAAATATTGGCCTGAAAATAGCAGGAACACTCGTTAGTCCAGTATTTATTGGCAGCGAAACGGTGGGTTCTAATGTTTTTGTCTATTTGGAAGCAGACTGGCCAGTCGCGCCGTCCTCCATCACATTTTTAAATACACTTTTTCTTGATACTCAGCGTGGTCAGATAAATTCAGTTATTGTTAAAGTTGGCGGAAAAAGGCAAGCCGCCGAAGTAACTAAAACCACAGGCGCTATAACCTTCGTGTTCGACTAACTATCTTTGCTTGCCTCCTCACAGACACAAAGCTACTGTAACTGTCATCAAGTCATTGCAGCAGCACCATACACTGCGGCTATAAATCCAACGCTGACCACCGAGTAGTTTATGCGACTAAATTCGAAAACCGTTCCTGTTCTTTTGTTGATTTCCCTATCCGCTACAACAGCAGTGTTGGCTCAGGACGCGCCGAAGCAACCGCCACAATCCGCCCAGGAACAACGTCTCATGCAAATGGCTAGACAAAGCGGCACGATCGCCGGCGGGGCTGAGTTTTGCCGGCTAGACAGCGATGACATAGATGCTTTTATTAGCCGGACTTATGCTCAAATAGCAGTAAGGTCTCGTGACAACTTCCAAAAAATTCTGGCCCGTCTTGAGTTCAAGAATTTAAAAGTAGCAGCCAGCGGCAAGGAACCAGAAGGCGGCTGTAATAAACTGACTGCCCAATTCAAAGACATCTTGAATAAAATCGGCTAGTCAGCCGCGACCCTGTTTCACACCCTTCACGATCACAATGCGATGAACCGTTCTATCCGAGGGTTAGGCTGTAACAATTTGTATTGACTATTTTCTGCCACAATTGAAAACTCCCCTTAGTTCGATCCGCCAGTTACGGAGAGAAAGCGAGATCAGTGTATGTTCCAGACCAACTGGATACGAACACTCGTAGAAGCCAACAAAATAGGGAGAACCACGGTGAAAAACCTGGACACCACACTGCGCCATTTGCTTGCCGGCGTTGCACTGGGCGCGCTTACAATAGCCGCGCCAGCTTTCGCACTTCAACATGAACCTGCGAAGCCGACAGCTGAGAAAAAGCAAGACCAAAAGAAAACTGACGAAGACGCAAAAGACGCCAAGGACGGCGACAAAAAAGAAGATGCAAAAGGCGACGACAAAAAGAAGAAGAAAAAGAAGGATAAAACCTTAGAAGAAGTCGTTGAAAAATTTGAAGCCATCGATGGTTTCTTCAAAATGTACCGGGACAAAAAAACCGGTGATCTCTATATGGAACTAACGGAAGATCAGCTCGACAAAGAATTTATCTATTTCTCTCAAATCGTTGATGGCCCTGGCGCAGGCGGCACCTTCCGCGGCGCATACCGCGGCACCAAAGTAATTAAGTTCTCAAAGCATTTCCAGAACATCGAAATCACTGAGCAAAACGCCAATTTCTATTTTGACCCGGACAACGCTTTATCTCGCGCTAAAGAAGCCAATGTCGATAGCGCTTCTATATTTGTCAAAAAATTCAAAGCCAAATCGAAAGACGGCAAAAGCTTTCTTCTCGCAGTGAACGGCCTGTTTAAATCAGAAGCTCTCAGCCAAATTAAGCCGCCACGTTTTCCAGGCGCGCGCCCCGGCCAATTTTTCACACTCGGCAAGCTCTCCGGTTCTAAGTCACGCATCACCGAGGTTAAAAATTATCCTGAAAACACGTCAATTACGACTGACTATGTTTACACGAACGCAACACCGCTTAATGGTGGCAATGGCGGCATCACAGATGCTCGTAACGTCACGGTTCGCTTGAACCACACTATACTTGCTATGCCAGAAAACGATTTTAAGCCGCGTTTTGATGATGCGCGCGTTGGGTATTTCCTGACATATGTCAACGACATGACAAACCCTAGCGCCACGCCTTGGCGCGATGTAATCCACCGCTGGAACCTTGTAAAGAAGGACCCTAGCGCTGCGATCTCCGAGCCCGTAAAACCAATCGTATGGTGGATCGAAAATACAACGCCTGAAAACATGCGCCCTGTTATCAAAAAGGCTGTGGAAGCATGGAATATTGCTTTTGAAAAAGCTGGTTTCAAAAATGCCGTACAGGTAAATATTCAGCCTGACGATGCTGATTGGGACGCTGGCGATATTCGCTACAACGTGCTGCGTTGGACATCTAGCCCGCAAGTTCGCTTTGGCGGGTACGGCCCACACTTTGCAAACCCACGTACAGGCGAAATTCTCGGCGCCGACATCATGCTGGAATATGCGTTCCTTACCAATCGCCTCAATTCAGCAGAACTATTTGAAACATCTGGCCTGGCGTTAAGCCAAGAAGCTGAGGAAACACGTCACCTTAATTTCTACCAAAAGCATGAGCAAATTTGCTCCATGGCTGGTCAATTGCAAATGAGCAACATGCTCGGCAATATGTTTGCAACCACAATGGATGCTGGCCCTGACCTCTCGACCAAACTGGTAGAAGAAAGCATCTATTATCTGATGCTGCACGAAGTTGGCCATACACTTGGCTTGAACCACAACATGAAAGCCTCGCAAGCACTGGCCTACGAAGATGCGCATGACATTAGTAAGCAAGGCGGCGGCCTCGTTGGGTCTGTGATGGATTACCCGTCCATCAACATTGCAGCCAAAGGCAAAGAGCAAGCGCACTTCTATACTGTACGCCCCGGTGATTATGATATCTGGGCAATCCAGTTTGGCTATTCCCCTGATATGGACGATTTGGCAACACGCGGTGCACACCTCGCCCGGTCCAATGAAAAAGGTCTGGCGTTTGGTAATGACGCAGACGATATGCGAGCGCCAGGCGGCGGCATTGATCCTCGTATAAACATCAGTGACCTTACCGACAACGCCGTTCAGTATGCTCAGGACCGGCTTGAACTTGAAGCAGATATCCTTGCCAACCTTAAAGACAAATACACCAAAGAAGGCAGGAGTTACCAGGAACTGCGCAATGCATACCTGATCCTAACAGGGGATATGTTCTCGCAGGGCCGCACGGTGTCCCGTTATATTGGCGGCGTTTACGTCGATCGCTCGGTAGCAGGACAGGACGGAGCAAACGCGCCGTACGTGCCCGTTGAAGAGGCGAAACAGAAGCAGGCAATGAAACTGCTTCGTGACTTTATCTTCTCACCGGACGCGTTCAACACTGACCCTGAATTGCTACAGCATATCGCCTTGCAACGTCGCGGCTTCACGCAGCGTGCTGGCGGTAACGAAGACCCGAAACTCCACGGCCGAGCCGCCGCTGTTCAAGCCAATGTGCTTGCACACTTGCTGCACCCAAGGGTCTTAACGCGTATCACCGACACACAGCTTTACGGCAATACATATAGTGTTACTGAAATGATGGGTGATCTGACGGACGCTATTTTTGAAGATGACAGCCGCAGAGCGGTCAACACATACCGACAGCAATTACAGGTGTCGTATGTGAACCGTTTGATCGGTATTTTCAGAAGTACTAACAACCCTATTCCCAACAGAGCTTCTTATGATCACATTGCGCGGTCCAATGCCTTTGGTAACTTGCGTAAAATCGCAAAAGACATGACCCGCTGGCGGGGTGGTGCCTCAACACGGGCGCACCGCGATCATGTTAAATTCATCATTGATAAAGCGCTGGAAGTGAATAACGGATAAGGCCCGAATTTCATTTTGAAGTAACAAGACGGCGACCCTGTTTGGTCGCCGTTTCTTATAACAAACACATCGCTGGCGCACCGCTTCACAAAATATGCTATCTGTTGCTAATGTACCGTGTCCCATTGCCGCGCCAAACGCAGAGCCTTTGCAATATCCCGCGCGGTTAGCTCGAGTGCGACATCACAGCGATCGCCCGCAGCGCGTCCAATCCCGTGAATGGCCGCCAAGTTAAACCACTTGTGCGCCTCTATGAAGTTTTGATCTACACCGTGCCCGGTTGCATAGAGTAGCCCCAGATCATATTGAGCTTCCGCGCCACCTGCCTCAGCTTGGACTAAGCGCTTGTGAACATCGACTTCCAGTAATTCAAGCATGGGCCCGCTATATTTCTGCCCCATTTTTCTTCTCCATCTAGCCACCCTGATTGCGATCAAACAGGGGCAACAACAGTATAAAATCATGTGAACAAAAACCACATAATCAACTGGCGCACACGGCTACATATAACGGGGCATAACGGACTTGGTGGATATTTCCAGAAACGCACTTTAGTTGGAATTCTGGGAATTTCGATTTCGATGGTAGCAAAATATACTGCTTTTCAGAAGCAATTTTATTTTGTCAACGACGCCCGAGGCTTATCACACTCCAGCGCGTTAGGACTCTCTTAGGCAGAGTATGGCATCCTACAGGCTGGTTGCTTTTCTATTTCCGCCAAAGCGCATCATTGCAAGATCGTTATTGAAAAAAATGCTTGATCCACTCGGCGAAAAAAAACCAGCAACATGTCTTGCTGTACGCGGCACGCTGATGTTTAAACAGGAGCATAGATTGGAGCTTGAAAAGGTACCTGCGCGCGTCTTATTGGTGGAAGACTCGAAGTTCTATTCTGCTGTCATAAGGCAGCAAGTCGAAACTTTACCAAACATCATTCTTGATAGTGCCACAACCCTAAAAGATGCCAGGCAGCTCCTTGAGGCTCATAGCGGGCACTATACCATGGCCTTAGTCGATCTGAATTTGCCGGATGCACCTAACGGGGAAATAGTCGACGTAGTAGGTAAGCATGAAGTTCCAACGGTTGTTTTTTCCAGCAATTTCAACCCAAAAACCAAAGAGAAGCTCTTTGCCAAAGGGATTGTCGACTATGTGATGAAAGATAGCCCGGTTGCCTTGGAGTACCTTGTTGAACTTGTCAAACGACTACTTTCACAGTCTGAGAAAAAGGTTCTGGTAGCCAGTAAGTGTGCCAAGGCACGGCGCAAACAAGTGCAATCACTCAACAACTTACAGCTTTCCTGCTGGGCTTGCGAAAGCGGCGACGAAGCCGCCAAAATCCTTCGAAAACACGAAGATATTGCCCTTGTGCTGATTGGCGACGAACTAAAGGATTGCTCCGGTGTGGAACTGGTTAGTAAACTTCGCAAGGACTTCCGGTCCTCGCACCTTTCAATCTTGGCTATTCCCGACACAGAAACAGATTTCGCGTCCCAGTATTTGAGGTACGGTGCGAATGACTTTCTGCGCCAACCCTATTCCCCGGAAGAATTTCAATGTCGCATCAATAACGCGCTTAAGTCACAAAAATTGCTCACCGAATTAGAGGCCGCAGCAACACGTGATTTTCTGACCGGCCTTTTCAACCGCCGGGCTTTTTTCGACACAGCAGCGACCACACTGGCCTTTGCAATGAGAAACAACCAACCTTTGGCCCTCGCTATGGTCGATATTGATCATTTTAAGAACGTCAATGATACGTATGGTCATGATGTGGGGGATTTCGTTATCAAGAAGGTTGCCGAAGTCCTCCAAAAAGAAGTTCGAGGTGGTGATACTGTGGCCCGTGTAGGCGGCGAGGAATTTTGCCTATTAATGCCAAACTTAGATTCTGACAACATCAACACTATATTCACCCGCGTTCGCGCAGCCATCAATGCTATCTCCGTTCCGACCCCTCAAGGCGTAGTCCATGTTAGTGCAAGTTTCGGCATCACAATTAAGATTACGCCGGACATTGAAGTGATGATGAAAGCGGCTGATCAGGCGCTGTATCAGGCCAAAAGGTCCGGCCGCGATAAATTCGTCATGGCAGAGCAAACCAGTTAATCGTCGGTTCAGCCAACAAAGCATAATCTTAATCGTTGCCCCAACTTTGCCTTTATACTGCCCCTATTAACCAACAGGATGCAGGCTAAGGATCTAACGCTGGTATCTTATTGGAATGGGATTATGACATGAAGAATAAAACAACAATGTTACTGGCCTTGCCGCTTGCGCTTTTTGCTGGGGCCTGCGCGCCAAATCTATCATCAAACTCATATGACGCCTATTCCGTTGGCGAAGTCCGCCGGGTCGAACGCGGCACGATACAGAGCTACCGCTGGGTCGAAATTAATACCAGAACAGGCGTTGGAACCGTAGCTGGCGCGGGCATTGGGGCTGCTGCAGGATCAACCGTAGGAGACGGCGCTGGCGGTGTAATTGGCGCGATTGGCGGCGCCCTACTAGGCGGGCTTATCGGGTCCTCGATAGAAAAGTCGGCCAACAAGCGTACCGGGTATGAATATGTGATATTAACGGCAAGTGGATCACTGGTTAGCATTGTTCAGGCCGACCGTGCACCCCTTCCCGAAGGTTCGCCGGTTCTTATTCAGTTCAGCGGGCAGCGCAGCCGTGTGATATTTGATCATAACGCAATCGATGAAGCTGCGGCTGATCGGCGTTCGAGCGGTGATGGCCAAGGGGGCTATTAAACCTACCTAATATCTTATCAAAAAAAAGGGCCGGACCACAAAGTCCTACCCTTTTTCTGGCCAAGAGGCACTTAGCGGAAAGAGCACTTGTCATAAGCGCATTATAGGCAAAGCATTTTGTCTGCTTAACTAAGATATAAAAGAGTAAGTCCCAGTGTATTGGCAAGGCCGTGCGACAGCGTTAAGGGCCAAATATTACGTTTCAGAAAAACATAGAAAATCCCGCTCACCAATGCGATTGAACCAGTAGCTAACGCCCCCCCTATTCCTTGATAGTAGAGATGTTGTTGCCCGAACAAAATCGCCTGCAAAATAATCGCAATCCCGATGGCAAAAGGCGCCTTTGAAAACAGTTTTTCAAATCGAGAAAGCAAGATTCCCCTGAAAAGCAATTCCTCCGTAAAGCCGCCAATAACCCATGCGATAGTGACCCAGTAAATATACACAGGAAAATTCCCGGGAATATTGGAAAACCTATCCCGGTACCGAGCATCAATCTCCATCGCATCGGAATTCTCGACCAAACCAGAGGAGCTCATTAGGCCTTCTACCAATTGGCCTAGCACGATGGTTATGACCATAATTGCGAGTGCCCACAGGAGCGTACGGACCAGACTTTTGGGCCTCTTCAACCCAATATCAGCCCAATTTTCGTTAGCCGCACGCAAGCATAAAGTCGCGACGCCCAAGCTGGCGATTAACGCTACTGGGCCTGCATATGTCCAGAGCCCATCAAAACTGAGCAACACCGCTTTTACAGTAAACAACGTTCCCAGGACGAAAATTAAATCCCGAGCTGCTGCACGTACAGTGTTTGAGTTCGCTTCTGTATTTGTCATATCAATATCTCGCAAAAAAGAATGGCTTGGTTCAATTCAAACACCAATTAGGAGGCTGCTTGCCTCTCGGGTCTGCAGGATGAGGGAACAAGATAAATTCGCCATAGGATTTAACCCTGGGCTTGTCGCCCATTGCGGTTAAAGCCATTTGGATATCACTTACAATTGCCACAGGTAATTCCAAGATATGTTCCCCGCGCCGAGAACCGTTTTCTGACGCGAACGCCTCGCCTGCGACTGCCTTCATTTCTACATGCCCGCCAAGTAGCCAACGCACGTCATTTTCTCGAGTAAACTCAGCGACGCGGCTCATAGACTTTGTATAGGTCTCTGATAGTCCGCACTGGAAATACAGCCTACCTGGATAGATAACGTCTCCGCTGAAAAGGGCTTTTGTGACAGCGTCAAACACCATTACGTGCGACGGGTGATGCCCCGGCGTTGGAATGATATCCACGCTACGGCCACCCAGATCAAATGACGCGGTTTGAGCAGGCCAGTTTTCAATTCCGAAGAAGCCAGCGATATCTTTCGGACTGTGGCCAACAACCACAGTATCAGGACGGTCTTTGAAACTTGCGTCTCCTCCAACATGGTCGCCGTGCCCGTGAGAGTGCATGACGACCAATTGTATGGCTTCACGCTGGTTCTGCGCGAGCCAAGCTTCAATATGGTCGTCAACAACCCTCCGCAGGTCCACTCCCCCGGCACCGGTATCGATAAGGAGCACTTTTTCCTGTCCGAAAATAAGATAGAGAAAAGGCGCTTCAAAGGAAGTTTTCAGCGATTGCCGAATAACAAATGTATTGGCATCCAGTTTTTGGGAATGAAATGCCGGTTCATTTGCATCTCGCCCAGCGTTCCACGGCTGGAGGAATAGCGTTGAAGCGCCGTATTTTTCAGACACTTGAGACTGTTTTTGACCAACAGCACCGGCAGAAGTTAAGCCGAAGGAAGCCAAGATTAGCGAAGTAACGGCAAGCAGTTTAGGGGAAAACATGAACGATGACCTTTGGAGCGTGAATATGTGAGCGCTATGATGTTGGACCGTTTTGCAGAGATTTGACACGATCGAGAATAGAAGAGCGACTGAGCGCTTCGATTGCAGTTATGGCAACGGTTGGCAGGTCACATGCTATTTCTTCAAAAAGCTCAGCGAAGGCTAGTTCAGCTTCAGCAAGCCGCGTTTTCAATGAATGAAATTGTGTCTCGCCTGCGCTGGTAAGCCTCAGAACCTTTCGTCGACCATCTTTCGGATCAGACATGCGCTCTACGACGCCGAATTCAAGCAGCAAATCTATCCGCTGCGTAACGAGCTGGTGCGGCTGATCAAGTGTTTTGGCGATGTCTGCAGCGGACATAGCGCCTTGCTCACCCAGCAGCAACACAGAGGACACAGCGCGCGACGGGAACTTAATGGCGACATCTTCCAAAAGATCGTCGCCCTGCGTGACAATAAGATCCACGAGGTGCCGAAGAATATTCCCAACAAACGCATCGCGCATGGGATGGTTATTTATGAAAGCGTTGGTAGGCATAGAGTTCTCACTACTTATACAACTAATTGTGCAATTGATTGTATAAATAGATAATCCCTTAGCTTCAACCTGTCAAGCGCTCAAAGCTGAAGCATCCCAGCATTGCCAAAACACCACAGCTTTGGGCCGTCAATATCAATGACTTAGGGGAAAAAAAATCTGATAGAAAGCCCTCGAGGACCAACATCCTATTTGACAAAATGCCTTATCCAACCAGCTCTAGCTACCAATTCCGTTATTTCTCTCAGCTGGCACTGACGACAACAACAAAAAAGGGCAGCCAAATGGCTACCCTTCTCAGCGTCCGGCCTTATGGCCTTAATCGCTCCCGTCGTCTTCGTCATCATAGATATATTCAATGGACCATTTTGTGCAAATATAGTTTCCGCGAACTGTTTCATACCGTAAGCAAGTTCTGATTTCTCTCGGTGGAGTGTAGGTCTCATTCTCATTGCGGTGACGACCATTGTTATCATAATCACCCTCATATGGGCCCTCATCGGCATACCGTACCGATCCGTATGACCGATCACCTGACGTGGCATTCGCACCAATGCTTGCGCCGACAATTGCGCCTATGGCAGCCCCCGCTCCTCGGTTATGTCCGCCGTCAATCTCAGCGCCGATAATACCCCCGACAATACCGCCAAGCAGAACACCAGCAAGATTATCGCCACCGCCGTTGTTATAGTAGCCAGCGGAGGAATAATTGCTGCCGCCATGAACATTCGGGCAGTAACTACCATAGTGATAATGGTGATGCCTGTGGTTCCAACCCCAGTAAGACCGAGCCTGAAAATACCCGCTTGAGTGTGGCCAATGGCCAAAGAACCCATAATCATCGCCGTACCAATAGCCATGCCGAAATCTGCTGCCAAAGCCGAAACTATAACCACTGGAATAGCCAAGTCCATAATTTCCAAACGAATGACCGAAGCCGCCATAATAGTGGCCAAAGCCGAAGAACAGACCAAAGTTATTGTTGTAGCCGCCCCCACGGTGCCCTCTCCTATTGCCTCGATTGTAGCCACGATCACGCCGGTGCCGCCGATCGCGGTCAAAATTGTTTCGGCCACGGCGGTGATCAGCACGACGTTCTCGTCTGTCCCGTCTATCGATATTATTACCGCGTCGGCTGCTGGTACCAAAAGCCGGTGCAGAATCATTATCTCTAACTATTGGAACACGACGTCTACCGCCTTCTCTGTAGCCATCATTCCTGCCACTGTTACGATTACGGGCTCTGCTACGCCGATTATCCTGGCTGTTATTCCTAGTTTCTTGGGTGAAGCTTGGAGCCTGGCTTGGCGAACTCGCCTCTTCACGATTAGTAGTCCTTGAATTTGACCGTCGCTGACTAGTGGCATTCTGACGCCTTGACTGGCGGTTAACCCTGTCATTCCGATTGTTCCGGCTGGATGCTTCTCTATTAACCTGCCGGTTACCAGAACGCTGGATTACGGCGTCCCTATTTCTGTTTTGACCTTCACTAGAGGCGCGCTGAGTTCTATTGTTATTGCGCGTTGCATTCCGATTACTGTCTTGATTGTTACTACGCTGCACCGTCGCCCGGTTGCGGCGTTGAGGCTGAGCCTGAGCCCGTCGCTGACTGCTGTTTGCTCGCGCTCGTGGCTGACTAGGCGGCCGTTGTTTTACAGTCTGTTTTTTGGAGATCTTAACTTTTTTGTCGCGTTTGTCATCTGCAAGCACTGCTGTACTTGGCACCAAAAATGCGGCGGCCACCAAGAGGGCTAAAAACTTATGTAACATCAATACCTCCGATACGTTTAAGCCATGATACCGCAACAAAGCTGAACTGCAAATGAACCTACTGTAAAGATTAGGTTTAAGGCTACTCAGCGGCAAGCGCGCATCTTGTCATGCTAACACAGTGACAGACTGCTATGGCAAAATTGAGGCAATACTATAACAAAACTTCTTTTACTTCTTGGCGTTACGACCCCGTTAAATCTACCGTGCAGCATAAAAAAAAGCCCACCAAATGGCGGGCTTTTAAAGAACGCAGAAGGTACTTAGTCTAAGCGTCAAGTTTTGGCTTGAGCAATTTATTAACCACACCTGGGTTTGCTTTCCCGCCCGTTGCTTTCATTACCTGGCCCACAAAGAAACCAATCAGCTTGTCTTTACCACCACGGTACTGCGCCAACTGATTTGGGTTCGCTTCTATGATACCATCGATAATAGCTTCAATCTCGCCTGTATCGGAAACCTGCTTAAGACCTTTTTCTTCAACAACAACGCCGGCGCCCTTGCCAGTTTCGAACATAACCTCGAACACCTCTTTGGCGATACGGCCTGAAATGGTGCCGTCCTCGATCAGAGCTAATAGCTCAGCACCTTGTCCGGCAGAAACCGGCGTATCAGCAATTGATTTGCCCGCTTTATTCAAAGCACCGTACAAATCACCCGTCAGCCAGTTAGCGGCCTTCGACGCAACTGAAGCCATATCTTTCTTCGAGGCCGTTACCAGCGCATCAAGCAGCACTTCATAGAAATCTGCTTGTGCTTTCTCAGCAACCAGCACGCCTGCTGTATAATCACTTAGCCCTAGCTCCTCAACAAAACGGGTGCGTTTCGCATCAGGCAGTTCAGGCAAAGTCGCACGCGCAGCTTCGATGAACGCGTCATCAAACTCAAGCGGCAACAGATCTGGATCAGGGAAATAGCGGTAGTCCTGCGCGTCTTCTTTTGACCGCAGCGACCGTGTTTCACCCTTAACAGGGTCAAACAACCGTGTTTCCTGAACAACAGTGCCGCCGTCTTCGATCAAGTCCACCTGACGGCGAGCCTCAACTTCAATGGACTGACGGACAAACTTGATTGAATTGAGGTTTTTAATCTCGCAGCGCGTGCCGTAAGGCTCACCCGCCCGGCGCACAGATACATTCACATCAGCGCGCATGCTGCCTTGATCCATATTGCCGTCGCAAGACCCAATATACCGCAAGATCGAGCGAACCTTAGTGACATATGCTGCGGCCTCTTCAGGGGTGCGGATATCGGGGTCAGACACAATTTCCATCAACGCCACGCCCGACCGGTTCAAATCCACATACGTATATTGTGGGTGCTGATCATGCATGGATTTCCCGGCATCCTGCTCAAGGTGAATGCGCTCAACACCAATATCTTTGGTTACGCCGTCACCCATATCCAAGGTCACAACTCCAGGACCAACAATCGGGTCTTTAAACTGCGAAATCTGGTAGCCTTGCGGCAAATCAGCGTAGAAATAGTTCTTACGGTCGAACACTGACCGCTTGTTAATCACCGCACCAATTGCTAGGCCGGTGCGCACAGCTTGGCGCACACACTCAGCATTAATTGTTGGCAACATGCCTGGCATCGCAGCATCAACCAGCGAAACCTGCGTATTAGGATCCGCACCGAAAGCCGTAGCCGATCCTGAAAATAGTTTTGAGTTAGACGAGACCTGTGCATGAATTTCAAGACCAACAACAATCTCAAAATCACCCGTAGCGCCGTGTACAATATAAGTCATGCGCTTATCTCCACCAAATCTTGGGTTCAGCTATAAAGCCTGCAGCTTCTTCAAGCACAGCCGATACTTTAAAGACTGTTTCTTCGTCCCACGCTTTACCGAGCACTTGCAGGCCAAGCGGCAAGCCGTCTTTGTCGAGGCCAGCAGGAACGCTGGACCCTGGCAAACCAGCGAGTGATGCCGGAACAGTGAACACATCATTCAGATACATCGCTAGCGGATCATCACTTTTCTCACCAAAGGCAAAAGCAGCTGACGGCGCTGTTGGTGTCAGGATAGCGTCCACTTTCTCAAAAGCAGCTTTGAAATCGTTTGCAATCAACTGGCGTACTTTTTGAGCTTTCAGATAGTAGGCATCATAATAGCCTGCAGACAGCACATACGTGCCGATCATAATCCGGCGCTTCACTTCTTCACCGAACCCAGCAGCGCGCGTGGCTTCATACATGTCAGGCAAACTACCACCCTGCACAGTTTCCCTAAGGCCGTATTTTACGCCGTCATAACGCCCGAGGTTAGAAGAGGCCTCTGCAGGCGCCACAATATAATAGGTCGGCAGGGCGTATTTTGTATGCGGCAGGCTGATATTAACGATCTCAGCGCCAGCGTCTTTCAGCCAGGCAATGCCTTTTTGCCAAAGCGCTTCAATCTCTTCCGGCATACCGTCCATGTGATATTCTTTTGGAATACCAATTTTCATGCCTCGGATATCGCCCGTAAGTGCCGCTTCAAAATCAGGCACAGCAATATCGACACTGGTGGTATCTTTCGGATCAAAACCAGCCATGCTCTGCATCATTATGGCACCGTCACGCACACTACGCGTAATAGGGCCAGCCTGATCAAGCGAGCTTGCGAACGCCACCATACCATACCGGCTACAGCGACCGTAGGTTGGCTTGAAACCAAATGTACCGGTGAATGAAGCAGGCTGACGGATCGAACCACCCGTATCAGATGCCGTTGCGCCCATCGCAGCAAAACCAGCAACTGAAGAAACCGAACCACCGGACGAACCGCCCGGCACAGTATCAATCTCGCCCTTACGCCACGGGTTTTTCACTGGGCCGTAAAAACTGGTTTCATTAGACGAGCCCATCGCGAACTCATCCATATTAAGTTTGCCGAGCATAACCGCGCCGTCGTCCCACAAATTCTGTGTAACGGTGCTTTCGTACTCAGGCTTAAAGCCATCAAGAATGTGCGAGCATGCCTGCGTGTGAACGCCCTTGGTGCAATACAGATCTTTCACACCAATGGGGATACCTGTCATGCCCGTCGCGGTTCCAGCCTTTATGCGGGCGTCTGCAGCGTCTGCTTGCTTAAGTGCGATCTCTGGCGTTTTTGCAATATAAGCATTCAAAGCATCAAAGCCGTCAACCGCAGCAATGTGCGCTTTAGTCAGTTCGCGGGCTGTAATATCGCCGTTTGCCAGCATATCTCTGGCTTCAGCAATTTTCAGTTTGGTTAAATCAGTCATTGTCCGCCCTACTCAATCACTTTAGGTACAGCAAAAAAGCCGTATTCATGATTAGGTGAATTCTTAAGTACACTGTCGCGCTTGCCGCCGTCGGTCACCTCATCGGTGCGCCAGCGCAGCTTAACATCAACAACGCTTGCCATCGGCAGAACATTGTCTGTATTAACTTCTTCAAGCTGTTCAACCCACCCAAGGATGTTATTAAGTTCCCCAGCAAGAGGCTCTAATTTATCGTCTTCAATTTTAATCCGCGAAAGACGCGCGATTTTAGCTACGGTAGCTTTGTCAATGTGCGACATGAAAATTACCTATGAATCGTCAGGAAAAACTGTTGAAATCAGCGCGGAACTTAACGCCAGAACCGGTGCGGGGCAAGCAAGGAATGACAGTGCCTAAGCTAAAAGTTGAAATACGCGAGGCAAAGCCCTCGGATGCACGTAAATTGACGGCGTATATTGCAGACGTTTTTGCCACTGCTGACCATTTGATTACGCGGCCTGAGGAATATACCCGAGGCAGTTTCAAACAACGCCTTTGGATATCAAAAAAACTAACCAATCCCGTTGAAACATGCCTTGTTGCACTTTCGGACGGTAACATTATTGGCATGATTGACAGCTGGACAGACCGCAGAAAACGCGTCGCGCACGCCACTTGCTTTGCCATGTCTGTGTCTGAAAGCCACCGCCAGCAGGGAATTGGCCGAGCACTCCTTAAAGAATTCATTTCGTGGATAAAGGCACATCCCAGCCTTTCACGGCTAGAACTCCATGTGCACAGCGACAATTACGGCGCTATAAAACTCTACACATCAATGGGATTTGAGCTAGAAGGGGTTCGTAAAAGCGCCGTCCGCTACGAGGATGGTCGCGTGGTGGATGACCATATAATGGCTTTATGGCCCTAAGGGGTCTCAGCCGATACACCAGCATTGCTGAGTAGCGCCTACAAAGGATAAATAAGTGTCAGAATACGTTGCGAAAAAGAAGAAGAAGAAGAAGAAGAAGAAGATGAAACCAGCAGCAAAGTTTCTTCTAGTAATCTTGGCAGGCATTCTTCTAACCCTCGCGGGTGCTATGACCTTGTATCTAAATCCGGTCCTTATGTTGAACCTGGCCTTCAAGCCTGGTCATTCTTTCGCGGACGGCACCTCAGACCCCCAACCTGACTATGCCGACAATCGCAGTTGGCTAGCACTTCCCGGCGTAAAATCTAACGCGTCGGCAATGCCTGCGGGACTGGCCAAAGTGCTGTCGATGCCTGAAGTTGACGTATTCTTCGTCCATCCAACAACTTATTTTGGTCGCGACAACTGGAATGCTCCCATAGCAGACCATGAGGCGAATGAGCGCACAGAAGCAAGGGTTCTGAAAATTCAAGCCAGCGTGTTTAACAATGCCGGGCAAATTTACGCGCCGCGCTACAGACAAGCCACTTTCGGCGCCTTCTTTGATAAAGATGGTGACGGGGAAAAAGCGCTTGATCTTGCCTACACTGATGTACTCGCCTCATTCGACAATTTCATCGCCCAGCGCAGCGCCGGCCGCCCATTCATTCTCGCAGGACACAGCCAAGGCTCCTATCACCTAATCAGCCTGCTTCAGGACCGGATCACCGGCACAGAACTACAGCGGCGAATGGTAAGCGCCTATATCATTGGCTGGCCCGTCAGCATTGAAGCAGACTTGGGCGCGCTAGCCGATATTGATGCCTGCCGGTCCCCCGCAGAAACAGGATGCGTCGTCTCGTACCAAACCTTCGGCAAAGAAGGTGACCCTTTCATGCTCGACGGTTATATGGAATTTACAACTGGCCTCACTGGCGAGCCGCGCAAAGGCACCGAGATGCTGTGTACCAATCCGCTAAATTGGCAAATCGGCACTTCAGAAGTGGCGAGCAATCATTTGGGTGCAGTGTTCACTCCGCCTAATCCAGATACCCTCCCTGCCCCGATCCTCGAATTCAACGGCGGCCAATGCCGCGCAGACGGTGTCCTGCACTTAACCAAAGAAACCGGTTCTGCCTGGAATGACCTGAAAATGGCAGGCGAGAACTACCACGCCTATGACTATAATATGTTCTATATGAACATCCGCGAAAATGCGGCGATGCGCGCCAGTGCCTGGCTTAATGCCAACAGGGCACTCGCAACAGCAACCGGACGCTAAGGAAAACCAGTGAGTAACATTTGTTCTTTAGGCGAGTTTAAAGCCAGTCTAAAACCGCGACAGCGCCTATTGGGGCTTGATCCTGGAACCAAAACTATTGGTGTCGCCATGTCAGACATCACGCTTACCATCGCAACGCCGATGGAGATCATCCGCCGCGTCAAATTCAAAAAAGACGTCGCACGCCTTCGCGAAATTGTTGAAGAACATGATGTCGGTGGTTTTGTCATCGGCTGGCCCATCAATATGGACGGCTCCGAAGGCCCGCGCTGCCAATCGACCCGCGCTTTCTGCCAAAACTTGGCCGCAGCCATCGACCTGCCGCAGACCTTATGGGATGAGCGCCTCTCCACCTCAGCCGTGGACCGCACCCTAATCGAAGCCGACACAAGCC
>NVTU01000032.1 GCA_002401685.1 Kordiimonadales bacterium
CAAATGTCGCTTAATATACCTGTGATCAAACTGACCGAGGCTTTGGGTCCCGCCAATCTGATGTCGAGCCTGCGCCGCGCTGGCATGAACCCTGTTGTACCAGGTGGCAAACCCGGATTGGCGGTGGCCTTGGGCGGATTGGGGGTCACCTTGGGTGATATGACCCAGCTTTACGCGGGTCTTGCCAATGGCGGCAAACCGCGGCCCCTTCACTGGAAAATCGACCCTAATCCGCCTGAAAACGCTCGAAACCTGATCTCGCCGATGGCGGCGTGGTATGTGGCCGACATCCTGTCTGGCCTTGCGCCCCGCACTCAATTGCGGGGCATAGTACCAGCAGGTGTCCCATTTAAGGGAGGTTTTACCCATAAGGGCGTTGTTTAGTAATCGTTCTCAAGTTTCTTGGCGAGCTCTTCGATATTCTCAGGCGGCCAAGTTGGTAGTTCCATACCAAGGCGCAAGCCCATAGTAGTAAGAACTTCTTTGATCTCGTTTAGTGACTTGCGGCCAAAGTTTGGCGTACGAAGCATTTCAGCCTCTGTCTTCTGAACCAAATCACCAATGTAAACGATGTTATCGTTTTTAAGGCAATTTGCAGAACGAACAGAAAGCTCAAGCTCGTCAACCTTACGCAGAAGCTGACGGTTGAACGCTGGCTCTTCGTCTTCTTCAGGTTTGGCAGCTTCTTCAGGCTCATCGAAGTTTACAAACACATTGAGCTGGTCCTGAAGAATACGCGCTGCAAAAGCAACTGCATCTTCTGGTGTCACTGTGCCGTCAGTTTCGATTTCCATAGTCAGCTTATCATAGTCAAGAACCTGGCCCTCACGGGTGGCTTCAACTTTATAGCTTACTTTTTTCACCGGGCTGTAAAGCGCATCCACAGGAATAAGGCCAATCGGCGCGTCTTCTGGACGGTTACGTTCCGCAGGAACATAGCCTTTACCAGATTCTACCGTCAGTTCCATATTCAGTGTCGCACCTTCATCAAGGTGACAAATCACTAGGTCTTTATCAAGAATTTCAACATCAGCTACTTCGTTGATGCTGTCAGACCTAACTTCGCCAGGACCGGACGCAGTTAGTGTTAGGCGCTTAGGCCCATCACTGGTTACACGAAGAGGCAATTTTTTGATATTGAGAACAATATCAGTCACATCTTCACGTACACCCGGCACAGAAGAGAATTCGTGCAGAACGCCCTCTAACTGAATGCTGGTCACAGCGCCGCCCTGAAGCGATGAAAGCAACACACGGCGAAGGCCATTGCCAAGCGTCGTGCCATAACCGCGCTCAAGCGGCTCAATAACAAGCTTAGCCTTCCGCAACGGGTCTGCACCCGGAACGATGGTCAAGCCATTTGGTTTGATAAGTTCTTGCCAGTTTTTCTGGATCACGTTGTAACCCTCTTTTTCAATACCGCTAAAGTCAATTACAGCGCAACTTAATCGCGCTGTTACTCTGTAAACTACTAACTCATCGCTGCGTTATACGCGGCGACGTTTTGGAGCCCGACAACCATTGTGTGGAATAGGCGTGACATCACGGATCGATGCGATCGTGAAGCCAATTGCTTGCAGAGCTCTGAGCGCGCTTTCGCGTCCAGCGCCTGGGCCTTTAACTTCCACTTCAATGGCTTTCATGCCGTGGTCTTGAGCTTTCTTACCAGCATCCTCTGCCGCAACCTGTGCCGCGTAAGGCGTAGATTTACGAGAGCCTTTAAAGCCCATCATGCCAGCTGATGACCAGGAAATCGTATTTCCCTGTACATCGGTAATAGTAATCATCGTATTATTAAAAGTAGCATTTACGTGAGCAACACCATTGCTGATGTTCTTACGTTCACGGCGCTTAACGCGCCCGGTATCTTTTGCCATCTCAATCAGACCCTAAATAAAGGGGGAGCCCTACACAGCTTAACCCAAAAATTATTTCTTCTTACCTGCAATCGCAACTGCCTTACCTTTACGCGTCCGCGCATTGGTACTTGTACGCTGACCGCGTACAGGCAATTTATTACGGTGGCGTAGGCCACGGTAAGCTTTCAAATCCATCAACCGTTTAATGTTCATGGATACTTCCCGGCGAAGATCACCTTCTACCAAAAAGTCTGCATCTATGATTTCACGAACCTGAATTACTTCAGAATCCGTTAGTTCCGAGACCCGACGTTCACGTGGGAGACTAAGCTTTTCGCAAATCCCTGTAGCGGCCGTGCGGCCGATACCATGAATGTAAGTCAAAGCGATTTCTACTCGCTTGTTAGTCGGAATGTTAACGCCAGCAATACGCGCCACAACCGTTTCTCCTGATCAACAAATTTCAGTCTTGCGACAATAAATCACAAGCCTGTCCAAAGCCGGGGATTATATAAATAAAAACCCAGACGTCAACAGCCTTGTAACAGTTTTTTACGCGGCCAATATAACCGCTATTTGTGCAGCAACTTCTTCAACGGACGCCATGCCGTCAACCTGCTGCAAAACTCCTTTTTCCGCATAGTAAGGCAACACTGGTGCCGTCTGTGCGTAATATTCTTTCAAACGCTTACCAACAGTCTCCGCGTTATCGTCCGCGCGGCGCTTAAACTCAGTGCCGCCGCAGCAATCACAAACGCCTTCTGTCTTCGGTTTCACGTCCGTATCGTGGTAGCCCTGATTACAGCCCGCGCAAGTATAACGGCCAGCAATACGGCCTACAAGCGCTGCATCATCCACTTCCATCTGGATCACCGCATCGAGGGACACGCCCTCTTCAACCAGCATCACATCTAGAGCTTCAGCCTGCGCAACGGTGCGCGGGAAACCATCAAGGATAAATCCGTTCGAACAATCTTTTTCTTTAATGCGGTCCGCAATGATACCAATAACGATATCGTCGGAAACAAGTTCACCCGCAGTCATCTTATCTTCAGCACGCTTTCCGTAATGGGTGCCAGAAGCAACAGCCTTGCGTAACATATCACCCGTAGAAAGCTGGAGCAGACCATTTTTCTTCTCAATGATCTGTGCCTGCGTACCTTTGCCAGCACCCGGAGGGCCAAATAAGATAATAATCAACGCGCGCCGCCCTTCCGTTTGCCTTTAAGACGGCTTTTCTTCAACAGGCTCTCATACTGCTGCGCCATCAGATGTGACTGTATCTGTGTCACAGTATCCATTGTTACGTTTACAACGATCAACAGGCTGGTTCCGCCGAGATAGAATGGTACGGATGCCTGGCTGATCAAAAACTCAGGGATCGCACACACGAGCGACAGATAAGCCGAGCCAACAACTGTCAGTCGTGTAAGAACATAATCAAAATATTCCGCGGTCCGTTTTCCGGGACGAATACCAGGTACAAAGCCGCCCTGCTTCTTCAGGTTCTCAGCGGTCTCTTCAGGGTTAAACTGAATGGCTGTGTAGAAAAAGCAGAAGAATACGATCAACGCGATATAGAAAGCGATATAAACCGGCTTGCCAGGCGCCATCACCGAAGTAATTGTTGTCAACCAACCCGCATCCGAGAAGTTTGCCACAGACAACGGAGCCAGCAAAAGCGCACTCGCAAAGATTGGTGGGATAACACCAGCAACATTCAGCTTCAAAGGAAGGTGTGATTTATCACCTTGGAATACACGATTTCCCTGTTGGCGCTTCGGGTACTGCACGACGACGCGGCGCTGTGCACGTTCGCAGAAAACAATGAACCATACCAACGCCGCTGCGCCAATGATCATAGCAAGAAGAACGGCAACTGAGATACTACCTGTACGGTTCAACGTAAATGCCTGGGCAATTGTGCGCGGCAGTTCGGCGACAATACCGGCGAAAATAATAAGCGAAATTCCGTTACCGATACCGCGTTGCGTGATTTGCTCACCCAGCCACATCAGAAACATCGTACCGCCAACCAGCGTTACAACGGCAGTTATCACGAAGAACATGCCAGGATTGGTCACAAGACCACTTTGGCTCTGCAAACCGGCAGCAATGCCGTACCCCTGCAGCATCGTCAACGCAACAGTACCGTAGCGTGTCATTTGGTTAATCTTTTTACGCCCCTGCTCGCCATCTTTTTTCCAGCCAGCCAGCGTCGAGTTCATCGTCGTCAGCAACTGCATAATAATAGAGGCAGAGATATAAGGCATAATGCCAAGCGCTACGATCGACATCCGTGAGAGCGCACCACCGGTAAAGGTATCGAGAATTGAACTCAAACCACCTGAACCGTCAAAAATTCTTTGAAGAGCTTCGGCATTAACCCCGGGAATTGGGATGTAGCTGCAAAGCCGGTATATTACAAGAGCACCAAGCGCGAACCATATTCGCTGCTTAAGTTCAGTCGCTTTGCCAAAAGATGACAAACTAATATTCGACGCTAGTTGTTCAGCAGCAGATGCCATAGTTACTCAGAGCCCCTCGTTACTTATATTTTCAGTGTATAGCTTTCGCCCAACGCACGACCGCGCCGACAAAAAGGGTTTACCCGAGCAGCGTACTACTCGGGTAAGTATCTTATTTAAGCGACAGAAACTTTTCCGCCAGCTTTTTCTACAGCTTCCACTGCGCCTTTTGACGCACCTGTGACTGTAATGTCGATTTTGGCTTTCAGTTCGCCTTTAGCAAGAAGACGCACGCCATCACCAATTTTACCCACGAGGCCAGCCTCAGCAAGGGATTCAACAGTGATCGCTTTTTTAGCGTCGATTTTCTTAGCATCAATTGCGGACTGAAGACGACCAAGGTTAAGAACCTGATAGTCTTTTCTGTTCAAGCTTTTGAAACCACGTTTTGGAAGACGGCGATAAATTGGCATCTGCCCGCCTTCAAAACCGTTAATCGCAACGCCTGAACGTGCCTTTTGACCTTTGTGACCAGAACCGGCAGTCTTACCTTTGCCTGAACCGATACCGCGACCAACACGCATCGCCGATTTACGGGCGCCTGCGTTATCGCTGAGTTCGTTGATTTTCATCTTACTCTCTCCAAACGCTGCGTGATTATTCTACAACGCGCACCATATGGCGCACCTTGTGGATCATGCCGCGAACTGAAGGAGTATCCTCCAGCTCACGCGTTTTGTTCATTTTGTTCAAGCCAAGGCCAACAAGTGTCTGACGCTGGTCTTCGTTCCTGCGGATCGGGCTAGCGATCTGCTGAACCGTTACCGTTTGCTTTTTCTTCGCAGCCACAATCTTTACTCCGCTTCAGCTGTTTCAACAGCAGGTGCTTCGTCGTTTGCAGCAGCAGGGACTTTAACGTCACCGCGGCGTGCTACGATATCAGCAACCTTTTTGCCGCGCTTGGCAGCAACCTGACGAGGAGACGTCTGGTTAGCCAATGCATCAAATGTTGCACGAACCATGTTGTAAGGGTTTGCAGACCCTTGCGACTTAGTCACAACATCCTGAACACCAAGTGCTTCAAATACTGCACGCATAGGACCACCTGCAATGATACCAGTACCAGCAACCGCTGTACGGATCAGCACTTTACCAGCGCCGTGACGGCCCTTGATATCATGGTGCAAGGTACGACCTTCGCGTAGTGGTACGCGGATCATGTTCTTTTTAGCTGCTTCAGTTGCTTTACGGATAGCTTCAGGCACTTCACGCGCCTTACCTTTACCGAAACCAACCCGACCGCGTCCGTCACCAACAACCACTAGGGCTGCGAAGCCGAAACGACGACCACCTTTTACAACTTTTGCCACACGGTTAATGTGAACAAGCTTCTCTACCAGTTCGCTTTCTTCGCGATTGCGATCTTTGCGATCCTGGCCTTTACGTTCTGGGCGTGCCATTGGACATCCTCTCCTAGAAGTTCAAGCCGCCGTCACGCGCTGCCGCAGCAAGTGCTTTAACGCGGCCGTGGTACAAGAAACCACCCCGGTCAAACACGACTGTGTCAACGCCTGCAGCTTTGGCTCGCTCGGCAATCAGTTTACCAACTTTGGTCGCAGCATCGATATTCGAGCCGTTCCCTTTCAGATCTTTTTCAAGCGTAGAAGCAGCTACAAGAGTTGCACCCTTCGCATCGTCAATGATCTGAGCATAGATATGCTGGTTAGTACGATGAACAGAAAGACGCGGCCGCCCGGTGTTACGCTTTTTAAGCTGAACACGGTTGCGCTGGCTGCGACGATCAAAAGTATTATTAGTTGAGGCCATGTTTGCCACCCATTACTTCTTCTTACCTTCCTTGCGGAAGATATATTCGCCAGAATAACGGATACCTTTGCCTTTATACGGCTCAGGTTTGCGGAATTCGCGAATTTTGGCTGCTGTTTCACCGACTTGTTGTTTGTCGATACCGGAGATAATGATCGTCGTCTGATCAGGTGTCTCTACTTTGATACCTGATGGAATTGGAAAATCAATATCGTGGCTGTAACCAAGCTGCAGGTTAACGACAGAGCCTTTAACCGCTGCACGGTAACCAACACCAGTGATCTCAAGCTTCTTCATGAAGCCATCGGTCACGCCTTCCATCATGTTGGCAATCAGCGTACGCTGCATGCCCCACATAGAACGCGCACGCTTGGTGTCGCCGTTAGGTGAAACTTGAATAGTATTCTCATTCTGAGCAACAAGCACTTCAGGAACGAACGTAATTGAAAGTTCGCCTTTAGGGCCTTTTACAGTCAGATCCGCGCCGTTTAAGGTAGCGGTCACGCTGGACGGTATCGCCACAGCTTTTTTACCGATACGGGACATACTTCTTCCCTTCCCTTAAAATACGGTGCAGAGAATTTCGCCGCCCACATTGCTTTCACGCGCTTCTGCGTCTGAAAGCACACCTTTCGGTGTGGATACGATCGAAATTCCGAGACCATTATGAACACGTGGCAGATCTTGAACAGAGCTGTATACGCGGCGACCAGGCTTAGACACGCGGATAAGCGTGCGAATTACTGGGTCACCTTCATTGTATTTCAGTTCAATAGACAGCGACGCTTTGTTGCCATCTTGCTCTTCGCGGCTGTAGCCACGGATATAACCTTCACGCTCGAGTACATCAAGAACGCGCTGACGCGACTTTGATGCAGGTGATGCAACAACGGACTTGCGGGCTTGCAAGCCGTTGCGGATACGGGTCAACATATCGCTGATTGGATCAGTCATAGACATCCGCTATCCCCTTACCAGCTAGACTTAACGAGGCCAGGCACTTTGCCTTGTGAACCAAGTTCACGAAGCGCAATACGAGACATCTTAAATTTACGATAAACACCGCGCGGACGACCTGTGATTTCGCAACGATTGCGAACACGGATCTTGGCTCCGTCGCGAGGCAAAGCAGCAAGCTGTAGCGAAGCTAACCAGCGGTCGTCTTCAGGCAGGCTTTTATCATAAACCTGAGCTTTCAGAGCGGCACGCTTGTCAGCAAATTTTGCTACCAGCTTAACCCGCCTTGCGTTCTTGTTAATGGCGCTTTTCTTAGCCATATCAAAACTCTCCTTGGCGAGTTATTTGCTGAACGGCATATCAAAACCGGACAGAAGCTCTTTAGCTTCTGCATCGGTCGCTGCCGTTGTACAGATGATGATATCCATTCCGCGGATCGTATCTACTTTATCGTAGTTGATCTCAGGGAATACGATTTGTTCCTTCAGGCCCATCGCAAAGTTACCACGACCGTCGAAAGATTTAGGATTAACACCCCGGAAATCTCGTACGCGTGGCAGAGCGATAGTCACTAAGCGGTCCAAAAATTCGTACATGCGCTTACCGCGCAATGTCACTTTCGTACCAACAGGCATACCTTCGCGAAGTTTAAACGTCGCGATGGATTTGCGGGCGCGGGTAATAACAGGTTTCTGGCCAGCAATTACAGACAGTTCGTCAGCAGCTTTTGTAACCTTCTTCTTGTCAGTTACACCTTCGCCAACGCCCATGTTGATAACGATTTTGTCGAGCTTAGGAACCTGCATTGGGTTCTTATAGCCGAACTTCTCAGTCATAGAAGCACGGAGTGTCTCGTCGTACCGAATACGGAAACGAGGCTGTGTTTCGTTAGACATCGATCACCTCTCCAGATTTCTTGGCGAAACGGACTTTTTTTCCGTCATCAGCCGTTTTGAAACCGACACGAGTTGGCGTACCGTCCTTAGGATCTTCGATCATAAGGTTAGAAAGCTGGATCGCAGCTTCTTTGGTTATAATACCACCAGCGTCTGTTTGCGACGGACGAGTATGCCGCTTAACAAGGTTTACACCCTGAACAATGGCCCGGCCCTCATTTGCGAGAACCGAAGTGATTTCGCCGCGTTTGCCCTTATCTCTACCGGACATAACAACAACTTTGTCACCTTTTTTAAGTTTAGCAGCCATTACAGCACCTCCGGCGCAAGCGAAATGATCTTCATATGCTTTTTCGCGCGAAGTTCACGAACAACAGGGCCAAAGATACGTGTACCAATTGGCTCATGGTTCTTGTTAACAAGCACAGCAGCATTGCCATCGAAACGAATGGACGAACCATCATCACGACGCACTTCTTTAGCTGTACGAACGATAACGGCACGATGCACGTCACCCTTCTTAACACGACCCCGTGGGATCGCCTCTTTAACTGAGACAACAATAACGTCGCCTACTCCAGCAGTTTTACGCTTAGATCCGCCAAGGACCTTAATGCACTGCACCCTCTTGGCCCCGGAGTTGTCGGCCACGTCGAGGTTGGTTTGCATCTGAATCATGGGGTATACCCTTCAGTAGTTAATTTACCAGCTTCAAGTCGCTAGTGAGGCCTAAGCCTCACCGCCAACAATCCGCCAGGACTTCAATTTCGAGAGGGGGCGACATTCTTCAATTCGAACGCTCGCTCCAACTTGAACTTCGTTGCTCTCATCATGAGCGTGGTACTTCTTAGAGCGTCTGATAATTTTGTCAACCAAAGGATGCTTGACTCGACGTTCTACTTTAACAACTACAGTCTTGTCGCCTTTATTGCTTACGACTGTTCCTTGCAAAATCCGCTTTGGCATGTTTGCTCCTTACGCCTCAGCCTGCTGACCAAGTAACGTATATATCCGCGCCACATCGCGGCGAATATCACGTACTCTAGCAGTGTTTTCTAATTGACCTGACGCAGCCTGAAAGCGCAGATTAAACTGCTCTTTCTTTAGGCTAACGAGCTCCTCACGGAGCTCGTCCTGCGACTTGGCACGAAGATCTGATGTCTTCATTTTATCTCTCCGACTTTCTTAGTGCACACGCTCGACGATGCGAGTTTTAACGGAAAGCTTCGCAGCCGCCCGTTCAAACGCACCGCGAGCAACTTCTGCAGAGACACCATCGATCTCGAACATGATCCGGCCTGGCTTGACCTTACATACCCAACGATCCACAGACCCTTTACCTTTACCCATCCGAACTTCAGTCGGCTTCGCCGTTACTGGAACATCTGGGAAAATACGGATCCACACTTTGCCTGACCGTTTCATATGACGGTTCATAGCTCGGCGTGCAGCTTCAATTTGGCGAGCAGAAATACGGCCCGGTTCCATTGTTTTTAAGCCAAACGATCCAAATGTTAATGTCGTTCCACCCTTCGCTTTGCCGTGAATACGGCCTTTGAAGGCTTTGCGGAACTTAGTACGCTTCGGTTGCAACATAGTATGCCGCTCCTATAACTACGCCCCAGCCTAACGGCGGGACGGACCACCTTGGCTTTGAACTTCGTTTGCACGACGTTCATGAGCCATTGGATCGTGTTCCATGATCTCGCCTTTGAATACCCAAACTTTCATACCGCAAATGCCGTATGCTGTAAGAGCTTCAGACGTCCCATAATCGATATCAGCACGCAGCGTATGCAACGGCACACGGCCTTCACGGTACCATTCAGTACGCGCGATTTCAGCACCACCAAGGCGGCCAGCACAGTTGATACGGATACCACCAGCACCGAGACGCATTGCACTTTGTACAGCGCGCTTCATGGCACGGCGGAACGCAACACGGCGTTCCAGCTGCTGAGCGATATTGTCCGCAATCAACTTAGCGTCAATCTCAGGCTTACGAACTTCCACGATATTGAGGCTTACGTCTGACGTAGTAAAATTAGCTACAGCCTGACGTAGTTTCTCAATGTCGGCGCCTTTTTTGCCGATGATCACACCCGGACGAGCCGAATAGATCGTTACACGACATTTTTTAGCAGGGCGTTCGATGATCACTTTAGAAATGCTAGCCTGTGTCAATTTCTTGAACAAAAACTCGCGAATCTTCAGGTCTTCGTGCAGCATCTTGCCGTACTCTTCACCTTCAGCGTACCAACGAGAATCCCAAGTACGATTAATACCTAGGCGCAGACCAATTGGGTTTACTTTTTGACCCATTATGCTGTCTCCTCAACTTCACGCAAAACAATGCGCAGACGACTGAACGGCTTGACGATTTTCGCAGCACGACCACGGGCACGGGCGCGGAACCGTTTCATAACGAGCGCTTTACCCACAGTGGCTTCGACAACAACAAGGCTGTCCACATCCAAATTGTGATTGTTCTCAGCGTTTGCGATCGCAGACTCTAGAACTTTCTTAACTTCTATAGCGATACGGCGGCGGTTAAAGCTCAATGTATTAAGAGCTTTTTCCACTTTCATACCGCGGATAGTAGCGGCGACCAGATTAAGCTTCTGGGGTGAGCCGCGAAGCATAGTGGCAAGTGCCAATGCTTCGTTATCCGCCAATTGGCGTTTTGCAGATTGCTTACCCACTGCTTATTTCCTCTTCGCTTTTTTGTCCGCTGTGTGACCATAGAAGGTACGCGTTGGTGAGAACTCACCAAGTTTGTGACCAACCATGTCTTCACTAACATACACAGGGATGAATTTCCTGCCGTTATATACGTTGAATGTAAGTCCAACGAAGTTCGGCAAAATTGTAGACCGGCGAGACCATGTCTGGATAACTGCCGCTGATTTACCACTTTCGAGCGCGACTTCAACCTTCTTGAGAAGGTGCATGTCAACGAAAGGGCCTTTCCATACTGAACGTGCCATATTGGAGTTTCCTTAACGTTTCTTGCGCTGGTGGCGTGAACGGATGATGAGCTTGTCAGTCGCTTTATTTGACCGAGTGCGCGCACCTTTAGTTGGTTTACCCCAAGGAGTAACCGGATCACGACCGCCTGATGTACGGCCTTCACCGCCACCATGTGGGTGGTCAACCGGGTTCATGGCAACACCACGAACAGAAGGCCTACGGCCCAACCAACGACTCCGACCAGCTTTACCAAGCTTGGTGTTCTGATTATCTGGGTTAGAAACAGCGCCTACGGTTGCCACGCACTCTACGCGAACAACACGAACTTCGCCGCTGCTAAGCCGCAACTGAGCATACCCACGGTCACGACCGATTAGCTGAGCGTAAGCACCAGCAGCACGAGCCATCTGACCACCTTTACCGGCTTTCATCTCCACATTGTGGATGATGGTACCGATAGGCATGCTAGAAAGCGGCATAACATTACCAGGCTTCACATCAACTTTGTTGCCAGCGATTACTTTATCGCCTGCAGCAAGACGCTGTGGTGCCAGGATGTATGCTAATTCACCATCTTCATACTTCAAAAGCGCAATGAAAGCTGTGCGGTTAGGATCGTACTCAATACGCTCCACGGTCGCAAACATATCCCATTTTGTCCGTTTGAAGTCGATTTTCCGGTAAGTACGCTTGTGACCACCACCACGACGACGCATGGTAATACGGCCCGTATTATTACGACCACCGGATTTAGTTAGGCCTTCCGTAAGCGCTTTAACTGGCTTGCCCTTGTAAAGACCGGAACGGTCAACAAGAACCAGGTTACGCATGGAAGGAGTAACTGGATTATATGTCTTTAATGCCATCGGTTACACCCCCGTCGTCACGTCAATAGTGTGACCTTCAGCAAGAGTTACCATGGCTTTTTTGTATTCGGCACGTTGGCCTTTTACACCCTTGAAACGTTTGATCTTGCCTTGCTGACGCAACGTATTAACTTTTTTAACTTTCACGTCAAACAATTCTTCGATAGCCGCTTTGATAGCAGGCTTCGTAGCATCGATTGCAACGCGAAAAGTGACTTGATTATGTTCAGCGCCTAGTGTTGCTTTTTCAGTAATCACTGGGCTCTTGATGACATCATAATGCTTTACTGTAGCAGTCATTTGAGCCTCTCCTCGAGCTTAGCAACAGCAGCCTTCGTGAGAACAAGCGTATCGCGACGAAGAATGTCGTATACGTTCGCGCCCTGCGTAGGCAGCACGTCAACATTAGGGATGTTCTGAATTGCTTGCTTGAAATTAGCATTTACTTCAGCACCGTCGAGGAACAGAGCGTTGGCGAGGCCAAGCTTCTCAAGTTTCGCAACCAGTTCTTTAGTTTTGCCTTCTTTCAAGTCAGCATTATCAAGAACGATTATTTTACCAGCGGCTGCTTTAGTAGACAAAGCAGTCTTCAATCCAAGCTTGCGGATTTTCTTAGGTAAATTGTAACCGTGATCCCGAGGAATTGGGCCAAATGCGCGACCACCACCGATAAAGATGTTGGAGCTGCGCGGACCGTGACGGGCTGTACCGCCACCTTTTTGATTACCAACACGAGCACCAGTAGCCGAAATGTCACTGCGGAATTTCACAGCGTGCGTTCCAGCGCGGCGCTTAGCGAGCTGCCAGTTTACAACGCGGTGCAGAATATCTTTGCGCGTTTCTAAACCGAAGATGGCATCATCAAGTTCGATGTCACCAGCTTTTTTGGCATCAAGAGTAATAACGTTCGTTTTCATTACCCTTACTCCTTACTATCTTCGGCAGCTGCTTCAGCAGGAGCTTCTACGGCTGTTTCTTCAACAGCAGGAGTAGCTTCCTCAGCTTTAGCAGGCATGCGGAATGCAGCTGGCATCGGAACACCGTCCGGGACAGCTTTTTTGACAGCGTCAGAGATCAATACCCAGCCCTCTTTCGAGCCAGGAAGACCACCTTTAACAAGGATCAAACCTTCTTCAACGCGTGTCTCGACAATCTCAAGGCTCTGAACGGTCGTATTACGGTCACCCATATGACCAGCCATTTTCTTACCCTTGAATACGCGGCCCGGATCTTGACACTGACCCGTGGAACCGTGTGAACGGTGAGAAACTGATACGCCGTGTGTTGCGCGAAGACCACGGAAGTTGTGACGCTTCATCGCACCCGCAAAACCTTTACCCTTAGATACGCCAGTCACGTCAACGCGCTGGCCTACTAGGAAATGGTCTGCAGTCAGTTCAGCGCCAACTTCAATCAAACCTTCAACCGGCACGCGGAATTCCGCGACTTTGGCTTTAGGCTCAACTTCAGCTTTGGCAAAGTGGCCGCGCTGTGCTTTAGAGACATTTTTCACTTTACGGCTGCCAGCACCAAGTTGCAGTGCAGTGTAGCCATCTTTTTCTTCTGTGCGCTGAGCAACAACCTGACAGCCATCAAGCTGTAGTACTGTTACTGGCACATGGTTGCCGGCATCATTAAAGACGCGGGTCATACCCAATTTTTTTGCTATCAAACCTGTACGCATGGGTCTTATCCTTGCAGTTTGATTTCAACGTCAACACCAGCAGCGAGGTCGAGCTTCATCAGCGCGTCTACGGTTTGCGGTGTTGGGTCGATTATATCAAGTAGTCGTTTGTGCGTACGAATTTCGAACTGCTCACGGGCTTTTTTGTTTACGTGTGGACTACGTAATACCGTGAACTTTTCGATCCGTGTTGGCATAGGGATAGGACCCCGTACCATTGCGCCCGTACGCTTAGCTGTATTGGCAATTTCACCAGTTGCTTGGTCAAGCACGCGGTGATCAAAAGCCTTCAGCCAGATGCGAATATTTTGCGCTTCCATTGATCTATTACCTTAAAGAAAGGCGCCGGTACAAAGACCGGCGCTATTATTCTATTACTCGATGATTTTCGCAACAACGCCAGCACCAACGGTGCGGCCGCCTTCACGGATAGCGAAACGCAGACCTTCGTCCATAGCGATCGGTGCGATCAG
>NVTU01000008.1 GCA_002401685.1 Kordiimonadales bacterium
CGATGAACGGGAAAATACCGTTAAAGAATAGGTCACCCATGTGAACCAGGTTAGTTTCTTTAAAGAAGATGAAACTGTCACCGTCAGTATGGCCGTTCTTAGCGTGAATGATGCGCGCGTCGTCACCGTTCAGATGTAGAGACATCTCATCGCTGAAAGTTACCACCGGCAACGCAATAGGGCCATAGGGGTCCATCTGATTATTGAAGGCCTTCAGGAAAGCGCCTTTTGTCAGCTGTTGTCTCACATTATCATGCGCAATGATCACTGAGCCCGTTTTACCGAACGCTTCGTTACCGCCGGTGTGGTCGCCGTGATAATGTGTATTGATGACATAGCGGATATCTTTGTCAGAGATTTTGGCGATCGCCGCCCTGATGCTATCATTCATTCGCGCAAACTGATCATCAATGATGAAAACACCGTCTTCACCAGCCGATACACCAATATTTCCGCCTTGACCGAAAATAACATAGACGTTGCCGCGGAGTAGTTCGGCCTTAACTTCTGCCGTTTGCGCCTGCGCGGCACCTGCGAGAGTTAAAGCGGCAATACCGCCAATTACTATCTGCCTGATTTTCAACTGAGCCTCCTCATTTTTATCGTTTTTCTATAGGTGCGTATCATAATTAGCGCCTACGGCTGGTCAATTGAATTCAAAACGATCCGCGCGCAAGGCAAACTAATCTGACCTATGCCCGCAAAAGGCCATGCTTTTTCTGTATTAGCCTTTGCTCAGCCAGTGGTTTTTGGCTACATGAAACAGAGACCTATTTTTTTGAGACTTAAGGGGGACCCATGGCCGCACAAAAGGTCATTGCCGTTGTATTTGGCGGTCGCAGTGTAGAGCACGACGTAAGTGTGCTAACGGGCTTGCAGTTCCTTGAGGCGCTAGACCCCACAAAATATACTGGACTACCGGTTTATATCGACCCGCTTGGCCAGTGGTGGACCGGAAGCGCGCTTACAAAGCGCAGCCGCTATCCTATAGCCGCAGGTACCGCGAAAGACCTAACCCAGCTCACGCTTGACCTTGCAACGCCCGCAAGTGGCCGCCCCCAGTTCATTACCTTCCAAAAAGGATTGATGGGTGAGAAGCGCACGAACATCCCTTTTGATCTGATCGTTCCAGCCATTCATGGCTCTAACGGGGAAGACGGCACCTTGCAGGGCTTGCTTGAGTTTGCTGACATTCCTTACATAGGCTGCCGTTCGCTGGGCTCTGCCGCAACCATGCATAAGATTTTCGCGAAAAATGCTGCCCGTGCTGCAGGTATAAACGTATTGCCCGAACTTTCAGTGAAACGCCCCGCGAAAGGGAGTTTTCTGGATCCGGCGACCCTAGAGGCCGACCTTAAGTCAGCTTTTGGCGCTATAGAGTTTCCGCTGATCGTAAAGCCCTGCAATCTCGGCTCAAGTGTCGGTGTCGGAAAAGCAGACGATATGGACGCTGTTATTTCATCTCTGATGACAGCCTTCAGGCTGGATAACGAAGCGCTTGTTGAACCCTTCGTAGCCAATCTGGTTGAATATAATATCGCAGTCAGGCGAGCACCGACCGGTGCGACGGTTACGTCCGCGATCGAACGCCCAGTTCGCGAAGCGGAACTACTTGATTTTAAAAACAAATACCTCGCGGGCGGTGCGCCTGGTGGGCCAAAACTGGATGCCGCACCTAGCGAAGGCATGGTTTCCCTGAACCGCACCCTGAACCCGAGCGAGCTGTCCGACAAACAAAACAGCTTTATCCGCACCAGCGCCTCAAAGCTGTTTGACCAATTGTCCTTGGCTGGCAGCGTGCGCGTTGATTTTCTCTGCAATGAAAAAACCGGTGAGATCTGGCTTAACGAAGCCAATACAATTCCTGGCTCCTTCGCGTATTTCCTTTGGGAGGCGGCTGCAAAGCCTATCAGTTTCCTTACTCTCACCGATGAGCTGATCCAGGAAGGCTTTGCCTTGTCCGCGGCGCGGCTCGGTGCGACGGACACTAAGTCGGGCGGCGCAACTATATTTGCAGCGGGATAAGCGAATGAAGTCCCCTGCACCTTGGCATGTCGAAACCATAGGCTCAACGGGCACGCCGCTTGTTTGGCTGCACGGCTGGGGCTATGATCACAAAGGGTTAGGGCGCATTGCTGCCTTGTTTGAAGCACGCAATATAAACCAGCTTTATGATCTGCCTGGCTTTGGCCAAACGCCGATGATGCATGAAGGCGCCTCTACTTCAGACTATGCTGATCGCCTTGTTGAACTATCCCCAAAAGACCAAAAATCTGTTCTTATCGGCCACAGCTATGGCGGTAGAATAGCCGTACAATATGCCGCTAAATACCCCGACCGTGTTTCTGCGATCGTGCTTATTGCTGGCGCAGGCCTACAGCGAAAAAGATCCCTATCCTTTAAAATTAAAGCAAGTTATCTGCGCATGATAGGTCGTTTAGCACGGCTATCTGACAGGATTGTAAAAACAAATTTGCGCGAAGCCTATACCGCCCGCTTCGGTAGCGCAGACTATAAAAATGCAGGGCCTTTACGGGCCACGCTCGTAAGCGCAGTCACCGAAAACCTGACAGCAGAAGCCGCCAACGTAAAGTGTCCAGTTTTGCTGATATACGGCGCAGAAGACACAGACGCACCGCCTGAGATCGGCAAACACTACGCAAAGCTGATGCAAAAGGCGCGATTTGTTGAACTTGCGGGCTATGATCATCATGATATTCTGCAGCGCGGCGCCTACCAGTGCGAAGCGCTTATCAAAAGTTTCCTGAAGGAAATACCCGATGCCTGAGATACCGCCACAGCTAATGATCATCGCCGCTGGCGCCCTGCTGGCCCTTTGGTTTTCAGTCGAACGTGGCCTGAGCCTGATGATGTTTTTCCAGCAGGAAGAGTATGACGGCCCGCGTTTTATCGTTTGGCTAAAAGAAAAGCGCGGTTTCGACAAAACAGCTAGTCTTTGGCTAAGTGCTGCTGTGCTTATAGGCGTGGTTTCGCAGATCTTGCTTTCGCAGACTGAAAGCAGCATAGCCCTTGCAGGGTTTGCAGCTCTTATTTGGCCAATGCTTGCCCTCAGCTTTGTGGTAGGAAGCTTGAAGTCACGCACAGTACGAAAAAACTCAAAAAAGCCTCTGGTTCTCACTACCCGTGCCAAACGCATCCTTTCGGTATACGTGCTTTTGGCGCTGGGTTTGTTCGCACTAGTTACTTTGATTGCCTTGCTTGCGCCCAAAGGCAGCGAGTATGCGATCCGGTTCGAAAGCGATAGCGGCAGTATATTTGATTATATTGGTTTCGTACAGCTGACCTATGATTGGCAACTTGTTACGACGGCTTTGTTATTGCTCTTATTCGTTCAGACGCTGCCATTCTTATTGGTTGGCGCAAACAAAGTTTTGGAACCGTTTGAAGAACGCGTGAAAGCCCGCTTTCGGGACGAAGCCCTAGAAAAGTTTGCAGAGTTAAAACCAAAGACAATCGCGATTACAGGCTCCTACGGGAAAACATCCACGAAGCACATCCTCGCTCACATCCTCGGAGCGGCAGCGCCAACACTTGCTACCCCAGGCAGCGTCAATACCGAAATGGGCATCACCCGCGTGATCCGCGAAAGCCTGACGCCCGAGCACCAGTTTTTCATTGTTGAAATGGGCGCATACGGCCCCGGTTCCATAGCACGGCTTTGTAAATTGACACCGCCCGATATTGCTATGATTACAGCCTTGGGCCCGGCGCACTATGAACGGTTCAAATCACTCGACACCGTGGCCCGAGCCAAGTTTGAACTTGCAGAGGCCGTATTTCTGCAGGGCGGAACAGCGATCGTCAATAAAGACGGCATGGACGAAAAGCTTCTTATCGAGCGCATGGCTGCCGTACCAGGTAATTACAGCCTTGTGGGCAAGGATGGTGCGCTTTCTCTTACCGCAACCACCATGGATAAAAATGGTCTCACCCTGCAGGTCTCTGAAGGTAGCGAAACTCACACACTAAAAGCACCGCTTTTTGGCTACCATCAAGCTGGTAACATCCTTCTAGCAGCAGCTTGTGCCCGGGCGCTTTCTTTACCTTGGACTGCCATTAAAGGTGCGCTTGCTTCGGTCCCGCAAATTCGCTTTCGCCTTGAGGTTAGCAAAAATACTGGGCAACCCACCCTTATCAATGACGCCTACAACAGTAACCCCGTAGGGTTCGCCGCAGCGCTCGAATGCTTGGACACGTTAGTGGAAGATAGTGGGCGCCGTATCTTAGTGACACCCGGAATGGTCGAGCTCGGCGAAAAACATGACCAAGAACATGAACATCTCGGAGCGCTTGCAGCAAAACACGCGGATATTATTGTAGTTGTTACACCTGCGCGTATTCCCACCTTCATGAAGGGGCTGGAACAGAACAATGATGGCTCGGTAACAGTGATGACATTCGACAAGCAGGAAACCGCTGAAGCTTGGGTGAAGCGCAATTGGAAAGCCGGCGATGCCGTACTTTTCGAAAATAATCTACCAGATCTTTATGAAGCCGACTTTAGCTTTTGATATTCACATTTAGGTAATGAAATAAGCAGGCAAATGATTAACGGTCTTTATTCACGTCCGTCCGTTCTAGATTGGCTCTTGCTGCATCAGCGTCCGGCCCAAATTCCGTCAAGGCCAATACTTTAAGCCAGCTTTTCCGCGCCAACGTTGAAAAGCCTTGTACATCCATCAAATTAGCACGCTCCAAATGCCCTGCGGTATTCTCAGGATACACCTCCTGAAAGGTATCGAGAGCCGCAAGGGCCTTGCTATAATTGCCGATACCGCGTGCGGCCGAAGCAATCAAAACTAAAATGTCTTTCCGACCAGAATCGAGCCGTTTAACAGTCTCCAAATCCGTGAGTGCCAACTGGTAATCGTCATCGGCGGCGGCTATTCTCGCTCGGTCGATCAGCAAATCAAGTGCCTGAGGGCTTTCTTTGGTTACCAAACCAAGGGCTTGATCAATAGCCCCTTCAGCTCTGATAATTTCACCAGCCTTCAGCCAGGCCTTGGCTGCTTGCCCGTACATATCCGCCATCATACTGGAACTTGCCACCAAGCGCTTGCCGCCGCGCACAGGCATGCCCTTGCCGGTCCGCATATCTGTAGCAATTAGCTCCATGCGCGCTGCAGCCTCTTCATATTCCTGCATATGAAACAAACCGACGGCTTCGCAGTGGCGCGCAGGCACACCGCCCCCTTCATTTTTCCAAACTAAAGCGTTATTAATCGCTTTATCTGGAGAGCGTGCGGCGAGGTCCATACAGTCGCGGTACCGGTTCTCATCGTGCCCAGTTTGCGCAGACGCGATGGCCGAAAACCCGAAAAGAAAGGCACCGAGGAAAACCCGAGACAATAAACGAAATGTGACATATATTTTCATGCGCCAGACACTGCAAAAAACCCGTGTCAATTTCAAGGCACAAATTGGCGATCATCCGAAGGCGAACCATCATGACTGCACATCTTTTTGTTCTTGGCCCCGGCTACACGGCCCTGCCGATCATTGAGAAAGCGCGGAAAAGCGGCTGGAATGTAACCGTGACGGTCCGTTCTGAAAAAACAGATGAAAAAATAGCCCGGCCCTATAGTCATATCTCTTTTGAAGCTGGGCGGCTTAGTGAGGACGCGGATGTAACACATATCCTTTGCACGATCGCACCGTCAGCAAGCGGTGATCCGTCCCTTGAGCACTGGTCAAAGTGGATAAGGGATCAGAAAAACCTGCAGTCGTGCCACTATCTTTCAAGCACCAATGTCTACGGTGACCACGGCGGCGCCTGGGTTGACGAGAATACTAAGCCCGCGCCGTCCTTGGACCGAGGCCATTATAGACTGAAAGCAGAACAGGCGTGGCAGGCCACAGCGGACGCAGCCGGATGCCCGCTTTTTATCTATAGGCTCGCTGGTATATACGGCCCAGGACGCAACGCGCTAAAGACAATCCTCAGCGGCAAGGCGCGGCGGATCATTAAGAAAGGCCAGCAATTTGGTCGCATCCATGTGGATGACATAAAAACCGTAATTTGGGCAGCCATGTGCAGCGCGCACAATGGCGGGTTCTTTAGTGTAACCGACGATCTACCAACCCCGCCTCAAACTGTGATCGAAGCTGCAGCTCGTCTGCTGGGGGTTTCACCGCCCCGGAAGGAAGCCTTTGAAACCGCAAAAATGAGCCCTATGGCACGCAGTTTCTATGCGGAGAATAAACGTGTGCGGAACCAAAAGATAAAGGCTGAGCTCGGAGCGGTGCTTCAATACCCAACGTACGAAGAAGGGCTCGCGGCACTTTTGAAAGACATTGAAAGCTAGGGTGAAAATAGCATGACAGACAGTATTTCAACCAAACCACGGACTATGCCATCGCATCCACTTGTTCAGATGTCATGCTACCCGGCACCAGCATAACAGGGCACGGCAAAGCGCAAATTTCAGCCCCTGAGAAATAATCCACAAGCGGACCAGGTTCGCCCTCAGCGCCAGCGCCGAGAACAAGGCCAAATATATCGCGTTCACTTTCGATAAACTTGAGGATCTCTGCAGAAGGTTCGCCTTCAACAACAATAACCCTCGGTGTGATGCCGCAATAATCATTGAGGCTTTTGGCTACCTTATTCAAAAGGTCTTCGGCATCTTGATACGCTTCATCGCGCATCCGGTCTGCAACACCCAACCAATGCTGAAATTCACCCGGCCGAATGCAGTGAAACAATATCAGCCCGCCGCCGGTGATATGAGACGCCCGAGCAGCTGCAAACCTAATCGCTATTTTTGATTCAGGAGAATCGTCCACAACAACGACCAGCTTACGCAACCGCCTCCGCGGCGGCCGAATGGGCCCGTGGATTTCCTGGGAATGTTCTTTTTCAGTGTCCGCCATAGCCACCAGAGTGCCAGCGACAGGCACATCTGGCAAGCGACTTTATTTTAACAGGATATTGGTAACTTCCTTAAGTTGGGTGCGTGCCCGCAGCAAATAGAAGCCCTGCATAGACAAATGATTGGCAAGCGTGCCATCCGCCGCCCCGTTGTATACTATTGTTGGGTCGAGCGTTGCAGCCATGGTTAGTGAACGGAGCAGCTCGGTAAAAATGCTTGCAAGCTCGCGGTCAGCAATCACTTTTCTGAAGTCCTGCTCCAGCGCCATCAAGATGACCGTGTACGCATATACCTTGCCCTTCACCTCGTAGAACAGGTCATCAGCACCAGTGTCCGGCCAAAAGCCGCCTGCGTTTTCGCTGATATAATGTTCTAGTTCAGCAGATGACGCGCCGAGATCAAGCGCAATCCGGTCAAGCGTCGCCAGCAAATTATCAGACCGACGCTCGAACACAGCGTTGCCCGCTGCTAAGCGTATATTATAAGCTTTAAACTGATCTGAGCCTTCACGGTAATAGGTGTCAGACGCCGTTGTCGGTAGCAGGCGTGTGGGGAAATCAACAACCCAGCGGCCCGGTTCTTTTGCCAAGTTTCCGGATGCAGTTTCGAGATCTTTGTCTGCGGCACTGGAGCCACGTGACCGGCCAAGCTGATCGCGCAATTCAAAGCTGAAGCGCGACAGAGCCTTTAAAATGCCCTTCTGATAATTGGGTGTATTATCGAGCCACCACCCCGGCATGAACATCGGGTCATTCGGTGTCCAGTTATGGGTTCGCGTTTCCCGGTCCACCAAATAGACTAGGGCTGCTACGGATCTTGAACCACCCTCAGGTGTCTCATAACTAAACTGCATAGTATCTTCAATACGGTGCGCAAACGGCATGCCGACAAAGATGTATAAGAAAAACACCACAGGTATACCGACTGCGATTTTGCGCCAAACGCTGCCTGATACCGTACGAACCCAGCCGGTGAACCACCGCCAAAGCTTCACAATTAGACGCCCCGCTGCGCCAAATAATCCTGCTATCTGCTCCTTAAACCAGAGCCATATTTCTTTTGCCACAAAGTGCTCCTTGCGTATCGTTACGCTTAATGTCGGTATTCAAAGCCTAGTAAGCAAGGGTTAATCGATAATTTCGCACTAAACGTTGGCCAGGCACTGCTTTCATTAATCCAGCATTCAGCTTAGATTGGGCATTCTGCTTAGTATCCTTTGGAATGGCGAAAAACACACCAAATGCAACGTTTTACGAAAAACTCTCGACTTGTTGCGGCCCTTGCCTTTTGCATATTTGAAGGCGGGGCTAGCATTGCCCAAGATGAACAGTCCGAGAATACTGAAGCCGCACCTCCTGAGGAAAGTACCAACGAAAGCCGCTGCGTAAAAACCGACAGCATTGTCAGATATAAAGTTGAAAGTGATACTGCTGTACGGCTTTTCCTGCGCGATGACCGGCAGATTGTGTTGCGAGTTAAACGGTTTTGCCCACAACTTCATTTCCACCGCTATATGTCCTACACGCCCGTTGACGGCCGCATCTGTGCGGGAGAGGACGACATAAAAACCCGAGCGGGCCTTGCCTGCCGTATCGAAAGTCTCACTCCAGCCTCAAACCTCATCGCCCTTACTGCGGCCGCTGGGGCAAAATAATAACGCTATGCTCCCGTTACGCTCACACGAATGCTGGCTCTTGCACCTGCGGGCAAAGCCGCCTATTGAACGGGCATGCAGAGCATCATATTTAAAATATTGCGGCGCCACGAATGGGAACAGGCGGAAAAAACGTCGTCCTACCTTGGTTCAGCAGATGATGAACGAGATGGTTTCGTCCATTTTTCAACTTTCTCACAGCTTCCCAGTACCACCAGTAAGTATTTTTCTGGGGAAGCCGACCTAAAATTGCTTGCCTATGATGCAGACAGTTTTTCCGAAAAGACGCTAAAGTGGGAAGCCTCACGCAGCGGCATGCTTTTCCCCCATTTGTATAGCTCTTTTGATATTGCGACGGCAAAAAACGTATGGACATTCAAGGCTTTGCAAGAAGGGTCCACTGACTTTTCCTTTACGCAGCCCTCAAGAGTAGAGCCAAAGTAGAGACCAATGATTGACCTTTTTCCCCTTATTAAACCTTTCATTCACGCATTTGATGCGGAACGTGCTCATACTTTAACAATTTCAGCGATGAAAAGCGGGATGGACGGCCTAATTGGCAAATCGCGTGAGTACAAAAACCTTCGTACCGAGGTTTTTGGGCTTTCCTTCAGTAATCCGGTTGGCCTCGCCGCTGGTTTCGATAAAAATGCGGACGTCATCAAAGCCTCCCACGCTATGGGGTTCGGCTTTGCCGAGGCCGGAACAGTAACACCACTTGCCCAAGTAGGAAACGATAAGCCTCGCCTTTTCCGGCTAAGCGAAGACAAAGCTGTGATCAACCGTTTTGGTTTCAATAACAAAGGCTTAGGGTACTTTAAGAAGAATTTGGAGAAACTTGAGGTTGGCGGCAATAAGCCCTTCGGCGCGAACATCGGCGCGAACAAAACCAGCGATGATAAATCGGCTGATTATGTAACGTGCATTAAAGACCTTTACGGGTTGTCCGACTATTTTACAGTCAATATTTCCAGCCCCAACACGCCTGGCCTTAGATCCCTGCAAAGCCGGGAAGCGCTTGCTGACTTGTTGCAGCGCGTACTGAAAGAACGATCAGACGCCATCGCAAGCGGCCATAAATACATACCAATCTTAGTAAAAATCGCCCCCGACCTGACGGAAGGCGACATTAAAGATATTGCCGAGATCGCAGCAGACAGTGCGATCGACGGCTTGATTGTTAGTAACACCACAGTGGCTCGGCCGGCCTGCTTACAGAGCCGGCACAAAGGCGAAAGCGGCGGCCTTTCTGGCGCCCCTCTTATGGAGCCGTCTACTAAAGCACTCGCTAGTGTTTGGCTTGCCACAGGCGGAAGAGTTCCGCTGGTAGGCGCTGGCGGAATTAGAAGTGGCACGGATGCTTACAGAAAGATCAGAGCAGGCGCCTCACTGGTTCAGCTATATTCTGCACTGGTATATGAAGGCCCAGGCTTAATCGACCGAATAAAACGAGAGCTATCAGCTTGTTTGGAGAAAGATGGTTTTGCCACCGTTAGAGATGCAGTGGGAGCAGACCACAGCTAAGCGTTTCGCCCGGCTGCAGGTTGATATTATACTAAGAGGTTGATGCTCGACGCGTCATCGCGGCGAGTAACGATGTCACCTAATTGATTAAAAGCGTCTGAGGACCCTGATAAAGCGCTCGAAAAACCTGACGCTGCAGGCTCTTCTTGGTTAGCAATACTAGAGATTGGGCTCGCTTCTTCATCATCACCCTTTAACGCCTGTGCGGCCTCGTCTTTATCGCGTTGGGATATTTCCTGGAGAGCCTCTCTTTTTGTCGCTTCAGCGGCGGCAGCGACCGACCTGTCCTGACCTGAAGGCTGAGCTGGTGCCAATGCGGCGCGACGAACCACTTCCGCCTTCACGATCGTGGCCTCAGGATCACCTGCTATTGGACCGACATCAATGTCAACATGACCACCCACGGCATATTGCTGGCCGTCGGGCCCGGTTACAAAGTCAAAGCTTGGAGAACCAGTATAGGTCCCTCCTGCCGAAGCATGTGCGCTCTCATGTGCCCGAACCTCACGGTCCCGCTCTTGTAAGCGCGTCACCTCACCTTGCTCTTCCTCTGTAAGAACCGGTTCAATCCCTATTCCCTCAGAAGGTCCATTGTCCTCAGGAGATTTTTGGCCCTCGTTGACCTGCAATACGACAGCAGCATCACCACCAAGGTTGCTAACAGGTTGGCCGTTTGACACGCCGCGTGTTTCTCTGCCTGCCTGGCTCTCGTCCTTATTATCCGAGGGATTGCGTAACGCCGTATCGGCAGCGCTCGCCTGCGTACGCTGCACAGGCGGTTCACCGCCAAGCTTGGGGAGCAAGCTTTCGGGTACAAAGGACCGCCTAAACTGAGGAGGAGGAGGCCCAATGGACGGCAATGTCGTCGCAATTGTCATATATCTATTCTACCATAAATATAGCATCGCAACTCTATTGATTTATTTGTTTATTTACAGTCACTTGCAAACATTGCTTGTACAAATACAAGAAGGTAAGCATTTTTAATTTGCAGCTGGCTCTTGGCTAGGCGGGATCCGTTCGCCCTGTGGCGGATGCCTAAAACCATCGCCTTCACCGCGAGGACCCTTGCGGCGCTTTCTAAATTGACCCGGTTGTGGCTTGAAAAAGTCATCAACCATTTTAACGCGTGTTTCATGATCCAGTTCAGCAATCACTTCCAAAAGCACAATATTCATCGGTGCGCGCATATCATGCACAAGCGCTGTATGGCTTTCGAGGGCAGCGGCAAGCGCAGGCTTATCCACCTGGATCGACTTTAGCAGGTCTTTGATCCGTTTTTGGCTTTCCTGGATCGCCGTGTAACGCGCGCGCAGCTCCATCCTTTGTCGCTGAAGCGCTTTTCTCATTTTTAAACGGTCTTCTTCACCCAAATGTTGACTGATCCGCCTCACATTAAATACAACGTTTGGATCGATGCGCTGTGTTCGTTGATGAGACCCAGTTGGATGGCCAAGATAATTTTTGCCGATAGTTATGCCTGCGACAAAAACATTAAGTCCCAAAGAGACAACAAAGGCTGCGATCAACCATTTTATTTTTACTGTCATAGCTGTCCGCTCCATAAAATTGGCAGCCCCCAAGCACTCTCAGCATAAGCCGTGTGGCTATAATTACACGTCGGAGCTATCATCATTCATCTTCCAAACTAAGATCGTCACTTACAATAAAAAGGCTATAGCTAATATCCATCTCATTATCTGTGATTAAGTTTGTGCCGGCCCCTGCTGTTGTCGTGGCCCCAACCGCGACCCCCAAGCTAAGAACCGCCGCAAAAACAGCGGTTTGAGACGCCAAAGCAGCAGGTGAAAGCCAACGGCTGGTGTCGCTGAAAAAAGCAACGAGGCGATCAAAAACTCCGCTTTCCGCAATCTCTGGTAAAACTTGAGCAGCTGATAGTGGAATGTCAGCCAGTCTCTCCAAAAACATATCGCAATTGCCGTCTGACGTGGTTTCTGGCCCTATAGCGAGCGCAGCGCTAAACATCTTATCCAAAGCGGCTTCCGCTAACAGAGCATCTCTTCCTGCGGCACTAGCTGCAAATTTCGTTGCGCTCTCAGAAATTTCCGCAGGCCAAGCTGAACAGTCGCTGCCGTAAAGAGAAAGGCACATCTCAAAGTCTTCGGATGTCATCTGGTTTTTTTTCGCCATTTTCATGCAAATGCTGACATCAAGTCAGCCCTTTCCGTCATCATTTTTTTTCTCATGTTGGTGCGCGCCCGCACCAACAGCGATTCGTAAGCCTTTATGTTCAAGCCCATCACATCCGCCGCTTCTTGGTTGGACATACCGTCAAAGTAATTGAGCACAACAGCTGTTCGCTGTCTTTCCGGTAAATCGCCAAGCACGGCTTTCAAGCGGCTTTGAACCGCATTTACTTCGAGCGTATCATCTGCCGCAGGCGCCGCGTCGACCACATCAAACCCTTCAGGGAGCGGCAAAATACGGCGTTTTCTTTTTTCGTCCAGACAGCGGTTAACGACTATGCGGTGGAACCAGGTCGTGAATTTTGACTTAGTGGCATCAAACAGCGACGCGTGCGTCCATAGTTTTACGAAGGCTTCCTGCACGAGGTCTTCCGCTAGCGCCATATCGTTCACAAACCGGAAAGCCAAAGCCCGATACCGGGCGCCGTGACGCGCTGTAAGAACCCCAAAGGCAGCCCTATTGGCTTGGGTTACGCGAACCACAAGCATCTCGTCATCGAAGCTATCCATCGCAGGTTTTGTCAAAACACACTCGCAAACTTTCTACCTGTGCATATCCTTGTACGGTAGCACAGGTAAAGCCCTTCGGTTTGTAATAAATATATCGGCCAGAGTAGCCAAGAAATGCGCTAATGACCTTGCACTTAATGCCAAAGTCTGTTCCTTTGGCGGCATATTTTTACTGTCGTTTCTGGAGAGGCCTTTATGAAAATTGCTGTAATTGGAACAGGTTATGTTGGTCTGGTGTCTGGTGCATGTTTCTCAGAATTTGGCCATACCGTTACCTGTGTCGATAAAGACATCAGCAAAATAGCCCGTATTCATCGCGGTGTAATGCCGATCTATGAACCTGGGCTAGAGGATCTAGTAGCACGCAACTGTAAGGCCGAACGGTTATTTTTCACCACCGACCTGAAAGAGGCAATGAAGGGCGCACAGGCCGTTTTTATCGCAGTGGGCACGCCTAGCCGAAGGGGCGACGGTCATGCTGATCTGCAATATGTATATGCTGCCGTTGAAGAGCTTGCCGCTTACATCGAAGACTATACTGTGATTGTCACCAAATCGACAGTGCCCGTTGGAACCGGGGCAGAGATCAAAAAACGGCTATCAGCGCTGGTTGATGACAGTATATTTGGCGTGGCTTCCAACCCCGAATTTTTGCGCGAAGGGGCGGCGATAGAGGACTTTATGCGGCCTGACCGGGTGGTTGTGGGCGTGGATTGCGATAAAGCACAAGCGGTGATGCAGGAGCTATACAGGCCACTATTCCTTAGCGAAACACCGATTGTTTTCACGGGCCGCGAAACCGCAGAACTGAGCAAGTATGCAGCCAACGCCTTCCTTGCTACCAAAATCAGCTTTATCAACGAGATTGCGGATATGTGCGAGAAGGTGGGCGCTGACGTGCAAATGGTTGCGAAAGCCATCGGCCTTGATAATCGTATTGGCGGGAAATTCCTGCACGCGGGTCCAGGTTTTGGCGGTAGCTGTTTTCCGAAGGATACAAGGGCCTTGGCAAAGTCTGCAGAAGCCGCGGGCGCCCCGCTGCGTATCGTAAACGCAGTTATTGAGGTGAACGAGAACCGCAAACTAGCGATGGCAGATAAAGTTTTAACAGCGTGCAGTGATGATCTCAAAGGCAAGAAGATCGCAGTCCTAGGGCTGACTTTCAAGCCCAACACGGATGACATGCGGGAGAGTCCGAGCTTGGATATCATCCCGGCCCTGCAGGCAAAAGGTGCCGATATTCACGCGTTTGACCCTAAGGGCATGGACGAAGCAGAAAATCTCTTAACAGATGTCACTTTTCATGAGGACCCTTACGCCACCCTGGAAGGGGCTGAAGCAGTTGTTATCATCACCGAGTGGAATCAGTTCCGCGCGCTGGATTTTGAGCGCATGAAAGACCTGATGAACAACCCCGTCATTGTTGACCTGCGGAATATATATGCTGGTGTCGATATGGCGGCGCTTGGCTTCACCTATTCAGGCATTGGGCGTTGACAGCTGACAGCAAGCCTTACCGACTAAACGCTGACCGCCGCATTTGGGCCATCGCGGGCCCCGCCATTGTTGCCAATAGTAGCGCGCCGCTTGTGGGCCTTGTTGATACCTGGGTGATAGGGCACTTGCCGGGTGCGGTTCACTTGGCATCCGTCGGCGTGGGGGCCGCGATCTTCAGCTTTATGTTTTGGGCCTTTGGTTTCCTGCGGATGAGCACAACCGGGCTGATTGCACAAGCATACGGCAATAAGGACGACGCCCTTATAAAGCGTACCTTGGTTCAGTCCGTTTTCCTGGGGCTTGTATTTGCCGCCTTCCTGCTTGTAGCGCAAAGCCAGATCCTTTGGCTGGGAGTTGAGGCACTTGGCCCACCAGAAAGTACCACTGGTTTTATTGATGACTATTTTTCTATCCGCATCTGGTCCGCGCCTGCATCCCTTTTTATATTCTCGCTCACCGGATACTTGTTTGGCACAACTCAGGCGAAAGCGGCTCTTTGGCTTCAGCTCATCCTCAATGTATCCAACGGTATTCTTAACCTTATCTTTGTCCTCGGCTTTGATATGGGCGTCAGTGGTATTGCCCTTGGCTCCGTTTTAGCAGAGTGGATCGCTGCAATATTCGGAGTTTACCTGCTTGGCAAAAACTTCGAGTTCAGAGAGCTCATGGACACCATTAGAGACAAGCTAAATTGGCGCTTCAGCCAGCTCAACAAATTGCTGTCTGCCAACATGTATATTTTCTTGCGAACACTTGTGCTAATGACGGCGCTCGCCCTCATCACCCGGAATGCAGCCACTTTGGGCGAAGAAGCCCTTGGCGCAAACCAGGTACTGATGAATTTTCTTTTATTGATAAGTTTAGGGCTGGATGCCTTTGCTCACGCAGCAGAAGCCTTTGTAGGCGCGGCTTATGGCAGGAGAAATAGGGCAGAAATGCGCTTTTGGATTGGGCGAACCAGTCTGTGGGCGGGAGTTACAGCACTGCTTTACAGTCTGACCTTTCTGATGGCTGGCCAGAATTTAATTAATACACTAACTAATATTGAAGAGGTGCGGGCAATTGCGGTAGTTGGCCTACCGGTCATGATCTTGATGCCAATTTTTGCTGTCTGGTGTTATCAGTTTGATGGGATTTTTATCGGGGTCACCTCTGGACGCGGCATGTTGATTACTATGATAGCCGCTTTTGCGATCTATCTGCTTGTTCTTACTCCTTTAACCGCTGAATATGGGTTTAAGGGTCTGTGGATTGCAGTCCTGATATTCATGACCAGCCGGGGCCTTATGCAGGTCCTATATTACCCCTTCATTGAGAAAAAAATGGCAAGGGCCGGGGCATAACAGGATCACTGAAATGCGACATCACCGATAACGAAAGTGCTTTTAAGTTAATATATTAATTAAACTACATCTCAAGTTAAGACCGGCCTAATAAATTGCCAACCCCTTGATACCTTTACAAAATAACAAAAAAGGTGTCCCTTAACAGAAACACCTTCCTTATCAATCATCATGAATAGTGCCCAAAATTAGAGAATTTCGAGCACACTTTCGGGCGGGCGGCCAATTTTTGCTTTGCTTTGGCTAAAGACAATAGGCCGTTCGATCAGTTTAGGTGTTTTACTCATCGCTTCGATCAATGTGGCATCATCTGACGCCGAAGACAGGCCTTGTTCCTTATAGTCAGCTTCGCCTTTGCGGACTATCTCGGAAGCCGAAAGGCCAAGGCTTTTCAACGCCGCACGAATTTCATCTGCAGAAGGTCCATCTTCAAGATACAGGCGTACTTCTGGTATTAGGCCTTTGTCCTCAAGTATTGCTAATGTCTGACGGGATTTGCTGCAGCGCGGGTTATGCCAGATCTTGAGGCTCATAATTGTCACCTGTAAAGTTGTTTCGCACAATATATACTCTGGGCAGATATTGGCTGGAAGATTGGAGCGGGTGAAGGGAATTGAACCCTCGACACCGAGCTTGGGAAGCTCGTGCTCTACCACTGAGCTACACCCGCTTATTACCAATTGGTCATGATGCGGCAGACCCTATCTGCGGGCCCCTTCAATTGCAAGCTTCCTCAACAGTATTTATTTTTGCCGCAGGTAGGAACTTTTTAAGACCAGTGCGCCCAGTACAATGCAGCTAAACCTTGACGCCGCACCGTCAGAGGGCCAATTTAGCCCCGGAAAACACACTCCCTCTCGTTACCCCCATCGATACAAAGGAAACCGCAATGAAATCTGGCGCAGGCAGAGACCGCAGCATCACCAAAAAATGGGCCCGCCAAACCCAAATGGTGCGCGCTGGCAGCATGCGATCAGAACTTGGCGAAATGTCAGAAGCCTTGTTTCTGACATCCGGATTTGCTTATGCGAACGCTGAACAGGCGGAAGCGCGCTTTAACGGCAGCGAAGAGGGCTTTACCTATTCGCGCCAAACCAACCCCACGGTTTCAATGTTTGAAGAACGCATGGCCGTACTGGAAGGCGCAGATATTGGCCGCGCCACCGGTACAGGCATGGCAGCGATGACAGCGTCGTTGCTCGCAGGGCTAAAAAGCGGTGATCACGTGCTCGGGTCGCGGGCACTTTTTGGATCGTGTCGTTGGTTGATGGATGAGCTCCTACCTCGTTACGGAATCGAAACGACGGTTATTGACGGTACTGATATGGAGGCGTGGAAAGGGGCCGTACAGAATAACACACGTGCCTTTTTCACTGAAACACCGGCAAACCCTACGCTTGAAATTGTTGACCTTAAAGCCGTGGCTGACCTTGCGCATGAGAACGGCGCAAAACTTATTGTTGATAATGTTTTCGCAACGCCTGTATTGCAGCGCCCTATGGAACTTGGTGCCGATATTGTTTGTTACTCAACAACAAAACACATTGACGGCCAGGGGCGGTGCTTGGGCGGTGTAATTCTCTGCGACAAGGAATGGGATGAAGAGTTCCTCTATCCGTTTTACCGCCATACCGGCTGCGCAATGTCGCCCTTCACCGCATGGGTGATGCTTAAAGGGCTGGAGACAATGGGCCTACGCGTGCACGCAATGTGTGATGCTGCGGAAGATATCGCCCTTGCGCTTGCTGACCGAGTAACGGATGTGCGTCACCCATCTCTCGCGAGTTTTGGTCAGTCGGAGCTTGCGTTCTCTCAAATGGATCGCGGCGGCACCATGGTGGTTTTTGAGTTGCCTGGCGGGCGCGATCAGGCATTCCGCTTTCTCAATGCCCTAGAGATAATTGATATCTCAAATAATCTCGGTGACAGTCGGTCAATCGCCACGCATCCGTGGAGTACAACACATAAAGCCCTAGCGGAAGAAACCAGGCTAGAGCTTGGCATCACACCCGGCCTCATCAGGCTCTCTGTTGGGCTCGAGGATACTGAAGACCTAAAGGACGATCTTTTACGTGCCTTAGAAATTGCGGGGAGTTAAACCCGATGAGTGAAGAACTGATTAAAGAACTACCAACTTTTGAAGCCGTTACAGACGAAATACGCGTGGCTGTTCAGTCCTATTTTCTGGCGGCACAATCGGACCCGGATAATGATCAGTATTTTTGGGCTTACCGGATAAAAATCAGCAACGAGAGTGACGCTAGCGTGCAGCTTCTCAGCCGTCACTGGATCATTACTGACAGCAACGGCAAGCGAGAGGAAGTAATAGGCGACGGTGTTATTGGTGAGCAACCGCGCATTCCACCGGGCAAGCACTTTACCTATACCAGCGGCTGTCCGCTAGACACGGCATCCGGCTTTATGCACGGCACATTTGATATGCTCGGCGGAAAAAATCGGCTTTTTACTATTGCCATTCCGGCGTTTTCGCTCGACAGTCCCTACTGCTCAGAAATTATCAACTAGATTCCAGCGCTTTAGCGCCCGGAACAAGGTAATAAAATGGTAGTGAAATTTGCTTGATCTTAGACCAGTCTTCTTTTCACTTGGGTCGCTTATATGCATGCTGTCTTTGGGGATGGCTGTACCGGTTACCGTTGATCTTCTGGCAGGGAACCCCGATTGGGGCGTGTTTTTCCTCTCCTTACTTTTAACGCTCACGGTTGGCGGCATGCTGGCGCTCGCCAATAGGGATACAGGCAACGCCTTGAACCTGCGGCAAGCCTTTCTGCTTACCAGCTTGGCTTGGTCAGTTCTGCCGGCTTTTGCGGCGCTGCCGCTCGCTTTTTCAGATTTAGGCCTTTCCTTTACCGACGCTTACTTCGAGGCCATGAGTGGGCTTACGACCACAGGTTCCACCATTATCAACGGACTAGACAATGCGCCGCCCGGCATTTTGATATGGCGCGCGCTCCTACAGTGGTTTGGTGGCATCGGTATTATCGTGATGGCCGTGGCCGTGCTACCAATGCTGCAGGTCGGCGGCATGCAAGTATTTAAGGGCGAAAGTTTTGATAGCGTAGAGAAAATATTGCCGCGCGCCGGGCAAATTTCTGGTGTGATAAGTGGGCTCTATATCGCTTTTACTGCGCTGTGTATTTTACTGTATTTGCTAGCAGGTATGAGCATATTTGATGCCTCAGCCCATGCAATGACAGTGATTGCTACGGGTGGCTTTTCCACGTCTGACGGCTCCATCGGTCATTTTGATAGCTTCTCCATCGATATGATCACCGTGGCCTTCATGATCATTGGCTCCGTGCCTTTCATCCTCTTTTTGCAGGTGCTGCGCGGTAGGCCGCTTGCGGTATGGAAGGACGAACAAGTACGCGGTTTCCTCAAGCTTGCCGGGCTCCTATGTGTCAGCGTCACGCTGTGGCTGGTAATATGGAAAGATTTCACCCCAGTTGAAGCCTTTCGGTACGGTACATTCAATATTATCTCTGTCCTCACAGGCACTGGATATGCGACCACTGATTATAGCCAGTGGGGCAGTTTCTCTGCGACCTTGTTTTTCATGGTGATGTTCATTGGCGGCTGCGCTGGCTCCACAAGTTGCGGTATCAAGATCTTCCGTTTTCAGGTGTTATTGAAATCAATGCGCAGCTGGACAAATCACATCACTCAACCCAACGGCATTTTTGTGCCCAAATATAACGGCCGGCCCATTCCCGCCGACGTGAAAAGCAGTGTGATGGCGTTCATGACATTATTCATGGCCATTTTTCTGCTGCTCGCAATGGCGATCGCAGGCACCGGTGAGGATTGGATCACATCTTTCTCAAGCGCGGGGTCTGCTCTTGCCAACGTTGGGCCAGGGCTAGGCGAAAAAGTTGGACCGTCAGGAAACTTTTCAGGGCTTACAGATACAGCCAAATGGTTGATGTCTGTCGGCATGCTTGTTGGCCGCCTTGAAATATTCTCGGTTTTGGTTCTGTTTTCCCCAGCTTTCTGGCGCGGATAAGGAAGCTGCGCCGCGCATTAAAGCTAGGGCATGTTATGCCTGTGTTCAGGTTGGGGAGCTATACTGGCTATTATGAAACATCTGCTTACAGTACTTTTCATATTCTTTGTTAGCGCTTGGGCGCCTGCATCTGCGACCGACGGGCTCCCTGGCGCGGAAGAATATGTGCGGGGCGACTATTACAAAGCTCGAACTATAGCGAGAACTGCCAATACCAGTGATGGCTACGCAAATGCCTGCCAAAGCGGGTTGGTTATTGGTGGGTTTTTAGAAACAGGGGACGAGGCGGTAGCGGCACTACACGGTGCTATTAGTGACTGCATCAAAGCCCTTGAACTGGCTCCAAATCATTATCTTGCAAAACTCAGTCTGTCTGTCGCCCTTAGTTTTGAAGGCAAACGCCTGAAGAAAATCATTTATCCAAAACATGCCAAAGCTCTAATTGAGCAACTGATGCAGCAAGAAAATAAAAACCCAATTGGGTTCGGCGCCATGGGGGCATGGCATTCTGAAATTAGCGCTGCTGGGTTTTTCGCACGGCTTCTGCTAGGGGCGCGGCGAAAAAACGCCGAATTTTTCTACGTTCGTGCGCTGGAACTTGGCGTAGACGACTATGCGTTAAAGTTAGAACACGTAAAATTTTTAGCGCGCGGCAAGAAAGCTGAGCGGAAGCAAGCGACAAAGCTCGCAGGTGAATTATTAGCATTACCAACAGATAATGCCTTTGATGATATGCTTAAGGGTAGGTGCCGTCTTTTACTTGACGCCATACGAGTTGGGAAAAAAAGATTTATAAAACAAACGCTTATTGATATATCTGCATTCAAGAGCATTGCCAGTTTTAGAAAGTTGAAGGCCTACCCACTGAATAAAGTTAATATACTAACTTTATTGAAGTCATGAAGAATAATGCCGCCAATACAAAACAAAGTGGATACACGCTGGTTGCCATGACCCTCCACTGGGTCTTGGCCGCTTTAATAACGTCTCAGTTCCTGGTGGGACCCGTGATGACACGGCTTTCGGATGCGGATGCCGACTTACAGTTTACGCTCTATCAATTCCATAAGTCGATTGGCATAACTATATTGATCCTGATGGGCATCCGGTTGGTATGGCGCATACTGCACAAACCACCCGCCCTGCCTGAGGACTTTCCCGCTACTATCGTTACTGTCTCAAAGGTGGTTCACGGGACCCTCTATGCCTTGGTGATTATCCTTTGCTTAGTTGGCTGGTCGTTGGTCTCTGCGTCACCCTACAATATTCCTACCGTCTTATTTGGTGAAGTCGTCTGGCCGCATATCTGGTTTATGGAGCAACTAACCGATAAACAGGCCGCAGAAACAGCTTTAAAAGCTGTACACACGTATGGCGCTTATGTCCTTCTAACACTTGTAACTCTGCATACTTTCGCAGCGCTGTATCACCAGTTTTACCGTAAAGATGGTCTTATAGGGCGCATGTTGCCTTTCGCGCCGCGTGCGCCTAGCGCACCGAACCCCGCAAAGGAAAAAGGATGACGACAAAAACCCTGATAGTTTGTTTTCTGCTTTCCGTATTTTCCGCAAGCGCGTTGGCCAGCGACTGGATCATTGATAAAGAGGCCAGCCACGTCAGTTTTTTTGCCAAGCAAACGGGTAATAAGTTCACAGGGTCCTTCAGCAGGTTCACTATTGAGGTGTCCTTTGACCCATCACACCCAGAAAGTGGTTCAATTACCGCGAAAATTGATATGACGTCGTTGGACGCTGGCGACAAGCAGCGCAACATCGCCCTCCCCGGCAAAGAATGGTTTGATAGTGAGATTTTCCCAACGGCCAATTTTGTATCTTCATCGATGTCTAAAACCAGCGACGGCACCTATGTTGCTCGTGGCGCCCTAACCTTGCACGGCGTGACAAAGCCCATCTCTTTGCCTTTTACTTTTGTTGAAAGCGAAGGGAAAGCTCGGGTCACCGCGATGATCTCGCTCAATAGAGGTGATTTTGGTGTCGGATCTGGTGCATGGGCAACAGGAAAATGGGTCAGTCTTGAAGTTGGCGTGGAAATATCCATCGTTGCTGAGCGCGCAGGAGAGAGCCAATAATGCCCTACAGAAAGAACTTGAAAATTGCCGCTATCGGCATGCTGCTTTTACTGGCTGGCTGCGCGTCTCTAGCCAAAATAATTTATCCTGTCATCACAGATCCACTCAAAAGCAAGCCTGGCGTCTACGCACTGGATAGCGACCACGCCAATATTATATTTTCGCTCAATCACTTGGGGTTCTCCCTGCACCACGGCCGCTTCAACAAAATCTCTGGGTCGCTAGAGCTGGACACAAGCGCACCGGAGGCCAGTTCGTTATTCATAACCATCAACACAGCCAGCATTGATACCAATAGTCAGGTTTTGGATGATGACCTCCGATCACCGAAAATGTTTGATGCCGCAGCTTTCCCAGAGGCGACTTTCCAAAGCACGGTCATTCGCCTAACAGGCGACACAACAGCCGTGATAGAGGGGATGCTTAATATTAAAGGTGTGAAAAAGCCTGTAACCATTGAAGCAACATTCATTGGCAGCGGCGTAAACCCGCTGAACGGATTGCAAACTATTGGGTTTAGCGGGAAAGGTAGCTTCAAACGATCAGACTTTGGCCTGAACGAATGGCTACCGTTTGTTGGGGATGATATAGCGCTGATAATAGAGGCGGAATTCACCCGCCTCAAATAATTAACTGCCTAATCAAAAATATTTAGGCACACTAAGCATTTGATACTTAGTGTTAAAACCGTTTTTGGCGGCTAGCAATACCGCGTTCAATTGCTGCGGCTGTTAGCCGATCGATATTAAAATGGTGGCGGATCATTTCCAGAAGGCGCAATTCTTCTTGGCTTAAATTACCATCTGATGCAGCCACTTCGCACGCGAGCGCATAAACAAGGTCAAGATGTGTTTCAGGTACAGCTTCGTGAACAAGACCAAGAACGGCATCAAGCCCTTCTTCACTTTGAAGAAGGTCGATGCAGCTTTCGGTATCAGCGCGGAGTTTTTCAACGTTATAGTCCTGAAAGGCAGGAAGATACCCGACAAGACCTGTCATGCGGGTTAACTCGCTGTCCGTCATTTTATTATCCGAAGCCGCAACTGTGACCATGGTGTAAACGAGGGCGGTTTCTGGGCTGACTGTAGACATATAACTCTCCTTTGTCCGCAAACTATAATGCGAACTCCAGCTTCACAAGGGAAATAAACATCCCTTCTCTGAGGAAGGGATTCTTTAGCGGAATAACCTCTGAAGTTTGGGTTGTTTCTTGCCTTTTATGCTGGCTGCAGGGGCAAAAATTCACGAACAATTTGTACGGCTTCACTCAGCCCTACTCGCTGCCTCTCAACACCTTCTGGCAGTGCCTCAAGAAGTCGTGTTGGGGTCTGGCCATCGAGTATCACAAACACACCCCTATCATCGGTGCGCCTGATCAGTCTTCCGTATGCTTGTGAGAGTTTCAAACGTGCGAGCATTTCGTCATACTGCCTGCCACCAAAGGCCGCGCGGCGGGCACGGTGCAGCAGGTTAGGCCTAGGCCACGGCACCCGGTCAAAAACAATCAGCCGCAGGCTATCACCCGGCACATCAACGCCGTCGCGTACAGCGTCTGTTCCCAGCAAGCAGGCATCTCTGTCATCCCGGAATATATCCACAAGTGTCGCGGTATCAACCGGGTCAACATGCTGGCCGTAAAACGGAATACCCTCTTCTTCCATCGCGCCAGCGATATGAGAATAAGTCATCCGCAAGCGACTAATCGCCGTGAACAGCCCAAGCGCGCCGCCGCCAGACGCTAAAAACAAGGCCCGGTACGCGCTTGCCACTTGCTGCGGGTCGTTTTTGTTCACATCGCCCACGACAATAATTTTCGTTTGTTTGTCGTAGTCAAAGGGCGACGCCACATAAAGACGTTTAGGCGGCACCAGCAAATGCTGTGCACCGGTGCGCATATCGGCGCTCGCCCAGTTTTCTTCACCATCTGATTTATCCCTGAGCGTGGCCGAGGTAATGAGCACACCGTGCGCATTTTCCAGCACCACACTGGCAAAAGGCTTGGTTGGATCAACAAAATGGCGGCAATAGGCAATATCTCGCTCGCGGCCATCAATGCGGTCAACGGCCAGCCAATCGACAAAATCGTCCGGTACAGAGCCGCCGAGACCTTCGGTGATTGCAGCCCATGTGGTTACAGTGTCCGCCCGCATTCGAAGCGACCGGGCGCTTGCCTCGAGCCTGCCACGCGAACTGCTATCAAGGACATCCGCATCTTCATCAAGGCGCTGTATCAGCAAAGTCGCTAGCCCCGTCATTGGCCGCGCCAAGTTTGCAAGACCGGTGAAAAGCGCCTGCGCAGCATCAACCAAACCTTCGATCGGGTCTGCGATACTGGCCTCAAGCGAATGCGGACCCCTTGCATCTGACCGCGCCATTACTTGTGCCCGCAAAAGCATTAAAAATGTTTCAAAGCGAGTGATCGGCGCTGCGCCTGTAACTCGGCCGAGCCAATTGTCTGAGGGCAGCAGGCGTGCGGCTTCTAAAATATCATCAAGCAATTCTTTGGCGTCGTCATCATCTGTGATGAGCTCTTCAACACGGTTCTTCAGTCCCCGCGCCCTGGTATTACCACCGTTTTCTTTACCCCGCAGCCAGCGTCTCAAATCCGCGCCCTCTAGGCCCGATAGGTGCACACTAAAGGCGCTGTCAGCGGCTTCAAAAACATGGTGCCCTTCATCAAAAACTATCCGTTTCGGCAAATCCGGGTCCCCGGCCCGGCTTGCCGCTTGCGCCACTACCAGCGCATGGTTTGCCACCACCAAATCTGCATGCTTTGATTTCCGTACGCTTTTCTCGATGAAACAGCGCCTGAAGTGCGAGCAGGCTGAATAGAGGCATTCACCGCGCCTGTCCGTTAAGCCCGCAATCCGGCCACGGCCGAAGTGGGCGCCAAGCCAGCTAGGGAAATCGCCGCCGATCATGTCGCCGTCTCGGCTATAGCGCGCCCAGCGGGCCACCAGCCCGATCAGTATTTTATCGCGGTCCATACCGTCTGCGGGGTTTGAGCGCCCCATAACAGCGCGTGTTGCTTCTTCAAGGTTAAGCAGGCAGGCGTAATTTTCGCGGCCTTTGCGAATAACAGCGCGTTTGGCTTTGATGCGCGGATCAGGATACAGTTTGGATAGTTCCTGATCCAGCTGGCGCTGAAGGTTCTTAGTAAATGTCGAAAGCCAAACCGGGCCATCGTTTTTCTCGGCCCAAAGGCTGGCGGGGGCAATGTAACCCAGCGTTTTCCCGGTACCTGTACCCGCTTCCAAGAGCTGTATATTTGGCCCTTCGGCCATTTCGCGTGGTTTGAAAACATGAGTAGCGGCCGCGGCGTAGCGCTCCTGCCCCTCACGCTTCTCGGATTTTTCACCTAACAGTTTCGAGAGCCGTGCCTGGCTCTCTTCGCCTAACACTGCATCATCACCAGGCGGCGGCGGCGGTGCACCATCTTCCCATTCTGGCAGCGCCATCCAAACGTTGAGGCCATCTTCCCGGCTGTGATCCGCATATGTCTCAATAGCACCGATTACCAGCGGCCCCCACGACCAGCCAGCCTTTGCCATCATCATCGCGACGCGGCTGCCGCCTGCTCGGTACCGGTAGGTTTCAGAACCTGCATCGGCTAACAACCTTTCGGCCACCTGGTGCAAAACCAAGCATTCATCTTCTGAAGAGTTGATGGTTGTGTCCAACCTCAGCGCCGACAAAAGTCCCGATATCGTCGGCAAACAGTACCGCGCAGGCCGAATGAACGCATAAAGTTCAAGCAGATCATACGCCCGAATTTGCGGCACACCCAAGCGCTGGGCCGTCGTAACGCGGTTCACAACGATATGAGGGTTGCGGGTTATGCGATCGCACGCGGCATCAAGGGATAGCTCCTCAATCTCACCGTCAGCGCTAAAAATCATTGCTGACCGAATGCCGACAACAGCTGTAGGCAAAGACCGAAGGCTCGTGCCTCGGCGTTCTGCGTCTACAACCAGATCTGCTATTTGTTCTGTCGGCCGATAGTCTTCCATCGGCGCAGCATAGGGGCGAGCAACGGCAAAAAAAAGCACCGATTGATGCCAAATTTCAGTTGCTGCAGGAAACTGTTCAAAAATAGGTGTTTAACTTGACGGAAGGCCTTAGAATACATAGTGTCCGGCGGCTTTTAACCTTTTTTTCGTGGTGACTTTTATGACTGTAGATATCGATCTCGCACTTTCCTCTGGCGCATGGCCGTTCAAAGAAGCTGCAAAATTGGTCAAACGGTTCAAACGTAATCCGCCAGAAAAAGGTTATGTGTTGTTCCAAACAGGGTATGGCCCATCAGGTTTGCCGCACCTTGGTACGTTTGGCGAGGTCGCGCGGACCAGTATGGTTATTCGCGCCTTTCAGGAAATTTCTGACATTCCAACCAAGCTCATCTGTTTTTCAGATGATATGGATGGGCTTCGCAAAGTACCGCCGAATGTGCCGAACCAGGAACTGCTGACGGCAGCGCTCGGCAAGCCGCTGACTGATGTGCCCGATCCGTTCGGAACGCACGATAGTTTTGGTGCCCACAATAATGCGCGGCTACAAGCGTTTCTTGACCAGTTTGGCTTTGACTATGAGTTTCTATCATCAACCGAATGCTACCGCTCAGGCCGATTTGACGCGACGCTGTTGAAGATTTGCCAGCGCTACGACAAAGTTATCAATGTTATTCTACCAACGCTTGGTGAAGAGCGCCGCAAAACATACAGCCCGTTTTTGCCGCTATGCCCAGACACAGGCAAAGTATTGCAAGTACCTGTGCATATTATCGACGCGGAAAAAGGCCTTATTTCGTACGAAACCGAGCAGGGCCGCAAAATTGAAACGTCTGTCACCGGCGGCAATGTAAAATGCCAATGGAAAGTGGATTGGGCCATGCGCTGGGATGCGCTGGATGTTGATTACGAGATGGCCGGCAAGGATCTGGACGAAAGCGTGAAGCTTTCTTCGATTATTCGGCGCGTGCTAGGCGGCCAACCCCCTGAAGCGCTTAGTTATGAGATGTTCCTTGATGACCAAGGGCATAAAATCTCAAAGTCCAAGGGTAACGGCATTTCAATTGAAGAATGGCTGGCGTATGCCAGCCCTGAAAGCCTATCGCTTTATATGTATCAAAGCCCACGCAAAGCTAAGCGCCTGCATTTTGATGTCATCCCAAAAGCAGTGGACGAATATTATACCTTCCTTGGGAAATATCAGGAGCAAGAGCAAGGCGACCGGTACAAAAACCCGGTATGGCACATACACGGCGGAAAAGTTGGGCAGGACGAAATACCGATCAGTTTTGCGTTGTTGCTTAATCTGGTATCTGCTGCCAATGCAGAAGACAAAGCGACCTTGTGGGGCTTTGTTGCAAAATATGCTGAAGGCGCCAACGCTGAGAAATTCCCTGCACTCGACAACCTGATGGATTATGCGCTCAAGTATTTTGAAGACTTTGTAAAACCAAACAAGTCTTTCAGGCCAGCAACAGATCAGGAGACTATTGCTTTCAAAAGTTTGCTAAAACGACTTTCTACTTTTGATGCAACCGAAAATGATGCCAACGTGATTATGACGGAAGTCTACTCAGCAGGCAAAGATGCGGAGTTTGAAAACCTGCGTGATTGGTTCAAAGCCTGCTACGAAGTACTGTTGGGGCAAAGCCAGGGCCCAAGAATGGGCGGTTTCATTGCCCTTTACGGCATTGAAGAGACCAAGCTACTCATCGAAAATGCCTTAAATGGTTAACTAGATAATCAAAAGCGGCCTTGACCATCACGGGTTTCAACTAAAATTTGAACCCGTTGATGGTTCTACGTTTATTTACAGTTAGTTACAGATATAATTTAACGTCAATTTCCTGCATCGGAAGATTATACTGGAGTCTTCATCAATGGAAGACCCCGTCGAAATGTAAGATAATGCGTTGTTTTAACAAACGAAATTTAACTTTTGGGGTTTAGGCTAGCGTCCTGTCTGTTGCTATGTGTGACGGAATTTAATTAATGCACTAATCAAATTCCGTCACTTTTGATAGATTCTATGCCGATAGCAAGAAAATAGTTTATAAGCAGTATGTTACGACACAATCCTGAGCTTATTATCATTCAATTTTTTAGGTGTCGCCCACTTCAGCCTCAAAAATGTCTTCGATCTGACTTGAGAAGACAGCCGCGAATTTAAACGCCAACGGCAAACTTGGATCATATTTCTGCCGTTCGATCGAATTAATCGTCTGGCGCGACACCCCAAGGCGGTCGGCCAATTCCTGTTGGCTCCAGTCGCGTTCAGCCCTTAGAACTTTCAGGCGGTTCTTCATTTATATTTCCTCGTCACGTACACAAGTGCCGCGCCCCATGTCCCAATAAGGGCCGGGAAAATGAAGATTGCCTGCAAGGGCGGAAAACCTACACCTTCTGCGAAGCCGTATGTAAATGTGGCCAGCCCAACAAGTAAAAAGGATATCAATACGGCCTGGCCTTGTATTTTCTTTTGCAGCTCGTCCATGGTCTCTACGAAAGTGAAAACGACCTTGAGTGCCAACAACACAGGCAACATTGGAACAAGCACGACCAATATGGTTACCCACTGCGGCAAACTGACGAACTTCATAACTAAAATCGAAGAGACGAGTGTTACACTATAGAGCACCATAGCCAGAGCAAAATCGCGCGAATATTTTTTTGCCGCAGTCATCGCAACCGTCCTTTGTTTGATACCGGACGCTTGCCCCTGTTAGTTTCTGCCGTACTCTGGCCAATATGTTTCAATCCGATTTTCATTTGTATTTTCTCGAAACAAAAGCCAGAGCCAATCCCTGGAAACCAATCAGCGCAGGCAAAATCCAAATCGATGGCAGGTGCGGAAAGCCCGCGCCCTCCAAAAACCCGTACGTGAATGTGCCAAAACCCACCAATAAAAACGATATGATAACCGACTCTGACATGATTTTTTTCTGTAGCTCATCGACGCTTTTATAGAAGACAAGAGCAACCTTAAGCGCAAGAAGCGCGGGCAAGACAGGCAGAATGGCCAACAGCACAATGATCCAGGAGGCTAAGCCCTCATTAGCGCCAATGAAGTAATTCACGCCGAAAAGGACTACGGCGTATAAGCCAAGGGCTAAAAACAGATCTCGCTGGTATGTTTTTGCGGCACTATTCATCGTTACATTCCTTCTTTCACAGCAGCAGCAAGAGCTTTGGAAAAAGCCTCCGGCTGATCAATCATGATGAAATGGAAACTATTGTCTATAATCTCAATACGACCATTTTGTAGGCCGACGTACTGTGTTTCGTAAAGAGCTTTGTTCTTTTCCCGGCCAAATGGCATTTGCTTGTCGTAGGCCGCGAGCACTGTAACCTGTGCTGTGATGCTCTTTAGGTTGCTTCGGTAATCTGTGCCAAGCGCTTCAGCGAAAGCAGTAGCCACTGTTGCCTGATCTGAGGCAGCACCCCATTCGAGAACCGTTGGCAGGAAACTGACAGTTTTCGACTGGACACCAACGCCCTGTTTTTGTTGCTCTAAATACATTTCTCGTGGCATTTTCTTCATTTGCGCCGCAAAATACTGGGCACGTTGCCCCGCCTGTTCAGGCGAAACACCAGGCATCATAAGGCCAGCAAGAAACGGTAGGCTATCAACAACAAGCACATTCCGCACAAGATCCGGCGCTTCATTCGCGATCATCAATGACATCAAGCCGCCAATCGAATGACCAACAAGTGTGACATCAGCTACTTTCGCGGTTCTTAGAGAACTGATGATTTCATTGACCGTGGCTTGGAAGAACGCCTCCGAGCCTTCCCTGGCGGGTTCGCCAGCAAAGCCAGACGCCGTTACAACGAACACGTCGTTACTGACAGAATATTGTTTAGCCCAACTTTCCCACAAATCGCCGTGAGAGGCCAAGCCAGGAATAAAGACAATCGCGTGTGTTCCTGCTTTGCCGCTCCGTTCAATTGTAGAGGCTTCAGCGCCGATGCTTAGAAGCACAGGCAATAAAGCGAAGATTAGTGATTTCAAAATGATGCGTCTCATGGGGACCTCTATGTCGTTAGTGTTTTCCATTATGTACAGTTTCCTTTACATATTAACTTACACAACGGATGTCAAGGGTCCTTGATACCAGTTCGCTGAAGTAATAATAAAAAAGGCCCTACCGTCACGGTAGAGCCTTCTCAAATCGTTTTAAAAAGAGGAGCTTTGCCTCGCTAGGCTTTAGTATCCACTTTCTTTGCTTCGCCTTTTGCCACACCAACCATCGCCGGACGCAACAATCGTGATTTAATAGTAAAACCAGGAGCAACAACTTGCATAACGCTGCCAGGGGCATAGTCTTCACTTGGCGCCTCAAACATCGCTTGGTGCACCTTATGATCAAATTTCTCGCCAACCTCAGGCTCGATCTTCTTAATGCCGTGACGTTCCATCGTATTAAGCAGCTCGCGCTCAGTCATCGCAACACCCTCGGTAAAGGCTTTCATATCTTCCGTTACTTCTTCGGGCTGACTATCAAGCGCGCGGCGCATGTTATCGCCAACGTTCAACATATCACGAGCAAATGCTGTAACCGCATAAGCGCTAGCATCAGTTTTATCTTTTTCAGCCCGACGGCGCACATTCTGGGTTTCCGCAACCGCGCGTAGCAGCCGGTCCTTCAAAACAGTAACTTCTGACTGAAGGCCTGAGATGATTTCGTCGGCTGAGGGCTCTTGCGTTTCTTCAACAATTTCCGCCGCATCAATTTCTTCTTGGGTCAAGCCGCCGTCAGCATCTTCATTTTGGTTTTCGTCAGTCATTACAAGTCCGTATACTCTTGCAGAGCGGCTAGATGGCCGTGGCCCTGCTGGGTTTCTTTCTAGGGGCGATTTAACAGGCGGGTAACCACCTGCGCTGTATAATCAACCATTGGCACAATACGCGCATAATTCAGCCTTGTAGGGCCAATCACACCGATCACGCCAACAACATTGTTTGCACCGTTCATATAGGGAGAAACCACCAAAGAAGAACCCGAAAGGGAAAATAATTTATTCTCGGAGCCAATGAACAAGCGCACACCGCGCCCGTCTTTGGCAAGCTCCATCAATTTGATCAAGTCTTTTTTTCGCTCGAGCTCTTCAAAAAGCTGGCGCACGCGCTCCAAATCTCCTGCAACATCAACGTTTTCGAGTAGATTTGATTGTCCAGAGATAAGTAAGGAGGCCGTATCCGCTTCACCGCCTGACCAAACGGCAAGCCCGCTTTCCACAATGCGCGTTGTTATGCCGTCCAGTTCTGCTTGGCGGGAATTGAGCTCCAATTCAATCGCCCCTTTCATCTCCTCCAGCGAATGCCCCACAAGTCGCGCGCTCAGAAAATTACCCGCGCGCACCAAAGCAGAAGGCGGCAACCCTGGCGGCAGGTCGATCAAACGATTTTCAACTGTGCCGTCCTCGGCCACCAAAACAACAAGAGCCTGAACGGGCGAGATAGAAACAAATTCGATGTGCTTTACCGCAAGTTCACTTTTAGGCACCATCACCACGGAAGCGCAGCGCGAAAGCCCCGAAAGAGCCTTGGTCGCATCCGCCAACACTTTATCAATGCCTTGCCCCGACGTAGCACACTGACCTCTAATGGCCTCTTGCTCAGATTTCGTTAGGTTCCCTACTTCCATCAGGCCATCAACGAACATACGAAGGCCAAGGTCGGTAGGTACGCGGCCTGCTGATGTATGGGGGGCTGAGAGCAAACCAGCGTCCTCCAGGTCCGCCATAACGTTCCGAATAGTCGCTGGCGACACATCAATGGCCTCAGCTCGGCTTAAAGTACGGGAGCCAACGGGCTCACCCGTATCTAGATACGTCTCCACAATACTGCGGAATATAGCGGTGGACCGGTCATTCAGGCTGGCGAGCGACATATTTTTCCTCTACTTAGACTGCCGAGTGTAAAAACACTGCTCGCCAGCGTCAATCCACCGTTTGTTGTTTCTTCTTCTTTGACCTTGGCGTCGCAGAACGCTAGAAGAAGCGAAACAACCATTTCCCCTTTTATGAAGGATGATTTATGCGACCCAGTGGACGCGCGACTGACGAATTACGGGCCCTAGAAATGACCCCTGGCTTTTCCCTGCACGCTGAAGGCAGCTGTATGGTGAAATTTGGCAACACCCATGTTTTGGTAACTGCCACGTTTGAAGAGCGGGTTCCGAGCTTCCTGCGTGATAGCGGCAAAGGCTGGATCACAGCTGAGTACGGTATGCTGCCACGTTCCACACATGGCAGAATGGGTCGTGAAGCTGCGCGCGGCAAGCAGTCAGGCCGCACACAAGAAATTCAGCGCCTTATTGGCCGGTCGATGCGGGCAGTGGTTGACCTTGTAAAGCTCGGCGAATGCCAGATCCGGATCGACTGTGATGTTATTCAGGCTGACGGCGGCACGCGCACGGCCTCTATCTCAGGCGCTTATGTTGCTCTTCATCAATGTTTCACATGGATGATCGAAAATGGTCACCTGAAAGAAATACCGTTCACTGACAGTATCGCGGCTATCAGTTGCGGCATATACAAAAACACCCCAGTGCTTGACCTTGATTACCCTGAGGACAGCGAAGCGGAAACAGATGCTAACTTCGTTCTGACGGGCCGAGGTGGTATTGTGGAAATTCAGGCAACGGCTGAAGAAGAGCCTTTCTCTGAAGAAGAGTTTCTTCGTCTCCTGCGTCTTGCTCGCATGGGCTGCGATACAATTGGCAAAGCCCAGCGCAAGGCTCTTGGGCTCTAACGAACAACAATAGGGTGGGTCGAAGACCCTCCCTACGACAGACTTACAAACAAAGGGTAATACGTTGGCGCGCATATTCGAAACGAACAAATTGGTGATCGCCAGCCATAATCTGGGTAAAGTTCGGGAAATCGGCGAACTATTAGCACCCTTTGGCACGGAAACCCTGTCGGCCGGGGAACTCGGCTTGCCGGAGCCTATTGAAGACGGGATTACTTTCATTGCCAATGCTGAAATTAAGGCCTTGGCCGCGGCAACAGCTTCTGGCCTACCAGCGCTTGCAGACGATAGCGGCCTAGAGGTGGAAGCCCTTGGTGGGGAACCTGGTATCTATAGCGCGCGTTGGGCAGGGCCCTCCAAAGACTTTACGGTCGCCATGGCTGCGATTAATGGAAAGTTATCCGGCATAACTAATATGGCCGCAAACTTCACCTGTGCCCTAACACTGGCTTGGCCAGACGGGCATATGGAAAGCTTCGAAGGAAAAGTGTTTGGTACATTGACTTGGCCGCTTCGCGGGAACAGAGGATTTGGCTATGATCCGATGTTTATACCCACCGGCCATGCAGTAACTTTTGCTGAAATGGAGCCTTCTGAAAAACACGCGATGAGCCACCGTGCACACGCCTTTAAGCAATTGATCGATGCCTGCTTTAAAAACAGTTAATCAACTAACCTTCACGCCAAGCAAATATGCTGGAACGGCCGCAATATACGTACATTGGCCGTTCTGCCTCAAAAAGTGCCCTTATTGTGATTTCAATAGCCATGTCCGCGAGACCGTAAGCCAGAAAGAATGGCGCTCGGCTTTGGTTCGGGAAATTGAAACAGCTGCGGCGAATTTTCCCAACTTAAAGGCCAAATCAATATTTTTTGGTGGCGGCACGCCCAGTTTAATGCCGCCCGAAACCGTTTCAGCTGCGATAGAAGCCATCCACAAATATTGGGCACCAAACGGCGACATTGAAGTTACTTTAGAAGCCAACCCCTCAAGCGTAGAAGCTGGCCGCTTTCAGGGATATAGGCAGGCAGGGGTCAATAGGCTATCGGTCGGCATCCAGTCACTGGACGACCGGGTACTAAAATTCCTAGGAAGACTACATTCAGCAGAAGAGGCTCTTGCAGCACTAAAAGTTGCACAGGACAACTTTGAACGTGTTAGTTTTGACCTTATCTACGCACGACCAGAACAAACACTGAGCGACTGGAAAAAGGAACTAACCGAGGCGCTTGGTTTTGGTACCAGCCATATGTCACTTTACCAGCTGACGATCGAAGAAGGCACAGCCTTTTTCCATCAGTTCCGGCGCGGGAAATTCTCCTTGCCTGACGAAGATGCGGCAGCCGCGCTTTATGATCTAACGCTAGACCTCACAAGTTCTAAGGGCCTGAATGCATACGAAGTATCTAACCATGCCATCCCAGGGCAAGAATCCCAGCACAATCTGGCCTACTGGCAAGGTGACTATTATGTTGGCATTGGGCCTGGGGCACATGGGCGGCTTCCTGCGCAAAAACCTGGCGATGCCTACGCACATGCGCAGATAAAACGGCCAGAAGATTGGCTCGCGGCCGTTGTTTCACGTGGAACGGGGCTGCAAAGCCTGGATTACATTCCATCCGATGAGCGAGCCGGGGAGGCAATCCTTACGGGGCTACGGCTAACGGAAGGTGTGGACGTTGTGCATTGGGGCAAGCTGTTTGGCCAGAAGTTATACGATGTGATTGATAAGAACCAAATGGAAACCATGATCGCCAGTGGCCATATGGAAAAGACGACTAGCCATATCCGCCTAACACACAAGGGCATGCCCTTGCTTAATTTCATTTTGGGCAAGTTATTGGCTTAAGACCAGCAGCGTGCACGGTCACCGTCCTAAAGGGCTACATTTACCGTACCTTTAGTTAATGTGTTTATTATTTCCGAAAGATATACTGCTAGCGGTTATCTGGCGCCTTCAGGGCAAAACCAAAACGAGGAAACGAGGTAGGTGCAGGGTCTACGACCAGAAAACCTCTTCGGCGCACCTCCAATATTGCCAACGCTCGCTCTATGGTTCCGTCCGGAAGAAACCGGAAAAGGCCATCAATTCCCATGAAACCCAGGTTATTGGTTAGCCTATTAATCGAAAACGGCTGCTCGCCTTCAAGTGATGGATCAGGGCGCGCTAGTAGGGCCACGAGGCTCACTGCATCATAGGCCAAGCTGGCTATTCTCAATGGTTCTTCGGAGAAATTGTTTTCGAAGCGCTTCTGAAACTCTTTTGAGCCTTGAGGTTCAGGCGCTGCAAACCATGCTCCTTGCAAAGGTGGCTCGCGCAACAATCCTTTATCGCTCCATAGCCCAGTCCCTAGCAACTTGATCTTTTTCGGGTCCAATTCGTAAAAGGGTAATAACGGAGCTAGTGTACGAAGGAGCGCTCCGCCCTCAGGAACCAAAACGGCATCATAGTTAAGGCTATCGAGCACTTCGCGTTGCTCTAAGCCTTTTGCGATGTCATCCATCATGTCACTGCGTAGTGAACGCAGAAAACGGACTTCATCGCGCATATCTTTTTTACGTTTGTCAAAATTTGACAAACGTTTCACCGGTTCAAATACCGCATCACTATCTGGTGGGTAGCGTTCGATGGCAGAAATTACAGCACCAGCGTCGGATACGACTTTACCAAAGGCGGTCACGACGCGTTCGCCGTATCGCCCTTCAGGTATCAGGGCTGCGTGGTTCAGTAATCCTTCGCTTATTGCAAAGTCTACAACACGTTTAACTTCGGTTTCTGGCAGAAATCCCATGATAAACCTACCAGAAGCAGCTGCGCTACTGTCATTTGAAAAACTTATGATAGGAATACCCGCTGGGCCAAGAATCTCCCCAGCAGCTAATAGGTTCTCTGAAAGCAGCGGTCCAATTACTATGGCGGCATTTTCTTCAATAGCCCGCAGCGCGACCTTTTTGGTCTCTTCCGGATCGGCTTTTGTATCAAGAGGTAAGAGCGTTAAGCGAGGATCAACCGCATCAAACAGTGCCATGATAGCGGCGCGTAGCAAGACATTGCCTGTTTCGGCTTCCGGACCCGTGAGCGGCAACATAATAGCTATCGTGATCTTATCGCCTGGTGAAGCCGTTTCAGGCGAAACACCGTGCTGAAGAGGACTATCACTTATCGGCGCTGTGGGCGTCAGTGGCGCTTGTTTAGGCACCGAACGCCCAAGAGAGGACCGCTCCAAAGGCCCCACCCCAGGAGGGGTCGCTGCACAGCCTACGAGCGCCATGAAAGAAAGACATACGAGCAAAGAAGTAGATTTTTCTTTAATCGCCCTTGCAAACATAACAACCCTCAGTATTTTCAATATATTACGACCATACGAACCTTGGAGCCCACCTTCTATGCAGCAATTGCGCTGGTATAGAAACGGCTGTATCAGGTTTTTGGTATATCTGACGAAAGAATGGTAGCAAAAAGTGGCAGAAATCAGCATCGACGATCAAAAACTAAGTGCGGGGCTCTACATTGTTGCCACACCTATCGGAAACCTTGGCGATATAAGCGCCCGTGCGAAAGATATATTATCCCGTGTTGACGCCGTTGCCTGTGAAGATACACGCGTTACTGCTAAATTAATGACTGCGTATGGCCTGAAGAAACCTTTGGTGCAGTATCATGAGCATAACGCAGCACATCAACGCCCGAAGATATTGGCTAGAATTGAGGCTGGCGAGGCTATTGCGCTGGTTTCGGACGCGGGAACACCCCTTATTTCTGATCCAGGTTATAAGCTGGTCGAAGAAGCCCATGCTGCTAGCCTTGATGTAACATCCATCCCAGGGCCTAGCGCTGTTGTAACCGCACTCTCGCTTGCCGGTTTACCAACCAACAGGTTTCTGTTTATGGGCTTTCCACCTAACAAAACCAAAGCCCGTAAAGAATGGTTTCAAGCCGAAGTAAATACGCCAGCTAGTTTGGTGTTTTACGAAAGTGCTAAACGCCTTCCAGCCAGCCTCGCAGATGCAGCAGAATCCCTTGGGGACCGCAAGGCCGCGGTTTGCCGGGAATTGACGAAAAAATTCGAGGAAGTTGTTTTAAACGACTTAAATGGTCTCGCTGCCCATTATGAAGCCTCAGGCCCACCCAAAGGCGAAGTTGTTGTTGTCGTAAGTGCGCCAGCAAAAGCCTCAAAAACGGAGATGTCTGATACTGCGGATTTAGATGAAATGATTTTGACTGCGCTCAAGCATATGACGCTAAAAACTGCGTCAGCTTTTATTGCTGAGCAAACAGGCCTCCGCAAAAAACAAGTGTATGCACGCGCGCTTGAACTATCTGACAGCAAATAGGTCGTGATGTGAAAAAGGCCTCACCGCACAAACGCAAAGCCGCGGAAGCAAGAGGCCGCCGCGCGGAAAAGATCGCAGCTTGGTACTTACGGTGTAAGGGCTACCAGATAATTGATGAACGGTTTCGATCAAAACGCGGTGAAATTGACCTGATTGCGAAACGTGGAACCACGACAGTTTTCGTAGAAGTTAAAGCCCGTAAAGACGTGGTAACAGCAGCAGAGTCAATTACTTACAGACAACGGCGGCGCATTGAAGCTGCAGCAGAGGACTGGATCAAACACACTGGCCATAGCTCAGGTTCACTGAGGTTTGATATTATCTTGGTTGTGCCGCGTGCTATTCCAACCCATATCTCAGACGCTTGGCGCGTTGGCGACTAAGCAACACAGTAATTGTCTAAGGAAAACAAAATGGTAGCTCAAGCGCTTAAGGTCGCATTTCAGATGGACCCTATGGAAACCGTCAATATCGATGGGGACAGCACTTTTGTTTTGATGCTTGAGGCACAAGCGCGGGGCCATGAAGTTTGGCACTATTTAGCTGAGGACCTATCCTATGCGGAAGGCGCTGTATACGCCGAAGCGCGGCCAGTTTCGGTCCGGCGCGAAAAGGGCAATCACTTTAGTTTCGGCAAAGCCAAAGTTATTAATATCCGCGATATGGATGTAGTATGGATGCGGCAGGATCCGCCTTTTGATATGGCCTATATTACCGCGACACACCTATTGGATATGGTGTCCGACGAGACGCTTGTTGTGAACAACCCGGCTGAGGTCAGAAACGCGCCTGAAAAGCTTTTTGTGATGCAATATCAAGATCTTATGCCCGCCACAATGATCACGCGCAGCGAAGACGAAGTACGTCGCTTCCGCGACAAACATGGTGACATCGTGATTAAGCCACTTTACGGCAACGGCGGCGCTGGTGTTTTCCATATTAAACCGGGTGATAGCAACATAGGTAGCCTGATGGAAATGTTCCTAGAGGTTAGCCGCGAGCCAGTGATGGCCCAAAAATTCCTTTCTGAAGTCGTTCGAGGCGACAAACGTATCATTCTGGTAGACGGCGAAGCCGTCGGCGCGATCAACCGCGTTCCTGCAGAAGGCGAAGTTCGATCAAACTTGGTCGCCGGCGGCACTGCTGAAAAATCAGTTCTGACCGAGCGCGAAGTTGAGATATGTGAAAGATTAAAACCGGAACTAAAAGCGCGCGGGCTACTATTTGTTGGCATCGACGTGATTGACGGCTACCTGACAGAGATAAACGTCACATCGCCAACAGGGCTGCAATCCATCAACAAATATGACGGTGTTTCCCTGGAAGCAACAATTTGGGATGCCGTTGAGCGCAAGCTCTAAGTTTGGCCTTTGCTCTTCCTTAAACAGAGATCTGTGTTTGCGGTATTAAACGCCGCAAACACCAAGCTTGCCGCACAACTCATCAAGCTTATCTAAATCGTCATAGCTGATAACCAGCTTGCCGCTTTCACCTTCATGCTGAATGGAAACTTTAAAACCAAGCGCGGCTGACAGGTCTTTTTCCAAAGCGATGGTATCTGCATCTTTGCGTTTACCACCGGTGCCGCCAGGACGCGGCTGCCTGCGCTTTTTACCTTTAGTTTCACCAGCAAGAGCTTCAGTCTGCCGAACGCTAAGCCCCTCTTTTACAACAGTATTAGCGATTTCAACAGGATCACTGCTGCCAATAAGAGCGCGAGCATGGCCCATCGAAAGCGTGCCTGCTCCCAGCATGTTTTGCACTTTTTCGGGCAAGGTCAAAAGACGCAGTAAATTTGTAATATGGCTACGGCTTTTTCCAACGATCTTCGCAACGTTTTCTTGGGTATGGCCAAATTCGGCCATTAGCCGTTTAAAGCCAATAGCTTCTTCAATTGCAGAAAGGTCCTGGCGCTGAATATTCTCAATAACCGCAATTTCTAAAACTTCTGCTTCAGTCAGGTTATGAACAACAACAGGCACTTCATGCAGGCCCGCCTTTTGCGATGCGCGCCAACGGCGTTCGCCTGCCACGATCTGAAAGCTATCCTTGCCAAGTTTGCGAACAAGGATTGGCTGAAGCATGCCTTTACTTTTTATAGACGAAGCGAGTTCGCCAAGGGAGACCTCGTCAAAATGTACACGGGGCTGTGCTGGGTTACGCTCAAGAAACGCAATAGGCAGCGTGCGCCTGGTACCAGCGGCGTCATCAATTGGGGCAGCGTCGTTGGATACTGTCGTGAAGGCGGGCCTATCATCGCCGAGTAGTGCGGAAAGCCCTCTCCCTAAACCTTTACGGCCTGCTTTTGCCATCGAAATTCGTCCTAACCTATTGGTTTTACTATACTATGCTGCTTCCGGCTGGGTCCGGCTAAGCACCTCTCGGGCAAGGCTTATATAAGCCCTGCTTCCGACACACAAATGATCATAAAGAAGGACTGGCCGGCCAAAACTCGGCGCTTCGGAAATTCTTACATTCCGCGGGATAACAGTTTTGAAAACCTTATCCCCCAGATAATCACGCACGTCCTGAGCTACTTGCTCCGACAGATTATTACGCTTGTCAAACATGGTCAGAACCACACCGTTGATATCCAGCGTCGGGTTAAGGCTCGCCCTTACCTGTTCAATAGTTTTGAGCAACAAGCTTAGACCCTCAAGCGCAAAAAACTCACATTGAAGCGGGACCAAAACCGAATCGGATGCGACAAGGGCGTTTATGGTGAGGAGCGACAATGATGGAGGGCAATCTATCAGGATATAATCAAACTCATCCCGAGCACCGGCCTTTTCAAGTGCCTGTTGAAGCCTGAAGTTACGCTGCGGCAATTCAGCTAATTCCAAATCTGCGCCTGAGAGGTCAACCGTCGACGGCACGATGAAAAGGCCAGGAACTTCCGTTTCCCTAACCGCATCAGCAAGCGGCGCCGCACCCAAAACCACATCATATGACGTAATCTCGCGGTCATTCCTGTCAATGCCAAGACCTGTACTCGCATTTCCCTGCGGATCAATATCCAACACGAGAACACGCTTGCCGACTGCAGCCATAGCTGTTGCAAGATTGATTGCGGTCGTGGTTTTTCCAACCCCGCCCTTCTGGTTGGCCAACGCAATCACCTGCGTTTTAGAAGAATTCTGCATATTCCCGTCCCCCGGAAGCGGTAACCTGTAATTACCAATACTATCAAACAGTTACAGTTTTTCTATGTCGCGGAGCCTTAAGATTACCCCTGATGGGTCAGACAGGCTCTGATAGCGACTTATCTCCATATTCCAACAAGCTTTCGCTTCGGTCAATTCTTCTTCAAACTTTTCGCCTTTTAACAGCCAAACTTCGGTGGTTGCGGACAAAAATGGAGCGGCCCAATCGAGTAACTTTAGAATTTTGGCGCACGCCCGGGCTGTGATTATATCAACGGGGAAAATATCGAGTTCTTCGATACGACTGTTATGAATCATAGCATTAGCACCGGTGTCCCGGACAACCTGCCGCATAAAGATACATTTTCGACCGTTAGATTCAACCATATGTGCCGTACCGACACCCATTGCTGCAAGCACCAAACCTGGGAACCCCGCGCCAGACCCGATATCGAGTATCGAAAGCTGCTTTTCACCAAAAACCTCTCGAAGTTTTGGGGCAAGCTGGGCCGAATCGAGAAAATGCCTCTTCCAGATTTCGTCGAGCGTACTGTTTGAGACAAGGTTTTTGGTCTTTTGCCACTTAATCAGCAGCTCACCGTAGGTCCGAAGTTTCTCCGATGTTTCACGTGAAACATCCGTGTCGTTCTCAAGATCAGAAAATGAATAATTCATATAGGGAAAACCTAAGCAACGCGCTTTTTTTTGATATAACCGAGCAGCAGCGTGAGAGCCGCCGGCGTTACGCCTGCAATTCGAGCTGCGGCACCAAGCGTCGCTGGGCGAGCTTGGTTAAACTTCTCCCGCATCTCGTTTGACAACCCAATAACCGTATCGAAACTCAGGTCCTCAGGAATGATCATTTGTTCGTCTTTTCGAAAGGCAATTACATCCGCTCGTTGACGGTCTATATAGGCATGATAAAGAGCATCAATCTCAATTTGCCCGGCAATAGAGGTACTTACACTAGATAGTTCATCCGGCCAGACCTCCCTAAGATTATTGAAGCCGATATCATTAAAGCCCAACAAAATGAAAGCAGAACGACGGACCCCGTCCTGCTTAACCTTCAGACCATATTCCACAGCCTGGTTAGGTGTAAGGGTCAACCGCTCAAGTATTACACGAGCCGCATCGAGAGATTTTTTCTTTTTTAAATACACACTTGCGCGCTCTGCCTTAACCAGCGCGTTAGCAATGCCCTTTTCCGTCAACCGTTGATCCGCGTTATCGGCCCGCAATGTCAGCCGGTACTCAGCCCGACTTGTAAACATCCGGTACGGCTCCTTTGTCCCCTGTGTGATAAGATCATCAAGCATCACACCAATATAGGCATCCGCGCGGTCTAGTATAAACGGCCCTTGTCCAGACACCTTAAAAGCAGCGTTAGCCCCAGCCATCAGCCCTTGGGCTGCTGCTTCCTCATATCCCGTCGTGCCATTAATTTGCCCCGCGAGATAAAGCCCAGGAACACGGCGTGTCTCAAGCGTACCTTTCAATTCGCGCGGGTCAATATAATCATATTCAATGGCATAGCCCGGTTCGATAATCTTAGCATTTTCAAGGCCGGGTATGGTGGCGATGAAGGCTGCCTGTACTTCTTCCGGTAGGCTCGTCGATATACCGTTCGGGTACACTGTATGATCATCAAGCCCTTCTGGCTCCAAGAAAACCTGGTGATTATCTTTTTCCGCAAACCGAACAACTTTGTCTTCAATCGACGGGCAATACCGCGGGCCAGTCCCTTCAATAGTGCCGGAATACATTGGCGATCGATGTAAGTTGTCTCGAATAACTTTATGGGTGGCCTCCGTTGTACGGGTGAGGTAGCAGCTAATTTGCGGCACAGTGACCTTGTCAGTCATAAACGAAAGCGGCACTGGTTGCTCGTCACTGGGTTGCTCAATGCATACAGACCAATCGATGGTTCTGCCATCAAGGCGTGCTGGCGTGCCTGTTTTCAGCCTACCGAGGTCAAAGCCCAGTCCGTAAAAGGTATCAGATAAACCGTTCGCCGGTTGCTCACCAACTCGGCCCGCTGGAGTTTGCTGGTCCCCAACATGAATAAGGCCTCGCAGAAAAGTCCCCGTAGTAATTACCACCGCCGTTGAGAAGATCTCAGTACCGTCAGCCAGGATAACGCCGGTCACTATAGGTTTCGGCCCAGCCCTATCTAGAACAAGGTCCTCGACTGCGCCCTCCATCAAGGTCAGGTTCTCGTAATCTTTCAAGATGCGCTGAACAGATTCTTTATAAAGGCGCCGATCAGACTGAGTGCGTGGCCCTTGAACTGCCGGCCCCTTTTTACGGTTTAACAAGCGGTACTGTATACCCGAGGCATCGGCTGCTATGCCCATGATCCCGTCGAGCGCGTCAATCTCCCGCACCAAATGGCCTTTACCCAATCCACCAATTGCTGGATTACAAGACATGACGCCAATTGTATCGAGCTTATGAGTTAACAGACACGTCTTCGCCCCGGTACGTGCGGCAGCTGCTGCTGCCTCACAGCCTGCATGTCCTCCGCCCACAACTATTACATCAAACTGAACCATCAAACGCAACTAACTCTCTAGAAAAAACAGAAGCCACAAAAATGCGGCGCAGGATTATACCTTGCCGTAAAACCAAGGCTGGCTATAGACCGTGCTCAGTCTAATGTCAAAAAAGAAGCAGTCCCAGGTCCAAAAGGGAGTAGTCGATGTTTCACGTGAAACATCATTTTCCAATACAAAAATCACCGAACACAACATCTAACATATCTTCAACAGAAACCCTGCCGGTGATACGGCCCAGCGCCCGTGTCGCCATTCTGGCATCCTCCGCCGCAAGAACGGCATCAAAACCAGCATTTTGTTCAAACCGCGAAAGATGCGCTACAGTTTCTTCAAGGGCGTTTCTATGGCGTGCTCTTGTGAGAGACGGTTGTTCCCGGGGAGCCAAAGCGTTCGATACATGGTCGGAAAGTACCTTGAAAAAATCGTCAAGACCGAGCTCGTCCTTAACGGATACAGCAGCATGCGCCAAAACCCCTTCAGGAACATCTCCATGTTTCACGTGAAACATCGGCACTTTATCTGTCTGCGTAATTACCAACAGAGTTTTATCGTCGAGTAATACACGAACAGCGGCAGGAATATTGGGCCAGGTATCGGCACGCACCAAAACCAACCTTAAATCTGCCTCATCAGATTTTTTCAATGCACGGCGAACGCCCTCCTGCTCAACGGCGCTTTGACTGTCCCGAAGGCCAGCCGTATCAATCAACCGAACAGGGAACCCGTTTATGTCTAACGCCACATCAATCACGTCCCGCGTTGTTCCGGCTTCATCAGAAACAATAGCTACATCGGATTTGGCAAGGGCATTTAACAGCGAAGACTTACCTACATTAGGCTCCCCCAATATCACCACACGGTAGCCATCCCGCAGAGCTTCACCGCGACGCCCATCCACAAGATATTGTGTTATACTATCGCGAAGACGCAATATCTTCGGTAAAACCGCCCCTGCAACCCCGTCCGGCAGATTTTCATCAGGGAAATCGATATCTGCCTCCAAATGCGCCAAATGACCAACGATATCAGCCCGCCACCCTTCGTAAATTTCCTTCAAACCGCCATCTAGTTGGTTCAGCGCTTGTTCGCGCTGAGCGGCAGTTTGGGCATGGATTAAATCATTTAGACCTTCGGCTTCGGTAAGATCCAACTTCCCTTGCTCAAAAGCGCGTCGGGAAAACTCTCCCGCTTCGGCTGGCCGCAACCCATCCTGCGCCGCCAGCGCGGTGATCACACCGTCAACGACTGAGCGGCCCCCATGTAAATGGAGCTCAACAACATCTTCCCCTGTGAAACTTGCGGGTGCCTGAAATACCAAAACAAGCGCCTTATCAAGCCGCGCCTTTGATCCCGGATCCTTGAGCTCGCGGAGAACAGCTGTTCTAACTTTTGGAACAGGTCTGCCACTAAGCGCCACCAACGCCTCAAATGCACAGGGCCCAGAAAGCCGCACCACAGCAACGCCAGCAACGCCTGCTCCGCTCGCCAGTGAAAATATTGTATCTTTATCCAACTGTCTGTCCGCCTAACATTAATGTTGCAGCCTCTTGCTTGACCGGTTAGCAAGAAGAATAGAATTATCTTTCTGCCCTACCGCTCAATTTACCACCTGTGTTATTGCTTTCTTTACTTCGGGAACCACTATGTCGCAACTGTCGATGCACACTCCTATCATAGATATCACCATCACAGAACTGGATGGCTCGATCATCTCTCTGGATTGGGGATGGTCTCCTTTTCAGGAAAGTTCGCCACTGCTGCAGGAAGCCAAGCGTCAGCTTGATCTCTATTTTGATGGAGAGCTAGAAACATTTAGCCTACCGATCCAGCCGATGGGTACCAGGCACCAGGAAAAAGTTTGGCATGCGATGATGGAAATTCCGTTCGGCGCAGTGGCAACATACGGCGAATTGGCGAAAAAAATTGGCTCCGCTGCCCAGCCTGTTGGCTCGGCTTGCGGTAGAAACCCGTTACCGATATTAGTACCGTGCCACAGAGTTGTGGGATCAGGCGGAAACTTTGGCGGATATTCTGGCGATGGTGGGCTGTATACCAAACGCGCGTTGTTGGTTTTGGAAGGCGCGCTTTCGATCGAAGAAGGCAAAGCCTTAGAGGCATCCGGTGCGTTGGATGAGCCAGAATAGACCCTGCAGACCGCCCGGATTCGGCCTCAAAACCTAAGAGCATCTACCTTTGAAAACAAAAAGAAACTCCATGGTCCAATCAATTGATGTTGTGGCAACAGACGGCAGCGGCTGTTTCAAGGCATACATTGCAATGCCAAAGGCGGCGCCTATAACAGGGCCAACAGCGCGAACCTTCCCTGTAGTTTTAGCCATACAGGAAGTGTTTGGGGTAAACGCAAACATGCGCGGTGTATGCGATGCACTTGCCGATGAGGGATATATAGCCATTAGCCCAGACCTGTTCTGGCGTACGGAATCGGGACTAGACCTCTCGGACAAAATTCCCGCTGAACTGGAACGAGCACTCCAGCTTTTTCGATCTTTTGATTTTGAGAAGGGGATGGAAGATTTGGAGGCAACAATATCAGCCGCCCGCGCCCTTCCAGAATGCAGCGGCAAAGTAGGCGCTGTTGGTTACTGTCTGGGCGGATTGCTCGCATACAAAGTTTCCACTGATCTAAACATCGATGCAGCCGTTAGTTATTACGGGGTTGGCATTGACCAGAAACTGAACGACGCTAGCGGCATTACATCCCCGATGATGCTACATATGGCCGGGGACGACCAGTTTGTGAACAAAGATCAGCAGCAGGCCATCACGGAAAAACTGTCAGCCCATGCCCACGTGACCCTTCATACTTATGTCGGACAAGAACATGCTTTCGCACGCTCCGACAGCACGCACTGGAATATAGAAGCCGCAGAAATAGCTAATGGGAGAACAAATAGATTTTTTAAAACTATGCTCGAAATATAATGATAGCGCATTTCTCACCGACCAAAGACTAGGTACAAACACACCCATATTTACTTGCTAATCGCCGTTATCTTGGTTGAATAAGCCACCCTAAAATCAATCGACCAATATGCTAAATATTCCTGATTATACTGAGGAAAAAGACCTGAATGGATACCATAAATCGACGACCTGTCGGGCAGGCATACAGTGTTTGTGTTTTCAATTATTCGCAAATGAATAATTTTGGTGATAAATTGGGATGGAATCTTGCCAACGCAATCATTCCCCCAAACTTCACGTTAACATACAAAAGCTTGCCTTTGACGCCTGATCTCTGGGAAGCGCCTCTAAATAATTATGACCTCATTTTAGTAGGTACAGGCCAATCTATCTTTCACCGCAGTCTAGACCCAGCCTTTCTTAAATGGCTAGAACAAGCCAAGTGCCCGAAAGTGGGACTATTCGGCTTGCAGTATCTGGATATGATAGACAAGACACTGTTGCAGCGACTTGTTGATACATTGGATATCTGGTTTGTGAGAAACAAAGTAGACCTCGAGTTTTTACCGAAATGTGAACATACTCAGCATGTCGGTGACTTGCTTATTGACTTTTTTCCACTAACAAAATGGTCCAATGACCACCGAATAAATATTCCTGCTAGTATTTCTAAAGCGAATTTCGACATCCAGCAATTGGTCCATAAATTTCAAGAGTACAAACACGTCCACTCTCACCGTATTCATCCACTATTATGCGCTCTGTGTTCGGCAGACCTTTTCTCATTCACTGAGCAACGAGAATTGCCGGATAGTAGTATATCGGGCAAATTTAACAAAATGTTGAAAGACATTTTTGACAGAGAATTCGAGGAAAATATCATTTACACCAATGATATGGAAAAAGTAATTTCCTACAAAAAAATGGCGCGACAAAACATTAGTATGATCAATGATTGGATTACTGAGCGGTTTCCAGACTAATTGAAGTTTAACTATCTACACGTCTAAAACTTACCAATGGTTACCTACTAATGGACAATCCTTCGAACCGGAATTAGGCCTTAAAGCCATCCGAAAGAATATCGTGAAACATAGCAATGCCGTCCTCGTAACCACTTAGAAGCAATGTATCGTTCGCGCCTGATGCCATACCGCGCTGGGCGTTTTCACAAACAAAATAGTCTTCCGATTGAAAGACACCATTTTCGATCAGGTCATAGGACCGAGCTATGTGGCTTTTCTCTTCATCCGTTTCAGCCAGCTTAGGCACTAGAAATGTGTGCGTTACCAGGGTTTCGTCAGTGCCTACGGGAAACAGTCCTAAATGACTGATATAATCGGGATGATAAACCATGATGGTATTGGGGAAAATATAGTGTGCGAAGGAAACATGATTGCGGTCATCCCACTCTTCTGCGGGCAGTTCTAAAGCGTCTTCAAAACTAGTGCGGGCAACAATGGCGCGGATGTGCTTGCCCACACGTTCGTTGGCAGTTTGGCCATCTATGAAAAAACGGCCAACCGTTTTATTATGCAAGCGCACCACATGGTAGCCATCCTGAAAGGCTTCAACTATCAGTTTCCAGTTTGCTTTCTTCAGGCTGGTATCCGACCGGTAGGTCAACTGATCCGCTACAGCAAAGCTATCCAAGTCATCACTGATTGTGCCGAGGAAGTCAGGCAGATCTATTGGTTTAGTATCGTCAATTTGCACCCAGATAAAACCACTATGTTCTGCACACTGAACCGGCTTCAAATTTCGACACGAAAGATCAACACCTTCGAAACCATCCTTAAGCGGCGTATTTTTCAAGGTGCCGTCCAACCCGTATGTCCAGTGGTGATAGGGGCAAACAAACACCGGTGTCTTGCCAGTGCCTTCTTCCGCTACAAGCCGCATACCCCGGTGCCGACAGACATTTAAAAAAGCCCGTATCACCTTATCCTTGCCGCGAACAATCAGTAGCGGTTTACCCAGATGATCATGGGTAAAATGACTGCCTGCTTTCTCAAGCATCGAGGCATGCCCGACAATGACAGGTGTTTTGTCAAACAGCTCGGTTTGCTCTCGCTTAAGTAAATCTGGATCAAGATACATTTCGACAGGAACTTCCGAAGAAGGTGGTAGCGGAGCACTGTCTTGTCTTTTTACTTTATCCCTGAAAGTACTGAACATCTGCATATGCGGTTTCAAACTTTCTCCGCTTGCCATGGTATCTTTACTGTCTTTGCCCACGCCGCATCCTTTCAGAATATGCTGTCTTATCTGCCTAGATCTATCGCTCAATAAAAGTCTTCTCTAAATTAGATAAGGCGAAAGCTTTGAGAAAAAACTGTTGCTGAAGATTGGCCTCCATATTCTATCCCTAAACATGCAATGAGCGTGCTTCCCTGCACTCAGATATATTAAAGCCAAAGCTAATAAAGTTTTGTATTCACCGCCATTCACACGTTAAGCCCATATTTTCCTAAGATTTATATGCAAAAAAAAAGGCCCGCAAAAGCGAGCCCCTTAATCCAAATTCTAACAGATTTTAGTTGTTCATCTGCGAGAAGAAATCATCATTATTTTTAGAATCCTTCATCTTACCAAGCAGGAATTCCATCGCATCAATTGTACCCATCGGTGTCAAGATACGGCGTAGCACCCACATTTTAGAAAGTGTCGCTGCATCAACAAGCAGCTCTTCTTTCCGTGTGCCGGATTTAACAATATCGATTGCAGGGAAAATGCGTTTATCAGCAACTTTGCGGTCGAGAATAATTTCACAGTTACCTGTGCCTTTAAATTCTTCAAAAATCACTTCATCCATGCGGCTGCCAGTTTCAATGAGCGCCGTTGCAATGATAGAAAGCGATCCGCCTTCTTCAATGTTCCGTGCAGCACCAAAGAACCGCTTAGGGCGTTGGAGCGCGTTCGCATCCACGCCGCCTGTCAGTACTTTACCAGAGGACGGAACCACCGTGTTATATGCACGAGCAAGACGCGTAATACTATCGAGCAGAATAACAACATCGCGGCCATGCTCCACCAGACGTTTGGCTTTCTCAATAACCATCTCTGCTACCTGCACGTGGCGCGTCGCTGGCTCATCAAAAGTTGACGAAACCACTTCAGCATGAACACTGCGCTGCATGTCGGTAACTTCTTCAGGCCGTTCGTCAATCAACAGAACAATCACAAAACACTCAGGGTGATTTTTAGTGATGTTTTTGGCAATATTTTGCAGAAGAACAGTTTTACCTGTACGCGGTGGTGCGACGATCAAGGCACGCTGGCCTTTACCAATGGGTGCCACCAGATCAATCACGCGCGGTGATTTGTCTTTTACTGTCGGGTCATTGGGATCAAGGCTAAAGCGCTCATCAGGATAAAGAGGTGTCAGATTATCAAAATTCACTTTGTGACGCATTTTTTCCGGGTCTTCAAAGTTAATCTGATTAACTTTAAGAAGGGCAAAATAGCGCTCGCCGTCTTTCGGCGCCCTGATCTGGCCGTCGACTGTATCCCCGGTGCGCAAGCCAAAACGGCGAATTTGCGAAGGGCTTACATAAATGTCATCTGGCCCTGGAAGATAGTTCGATTCAGGACTGCGCAGAAAACCAAAACCATCAGAAAGTGTTTCAACAACACCTTTTCCCAAGATTTCCACACCGTCATCAGACAGGTTTTTCAAAATAGCAAACATCATATCTTGCTTGCGAAGGGTGCTGGCGTTTTCAACACCGCATTCTTCAGCACACGTCAATAGGTCTGCGGGTGATTTGTCTTTCAAATCCTGCAAATGCATAGTTGCATCCATAGCTTTAGTACTCTTCTGGATAACTTGCCCGAAAGGGGCTGGCGATTTTAAATATCAATTTTCTAGTTTAGAAAATCAGTGATGGTGGGGAAGTTGGTCTCGTCAGTAGCCGAATGAGGTAATCAAACGGATGGTGTCACTTTTTACGTCCGGCAGGTGCGCGAACAACTGGAAGGTACCATGTCGGAACCATCTGTCAAGAATTTTGCGTTCGCTAGAGAAAGCCCAAAATTATAGCCTAAAAAACAGCTATTTAGAAAGGTCTTACAACAACCAGAATAACAACAGCAATTGCCACAAAAGCCGGCACTTCATTTATCTTTCGCAGAAACTTTTCGGACTTGGTTCGGTTACCATCGGCAAAATCTTTGCGTATGCGCGACAGCATGCCATGGAAACCTGAAAATAAAAACACCAGCGCCAATTTAGCATAAAGCCAAATTTCAGCACCAAACCCTAGGTTAAGAACAAGGCAAATCCCAAGTATCCATGCGGCGATCATGGCCGGGTTCAAAATAATGCGCATCAGTTTGGCTTCACGCTCAATCCATTTGGCATCTTCTTCAGACCCAACAGAATACTGACAGTGGTAGGCCAGATAGCGCGGCATCATAAACATACCCGCCATCCAGAAAATTACGAAAATAATATGGAACGCTTTCACCCAAAGATACGCGTCGCCCAAAAAGCCTTCCATTATTTTTTCTCCCTCGCCTCAATCACCACTATTCTAAGTTTGAATAGGCGTTAGGCTACAGCTTCAATCTTATCGGCGGAAGGCTTTAATTGTCGCAGCAAGTTCAGCAACATTTTCTGGCGGTGTTTCCGGCACAAAGCCATGCCCAAGGTTAAACACATGCGCGCCGCCTTTCAGGCTTTCAAGAATACGGTTGGTCTCATCCACCATTTGTTTGCCGCCCGCTACAACCAGATGCGGGTCCAAATTACCCTGCACACAGACCTGACTTTGCACTTCCGATACCGCCCACCCGAGAGGGACCCCTGTATCAAGCGAAACAGCGTCTACGCCAGTACGGGATACAAAGTCAGGTAACAGGGCGCCAGCAAGCCTTGGAAAGCCAATTATCGGTGTTTCACTGTGCTTAGCACGAATCTTTTCCACAATTGCCTTGGTAGGCTCGATCACCCATTTCTCAAACATTGTCTCAGGCAAAGCAGCCGACCAGCTATCAAAAATCTGGACAACTTCAGCACCAGCTTCAATCTGGGCACATAAATATTCAGCGGTAGAGTCAACAAGAATATCGAGTATTTTTCCAAAAAGCTCAGGGTTCCCGTACCCTAGCTGACGTGCGGCGGCATGGTCTTTACTACCCTGACCACCGATCATGTAGGTCGCTACAGTCCAAGGAGATCCCGCAAAACCAATAAGCGTTACATTGTCAGGCAAGCTATTTGAAAGCCTCGACACTGTCTTGTAGACAGACCCCATTTTGTCGTGAAACCCGCTCATTGACAGGTTTGCAAAAGCTTTTTCCGTGGCAATGGGATCCAGGCGAGGGCCTACACCTTGCTCAAACCAAACCTTTTGGCCAAGCCCATCTGGTACGACCAAAATATCTGCAAAAAGAATTGCGCCGTCCATACCATAGCGACGGATGGGCTGCAGAGTCACTTCCTCGGCTTTTTCAGGTGTGTAGCAAAAATCTAGAAACGAAGGCGTTGTCTCCCTAACTTTGCGGTACTCCGGCAAATACCGGCCAGCCTGACGCATAAACCAGAAAGGAACTCTGTCACCAGGATTGCCTTTAAGAGTTTCAAGTAAGATTTTTGACATGGAAGTTTGACCTGACTGAAAGAGGGAAACGAAGCCGCCTTAAGCTCTGCTCTAATACATTAATATATATATATAGAAATATAGTAGTGGTAGTAGATAGCTGTGAATTGTGGGGAAAACTATTTATCCACATGTTTATACACATTTCCTAACCAAGCATACTAGCCTCAAAAAAAATGTGGATAAAACTTGGGTTAACTCAAAAACCTTAGGGAAAACCAACAGATTTAATTATGGGGATAAGTTTTAAAACGCGGTTTTCTGGGCTTCTGAAGTTATCCTGTATCCCCGTAATTTCTGGTTTGGGATAAAAAGGGCAAACTTATGGATGACCTCTTCACAATATGTGGTTAAGTGCCGTACCCTAGGTATTCCACTGGTTACTAACAATTTATCCACAGGCTGTTCCCATGAGTCGCACACAGCCAATTAAGGTTTGAAAATGGCCACTCCTTATGCTGATGTGTCAGCCGATAAAGATGATGATAGTGAGATTTTTCATCTGCATCTAGTTTCAGATTCTACCGGCGAAACACTGGAGGCCATTGTCTCCGCCGCGTTGGTTCAGTTTGAAGGGGTGAAAGTACGCAAGCATTTTTGGCCTTTGGTAAGGTCAGCCTTGCAGATGAACCGCCTGATGATTGATATTGCTGAAGACCCGGGTCTAGTGATGTATACGCTGGTCAACCGCGAGATCCGCGAAGTTTTGGAAAAATGCTGTTTGGAAGAAAACTTGCCGGCACTTTCTATCCTTGATCCGGTGATCAATTTGCTGGGCTCATACTTTGGCCAGAAAGCATCGCGAAAACCAGGCCGCCAACATATTATGGATGCGCATTATTTCCAGCGTATTGATGCGCTGCATTTTACGATGGCTCATGATGACGGGCAGCTTGTGGAAAACGCGGCAGAGGCTGATATTATTCTGGTCGGCGTGTCGCGCTCCTCAAAAACACCCACGAGCATTTATTTGGCCAACAAAGGTTTCAAGACAATGAACGTGCCCTTTGTGCACGGCTGCCCAATGCCTGCTGAACTTAATGGTTTGGAAAACACGTTTGTATTGGGGCTGACAACCAGCGTTGAACGGCTGGTTCAAATTCGGACAAACCGGCTGCGATCCCTTAAGGAAAGCGCGGATGCAGATTATACAAACCAATTGCATATTCAGGACGAAGTGAAAGAATGCCGGCGCTATTGTACTGAACGTGGATGGCAAATTCTGGATGTGACCAGACGGTCGATTGAAGAATCGGCGGCGGCTATTTTAAACAGGTATCAGACATGGCTCGATAAGCAGGAAGATGGTGCTTTGCATAAACGTAGGCCACAATCCAAGGACCTGCAGTGACTAACATCATTTTGGCCTCTGCCAGTAAAACACGGGCTGATATGCTGCTAAAGGCTGGTGTTTCATTCTGTACCGAGAAACCGCTAACCGATGAAGGTGCTTTGAAGGCCGCGCTTGTTGCTGAAGCCGCACCCGCCCGTGATATTGCTGATGCGCTGGCGGATGCCAAAGCCAGATCGGTCTCTCTCATAAATCCTGACGCGCTGATCATTGGTGCAGACCAAGTCTTGACGCAAGGGGGCTCGCTTTTTTCCAAGGCAAAAAACCGGGAAGAAGCAGAGCAAACACTGAACGTGTTATCGGCACAAACCCATGACCTGTATAGTGCGGCTGTTGTGTATTTAGGCGGCCAACCGCTGTGGCGCACGGTCACAAAAGTATCCCTGACTATGAGGCCACTATCTGCGGACTTTATTACCACCTATTTAGACGCGCTTGGCGAGGATGCTTTTTGGTCGGTTGGCTGCTATCAGATAGAAGGGCTTGGCGCGCAGCTTTTCACGCAAGTTAAGGGGGACTATTTTACAGTCCTCGGCTTGCCGCTGTTGCCACTATTGGATTTTCTCCGCGGGTACGGTGCGTTGAAGAAATGAGTAAGAAGAGTGTAATGGATAACAGTTTCCTCAAAAATGCAGCGGTGATTGGTTTTCCTATTACCCAGTCGCTTTCGCCTTTGATCCACGAACACTGGATGGAGGAAGTTGGGATAGTTGGCAGTTACAGTGCGGTTGAAGTTGACCCTGGTGCCTTGGCTGATTTTGTGAAGTCGGCACACGCGAAAGGCCTATCCGGTTTTAATGTGACCGTGCCGCACAAAACTGAAATTCTGCAGTATCTGGACACGGTTGCGCCGCTCGCGCGTCAAATGGGGGCTGTGAATACGGTAAAAATTTCGGCTGACGGCAAGTTGTCCGGATTTAATACCGACGGTATTGGCCTGGTAAACCATTTGAAAGCAAGTGTGCCAGCATTCCCCCTAGATAAACCTGCGCTTATTCTAGGGGCGGGCGGTGCGGCGCGCGCGGCAGCCTTGGGGTTGCTGACAGAAAAACTACCTATGGTGATGATTGCCAACCGGACCCGCGAAAAAGCCGAAAAAATTGCAATAGAGATTGGCCGCGGCCGGATGACCGTTGTAGATTGGGATGAACGGAATGCTGCCGTTGCTGCTGCTGGGCTTATTGTTAATACGACGGTGCTCGGCATGACAGGCCAGCACCCGCTTGTGCTTGATCTGACGCACGCCGCAAAAGATACGGTTGTCTACGACATTGTTTATAAACCACTTGAAACGGATCTTTTAAAAAATGCGAAAAGCTTTGGGCTGAGGACAGTCGATGGCCTTGGTATGTTAGTATTGCAAGGAGCTGCCGCATTTAAAATTTGGTTCGGGCATGATGTTGGTTTCACGGCTGATTTACGGGCTAAATTGGAGGCACAATTGCCGTGATTATTGTTGGCCTAACCGGGTCCATAGGGATGGGGAAAAGTGAAACCGCAAAAATGTTTGCAGCCGAAGGGGTGCCTGTTTTTGATGCGGACGCTGCAGTACATAGTCTGCAGGCAAAAGGCGGCGCGGCGATTGCGCCAATTGAAGCGGTTTTCCCCAGTGTAATTACAGAGGGCGTATTAGACCGAGGAAAATTAGGCGAGATTATTTTCTCGGACACCGAGGCAAAAGCCACACTCGAAGCGATCATTCATCCGATGGTGGGCGATATGCGCACGGGCTTTTTCCAAAAAGCTAAAACAAATAACGTCCCTTTTGTGGTACTGGACATTCCGCTCCTGTTTGAAACGCACGGTGACAAAGCCTGTCACAAGGTTGTTGTCGCATCAGCACCCGGCGACGTGCAGCGCGGCCGCGTTCTAAAGCGGCCAGGGATGACTGTCGAAAAATTCGAGAAAATTCTAGGCAAGCAACTGCCAGATGCAGAAAAACGAGCCAAAGCGGACTATATTGTGGAAACGGATAAAGGCCTTGATTATGCTCGGCAGCAAGTTGCGACCATTGTCAAAACACTGAGGGATATAAGCCAAGATGCGTGAGTTGATTTTTGATACGGAAACTACTGGGTTTGACCCGCTTTCTGGTGACAGGCTGATTGAAATTGGCCTTGTTGAAATGGTCGACCGGTCTCTCACAGGGAATCATTATCATGTGTATGTAAATCCGGAGCGTGATGTGCCTGAAGGGGCTGTGAAAATTCACGGACTAACCACTGAATTTCTTGCTGACAAACAAGTATTCTCGGAAGTGATGGACGAGTTTCTCGAGTATATCGGGGATGATAGTGTGCTGGTTGCCCACAATGCTGATTTTGATATGAGGTTTATCAATTGGGAACTAGAACACGCCGGGCGACCCATCATCCACAAAAAGCGCTTCATTGATACGCTGGCGATTGCGCGGACAAAATATCCAGGTGCTGCCAACAGTTTGGATGCGCTCTGCAAACGGTTTTCGATCAACAATGCCCACCGAACTTTGCACGGCGCATTGCTCGATGCTGAGATTTTGGCTGAAGTATATATTGAGCTGCTTGGTGGCCGCCAAGGTGGCATGGATTTGTCGGTGATTAAAGAAGCGCGGGCCATTGTTGAGAAGAAAAAACGGGAACATCGCCGGTTCCCAGCCAGTGCTGAAGATTTAGTCGCGCACACGGAATTTCTGAAAAAGCTCAAAGATCCTATCTGGAACCAGTGAAGGAGATGCTTGTGAGAAAGATTACCACACTCGAAGCGCTTGAGGCTCTATACGGCGATCCCGTTGTGAACGCCGTTAAAAAAGAAACTCGCACTCTTACACCTGAGTATCGCCGCTGGATCGAAAGTTCAAATTTCTTTGCTATTGCCAGTATTGGCGCAAACGGCGTTGATTGCTCTCCGCGCGGTGACGCCTCAGGGCAGCTATTCCGGGTTTTGGATGACGAAACGATTGCGGTGCCGGACCGGCGCGGTAATAACCGACTTGATACACTAAAAAACATCGTTGCTGACCCGCGTGTCTCGCTGCTATTTCTTATTCCAGGTATCAATGAAACCTTGCGTATTAGGGGCCGAGCTACACTTACCGACGATCAGACGCTGCTCGAGAGTTTTGACATGGGCGGCAAAAAACCAGCAGCGGTTATTTTGATCGAGATTGATGCTGTGTATTTCCAATGTGCCCGCGCCTTGAAACGGGCGCGATTATGGGAACAGGGTGCGCAGCGCACCAAAGGTGATGTGCCAACGGCAGGTCAAATGGTCGCTAGCGCCATCGCAGGATTTGACGGCGACGCTTATGATAGCGTTCTAGACGAGCGGCAAAAAACTACGCTTTATTAGTCAATATAATCGAAGAATCGACCGAACGGGATGCCAAGCGGGCAGGTGATGTCTTTGCCTTGATCGCAATCATAAAGGCTGAACGTTGTGATGCCCGCACGGCCAACCAGATACTCATGTTTTACGTATCCAATGGTACCCGGCCCACGCGCCCTGCTGTCTTGGCTTCCGTCCCGGTTATCACCCATCATAAAATAGTGTCCGGCGGGCACCTTGAACCGGTTTGTGTTATCCATACGCGCGCGGTCAGATTGCTCGTAAATGCGGTGAACCACACCGTTCGGAAGGGTTTCGTCATATTCTTTTACTGAAATAGAACGACCATTATAGTTGGTATAATTGACATCGCGAACAAACGCTCGTTCAACCATTTTGTTGTTGATATAGAGGCGCCCGGATATCATTTGTACGGTATCACCTGGTAGGCCAATAACGCGTTTAATGAAGGCTTCATTCCCGATATTTGCAGGAACAAAAACGGCTACGTCGCCGCGCTTTGGTATGCTGCTTAGGGCGCGGTCCGTAAAGATAAATTTTGGCTCAAAAAGCACGCTGTACCGGTTATAGCCGTATGCATACTTGGAAACGAACAGCCGGTCCCCGACCTCAAGCGTTGGCTCCATACTGCCGCTGGGGATATGAAAGCTACTCCAGCCAAAAGTGGTAAAGACCAGAAAGAAAACCACAACAAAGAGAATGTCTTTCAACAGGGATTTCACAGTGGTTTTTTGATTTTTTTCTAGTTTTTTTGCCAAAACATGGAGACCTTATTCAACGATATTAAAAAAGCGACCGAACGGAATACCTAAGGGGCAAGTAACCTCTTTGCCTTGATCACAATCATAAAGACTGAAAGTTGTGACATCTGCGCGGCCAACAAGATACTTGTGCGCGATATAGCCCATAGCTCCGTAGCCTTTAACCCGACTGTCACCACTACCGTCCCTATTGTCGCCCATCATAAAATAATGGCCTGCAGGCACAACAAACTTGCCAGTATTATCATAGGTGCTTGCATCGGACCGTTCGTAAATGCGGTGCTCGACGCCGCCAGGCAGCGTCTCGATATATTCTTTAGCAATAATATCGTGTCCTAGATAACTGGTATAATGAACATCACGCGCAAACTTTCGCGGCACCATTTCACCGTTTATATATAGGCGGCCACGGGTCATTTGAACGGTATCACCCGGCAACCCTACTAGACGTTTGATAAAATCCGTGTCGTCTAAGTAAGGCAGAGTGAAAACCACGACATCACCACGCTCCGGAACGCTGCTTACAACATGCGCCTCCGGCAAAGCCTCAGGATCAAAGGGAACACTGTACCGGCTGTATCCGTAGGCGAACTTTGATACAAAAATGCGGTCACCTACCTCAAGCGTGGGTTCCATGCTGCCGCTTGGGATGTGAAAAGCACTCCAGGCAAAAACTGTGAAGATAAAGTAGAAAACTATTATAAAGCCAATATCTTTTAAAAGTGTCCGTAGATCGCTTTTTTCACTCTCGTTAGGTGTATTGGTTTCTATCGTGTCGGGAGAGGTATGTTCCTCTGGCTGGTCGCTCATCTTTGTCCCTTATAGGTCGCTGTCTTTTTATATTTATAGGCGTGAGTTTAGTGTGCTGGCGACTATTTGCAAAGGCTGAATATAGTGTCAGGTGGCGCTTTTCAAGCAAGCGAATAGATAACACGTCACACCAATCTTGGTTATTAAGTCCGCCCATCACTAAAAAACTTACATATTTAATTGCCGGTCGCCCTTGCAGCGTAAGCGATTGAACCCTATATAGGCCCTGAAACAAGCTGTCTTTCGATTGTTTTTGAAAGCCAGTTTTATTTAGCATTAATGCGACGAAATAGCCCAGGAGGCTGCAATAGGATGCTCTTTGAGGTCCAAAGCAGTCGGCTGCAACCGGATGAGGTAAAAAATGGGTAAAGTTATCGGTATCGATTTGGGTACAACAAACTCTTGTGTATCTATCATGGACGGCTCTAAGCCAAAAGTAATTGAAAATGCAGAGGGTGGTCGCACGACCCCGTCTGTTGTTGGTTTTTCCGACGAAGGCGAACGCCTTGTAGGTCAGCCGGCGAAACGCCAGGCAGTAACCAACCCTGGTGATACGCTTTATGCGATTAAGCGTTTGATCGGTCGTACATATGAAGACCCGACCACGCAAAAAGATAAAGACATGGTTCCTTACGACATCGTCAAAGCTGACAACGGCGATGCGTGGGTAGAAGCCAAAGGCGAAAAATATTCTCCGAGCCAGGTATCTGCAATGATCCTTCAGAAAATGAAGGAAACAGCGGAAAGCTATTTGGGCGAAACTGTTGACCAGGCGGTTATCACCGTTCCTGCGTATTTCAACGATGCTCAGCGTCAGGCTACTAAAGATGCTGGTAAGATCGCCGGCCTTGAAGTGCTCAGGATTATCAATGAGCCAACAGCTGCGGCTCTTGCATACGGTTTGGAAAAAGAAGACGGCCACACAATCGCGGTGTTTGACCTCGGTGGTGGTACTTTTGACGTATCGATCCTTGAGATCGGCGACGGCGTTTTCGAGGTGAAGTCTACCAACGGTGATACCTTCCTCGGCGGTGAAGATTTTGACATGCGCTTGGTTGATTATTTGGCCGACGAGTTCAAAAAAGATAACACCATTGATCTCCGCAAAGACAAGATGGCTCTGCAGCGTCTTAAGGAAGCAGCAGAAAAAGCGAAGATCGAACTTTCCTCAGCGCAGCAGACAGAAGTAAACCTGCCGTTCATCACGGCTGACGCTTCTGGTCCTAAGCACCTTCAGATCAAACTGACACGGGCAAAACTTGAAAACCTTGTGGAAGATCTGGTTAAACGGACACTTGGCCCTTGTGCGAAAGCGCTTAAGGATGCTGGCCTAACGGCTTCTGATATTGAAAGCGTTGTGCTTGTTGGTGGGCAGACACGTATGCCTAAAATTCAGCAGCTTGTGCAGGAATTCTTCGGTCAAGAGCCACATAAAGGTGTGAACCCGGACGAAGTTGTTGCCATGGGCGCGGCTATTCAGGCGGGTGTTCTTCAGGGCGACGTTAAAGATGTACTGCTTCTTGATGTAACACCACTGTCGCTGGGTATTGAAACGCTCGGCGGTGTGTTCACTCGGCTAATCGAACGCAATACAACGATCCCAACAAAAAAAGCTCAGGTCTTTTCTACAGCAGAAGACAATCAGGGCGCTGTGACCATCCGGGTTTTCCAGGGTGAGCGCGAAATGGCGTCAGACAATAAAATGCTCGGTCAGTTTGACCTTGTTGGTATCCCGCCAGCACCACGCGGCGTTCCGCAGGTGGAAGTAGCGTTCGATATTGACGCCAACGGCATCGTTAATGTGACGGCCAAAGACAAAGGCACAGGAAAAGAGCAGCAGATCCGCATTCAGGCATCTGGTGGTCTCTCGGATGACGATATTGAGCAGATGGTGAAAGACGCGGAAGCAAACGCTGATGCTGATAAGGCTCGTAAAGAGCTTGTTGAAGCCAAAAACCAAGGCGAAGCGTTGATCCATACTGCAGAGAAAAGCATCTCTGAGCACGGTGACAAGGTAAGCGCCGAGGACAAAACAGCTATTGAAGCTGCAATGGCTGACTTGAAAACGGCGCTCGAGGGCGATGATGTTTCTGACATTGGCGCTAAAACTGAAGCGCTGGCTCAAGCATCAATGAAGCTTGGTGAGCAGATCTACAAAGATAGCCAGGAAGGCGCGGAAGCACCAACCGAAGCACAGCAAGCTGACACAGCAGCAAAAGAAGCTGAAGCTGGCGATGACGATGTAGTGGATGTTGACTTTGAAGAAGTCAAAGATGATGACAAAAAATAAAGTGGCCGTTAACGCCATTTAAAAAGATCGCCGTCTCTAATTCGCGTTAGAGACGGCGTCCTGTTATCTGGCCCCCACTTTACTAGAGCCCATCACGAGTTACTTGTGTGAAGGGGCGGAGTAGCCGCAAATGTCGAAGCAAGATTATTATGATTTGCTAGGTATCGCCAAAGATGCCGATGCGGGCACGCTGAAAAAAGCGTTCCGCAAAGCCGCTATGCAGTATCACCCGGACCGTAACCCAGGGGACGCTACGGCTGAAGTGAAATTCAAGGAAATGGGCGAAGCGTACGAGGTTCTGAAGGACCCGGAAAAACGCGCCGCTTATGATCGGTACGGCCACGCAGCCTTTGAAGGCGGCATGGGCGGCGGCGGGCGAGGCCAAGGTGGCGCTGGTTTCGATTTCTCTGATGTATTCGAAGAGTTTTTTGGTGATTTCATGGGTGGCGGTGGTCAACGTCGGCGCGGCCCTCAGGCTGGGCGTGGCAGTGACTTGCGCTTCAATATGGAAATCACTCTTGAAGATGCATTTGCGGGCAAAACCGATACAATCACAGTGCCGACTTCTGTTGGTTGTGAGCCGTGTAGCGGTTCTGGTGCTGAGCCTGGTTCTCAGCCGGAAGTATGCGGCACCTGTGGTGGGCACGGTAAAGTTCGTGCGAACCAGGGCTTTTTCATGGTGGAGCGAACCTGTCCAAAATGCCGCGGTGCTGGCAGCATTATAAGCAATCCATGCAAAAGCTGTCGCGGTGCTGGTAAAGTAAACAAAGAGAAAACCTTGCAGGTTAAAATCCCGCAGGGCGTTGAAGAAGGCACGCGTATTCGCCTCTCCGGTGAAGGAGAAGCCGGCACCCGCGGGGCATCAGCGGGTGATCTCTATATATTCCTTTCTATAAAACCGCATCCGCTTTTCAAGCGTGATAGTGACATGCTTTATTGTCAGGTACCGATCCCAATGTCGAAAGCAGCACTTGGCGGGCAAATCGAAGTCCCGACAATCGGCGGCGGCAGAGCACGGATTAAAATTCCTGACGGCACTCAGTCTGGACGCCAGTTCCGATTGCGCGGCAAGGGAATGCCGGAGCTGAATGGTGGCTTTGTTGGGGATATGATCATTGAAACGGTGGTTGAAACACCGGTTAACATGACCAAGCGCCAGCGTGAACTCTTGGAGGAGTTTGCCCAAGATGGCGGCGATACCGTAAGCCCTCGATCAGACGGTTTCTTTACTAAAGTCAAAGACTTATGGGAAGACCTGACGGACTAAACGCTATAATATTATTGAGAATAAGGGGCTGTTCAGAAAATGAACGGCCCTTTTTTTGTGGTGCTTTTTGGCAAGAAGATAAGACCCTATGCCAGATACCCCGATAATAAGAGAGCGAGCTCATCGATCAGGGTTTGAGCTTTGTCAGCATCATCTTCCTCAAAGGCAATATCGACGACCGCGGAAACTACAGTTACTGAGATGCGCAGCACGGCTTCTTTTCGTGCAGCTGGTAGGTTAATGCCTGTTATTTCAAAAGTACGCATGATGAGGCGGGCTAAACTGCTGTCTGTTCCCGGGGTAACTTCTACGAAACTATGCTCGCGGTTTGCCCAACGTGTTAGCGCTCCAAAGGTTGGGTGCGACCGAGCGGTTTGCCAAAAGCATTGAAGCAATGTTCTGTTGATATGGTCGAACCCAAGCGCTGGGTCTACCGCACTCTGTTCTGCCAAGACCAGCTCTTCCACTTGCTTGGATGCTTCTGCATAAAGTTGCTCAAGAATATCGTTTTTATCGCGGAAATACTGATAGACGGAACCGACAGGGATCTTCGCAGTGTGTGCGATCGCCGTTGTGGTAATATTGCTTGGAAGCGACGAACGCAGTAAGGCGTCTGTCGCAGACAGAATGGCTGCAATACGCGCTTTCGCCCGTGCCTGCTTTGGTATTCTTTTTGTTTTTACCATACTTTTAGTCACAAAATTTAGAGTGCGTCCCTGCATACTAGGACCGTGTTAGGTGCCTTGAGTCTAACAATAGCGCAAACCGTTAAAAAGTGAAACTGTTTCATTTTTATTGACCTTTCACAGGCAATCAGGCAATAAGAAGGGTGAAACTTGTGTTGATTAACCAGTTTCCTACCGGGAAAACGGCGCATTGTGTTTGGATGATTAGGGGACGATGATGACAAAACTGTTCAGAATGGTGGCTTTTGCCGTAGCATTTATGTGCTGCGCTTCAGGAACGCACGCTGCGGACACCATTACCATTGATGTATCTGGTGATGTGCAAGAGGCGTTGCAGGAAGCGCTTATTCTTGCAGAACCGGGCTCGACTATCCTTATTCCGGAAGGAACCTTTCATTTCACTAACGCGCTTTCGCTGGATGTGGCCAACATCACGATCAAAGGCGCTGGTATGGATAAAACCATATTGTCTTTCGCTGGGCAAACCAGCGGGTCGGAAGGGTTGCTTATAACCTCTGACGGGGCGTGGCTTGAAGGCTTTGCAATTGAAGATACGCCAGGTGACGGCATTAAAACCAAGGGTGTCGATGTCATTTCCTTTGTAAAGATACGCGTAGAATGGACCGGTGGGCCAAAATCGACCAATGGGGCTTACGGAATTTATCCTGTCGAAAGCCAGAATGTGCTGGTGGACGGTGCTGTGGTGATCGGTGCGTCAGACGCTGGAATATACGTTGGGCAAAGCCGCAATATCATTGTGCGCAATAGTCGTGCGGAACATAATGTTGCGGGTATCGAAATTGAAAATTGCTATTTCGCTGATGTGTATAATAACGTCGCGACCCATAATACAGGCGGCATTTTGATATTCGATATGCCGAACCTGCCGCAAAAAGGCGGCCATTCAATTCGGGTTTTTAATAATAAATCGATCGATAATGATGTGCCTAACTTCGCCCCTGTAGGCAACATTGTGGCCGGCGTACCGCGCGGTACGGGCATTATGGTGATGTCAAACCGCGACGTGGAAGTGTTCGGCAACGAAGTAAGCGGAAATGCTTCGGTTAATATGTTAATTGTTGCATATGCCGACGCATACGATGACCCAGACTTTAACCCACTACCGCAGAATATATACATTCACGACAATATTTACGGCCGTGGTGGTTGGGATCCGGACGGTCTCGCGAAAGAGCTAATCGCTCCAAAAACAGGCCTTCCAGTACCTGATATTATCTGGGACGGTGCCGTTGACGGTGTATGGTCTGCTTTTTTTGGACCAGATAGCGATGATGCTCTTCATATCAAGGAAGCCGAAGGCACAACTTTTGCCAGCCTCGAATATGTTTATGATCTGATCGTTCCGTGGGACGCTGATATCAACCGAGATATCACGGATTATCCTGGGTCGATTGCACCGCGCGCGGCTATAATCCTGCCTCAGGATAAAGGCAGCAAATAATGACGCGGGTTAAAGTGTCGTTCCTAACAACTTTTATATGCACGGTGCTGCTTGCCTTATCTCAAGCAGCATCTGCGCAAATTTCTGTCAACGATACGGCTCTGATGCAGGCCCGGCCCGCGAAGCTTTTGAGTGCGTACGGTCTGTTTTCATCGTTACGTGGGCAAACACCAAGCCAACGCGTTCATCCTTACGACCTACAGCAGGCGTTATTCTCCGATTATGCGGTTAAGTACCGGTTTGTGTATTTGCCGTTTGGCACCCGCATCCAGTATCACGCAACCGAAGCCTTTGATTTTCCTATTGGCAGCGTTTTGGTTAAAACATTTGCCTATCCTGCTGACTTTAGAAAGCCGCAGGAAAATATTCGCCTGCTAGAAACCCGGCTGTTGATCCGTCAGGAAAAAGGATGGAACGCATGGGCCTACGTGTGGAACGACGCACAAACGGACGCTGTGCTTAAAGTCGCGGGCAAAACATTGCCGGTATCATGGGTTGACGCTGGGGGGCAACCACAAAACATTCAATATGTTGTGCCCAACAAAAACCAGTGCAAAGGCTGCCACAGCCTGAACAAGACCATTACCCCAATTGGCCCCAAGGCCCGAAATCTAAACCGTTCTTATACCTATGCGGCGGGCGCTAAAAACCAATTATTATATTGGTCAGAAAACATGGCTTTGGATAATGCCCCGACGCTTGCGAACGCGCCTTCCGTTTTTGCCTTCTCGGACACTGTAGCCAGTGTTGAGAAACGTACGCGGGCTTATCTTGATATCAACTGCGCGCACTGTCACCGGGCTGAAGGCCCTGCCTCGAATTCCGGGCTTTTCCTAACCTACGGAGAAGATGTGCCGGTTAAATGGGGGCTCCTGAAACGGCCCGTGGCTGCCGGGCGCGGTTCCGGTGGTTTTCTTTTTGATATTGATCCCGGCCATGCAGACAAGTCGATCCTGCTCTACCGCATCCTCTCTACAGACCCTGGTATCATGATGCCAGAAGTCGGCCGGTCGGTCGTGCATACTGAAGGCGCGGCTTTAATCCGAGAATGGATCAATAGTCTTGAGAAAATTAAAGAAAAATAAACCCCTATTCCCTAGCCTTGTTGAAAATACTCGCTAAACGAGCTAAATGCTTGTCAGTGGGGAAAAGAGTAGCAATATCAACTTGTTGAAAACAGGGTGATAAGCGATAAGGGCGAGATATGAGGGCCAGATTATTTCAGGCGACGCTGAAAACCAGCGTTAGCTTCTTGGTGTTATTGGGCTTTGTGGCTGCAAAAGCAGCTGAAGATACTGATACAAAACCAACCTTAGAAGAAATTATCGTTACGGCGCAAAAGCGTGAGCAATCTCAGCAGGACGTGCCTATTACGCTCACTGCCTTTTCGGCAGACTTCTTAAAAACGATTGCTGCAGAAAACCTGCGGGATCTAAATGCTTACACGCCAGGTCTTGAAGTTACTGGGGTATCCCAGCCTCGGTTTAAAATCCGCGGGATCGAGACCGATGATTTCGGTGTGGGCACAGACCCTGCGGTCGGTGTTTACGTAGACGGTGTTTACTCGTCTCGCTCGGGTGCCGCGATTGTGTTTTTCAGCGATATCGCTCGGATTGAGGTTCTTAAAGGCCCGCAAGGAACGCTCTTTGGCCGCAACGCAGCAGCAGGTGCCATTTCGATCCATACAAATAAACCCCAATTTGAAGATTTCAGCGGCCAGCTGAAACTACGCTATGGCCGCTTTGACAAGCGTCAGTTTGATGTGGTGCTCAACGTGCCGCTTGCCGATAATCTGGCTGTGCGTGCAAACTTTCTTTTCAACGAGCAAGACGGCTTCGCTGAAGATTTTTTCACTGGCGATAAATACGGCCGTGAAGATAATAAAACCGGCCGCTTTCAGGTTCGGTGGCAGCCATCCGACCGAACTAATATCAACCTAAGCTACGAATTTGACCGCACAGACCAAGACGAAGACCGGCCGATCGTAAGTTTGGCAAACGGAACACAGCGAGCGCCTATTGGTGCTGAAACGGTGCGGGACCTTCCTGGTCACGGTGCATTTCTCGCGGGTATCGCGCCGCTGTTCGGGCTGCCGATTGACCGCGATACACCGCTTGAGCAACTGTTTGCGATCCCACTCGGTACGATTTACGCGGGATTTGGCCAGTTTGGTTATGTGCCGTCCAACCCTGATGCCGACTTTGATTTTTTCGCGGGCCCTGACAGCCCGGGCGGCGCAAGTCCTTTTGGGCCTGCTTCCAGCGATATAGGTGGCGGGCAGGAACGCCGTGACCTGGACGCCGTAACCCTCAATATCACCCATGATTTCAACTGGGGCACGCTTACATCGCTTTCTGCTTTCAAACAGTTCACCAGCAATAATTTGCAGGACGATGACGGCACGGCTGATATCAATTTCTTTCTTACAACGAATAACGTGGAAGAAAATGAAAGCTATTATCAGGAACTACGTCTGAACGGTGAGCATGGCCGATTTATCTGGACACTGGGTTCCAGCTTTTTTTACGAGGAAGCCGAGCAAATATCCGTGGTAAATGCCACCACCAATAGCATTGATAGAACACTGTATAACCTGGGAGTTACGCCGGGTGTGTTGGCGCTGGCGTTTGATCCCACGGACGGCATCAATGGCTGCGAGAGCATTTTCCTCGATTCCCTTGGCGGTTTTATAAGCTTTAATAACTTACCGCTCAATTGCATCAACCCGGCTTTTTCTGGGTCTTCGCTTGACGGTCAATCCCTTGAAGGGCTGGCGAATGCGATAGGCACAACCCTCAGTGGCCGCCTGTTCTCCGAGCAATTTGAAGGCAACGGCACCAGTAAGGCTTTTGCGGCTTTCGCCGATACCAGCTTTGCCGCGACCAATAGGCTGAATATCCATGTTGGTTTGCGCTATACCTATGACCGCAAAAGCTGGATATGGTTTAATGATTTGCGCACCATCGAAGGCAGTGATGGGCTGAATGTGCCAGGCGTTGGCAACTTGGCAGACCTGCAACAGCAGCTGCTAACAGGGATTTTCCAACAGCTGCTCAGCCCGACCTCATCTGGCGATCTTATCTTCGATACGGGTGTCTGTGATGATAGCGCAGGGCCTGACCCAGTTTGTGAAGGCCGCGCCTTTACCCGCACCGGCAGCTGGAACAATCTAAGCCCCCGCGTGGCTTTTGATTACCGTGTTGCGGACGATGTCATCATCTACGGCTCCTTTACGCGCGGCTATAAGGCGGGCGGGTTCAATACGCTGGAGATAAACAGCTTTTTCGAGAATGAAACTGTATCAAATTTCGAGTTAGGGCTGAAGTCTCAGTGGTTGGATAACAGCGTGCGTGCCAATATTGCACTGTGGCATTATATCTATAACGACCGTCAGGATGTGCGGTTAATCTCCAGCAACACCAGCTCAATCCCGCAGTTTTTAACGGTAACCGATGACCTTTCAGGCAAGGGCATTGATTTTGAGTTTCTGTGGGCGGCGGCCCCTGGCCTTCAGTTGTTCTCTAACGGCATCTATCAGGATATTGTATGCACCGATGGGTGTGGCAGGGCTAACGACGGTGACCCAACAGGCGAACCTTCTGTACGCGTAAGCTTTGGTGCCGACTATGCCTATACACTTGGTTCTGAAAACGGCGTGCTAAACTTCCACGTCGATCACAGCTATACCAGCAAGGTTCGGCTGAACGGCGAGTGCATTGCGCGGCAGGCCTGCGGTACGGTCACTTTCTCAGGTGTGTCATACGAGACAGGGGAAGCACGTAACATCACCAGCGCCCGTGTCGGGTGGAGCAGCGAAGACGCAGGCCTCAGTGTTTCCATTTTTGCGACCAACCTATTCGGTAACCGCTACGCGGGGCGTATCAGTGGCTTTGGCCTTGATAGCTTTGGTGCAGCCGTTACTCGGCCGACTGACCCCAGTGTTTGGGGCATTGATGTCACCAAACGCTTCTAGCATCCTACTAAAATAGTGATTTATTGGTTCGCCCTTACAGGCGGGCCTTTTCTTTTGGTCTGCAGCCGTGGTACGCAAGATGCCTAGATGACCTACAGGTATATTATATATGACGACCACGGTAAAAATCGGAATAGTAGGCTGCCTTGGGCGCATGGGCCAAGCAATCACGGCAACGATCATGGCCGCTGAAGGCGCTATATTGTGCGCAGGGTCAGAAGTAGCGGGTCATCCGCTAATTGGCAGCACGCTTGACGGGTTGGACATTACAGTCACCGATAATGCCAAAGAGGTTTTTGACGAGGCGGACGTAGTGATTGATTTCACTCCACCCGGAAACACAGCCGTGCACGCAGCATTTGCCGCCGAAGCCGGTACGGCGCTGATTGTTGGTACTACAGGCATGGCGGCCGAAGACCATGCCGCGCTTGATGTAGCGGCTGAGAAAATAGTGATCGTACAAGCCGGCAACTTCTCGCTGGGCGTCAATTTGCTGATGGCGCTTACCAAACAAGTGGCGTCTAAGCTTGGTACGGATTGGGATATCGAAATTCTAGAAATGCATCACCGACACAAAGTCGATGCACCGTCCGGCACAGCTGTAATGCTCGGCGAAGCGGCGGCTGAAGGACGCGGTGCATCGCTTGAAAGCCTGCGCGCAGATGTGCGTGACGGCATTTCGTCTGAGCGCGAAGCGGGTGCTATAGGCTTTGCAGCGCTTCGCGGCGGATCCGTGATCGGTGAGCATGATGTAATTTTCGCCAGTGGCAGTGAACGCTTGGTGCTTTCGCATAAGGCTGAAAACCGTACGTTATTCGCTGACGGCGCGGTGAAAGCTGCGCTGTGGGCTGCAGAGGGTAAAGCGGGCCGCTACACTATGCAGGACGTGCTGGAAATCGATTAAACGCTGCTTTGGGGCCGGTCGGGACAAGTTGGTAAATATAATAGGCTCAGCCTAAGAGGGGGAAATATGGAAGACGCTCGTTTGGCAATGGATGCAATCTGGAATGGCTTGCCTATTTTTTTGCTGCATTCAGGATTGAGCCTACTCATTCTGGTGATTGGTGTGTTTGTCTATACGCGCATTACACCGCATGATGAGATCGCGCTGATTAAATCTGGAAATTCGGCGGCAGCGGTTTCTCTATCGGGGGCTATTCTCGGCCTCGCTTTACCGCTTGCGTCTTCTTTGGCTGCATCTGTGTCGCTGTGGGACTTGGTTTTCTGGGGCATCATTGCGCTTCTGCTGCAGTTGGCTGCTTTTCGTTTGGTCGATTTTTTCCTTAAGGATATTTCAGCGCGGATCGAAGCCGGGGAAATTGGCCCTGCCATCTTGCTGCTAAGCTTCAAGCTTGCTACGGCGATGATTAACGCTGCCGCGATAAGCGGTTAGGGGCTGCCGAAGCATGCGGCGCAAGATCGAACTCATTCTATACGGTATTATTATCCTGTTTTTCATTGTCCGCTATTCGGATGTTGATCTGGATAGGGACCGTCGTTCGCGGGCTGTGCCGCGCTCGCCCATTGAGGCGGCACCGCGTTTTCCGTCCTCGCCGCGCCGGCCTGTGCCTATTAGGCCGCAGGAGCCAGCAGTGCTTTTGCCGCAAGGCAGCAGGCTGCCAAACCAAGTTGCTACGGTGGTTGTTACCTTAGACCTGCAGGTTCATAGCGGCGTCGGTACGGCCTTTGCTGTTGATAGCAATGGTACCTACGTCACCGCTAGGCATGTAACGGACGGCTGTAAGAATATCTACTTTGTTCGAGGCCCTCAGTCTTTGGAGAAGGTTGTTTTGCTGGGCACCCAGAAAAATCGGGATTTTTCTATTCTGGTAGCGGAGCGACGCGGGAATGAGCACCTTAGGCTTTCAACACGCGTACTTAGCCGCGGTGAAGATGGCTATATGATGGGATATCCGCAAGGAAACCCAGCAGACGTTCTCGCAACTGTTCTTGGCCGCACTGAAATGCGCTCAACCGGGCGCTATAAAGCCCGCGAACCTGTGTTGGCCTGGGTGGAGCGGCAGCGTAAACCTGGTTTTGGCGGAGAATTAGGCGGTATTTCCGGCGGACCGGTGCTGGACGAAAATGGTCATGTAGTCGGCACTGTGGTGGCGGGCTCACCGCGCAGAGGCCGAGTATATACTACGCACCCCAGGGTTTTTCGTGAAGCCCGCCTTCTGGAGGCAAGCCGCCGTGGCCGCATAGCTACCTTCGATGCAGGCATTGGAGCGCGAAACTTCAGTGAAGCAGGCGATAGGTTGCGAAAGAACGGCGCCATTAAGAAGGTTTATTGCAGCGTTAAATAACCTGCTCGCCTTTGAGCAATTTAGGCAACTCACCTACCGTGCCGCGTGCGTGCATCATGAAGAAATTCTTGAGAGGCGGTATTTTATTAACCGCGGCCATACCGACATCACGGGCGAGTTTTATTGGCCCAATATCATTGGAAAACAAGCGGTTAAACATATCGGTGATGGCGTAAATACTAGCATTATCGCTGGTGCGCCACTGCTCGTATTTGTCCAGCACACTCGGCGACCCGATATCAAGGCCGACCGTACGGGCTTCCACCAGCACTTCTATGAGGGCGGCGACGTCCTTCAGGCCGAGGTTAAGGCCCTGTCCTGAAATCGGGTGAATGCTGTGGGCTGCATCCCCGAGCAGCGCCAAGCGTTCGTCCACATAGGTATCAGCGTACTGCAGGCTAAGCGGATAAGCCCAGCGCCCCCCAATTGTTTTAACCTCACCAAGGAAACCGCCCACACGCCGCGCCACTTCCGCATCAAAAGCGCGCGGACTTAGGCCCATGATGGTTTCTACCAAGTGGCTTCGTTCGGTCCAGACAAGTGAACTGCGGTTGCCGGTAAGCGGTAATATTGCAAAGGGTCCAGCAGGCAGGAAGCGTTCGTGCGCAATACCGCAGTGGCTAAATTCGTGCTCGATTGAGCAGACAATCCCGTGCTGCTTATAATCAATGAGCGAGGTTGCGATGCTTGCACTTTGCCGCATCATGCTGTTTCGGCCATCTATGCCAAGCACTAACGGTGCGATGATGCGGGTACCGCTTTCAAGAGTGACAAGTGTGCCGCTTGCTGTGCGCTCTGAAGAGGTAATTGTCTCCGGTGCGAGAAACTGGATATTGTCCAGTTCTTCCATACGTTTGAAGAGTGCGATTTGCGTATGGCGGTTTTCAACCAGGTGCCCCAGCGGGCCATCGCCTAACGTCTCGCTGTCAAAATGCAGATGCAACAAGGACGGGCCGTCGGATACGCGGATTTCGAGAATTGGCTGCGCAAGGGCGGCCATATGGTCCCATATACCGAGCGCTTCAAAAAGTTGGCAGGATGCAAATGCGAGCGCAGCGGCACGGCCATCATACCCCATGTCTGTTAGGTCTTGCTTCGACGCCCGGTCTACAACAGCAACCTTAAAACCGTAGTGTGCAAGGCCAATTGCCGCCGTCAGCCCTACTAGGCCGCCGCCAACTATTGTTACGTCGCAGGAAATTTCTTTTTGTGTCACCGTGTGTCTCCACTTCCATCAGCCTTTCCGGGTGTAAGGCGCGTGCGGCCTACTGTCCAGAGGCAAGCTGTCGCAGCGCAGGCTTTCCTTCATCTATTCCCGTGGGCTGCGCAGTTTATTTTGCGTCTTTAAATCGCCGCTCTTGTCCTGAAGGGTAGAGAAATACTATGGTGTGGGTGAAACGTTTCCATAAACACTTGTGGGAACAGGACGTGAACATGCCTTGGCGCCTATTCGTGGGTGACAGGGAGGGGAGCATTTAAGACGTGGCAGCACGCAGTCAAGCCGCTGAAAAAGCAGAGAAAGCAGGGCCGAAAGCCCGCAAGAAAGCCGTTAAGGCGTTGCCGAAGGTCGCTAAAAAGCAATCGACTAAGAAGCAAACGGCCCAAACAAATTCGGATAGGGCGCCCTTGCTGCCGCCTGCGCTGCTGACTTTCTTGAAGAGTACAGCTTGGCGTTCTGTTGGTGCTGTGCTGATACTGGCCGCTATAGCGATTTTGTTGGCCCTTTTGTCCTATGACGCGGCTGATCCTACATCGAATAACTTGACCAATACTGATACTCAAAATTGGCTGGGCGGTATCGGAGCTAATCTTGCTGATATTCTGATGCAAACGCTAGCGCTCGGGTCTTATTTGCTGATTTTGCCGCTGCTTGTTTGGGGTGGGAAGATTGTACGGCTGCACTGGCTGCCCCAGTTTTGGTTAAATTTAGCGGCCATTCCACTTGCGCTCGCACTGCTTGCTGTTGCGATAAGCGTTATTGCGCCCGCGCCTGATTTCGTTAACCAAAATGGCTACGGGGGCACACTTGGCCAGACTTTATATGCCCTTATGGTTAGTTTGATGGGTGATGTTGTCGTGCCTTACTGGGTGACAGGGCTGGTATTCCTGCTGCTAGGTTTGCCGGCATATGCGTATTCTTTGGCGATGGTGCGCGAAGAATGGCGCACGGTCGGTGCTCTCATCATGATTGTCGTGCGAGCCTTTGTTGCCGGTGTGGTTTTTGTTGGCCGCGCGGTGGGCAGTTTTTCTGGCAAAGTCTACGCGCTTGCGACAAGCGGCAGAAAAGATACTTTTGCCGATGACGGCTATGAGCGAGTGGAGCCGACTGCAGCTAAAACGCCGGCTGAGCCTTCACGCAGCCCTGTTTCAATTGCTCGGCCTGAGGCGGTTGCCCTTGACCCTGCAGACAAGCGGGTCAAAGAACGGGCGAAAACCAAACGCGGCAAACGCGAAGCCCAGGAAGCACAGAAAACACTCGATTTTGGCGAAAGAGGGAAATACCAGCTACCGCCCCTTGGGCTACTTTCTTTGCCGCCAGCGCGGTCTTTGGTGACACGGCTCAGCAATGAAGCGCTTGAGCAAAATGCGCGCATGCTGGAAGGCGTGCTCGATGATTTTGGTGTGCAGGGTGAGATTAAAGACGTGCGCCCCGGGCCTGTGGTTACGCTGTACGAACTTGAACCGGCGCGCGGGGTGAAATCCGCCCGGGTTATTGGGTTGGCTGACGACATTGCGCGCTCAATGAGCGCGATTTCGGCGCGTGTAGCTGTGGTGCCGGGCCGGAATGCGATCGGGATTGAACTACCGAACGAGGACCGCGAAACTGTTTTCCTGCGCGAACTTTTGGCGTCCAAAGATTACGAGGCTACTAAAGCGCGGCTGCCGATGGTGCTCGGGAAAGACATCGGTGGGTCTGCTGTGGTGGTTGATCTTGCATCGATGCCGCACTTGCTGATGGCGGGTACGACTGGCTCGGGTAAATCGGTGGGGATCAATACAATGATCCTATCGCTCTTGTATCATCACAGCCCTGAAACGCTGCGCATGATTATGGTTGATCCTAAAATGCTGGAGCTTTCGATTTATGAAGGCATCCCTCATTTGCTGACACCCGTGGTGACCGAGCCCGGTAAAGCTGTGGTTGCGCTCAAGTGGGCAGTGCGCGAAATGGAAGACCGCTACCGCAATATGTCAAAACTGGGCGTGCGGAATTTAGCGGCTTTCAACAAGCGCATTGTGGAAGCAAAGGCCAACGGTGAAGTTTTAAGCCGCGAAGTGCAGACTGGATTTGATAAAGAAACTGGCGAGCCCGTTATCGAAAGCCAGGAATTTGATTTTGAGGCGCTGCCGTTCATCGTTGTTATCATCGACGAAATGGCGGACCTGATGCTTGTTGCGGGCAAGGATGTGGAGGCCACGGTGCAGCGGCTTGCGCAAATGGCACGGGCAGCTGGCATTCATGTGATCATGGCGACCCAGCGACCCAGTGTGGATGTAATCACGGGTACAATTAAAGCCAACTTCCCAACGCGCATAAGTTTTCAGGTAACGTCCAAAATTGATAGCCGGACTATTCTCGGCGAGCAGGGGGCTGAGCAGTTGCTCGGCATGGGCGATATGCTGTTTATGGCAGGCGGCGGTAAAATTCAGCGCGTGCACGGGGCTTTTGTCTCGGACACCGAAGTGGAAGACATCGTTAATCACCTGAAACGCCAAGGCGCGCCAGATTATCTGGAAAGCGTGACAATGGAGCCGGAGGAAGGCTTTGACAGCCCGTTCATCCCCGGCCCAGCGCAGAGCGAAGAAGACAAAGCCAACAGCTTGTACGACCAGGCGGTGGCAATTGTTGTGCGCGACAAGAGAGCATCCACCAGCTATATCCAGCGGCGTCTGCGCATCGGCTATAATAAAGCTGCGACTTTGATTGAAGATATGGAAGCTCAGGGTGTCATCAGTGCTCCAAACCATAAAGGCCAGCGCGAAATTCTAGCTCCTAGCCACGATGAAGATATATAATGGTGGGATAAGCTGCTCACGCCACTGTGGGTGCCGAGCCTCACAAAATTGACATAAAGCGGCCCCTATAATTGCCGGGTTAATAAGAATAAAATAATAAGAATAAAAGGAACGACTGTGCGGATTTCTGTGCGATTTTCGATTGTTTTAGGATTGGTGACGGGTGGAATTGCGCCCGCACTGCTGGCGCAGGATCTGGCGCTGCCGCCGCTTGAAGAGCAAGTGATTGAGCAGTCGTCTTCCGTTGAGGCGCTTGGTCTCGTGCAAAACTACATGAAAACTGTGCGCAGTTTGAAAGCCGATTTTATTCAGCTCGCGCCCGGCGGTAATCAGTCGAACGGCACGCTTTATTTGGCACGCCCTGGCAAAATTCGCTTTGATTATGCGGGTGATGTTCCGTTTCTGGTGGTGTCAGACGGTGAGGTGATCAATTTTGTTGATTATGAGATTGGTCAGGTAACCAAAGTGCCTGTTTCCGATACGCCGCTGCGCGCGCTTTTTGGTGATACATTTGATGTCACCGGGATGGGTGCGCATATTGAACAGCTTGATATTGGCGATCAACGTTTTATTTCCCTTACAGCGACAATGCCGAACCAACCGGAAGCGGGCGAAATCACTGTATATTTTGAACGCAGTGATAGCGCACCCAGTGGCCTTATCCTCAGGCGCTGGCTTGTGCTTGATGCGCAAGGGCAGCAAACGGCTGTGCTTATTTCAGGCAATCAGACCAATGTTGAACTGGCTTCCAGCTTGTGGAAGTTCAAAGATCCACGTGGCTTGGCGAAGCGCCCACGCCGCCGCCGCTAGAGGTATTTGAGTTAATTGTCTGAGGACAATTAAGTTCCATATTTGATGGTTGAGCCGCGCATGTATTGTGCAGGCATCACCGCCCCATAGGCATTGGTGATGCGGTCTAGCCTATCTTTCTTGATCTACCTATTTTCCACGGATACGAAGGGATCTGGCATGCCTGTGCGTATATACAAGCCATGCTAAATACATTAAATATATAGAGAAGTTACATTCTATGGGGAGGGTTTCCGTATGCTTTTGAACATCAAAACTGCTTTAGCTACCGTCGTACTTGTATCGCATTTGGCACATGCACAAAGCGCATCAAGCCCAGAGGCCCCGAAGATATTTGAAGGGCTGCAGAGCAATGTGCGCATAAAAGGTGCCCCCCGAGAACTGCATAGTCTTGAAGAGCGCATGAAATTCCACAAAGTGCCGGGTGTTTCGATCGCTTTCCTGCAAGACCACAAGGTTGTGTGGACCTACACTGCCGGCGTTACCGACTTTGAAAGTAATCAGCCGATAGACGAAAATACGGTGTTTCAGGCGGCCAGTATTTCGAAGCTAGTTTTCGCTACTGTGCTTATGAAATACCGCGAGCAACACGGCCTGGATCTTGATGCAAACGTCAATGATTTGCTGACAAGCTGGCAGTTACCTCCTTATGAATGGGAAGAAAAAACACCTGTTACACTAAGGCGGCTGTTAAGCCATTCGGCTGGCACCACTGTTCACGGATTTGGTGGCTATGCCTCAGGCGAGCAAGTACCCTCAATAACGGCTCTTTTGGATGGGTCTAAGCCTTCGAATTCTGGAGCCGTTGTTGTAGATTTAGAACCTGGCACCAAATATCGGTATTCGGGGGGCGGCACGACGCTCGCCCAATTGGCTTTGCAGGACAAGTCTGGCACGCCGCTGCCCGAATTGGCGCAGCGACTTATTTTTAAGCCGCTTGGCATGAAGCACAGCCAGTACGCGCAGCCTATAACGGGTGACCTCTCCAAAAATGCGGCCCTTCCACACTACCGTAGTGGTAAAGCAGTCAAAGGAGGTGCGCATACCTATGTAGCTATGGCTGCTGCGGGCCTATGGACCACCCCGTCTGATCTAATGCGTTTGGCGGGTGCAGTACAGCTTTCGGCGAAGGGCAGCGGACAAACACTTTGGAGCGAAGAAACTGTTAGCGAAATGCTCACGCCTCAGATGAGCCCAGTAGGCATTGGATTTTTTCTTAAAGGTGACGGGCCCATCACTGCGTTTTCCCATGGGGGCTCCAACGAAGGGTTCCGGGCGCAATTCTTCGCTCATACCGAAACTGGCGATGGTATTGCTATTATGACCAACGGCGATAATGGTAGTGCCCTAATGACCGAAATTCTAAATAGAGTTAGTGAATTTTATGAGTGGGGTGACTATCAGCCCATTCTGAAAGGTGCCCTGCCATATTCCCAGGAGATTCAAGAATCCTTGATTGGTGCTTACGAAATCACCAAACCAATCCAAGCGGTTTTAGAGATAGGGAAAAGTGGGAAGAACCTGAAGATAAACCTTCCGGAGCATATTGTTGATGTTCGCTTTTTTGTTGAAAACGATACGAGTATCTTCTCAAAAACCGGGATCAACATGTCCGTCGTCCGGGACGAGAACGGCAAAGTTAAAAGCCTGAAGTTTTGGGGTATTGAAGCAACAAAAATAACTGAATAACGGAGCGTTTGACCAAAAGTATAATTTTACTTGCTGATAAGGCCTCGGGCGCTGGCTCGCGCTTGAGGCGCAAGGGCAGCAAACGGCTGTGCTTATTTCAGGCAACCAGACCAATGTTGAACTGGCTTCCAGCCTGTGGAAATTCAAAGATCCACGTGGCTTGGCGAAGCGCCCACGCCGCCGCTAGTAATGCTTGAGCTTTTGGTCTGAGGACAATTCAGTTCTATATTAGACGGTAGCGCCGCGCATTTACTGTGAAGGTGCCATCATGTTGGAGTAGTACTGCTCCGAATCCCACCACTCTTGAACTTCGATATTTTCTTTGGATTGCGCGGGGGACTCCGGAGAATCCATACGCATGTACAAGCCTCGCTAAATACATTAAAGATATAGGGAAATGACATTCTTTGGGGAGAGTTTCTATATGCTTTTGAAAATTAAAACTGCTTTAGCTACCGTCGTATTTGTATCGCATTTGGCACTTGCGCAAACCTCACCAAGCACCGAGACCCCAAAGATATACGAAGGCCTACAGCCCATAGTGCGCATAAAAGGCGCGCCGCCTCAGCTGAGTAGCCTTGAAGAGCGCATGAGATTCCACAAAGTACCTGGCGTTTCGATCGCTTTCCTTCAAGACCACAAGGTCGTGTGGACTTACACTGCAGGTGTTACTGATTTTGAAAGTAACTGTCCAATAGACGAAAACACAGTGTTTCAGGCCGCAAGTATTTTAAAGCCAGTTTTCGCTACTGTGCTGATGAAATACCGCGAACAGCACGGGCTGGACCTTGACGCAAACGTAAATGATTTGCTGAAAAGCTGGCAGTTGCCTACCTATGTATGGGAAGAAAAAAAGCCAGTCACTCTTAGGCGGCTGTTAAGTCATTCGGCCGGCACAATCGTTCAAGGATTTATTGGCTATGCATCCGGCGAGACAGTGCCCACAATATCTGCTCTTCTAGACGGGACCAAACCTTCGAATTCTGAAGCTGTGCTTGTTGATATAGAACCTGGCACCAAATTTCGGTATTCCGGCGGTGGCACAACACTCGCTCAACTAACTTTACGGGACATATCTGGCACCCCATTGCCCCCATTGGCGCAGCAGCTCGTTTTTGAACCGCTTGGCATGCACCACAGCCAGTTCGCGCAGCCTCTAACGGGCAATCTCGCCGCCAACGCAGCTGTCCCGCACCGCTCGGGCGGGAAACCTGTTGAAGGAGGTGCCTATACCTATGTCGCTATGGCTGCTGCTGGCCTTTGGACCACCCCGTCTGATCTAATGCGTTTTGCCGGGGCAATACAGCTGTCGGCGAAAGGCGCCGCGCAAACTCTGTGGAGCCAAGAAACTGTCGGCGAAATGCTCTCATCGCAATGGAACTCAATGGGCATAGGTTTTTATCTTGAAGGCGATGGGCCATTTACAGCATTTTATCATACGGGTGGGAATGAAGGGTTCCGGTCTTATTTCTATGCTCATACCGAAACCGGTGACGGCATAGCTATTATGACCAATAGTGATGCTGGCGATGTACTAACTTCCGAAATTCTAAGCAGAGTTAATGAAATTTATGGATGGGCTGATTATCAGCCTATTCTGAAAACTGTCCTGCCCTTTTCACAGGAGCTTCAAGATTCCTTAGTTGGTACCTACGAAGTTAAACAACCGATCCAAGCTCTTTTGGAAATAAAGAAAGACGGCAAAGACCTAAAAATGAACCTTCTGGAGCACATTGTTGATGTTCGGTTTTTTGTTGAAAGCGATACCAGTATCTTCTCCCTGACCGGGATCGATGTATCGGTCATCCGGGACAAGAACGGTAAAGTTAAAAGCCTTAAGTTTTGGGGTGGTGAAGCGAGAAAAATCGCCGAATAACGATGCGCTTAGTCAAAAGTATGATTTTACGTTCTGATCTAGCTTCAAATGCGGTGTTTAATCATCGCCGTTAAGGCCCTTTCGTGTGCCGTTCTAAGATCCATTAATGTTCACCAAACTTAAACTTGTCAGGAGCCTTTCCGAATTTATAAGCTTTCCCTTGCGCCCTATGCTGGGAGCCGTTAGGCCTTAGTCAGACTTAACAAAATAGGCTAAACCATGAGCGACATCGAAGACGAAATTGGCGATCTTTTTGACGACTTTCCAAGCCTGAAATCGGTAGCGCCGTTCCTTGAGGTCGCAAAAAACGTGCGTTGGTTCCGGTCTGTTGGTGAACGCCCACAGGACGAGACCCGTATTTTTGCCAGGGACTATGCCGATTTACTCGGTTTCCCTGAGGCGGATCCTGTGTTTTTGCCAATGTGGGAAGACGCTGCCGCCGCTGCAGAAAATACAGAATATGATAGCCCGGCATGGGAAACCGAAGAGCAGCAGCGCGCAGCCCTGACAAGCGATGTGCTCGGAGTGCTTGACGAAGACCTACTTGAGATGGTGATGACCCATGTGGCGGCCAGCGTATCGCCCGTGATCGAAGAAGCCGCAGCCGAGATGGTTGAGTTTCTGCAGATACCAGATGAAGAATTTGTGCGCGCGGCGTCGGGTGCGGCGACGCAGGCCTGCTACCAAGCGGTTCTTGTAGGGCTTTCAAGTCCCGAGGACGACCACCCGTTTGTTAAACGGTTTCAGATTTTTGAAGCAGGCCACTGGCCAATTGCCATTATCGGCAACAGCTTTCTAATTTTTTAACGATAGTTTTCGGAGGACGGCATGCGGATCATTACTTGGAACATTAACAGCGTGCGCGCGCGCCTTGATATTGTTGAAAAACTGATCAAGGACTATGACCCTGATGTGCTGTGCCTGCAGGAAACCAAAGTGCAGGACCATATGTTTCCAGAAGGCTTTTTTCAGGACTTGGGCATGCCGCATCTGGCTATCCACGGTCAGAAAAGCCATCACGGCGTGGCGACGGCGGCAAAGCAGCCGTTTGATGAAAGTTTTAAGATCGATTGGTGCAGCAAAGGCGATGCCCGCCATATTGCGATCAAATTGAAGGACGGCCCAACGGTGCATAATTTTTATGTGCCCGCTGGCGGCGATGAGCCGGATGTTGAGATCAACGAAAAATTCGCCCACAAAATGCAGTTTCTGGACGAGATGACAACTTGGTCCGAGGAGCTGGATACACCAACTATCATGGTAGGTGATCTTAATATTGCGCCGTACGAAGAAGATGTATGGAGCCACAAGAAACTGCTGAAAGTTGTTTCGCATACGCCTGTAGAAGTGGATGCGATGATGAAAATCAAGGATGCGCACGACTGGCAGGATATTATGCGGGACTTTGTACCAAAGGACGAAAAGCTTTTTAGCTGGTGGTCCTACCGGGCAAAAGATTGGTCAGCCGCCGATAAAGGCCGCAGGCTTGATCATGTATGGACGAGCCCAAGCCTGAAGGGCAAGGCCGTGAAAATGGAAGTGCTGAGGAACGTGCGTGGCTGGGTAAAACCTTCGGACCATGCGCCAGTACTGGTGGATTTTGACCTGTAACTCAGTTGTTCAGGTCTGAATGGAATCCGTGATTTTGCCAGCGCAATAGAAAAGCCGAATAGATCGCTCTATTCGGCTTTTGCATTTTTAGATTGGCTTCAGGCTTAGTTTGACAAACCCTGCAAACTATAACCACCAGGTTCTGTGATCAGAAGCCTGGCAACACCAGGCTCATGCTCGATCTTCTGGCGCAGACGGTAAACGTGCGTTTCCAGCGTATGCGTGGTAACGCCTGAATTATAACCCCATACTTCTGCAAGTAGCTCGTCGCGGCCAACGGCTTTTCCGCCAGCCTTGTAAAGATACTTCAAAATTGCAGTTTCTTTTTCTGTCAGGCGAACTTTTTTACCGCTTTCTTGCTCTTCCAAAATCTTGCCGGAAGGGCGGAACTGGTACGGACCAATTTCGAACACAGCATCTTCGCTTTGCTCATATTGGCGGAAATGCGCCCGCACACGTGCAAGCAGCACCGTGAAACTGAAAGGCTTGGTAACATAATCATTAGCGCCCGCGTCTAAACCCAGCACAGTATCGGCGTCAGATGTGTTTCCGGTAAGCATCAGGATTGGCACTGATATACCGTTTTTGCGAATGCGTTTGCACAGCTCGCGGCCATCCATATCCGGTAGGCCAACGTCCAGGATCAACATATCCATCTGGTTTTCGCTTAGGAATTCGAGTGCCTCAGCTGCGGTCCCCTTTTCGACAGTCGAAAACTCATCACAAAGTGCTAGCTGTTCAGCAAGGCTTTCACGCAAGTCAACGTCATCGTCGACGAGAAGAAGCTTTCTTACGGCCATACTTTTATCCTTCTACGAATAATTTTCTAATTTTTCACCACATCATGCGGTGATGGACCCTATATATGAACTGAAATCAGAAATTCACATCACAGCTAATAACGTTTGGGTCATATTAAGTGATAACGGTTAATTATCAAAGCATTGCTTCTATCCGTGCAAAAGCAGAAAATCAGTTTATATAATGGGTATGAATGATGAAGAACATATCCTTAGGGGCATCGAACGCGCGGCTGGTGATCTGAGGCGCGGCTTACCTGTTGTTGTGAAAACGGCGGACGGTGCAGGGCTTTTGGTCTTACCCGCTGAACACGCTAACGTGTCTTCGGTCTCGGCCTTTGATACTATTGTTGATAGCAGTTTTATTCTTTTGACCAACAACCGTGCCCTTACGCTGAAAGTGGCAGGCAAAGGCTGGTCTGTTGTGCGGATTGCACGGCCGTCGTGGATGAAGCCTGCCGATATGGCGGCGCTGGCGGACCCCACCCTTGATATAGCCGCCCCGCTTAGTGGTCCATTTGAGCGCATCGATCACCGAGAGACCACACTCGATAAAGCCGCTGTAAAAATTGTGAAGTGGGCGCATCTGCTCCCGGCGGCTTTAGCTGCTGAAGTAAAGGATGCTGAGGGCTGTGCTAAGGATAACGGCTATTTGTGTGTTTTAGACACGGACATCGTCGCCGTTGATTATACTCAGGCTAGCGCTTTGAAGCAGGTGGCCTCTGCAAATGTACCGCTGGCTGGTGCTGAGAAAACGAAATTGATTTCTTTCCGACCCAAAACTGGCGGTGTTGAGCATATTGCCATCATCATTGGCGATCCGTCTCGCCATGATCCTGTATTGATGCGTATTCACAGTGAATGTTTTACGGGCGATCTACTGGGCTCCCTAAAGTGCGACTGCGGCGAGCAATTACGAGGTGCGATCAAAGTGATTGAAGAGACTGGGGGTGGTGTGCTGTTGTATCTGGCGCAGGAAGGCCGCGGTATTGGCCTGGTATCCAAGTTGAAAGCCTACAGTTTACAGGATCAGGGATACGATACTGTTGACGCAAATACCCGGCTTGGTTTTGAGGTGGACGAGCGTATTTTTGCGCCGGCGGCTGAGATGCTGCACCAGCTCGGTTTTAAATCGGTGAGGCTGATGACGAATAACCCCGATAAAGTAGAGGGGCTTGAGCGGTTCGGAATCACGGTTGTCGAGCGGGTCGAGCATGCCTTTCCGACAAATCCCCATAATGCTGGTTATCTCGCTACGAAGAAAAACCGCACAGGCCATCTTCTTTAGCACACGAGACTTCCCAGAGTTTAAGGAAACTCCCCATGAACATTTGGCAGGTTATTCCGTCGGAAGCAGATATACGGCTCGGTACTTTAGTGGGGCCGCTATTTGAGGCGCCGTGTGTGCTCGGCAAGAACGGTGTGATTGCCGCTAGTGGCGGCCGCGAGGGAGACGGAAAAAGCCCGGCAGGAACATACCCTTTTCGGAGAGTATACTACCGGCCGGACCGAGAGGAAGAACCGGTAACATGTTTGCCCTGTACGGCCATATCAACAGATATGGGTTGGTGCGACGCATCGGAAGACGGGCGCTACAACACACTGGTGTCACTCCCTTATGGCGGCGGTCACGAGAAGATGTGGCGGCATGATAGCCTGTACGACCTGGTCATTGTTATTGGCCATAATGATGAGCCTGTGGTCCCCGGTCTAGGCAGTGCAATATTTATCCATGTCGCGCGGGATGATTTTGGCCCTACCGCAGGCTGCGTGGCTTTGAAAGCTCCAGCTCTACGGCAGTTATTGCGTCTCGCAAAACCAGACGATCAAATCAAGGTCGAATTGCTTAGCTGTAATCGCGTTCACCAAAAATAGCGGTTCCAACCCGTATGTCAGTTGCGCCCATTGTGGCTGCAAGGGCGAAATCACTGCTCATGCCCATCGACAGCCGCTCGAGCCCATATCTTTTAGCCAGTTTGTTCAGAAGTGCAAAATGGAGCGTTGGGTCGTCGCCTGCAGGAGGAATGCACATCAGTCCAATGACATTTAGCCCTAGGTCTTTTGCTGCTTTTACAAGCTCGGTAAGGTCGCTTGGTAGACATCCGCCTTTTTGGTCTTCTTCACCGGTATTAACCTGTATGAACACGGGTAGCTGCCGGTTTTGCTTTTCCATTTCCGTTGCAAGCGCTTTGGCCAGCTTGATACGGTCAAGGGTTTGAATAACGTCAAAAAGCGCGACAGCTTTGTTTGCTTTGTTGGTTTGCAGGCCGCCGATCAGGTGGAGCTCTACTTCCGGATAATCGGGCTTAAGCGCTGACCATCTCTCGCTGGCTTCCTGTACTTTGTTTTCGCCAAACACGCGGTGTCCTGCTTCAAGCGATGCAATTATGCGCTCTTTTGGCTGCACTTTTGATACCGCGATAAGCCGTGGCTGCGGTCCCGGCAGGTCAGTGTGTTTTTGCATGGCGGCAATATCTTGATGAATTTGCGCGATATTTTCTTCGATCTGGGACTGAAGGCTGCTGGACATTGGCTTATCTCAATTGTTGGGGCTTATCTCAATTATTGGGCGGCTTAATGCTTTGGGGTCTATAAGCTATGTGATAGGCAGGACAGCCCATCAAGTCGAGGCAAAAGGCTAAAATGACTGCGAACAGACGCTGGAAAAGAAGATCAATTAGCAGAGCACTTCGGCTTGGCCGCGCGGCTGATGTGCCGAATTTAATCTTTGTAACGGACCAAAGCCGTGTTGCCGACCCAGTTTCGGTTTGTCGCCAATTACCTGCCGGTTCTATCGTTATTTGCCGCGACTATGATCATGCTGACAGAACGGGCCTTGCGAAGCGGTTGAGAAAAGAGACGCATGCCTGCACCCAGTTTTTGCTGGTGGCGGGGGATATTAGACTCGCGCGGCTGGTGGGTGCTGACGGTGTGCACCTGCCAGAATACCAGTTAGAGAGAATGCCTAACATCGGCGGTTTTGGGCTTGTGAGCGCGGCCTGTCATAGTAGGCGCGCTCTGCTACGAGCCCAGATGCTTAACGTTGATTTTGCCTTGGTTTCACCGGTGTTTAAAACGAATAGTCATCCAGGGGCAAAAACGATCGGCGTTCACCGGTTGGCGCGCTTAGCAAATAGCGTAAAGGTGCCGCTGGTCGCTCTTGGCGGTGTAAAACCAGAGACCGCGTCGCAGCTTAGAGGATTAGGGTTGCTGGGAATTGCTGCGATAGGAGCGCTTGCAGGATTATAGGGGCAAAGACCGTTTAAAAAGAGGATTAGGACTGAAGCCCAAACTTCCGCAAAGCTGGGCAGGACCTAAATAAACTAGAACTTGAGTTGCCCGCCGAGGAAAATCATCTGTGAGTTTTCACCAGCTTCAGGGTTCGCGAGCCACTGATCCCCATAGCCAAAGTACCGAACTCCGCCCCGAATTCCGATTCTGTTGGTTAGCCGGTAACTTGCACCAAGTTCCACCGAAACGATGCTGCGGGTTTCATTATCAATCCCGAAAAGGTCGGCACCCTCTCTATATTCGCTAAGGGAAAGCCGGGCACCCCAGCGTCTTGCCTGATAAGAAAAGCCGAGATCGTATGAAAAAGATTCAGCTTCGAAAATACTAGTCTGGCGGGTGACGGAAGCATCAACGCCAAAACCCGCATATCCTAGTGTCACTCCGACATTGTCTTCACGGTTTGTCAGCCCGGTATTCGTATAGCCCAAGGCGCTCTGTAAATCATCCGGCGTAAGACGAAGGGCGCTTTCGAGTGAAATTTCAAACCCTCGATCAGTCTCGTCTTCTTTATCGCCGCCGAACGACAAGCTAAATTGGCCTTCGGTCGCAATATAATCTTGGGTGTTAGATCCTCGCAATTGCCCTTTTTCGTTCAGGAGAGAAAAAAGATCTTCGCTGGCAGAAAGTTTTTTCCCGCCAAGTGTATTACGCGAAGGCGAATCACTTAGTTGAAAAAAGCTGCGATTTTGATCCGAATTAGGCCTTAAAGTGAGGCGTAATTCCTTCAAGGACGATATTTCTTCGTCTTTAACCAAGCCGCGCTGTTTTGCTTTTTGTTCAGCGATAAAGGCGTCTAAAGTCTTGAGAAACCCTGAGCTTTCAAAGCGTTTCTTATCGTCGCGCGCGAAAGACGGTAGGGAAAAACCTACCACCAAAAGCGTTGTAACGCCGATTTTCAACATTTTGTTCACGGAAACCAGAATCCTAATACCAAACCATACTCTGTTACATAGTACCTAATGATGGCGTAATCTGGCAAGACCGGCGACAAAAATGAGATGAGTTGTGTCCTTCATACCACGGTCTGCCATTCTTTGACCGTATTTCTGACTAGTAACTGACCGCGCGGACGTTTATAACGCGCTTTAAGCTTTTTTGATCCACCACGATGGCCCAAAGTCATTGTTGGTAGGGTCAGTTGAAAAAAACAACTTCTCTACGGGGTGTAGTATGCAAAAATTTACCCGATCATTGATCGTTCTTTCCGTCACGTTAACTCTGGGGGCTTGTAGTACGATCTCGGGCATTTTTGGTAGTAGCGAAAGCGAGACCAGTAGATTTGCGCCGCGCACAACTGCAATGTCCATCAATGGATTTTTGTGGGAAGCAACGCTCGAGACACTTTCCTTTATGCCGATCGACCAAGTTGAGGCTTCAGGTGGCATCATTGTAACCGATTGGTATTCAACGCCTGACGCGCCAAATGAGCGCGTGAAGGTTGCGGTTCGCTTCCTGACACAAGCGCTGCGTTCAGACGGGTTTAAAGTTTCCGTTGCCCGGCAGGAACTGCGTACAGGCAACTGGATTAGTGTTCCCGTAGAAGCGTCTACAGAGTTGCAGATTGAAGAAGCAATTCTAACAGCGGCTCGCCGCATGCGCCTCGACGAGAATTTATAATACCGCCGGCACTATTCCTGCCGCGGCAGGAACTTGTTGAAGCGCCTATAATACGTGTGGCTGGTTTTTCCAGCCACATCCTTTTAGAGCCAGTTGGGCTCTCTTTTTTAAGTTGCCCAACGTGTTCGGCTCACCCGTAGTTTCAGATTATTTTACGAGAAGAAAACCATGTCGCGCTATAATGCAAAGGTTACAGAAGCCAAATGGCAAAAAGTTTGGGCTGAGGCCGAGACGTTTAAAACCAACGTAACCTCTGACAAGCCCAAATATTATGTGCTTGAGATGTTCCCTTATCCGTCTGGCCGTATTCATATGGGCCATGTGCGTAACTACACGCTTGGTGATGTGGTTGCGCGCTTCCGCAAGGCGCAAGGCTACGAAGTGCTACACCCGATGGGGTGGGATGCGTTTGGTATGCCAGCAGAAAATGCGGCGATGGAGCGCAAGGTGCATCCCGCCGATTGGACGTACGACAATATTGCCAACATGCGTGATCAGTTAAAACCGGTTGGGTTGGCGATTGACTGGAGCCGCGAGTTCGCAACATGCGACCCGGAATATTACGGCAAAGAACAGCAGCTGTTTATCGATTTTTATAACGCTGGCCTTGTGTACCGTAAAGAAAGCCTTGTGAATTGGGACCCGGTTGATAATACGGTTCTGGCAAACGAGCAGGTTATTGATGGCCGCGGGTGGCGGTCTGACGCGCTGATTGAGCGCCGCAAACTATCGCAGTGGTTCCTCAAAATTACTGACTTTGCCGATGAACTGCTTGATGGCCTCAGTGACCTTGACCGCTGGCCAGATAAAGTGCGCTTGATGCAGGAAAACTGGATTGGCCGCTCGGAAGGGTTGAAAGTTACTTTTGAGATCACGGAAACAGGCGAAGATTTGCCGGTTTATACCACGCGCCCTGATACACTCTACGGCGCTAGCTTTTGTGCGATTTCTCCCGACCATCCGCTGGCGGCTAAATTGGCTGAAGACAATGCTGAGCTTGCGGCTTTTATCGATGAATGCCGCAAAACCGGCACTACAGAAGAAGCGATCGAAAAAGCTGAG
>NVTU01000009.1 GCA_002401685.1 Kordiimonadales bacterium
TCGAAACCATCCATCTCAACCAATAACTGGTTCAATGTCTGCTCCCGCTCATCATTACCGCCACCGAGGCCCGCGCCCCTGTGCCGTCCGACAGCGTCAATCTCATCGATAAAGATAATGCACGGTGCGTTTTTCTTACCTTGCTCAAACATATCGCGGACGCGGCTAGCACCAACACCCACAAACATTTCCACAAAATCAGAGCCTGATATTGTGAAGAAAGGTACATTAGCTTCGCCAGCGATCGCGCGCGCAAGCAATGTTTTACCGGTACCTGGAGGGCCTACCAGCAGCGCACCTTTTGGAATTCTACCGCCAACGCGTTCGAATTTCTCAGGGTCCTGAAGAAAATCGACGATCTCTTCGAGCTCTTCTTTAGCCTCTTCAATGCCTGCTACGTCTTCAAACGTCACACGACCTTTGTCTTCAGTCAGCAAACGAGCTTTGGATTTACCAAACCCCATTGCGCCGCCACCGCCGCCTTTGCCTTGCATCTGGCGCATGAAGAATATCCAAACGCCGATGATCAGCAAGAACGGTAGCATTGAAAAGAGCAGGCCTTTTAAAAAGCCTTGCTCAGCTTTCACTTCAGTTATGTCGACACTGTTGGCCCGCAAAATCTCGTAAAGCTGTTCGTCAAACATCGGCTTCACAGTAGATTTTTGCGCCCCACCGTCCACATAAAGTATATCTTGGCCTGTAATCGTAGCCTGCTTAACGCTGCCCTGCTGGACCGAGTTCAAAAACTGACTGTAGCTGGTTTCCTCGGCGCGGTTTCCGCTGCCCTGAAACGTCTGGAAAAGCACCAACAGAAGGATAATTATTAATCCCCAAACAAGTGCATTTCTCGTTATACCATTCACTATACTGCCTTCCCTCTGCCGTTGCGCTATAAGATCGCGCATTATCAGCTTTAGTATTATATTGAGTCTTACTTATTGAAATAAGCGACATACCCCGCGGTACAAGGGCAATCACTCGATTATGGCTCACTTTTTTGTCAGGACCTCTCGCGTGTGTGTCACCGATACCGCAATAGCGTTTGTTCTACTATATCCTAAATGGGGAACAACCTGCAAACCAGACGCATCAAAAATTGCAGGAAGCGACATGGCCACCACCCTTTTCACGTCTAATACAAGAAATTCCGGTGCTGATTTTTTTAAATATAACCAACCTTCCGGGCCTAGTTGCTTCAATTTATAGCCATCAAGGTTGCCCGTCGCAATTAGTTTGTAGCGATTATCCCAATGAATGTAGCTAGTTAGGTCAGACGGGCTAGGCAACTGAGCAGCCTCGCGACAAAAGAGGAAACGGTCACCGTCAAGCGGAACAATCTGTGCGCCGATCAAAGTTTGCCCACGAAAGGCCGCATTACGCAGTTCGGTGCATAGGCGCTCTAATCTCTCCATTCGAGGGACATAGTCGCCGTTACCTGCGAATCGACATAATTCTGCGACCCCTCGCAAGACTATTTCCTCTGGCGCACTGCTCAGCGCCTCGTAAGACAATACTGCATGACCGGTATTAAAGGACTGGGCATAAGCCTCCAGCCAGCGAGCCTCATAATATTCAAGCGCATCGCGGCTCCGGCGAAGTCTGGACGCCGTAGCTGCAAGCCTACGGCTTCGCAATCCTTCAACCGGCGGGTCGGCCAACATCTGGCGTATACGCACCCGATCATAAGCTGTTGATCGGTTACTTGGATCCTCTATCCAAGGTATTGAGCGTTCCTCAAGATAATCAATTAAATCACTTTTTGGGGTCGCAAGAAGCGGGCGAACAAGAGTTACATTTTCCAGCTCCCGCGTGCTCGCCATACCTGCAAGGCCATAAACGCCGCTGCCCCGCGCCAAGCGAAGCAGGACTGTCTCAGCCTGATCATCCATATGATGCGCAACAGCAAGATAGGCTACATTATTTTCTCGGCACCAGCGGGACATCAAGTTATAGCGGGCGTTCCGAGCTTCGGCCTGTATGTTGGCGGAAGGTTTTTCGCCCTCCCACGTCAAAATATGATGTGGCACAGATAAGCTCTCGCAGAAAGCACCAACGGACACAGCTTCTCCTGTCGAAGCCGTACGCAGTCCGTGGTCCACCGTCAAAACAGTTACATCGAACCTCTCATGCAACAACAGCAACAGCGCAGTACTGTCTGCGCCCCCGGATACGCCAATCGCAACGCGGTTTCCTGCGGGAACACCAAGCCGTACCATCTCAGCTTCAACCAAAGCCTCAGTGAGGTCGCTGCTTTTCATAATTCTGGCCCTATGCCGACTTTTGCTAATTACAGCGTGCGGACTGTGACAACCGATCAGCACGTGTTTTCACCCGTGCCGAGGCCTTATCGCCCACGCGCCTAAATTCAGCGAGCGCATTACACGCATCATCAGTCCCGTCGAGTTTAATGAGAACATCAGCCAGGTCCACAAGCGCGTCCGTACGCTTGGCGTGGTTTGGATGGTCCTCAATAAGGGCGAGAAAATGTTGCGCAGCCTGCCCATTTCGCCCTTCACGCAAATGAATGCGCCCAAGCCAGAATTTCGCGTCCCCTATCCTAACGTCGCCGGTATTGGCCGCCACAAACTGCTCAAGCGCCAACCGGCCACTAGTTAGGTCATTTTTCCGTACAAAAGCAAAAGCATATTTATATTGTTCAGCGGCGTCGCCAGTCGGTAATCTTACAGAAGGTGTTTCTGGTTCAGCCAAGGTCTCGCCGCCATCGTTGTTCGCAGGGCCCGTTGCTGAGGTAGCCGCGACAGCGCCTGTGCCCGAGGGCCGCGCATTCTGTCCTGCAACCCCTGTAGACCCTGCCCGCGCAAATTCCTCGCGCTGCAGAGACATATCTTTTTGCATTGCCTCCAGCGCTTCCTGCATCTGGCGCTGTGCATATTCAAATTCTTCAAGGCGGCCATTCATACGCCGAATTTGCGCTTCAAGTGCACCCACCTTAGCAAGCAGATCGGCCACTAGCCGCTGGTTTGCCGGCTGCGCTGTGATGCCCTGGCTATTGTTTGGTGCCGCTGGATTAATGCCAAGCCGGGTGCGCAGCGTTTGCACCTGCCGTTCAAGCACTATTATTTTGGCACTATTCACGGCACTGCTGGACTGAGCCAAAACTTCTGTTGATGGGAAAAACACTGCGCCCATCATCAAAGGCAAAATAAGAAGTCTTTTCATTGTTTTGGTCTCCTGAAGCCAGCTGAATAGTAAAGGGTTCTTAGTATACCTAAAAAAATACGGTCATAAAAAGACAGCCCCGCACCCGGAAATCCGGACACGGGGCTCTTTGTCTTTACAAACGCCTTGATTGTTAGCAGCTAGCCAAAAAGCTTACTGAACAACCAACACACCGCGCCGGTTCTGGGAGTAATTACCAGCTTCAGCCGGACGTTCTTTACCGTAGCTGATTGTATTCAAGCGGCTGGCAGGAACGCCAAGCGCCACAAGATAGTTCTTCACAGCCGTTGCACGGCGTGCACCAAGAGCAAGGTTATATTCGCGAGTACCACGTTCGTCGCAGTGACCTTCAATAGTCGCGCGAACGCTAGTGTAATGCATCAGCCACTCTGATTGTTTACCAAGAACACGACGGCCACGGTCAGTCAGATCAGAGCTATCATATTCGAAGAATACACGGTCAGCGCCAGCGTAAGCCTCCACGCCATTTTGACTCCGGCCTTTCCACTTATCGAGCTCTTGTTGCTCAATCGTAGGAGTTTCAACCGGATCAGGCTGCGCAGTAGGTGTTTCCACAACAGCAGCCGTTTCAGTGTTATCTGTTTCGACTTCAGGCTCTTTAGAACATGCCGCTAACACTAATGCTGCCGCAGTAATGATGGCGATGTTTTTGCCCAGGCGCAAGGACGTCATAGTTGCTCCCTCCAAAGGATGGGTTTCCCCAGAAAATACAGTTGTTACACTTGTGCTTGTCGCAATACCCCGCAAACACAAGGTTTCATTCGCAGTGACTATAGTGCGCGTTTTTCAAAGGATCAAGCGTTCAAAACCGCCCAAAGCATTGTTATTTAGTGAATATTCAAGGAAATGTGATGAACGGCACCCCGAATATAACAAAAGTAAGTCCGCAAGGGGACGATCTGACGATAAAATAGGATCTTTGGCACAATTTTCACTAAACTATAATTGATCAAAATGCGGCGATTGGTCTATTTCCGCGCTGCGGTCAACTTTAGGCAAGAAATCATCCCTTGTAACTGAAGCCGGATTTGTTATTTGATCACAACAGTTGCGCTTTACTTTTTTTTCGACAGGACGCCGCATGACCGCTCATCTTCTGAAGCTTGAAAACCGGGCTGTTTTACGCCTTCACGGCAATGACATTCGGGACTTTTTGCAAGGCCTTGTGACAAATGATGTGGCTGAGGTCGCGCCCGGCAAGGCAGTTTATGCGGCGATGTTAACACCTCAAGGCAAGTTTCTATATGATATGATCATCGTGGCCGAAGGCAACGATTTGTTGCTTGATGTGGAAGCCGAGCGATCAACTGCCCTGATGCAGCGCCTGACCATGTACAAAATGCGCGCGGATGTAACCATCACCGTGGAAGGTTCCTGCGTGTGGGCGCTGTGGGGCGGCGACACGGAAACCGGCACATGCTATGCTGACCCGCGCCACAAAGCATTGGAATTACGGGTAATTTCAAACTCCCCTCCAGTCAGCAATACAAAGACACTCGACCAATCCACCTATGACAAACGACGTATCCGTCACGGCGTGCCAGACGGCAGCCTGGATATCATGACTGAAAAATATTTCTGGCTTGAAACAAATGCGGAGAAGTTAAACGGTGTGTCCTTCACTAAAGGATGTTACGTCGGCCAGGAATTGACCGCTCGCATGAAACATCGCGGCACCCTCAAAAAGTCTCTCACCCCTATAGAACTAAGCGGCCCGGCTTCAATGGGCGATAAAATCATGACAACAGAAGGCAAAGCAGCCGGTGATGTACGCACTGTATCTGGCGGCCTTGCGCTTGCTTATTTCAGGCTTGAATACAGTGACGCGGGCATCGTTGTTAACGACAAACCAGCGTCTCTAAAACTCACATCTGAATAGGGGGTTGCTTGTACCGTCGGCATTTCTCTGCCTTAATAGATCTTATGGGGAGAACCGGTGATGAGCAAATCGAAGAAACGCAGCAAAAAGAATGAGCGCCAAAAGGCCCTCAACGCTGAGCACGATAAGAAAAATATGCTGATACTGGGTATCACAGTAGCGATCGTAGTATCACTACTGTATGCGTTTGGCACTTAGGCTCGCGACTGAGAAAGCTAGGCTACTCAGCTTTTAGCGCTGCGTGTGCTGCCGCCAACCGCGCGATCGGCACTCTGAAAGGCGAGCAGGATACATAATCAAGTCCAATGCCGTGGAAAAACTCGACCGACGCCGGGTCACCGCCGTGTTCGCCGCACACTCCGAGCTTTAAATCAGATTTTGTTGAACGGCCACGTTCCGCGCCAATTTTAACTAGCTCACCAACGCCGTCCTGGTCAATTGACACAAACGGGTCCTGCGCGAAAATGCCCTTTTTGACATATTCATCAAGGAAACGGCTAGCATCATCGCGGCTGATACCAATTGCTGTTTGCGTCAAATCATTGGTACCGAACGAAAAGAAATCAGCGGCATTGGCAATTTTTGCAGCGCGCAATGCAGCACGCGGCAGCTCAATCATGGTGCCAATCAGATAGTCAACGCGCGCGCCTTTTTCTGCAAACACTTCTTCTGCCACCGCTTCAACACGCTCGCGCAGTATTTCCAATTCTTTCTCGGTCGCCACGAGCGGTATCATAATCTCAGGCACAATCGCTTCGCCCGTCTCAGCTGCTACTGCAACCACGGCTTCAAAGATTGCTCGCGCCTGCATTTCATAAATCTCTGGGTAGGTAACACCCAAGCGACAGCCGCGGTGGCCGAGCATCGGATTAAATTCGTGTAAATCAGCAGCACGACGACGCAGCGAGATCACGTCGATCTCCAATGCCTTGGCCACGTCTGCAAACTCGGCATCTTCGCGCGGCATAAATTCATGTAGCGGCGGGTCAAGCAACCGGATTGTTACCGGCAGACCGTGCATAATTTTGAATATCGCTTCAAAATCATCGCGCTGCATCGGCAGCAGTTTTGCCAGCGCTATTTTACGGCCTTCGAGATCTTCCGCCAAAATCATCTGACGCACCGCAATAATACGATCCGCATCAAAGAACATATGCTCTGTCCGGCAAAGGCCAATGCCTTCCGCGCCGAATTCGCGCGCCGTTTTCGTATCAGCTGGAGTGTCTGCGTTGGTACGCACAGCCATGGTGCGGTACCGGTCCGCCCAACCCATCAGGGTTTCAAATTCGCCAGAAAGCTCAGGCTGAAGTGTTTCCACCTCACCGACCATCACTTCACCAGTAGAGCCATCAAGGGTGATAATATCGCCCTTTTTGATCTCGCGGCCCATGCAGGTCATGAATGTTCCGGTGCTATCGATGCGCAGTTGTCCTGCGCCCGACACACATGGTCTACCCATGCCGCGAGCCACAACAGCTGCGTGGCTGGTCATGCCTCCGCGCGCGGTTAAAATACCTTTGGCTGCATGCATGCCGTGAATATCTTCAGGTGATGTTTCTGTACGGCAAAGTATGACGGCCTTGCCGTCTTTGGCCCATGCCTCGGCATCGTTGCTGTCAAACACGGCAGCGCCGGTGGCAGCGCCTGGCGAGGCAGGCAAGCCGCGCACATAAATATCGCGTTTTGCGGTAGGGTCAAGTGTTGGATGCAGCAGCTGATCGAGCGATGCAGGCTCAACACGCAGTACCGCAGTCTTCTCGTCAATCAGACCCTCAGCCACCATTTCGACAGCGATTTTTAGCGCAGCTTTCGCGGTGCGTTTTCCGGCGCGTGTTTGTAGCATCCATAACTTACCGTTCTGCACGGTAAATTCGATATCCTGCATATCGCGGTAGTGGCCTTCCAGCTTGCGGAATACATCAGCAAGCTCGCTGAACACCTCGGGCATTGCCTCTTCCATCGACGGCGCGGTGCTTCCCGCGGCTTCGCGGGCGCGCTTGGTCAAGTTCTGCGGCGTGCGGATACCCGCTACCACATCTTCACCTTGCGCATCGATCAGATACTCGCCGTAAAATTCATTTTCGCCTGTTGCTGGATCACGTGTGAAAGCAACACCCGTAGCCGATGTTTGGCCCATATTACCAAAAACCATCGCCTGTACGTTGACAGCGGTTCCCCATTCTTCAGGGATATTATTCAAGCGGCGGTATGTTTTGGCGCGGTCAATTTGCCAGCTGCCAAATACGGCACCGATGGCGCCCCACAACTGTTCGCGCACATCCTGCGGGAACGGGTGGCCAAGCTCGCTTTCAGCTTTGGCTTTGAAGGCAATCGCTAACGATTTCCAGTCGTCAGCATTCAGATCCGTATCCAGATCAACTTCTTTGTCTTCCTTGTGGATCTCAATCAATTCTTCAAAGTGATAATGATCAACACCCAGCACGACGTCAGAATACATCTGAATAAAGCGGCGGTAGCTGTCCCATGCGAACCGTGCGTTGCCGCTGTTCTTGGCAAGACCAAGTACTGTTTCATCGTTAAGGCCAAGATTGAGGACTGTATCCATCATGCCCGGCATCGAAACGCGGGAGCCTGAGCGCACAGAAACCAGAAGCGGGTTACTAGCATCACCAAATTTCGCGCCAACGAGCTTTTCGATTTGCTCAACGGCTGCGTCCACGGCGCCTTCAAGGGCATCCGGGTACTTGCCGCCGTTTTTGTAATAATAGGTGCAAACTTCTGTGGGGATTGTCAGGCCCGGCGGCACGGGCAGGCCGAGCGACGCCATTTCAGCAAGGTTCGCGCCCTTGCCGCCTAGTAGATTTTTCATATCAGCCCGGCCATCAGCCGAACCATCACCAAAACTGTAAACCCATTTGGTCATATTGAAGCAGTCCTTGGTCGCGCGCTGGTTTGCCCCACCGTGCACGCTAAAAATATATAAGGACCCGTTTATGTTTTCTGGTCAGGCCCCGGTTTTAAAATGCAAGGCCGCAGCCTTGCTAGCCTTCAATCAGGCCAAAATCAGCCACGGTATTCACCGCAGACCGAATTTCAGAAAGAAGCGCCAATCGGTTTGCCCGAATATCCGCCTCATCAGCATTTACAATCACTGCCTCAAAAAAGGCATCGATCGGCACTCTTAAAGTAGATAGAGCGGCCATCGCCTTTTCAAAGTCTTCATCCGTAAGCGCCGCCTCGGCTTCGGCCTTTGCGTCTTTAAGAGCAATATGAAGCGATTTTTCTTCAGCAAGCGTTAACAGCGCCATATCCACAGACTGATCGTAAGCTTTGCCGTCTTTTTTCTCTTCAATGCGCAGGATGTTCGCCGCCCGCTTGTAACCCGCCAGCAAGTTAACGCCGTCATCTGTTTCAAGCGCTGCGGAAAGGGCCGCCACACGGTCAAGAATGCGCACCAAATCATCATCGCCTTTGGCAAACACAGCATCAATCAAATCATGCCTAACGCCCTTATCGCGTTGCTGCACTTTGAGCCGGTCACCAAAGAATGAGAGGAGTTCTGCACCTCTATGAACACCTATTGCAACACCCAATGCTACTTCAAGGTCATCCGCTGTACCGTGCATTTTTTCATCAATTTTGGCCCGTATCAGTACGTTACCTTGATCGAGGTACCCAAGCAAAGCAGCTGCCAGAACCGCCTGCAATTCCAGACGCACGTTATTTTCGGTAATCAACCGAATTATACCAAGCGCAGAGCGACGCAGTGCAAACGGGTCTTTTGAACCCGTTGGCTTTTGGTCAATACCAAAGAACCCAACAAGAGTATCTAACTTTTCAGCCAACGCCACCGCCACAGAAACGGGCGCAGATGGGCACGCATCATTCGGGCCTGCTGGCGCATAATGATCGCGTGCAGCGTCAGCTACAGCCTGAGCCTCGCCTTGAGCAAGAGCGTAATAGCGACCCATTGTCCCTTGAAGGCTAGCGAATTCATTTACCATGCCTGACACCAGATCTGCTTTGGCAAGTTCTGCAGCGCGCTCGGCTTGGTCAGCATCACAGCCGTCGATGAAGCCGGCCAGATAACGCGACAGTTTCTTCATCCGCTCAACGCGGTCAGAAACCATGCCGAGGTCTTTATGGAACACTATGTCTTTCAGCGCGCCCAGATTATCATCGAGCTTGCCTTTAAGGTCCTGCTCCCAGAAGAATTTGGCATCTGCAAGGCGCGCGGCCAGCACACGCTGGTTACCCTGCGTGATGGCCGTGCCGTCATCGGTTGGTTCGATGTTGGCAGCGAAGATGAATTTATTGGCAAGCTTGCCTGTGGCCGGGTCGCGCGTCACAAAATACTTCTGATCCTTCTTCATCGTCAGGATCAGTACCTCTTCCGGCACCGCGAGGAAATCAGGATCAAACTTACCGATCATTGGCACTGGCCATTCAACAAGGCCCGCCACTTCTTCAAGCAAGCCGCGATCTGCCACGAGCTCGAGACCAGCAGCGGATGCGAGCGTTTGTGCAGTATCGGCGATCAACGTCGCACGGCGTGCTGGATCAAGAATAACATTATGGTCAAGAAGTTTGGCTTTATAATCGCCAAAATCAGAAACCGTGAAAGGCTCGGGTGCCATAAAGCGGTGCCCTTGCGTATAATTGCCGGCCTGCACACCTTCAATTTCAAACTTAACTATATTACCGCCAAAGACGCAGATGATAGAATGCAGCGGCCGCACCCACTTTAGAGCGCCCGCGCCCCAGCGCTGTGATTTTGGCCACGGGAAGTTGCGTACGGCAGCTTCTACGGCTTCGGCAATTACTTCAGTCGCGGCCCGGCCCGGCTTTTCAATTTTGGCGTAAAAGAAAGTACCCTTCTTCTCTTCGCGTTCCTCAAGCTGGTCGCGTGTCACACCTGCGCCGCGCATAAAGCCTTCAAGCGCTTTTTCCGGCGCACGTGTGCTAGGACCGCGGCGTTCTTCGCTAATATCCGGCGTTGAGGTCGGCACACCCGTTACAGAAAGCGCGAGCCTGCGCGGTGTAGCAAAGGCTGCAGCAACTTCAAACGTAAGCCCCGCATCCGTTAGGCTAGCAGTGATCATACGCTTCAGGTCGCCTGAGGCTTTCGCCTGCATGCGCGCTGGAATTTCTTCCGAGAATAATTCTATCAGGAGATCAGCCATTTTATGCCTCCCCTTCTTTAGAGCGTACGGCGTTAGTGCCAGCAGCTAGTTCAGCCGATTTCTTCACCCATGCCTCGCAGCAGCCTTTTGCCAAATCGCGTACGCGGCCAATATAGGCCTGCCGCTCGGTAACAGAGATAACCCCGCGCGCGTCAAGCAGATTAAACGTGTGGCTGGATTTGATGCACTGCTCATAAGCAGGGAGCGGAAGTTCCGCCTCCAAAAGCTTGGTGCATTCAGCCTGTGCCTGGCTGAAATCCTGAAACAGCTTTTCGGTGGTGGCATGCTCAAAGTTATAAGCTGACTGCTCGCGCTCATTCTCAAGGAACACGTCACCGTACGTGACGCCGTTGCCGTTGAAATCAAGCTCGTAAATACTGTCCACACCCTGTACAAACATAGCTAGGCGTTCGAGACCATATGTAAGCTCGCCAGAGACCGGCTTGCATTCAATGCCGCCAACCTGTTGGAAATAGGTATATTGGCTGACTTCCATACCGTCGCACCAGATTTCCCAGCCGAGACCCCAAGCGCCGAGCGTTGGGCTTTCCCAATCATCTTCAACAAAGCGGATATCATGCAGTTTGCTGTCGATACCAATGGCTTCCAAGCTGCCCAGATAAAGCGCCTGCATGTCAGCCGGGCTAGGCTTAAGGATCACCTGAAACTGGTAATAATGCTGCAAGCGGTTCGGGTTTTCACCATACCGACCATCCGTTGGCCTTCGGCACGGCTGCACATAGGCAGCTTTCCAGCTATCAGGCCCAAGGGCGCGCAGTGTGGTCGCCGGGTGAAATGTGCCTGCGCCCATTTCCATATCGTGCGGCTGCAAAATCAGGCAGCCATGATCCGCCCAATAGCTTTGAAGCGTGAGGATCATTGTCTGGAAAGGCATTCCGCCTTTAGTAGAGAAATTAACTGTCATAGCGGCCGCTTAAATCCGAATTTAAAAAGTGATATTTGGCTGCAACCTAACGGCAGCAAAAGGCCCGGTCAAGCGCCTGATTACCTTGTTTTTTCAAGCTTATTCAGTAACCACGATGGGCACGCCATTTGTGACCACAAAAGTATGCTCAAATTGGGCGCCGTGCCCGCCTTCCGAAAGGCGAAGCGTCCAACCGTCCTCATCTTCAACATAGTGGCGGCTGCCTGTTGTTAAAAACGGTTCAATCGTCAGTACCTGCCCTTCATGAAGCACAGTGCGGTCAGACGGATTGTAGGTGTTTGGCACTGTTGGTTCTTCGTGGATCCAGCCACCAACACCGTGGCCGTTCAGCCCTTCAATGATCTGAAAGCCATGCTTGTAGGCTTCTTTTTGAACAGTTTTTCCAACAACATTAACGCGCTGGCCCGCACGCGCTGCAAACATAGCCTTGCGCTGCGCTGCCTTTGTTGTGTCGAGCAATTTCTGCAGGCGCGGCGAGATTTTCCCAATAGGGAAGCTAGCGCCAGTATCTGCAAACACGCCGTCTTTCTCAGCCGATACATCGATATTGATCAGGTCGCCCTCAATAAGCGGGATATCACCGGGGATACCGTGCGCCACAGCGTCGCCCACCGAAATACATGTGAAACCAGGGAACTCATACGCCAGCATTGGCGCTGAGCGCGCGCCAGCCTCTTCCAGCATCTTGCCGCCCATCTCATCCAATTCGCGAGGTGTAATGCCGGGACGAACTGCGGCGCCCATGGCTGCCAGTATATCGCGGCAAATTGCACCAATAATTTTCAGCTTTTCCAGCTGCTCGGGGCCGTCAATTGTCATGAATTTTCCTGAAAATACAGTTGATTGTTATAGGTTGCCGCTTTCACGGATACGCTCATGGTGCTGGATTACTTCACGGATGATAAAGTGTAGAAACTTCTCACTAAATTCCGGGTCTAGATTAGCGCTTTTCGCAAGGGCACGCAACCGTTCGATCTGCTCATCTTCACGGGCTGGGTCGGCGGGCGGCAGATCATTTTCACTTTTGTAATAGCCAACAGCTTTGGTGATTTTAAAGCGCTCAGCTAACATAAAAACAAGGGCAGCATCGATGTTATCAATGCTTTCGCGAAACGCCTGTAATTTTTGACGGTGCTCGTTACTCATGGGCACGGGTCTCTCTCCAAATTAGATTAATCATAGCCCAAACTTATTCCACCACAGTCGCTCTTCAACGGCAGAAAGCAAACCGCGCGGCAAATCCGCCAGATCACCACCACCAAACTCACTTGAGGTACTGTTCAGCCCAAACAGTGCGCCCAAGCGCTTTTTCTTAACCGCAAACATCCGCAGCTTTACGTTATTCCCGAACCGTGCCCGCAGGACAGTCCGCGCATCGCCGATGCCGTCAATTAAACCCATTTTCACTGCCTCAGCACCGGTGAACACTTCGCCAGAGAATATTCGGCTACGCAGGCCTTTCAGCCTTTTACCGCGCCGGTCCCGAACGAGCTTCTTGAAATTCTCGTGTAGCTCATGCTGAATTTCTTTAAGCCGCGTCACATCCTTAGCGTCTTCGTCCTGAAAAGCGTCAAGCATCGCCTTGCTTTCGCCTGCCGTATAAAGCCTGCGCTCGATCCCCAGCTTTTTAATCGCTTCTTTAAAGCCGAAGCCGCTTGAAACCACACCGATGCTGCCAACAATAGAGGATTCGTTAGCAAAAATTTCGTCTGCTGCGAGCGCCAGCATATAACCCCCAGACGCAGCCAAGTCCTCTGCGAACGCAAGCACTGGAACATCGCGCTCCCGCGCTAGATCGCGGATGCGTTTGCAAATCATCGCGGATTGCACAGGCGACCCGCCGGGCGAGTTGATCAGTAGCGCCACCGCCGAAAGTCCGGGCGTGCCGAACGCGTGCTCAATTTGTGACGTCACGCTTTCAAGGCTAAGATTCTGTCGAAACCGGCCACCGGCTGCAATAATTCCGTAGAGCTTCACCACCGCTACGCGCGGCGGCGGGTCGCCGAAAAAACGGCGCCGAAGGCTAAAAAAGAATTTCGCAATTTCCTGTGCCATACCTGCTCTCGATTATGCTTGTCCTTAAATACGGGTTTTATGCTTTAGACGCAAAGGCTTTCAGGTCCAGTGCTTCACCGTCCATCAAGATTGAGAGCGCCTTAGCGGTATACCGGTCCTCTGTCCCGTGAAGAATAAGCCCAGGGGAAAGTGTGGCGCCTCCGCGCATACCCTTACGCCCCTGAATGATAACCCGCTTTGCCGCGACACCTGCGCGCGGCCACAAAGGCATGATAATCAAATCCCCCACGCGCCGGTACAAGTGGGCAATAATTTCGTCCAGTCTATCGGCCCTACATACAATTGTGACCGTGCCTTTGTTTTTGACTTTATGAATCGCGAAGCGCAGCCAGTCCTTCAGGGAAGCGTTACTCTCCATATGGGCAATACCTTTGCCTTCTTCTGGCGGCTTAATGGCCTTTCCTGCAGGCAAATAAGGCGGATTAAGCATCACATGGTCATATTGGCTTTGCGGGCCGGATAGATCAGTAATACAGCCCTCTTCAATGGAAACGCTTGTGGAAAGATTATTTAGCAATACATTGCGGCGCGCTAATTCGATCATTCCAGCCTGCAAATCAATCCCCGCTACGTGTACGCCTTTGGTGCGGTGCGCCAAACAAATCGCGGCCCCGCCTGTTCCAACGCCCCCTTCCAAAACGGTTTCACCTGACAAAGCAGGGACAGCCGCTGCGAGAAGCACAGTATCCATCGAAACACGGTAGCCTGCTTTTGGCTGGATCAGCCGCACGGCACCGCCCAGAAAGTCATCAATGGTTTCACTGTCGGTTGGCGACGGCATACTTACTTCAGTACAAGTCATTGTTACTTAGGCTCTCCTGCGCTGTGTGATAGAAAGTGTTCAACCCGATAACTGCGGAACATATCGAAGCATGAACCAAATGTAAGCGAAACAGGGCCGCGGTCAATCGTCACAGACCTTAATTGTCGGCGGCTTATCCTTGATTTAGCAGGTTGCGACGCTTATGTTCCTGTCAAAATAACAGCTTATTTAAAACCGACGCGATACGAGAATTAAAAATGTCCAGCAACGTTGTTTCAATTGAAGACCACAAAAGCACGAAGGCCGAAGCTTCCGCCATCGAGGAAATGCAGAGCCTTACCAAACGCGACATGGCGTTGGTCAACGATACAATCACCAAACGGATGGATAGCCCAGTTGTAATGATCCCCGAGCTTGCAGGACATTTGATTGCGAGCGGCGGCAAACGGTTACGCCCTATGCTGACGTTGGCGTCTGCGCAATTAGTCGGGTATCAGGGCGACAAACATATTGGTTTGGCCACTGCCGTAGAATTCATCCATACAGCAACCCTACTGCATGATGATGTTGTGGACGGCAGCAAACTACGGCGCGGCAAAAAACCCGCCAACTTAATTTGGGGCAACCAAGCAACAGTGCTTGTCGGCGACTTTCTTTTTAGCCGCGCGTTTGAGTTGATGGTGGAAAGCGATTCGCTGCGTGTCCTCGGTATTCTTTCAAATACGTCGGCCGTCATCACCGAAGGTGAAGTCCTTCAGCTGACTGTTGCCAGCGATTTATCAACCACCGAAGACACGTACCTGCAGGTCATTACCGCGAAAACAGCTGTTCTTTTTGCGGCAGCCTGCGAAGTTTCTGGTGTAATATCGGACGGCAGTAAAGAAGTAACAGATGCACTTCATGCTTACGGCAAATATCTAGGCATTGCGTTTCAGCTGATTGATGATGCAATGGACTACTCAGCGCACCGCTCAACAATGGGAAAAGACGTTGGTGATGATTTCCGCGAAGGGAAAATCACGTTACCTATCATTCTCGCCTACCGCCGCGGCAGCGACGATGAACGCCTCTTCTGGAAGCGCACTATCAATAAACTGAAACAGAGAGACGGTGATTTAGACCAAGCCATTTCCTTACTAGCCAAACACAATACACTGGAAGATACAGTTGAGCGCGCGCGCCATTACGGTGCTATGTCTAAAGACGCGCTTGCCATTTTCCCCGACTGCCCTGCAAAAAAATCAATGATGGATATTGTCGATTTCTGTATCACGCGCACTTTTTAAGTTTAGATACGGTAAGAAAGCCGTTTTTGCAGCGCTGGGCGTGCTCCCTAAAGGTATTTACAATTGGGGCAGTACGGCTGGACCAAAACACCAGCTGAGGAAAACGCGGAATATCCTAGTTGCAGCCTTCACCGTAGGCGTTTTAGGTGCAATACCTTTATATGCGACAGATGAAAAGCCTCAAGATAGCCCGCTCATTGTTTTTGCGGCGGCTAGCCTCACCAGCACCCTTGATGTCCACGGCGCGGCTTGGGCGGAAGTTAGCGGCCGACCGGCACCCCGCTTTGTATTTGGCGGCAGCGCCACGATGGCACGGCAAATACAAAAAGGCGCTCCGGCAGACATATTTATCTCAGCCAACGCCTATTGGGTCGACTATCTTTCCAAGCAAAATAGGCTGATCGCTTCCAGTGGGCATCCCATTGCACGCAACACGTTAGTGTTGGCAATACCAAAAACTGCGCTCGCCACTAATCCCTTCACCCCAACAAAAGAAGGTTTCGCTCTCCTCTTGGGCGGGCGACGTTTAGTGCTTGCTGATCCTGCACTCGCCCCAGCGGGCGACTATGCAAAAAGCTACCTGATAGAAGCTGGCCTTTGGCCCGCACTTAATGACCAAATAGCTTTGGTCTCGAATGTAAGACAAGCACTGCGGCTGGTTGAAACGGCTGGCTTGCCAGCCTTTATTTATGCCAGCGACGCTTATCAAAGCCAGAAAGTATCGGTATTATTTAGGATCCCGAACACGATGGCCCCGCCAATCCTGTACCAAGCCAGCATACTTGGCAAACAAGCACGGGGCGCGCTGTCTTTCATCCAGTTTCTTCGCTCCGCTGATGCAAAGGCAATATGGCAGAAATTTGGATTTCAGGCTGTTGTCCAAAAATGAAACACTATCTTCTGTATCATTACGGGACAAAACCGTCCCATTGCCGGACCCCTCCGACATCCTAAGTTGCTAAGCCATTGAATTTTCTACTATCAGGAAATTGGCACACAGCTTGCTCTTAGTGCAGCATACCCGAAGCACATAGCTACTTACAATCGGGTTCCTGAATACCGGTCGCACCGGCTGCCACTGACGCGACCACGGCTTAGAAACCGGACATGCTACATTTTCTGCCCCACCTCAATCCGCCGTAGCATGTCCGGTCTTCTACCATCTCTCTTTCCCCCTACACATTTTTGCCCTATTTACTGTTCAGTCCCTTAATGAAGCCTGAGCACCAATTGATATGTCCCTAAAATTCAAACAAGATTTTTCCGCAGTCTACGGTAAAGCCGAAGATATCAGCCCGCTAATCCGGCGCGTCTTATGCGAAAACCCCAGTCCCTACACCTATACCGGTACCGGCACTTATATTGTCGGCAAAGCGGGCGACCTTGCGGTGATTGATCCGGGCCCCGAAGACAGGGCCCACGGCGAGGCCATTTTAGCGGCAGCGGGCGCGCATAAAATCTCAACAATACTAGTCACTCACAGCCATATTGACCATTCACCGCTTTCGGCTTGGCTCGCAGAGCAAACCGGGGCCACCATATATGCATACGGCCCGCACGGGGCGGGGCGCAAAGGCGGCCTCGAAGGCGAAGAAGTGGAAGCAGGCGCCGACTGGGACTTCAAACCGCACAAACTCCTAAAAGACGGCGACACGGTAAGCAGCAAAGGCTGGTCGTTCACCGCCTTCCACACGCCAGGCCACACAGCAAACCACATGTGTTTTCTTTTGGAAGAAGAAAATACCCTGTTTGTTGGTGACCATATTATGGGCTGGGCTACCACCGTCATCTCTCCGCCTGACGGCGATATGCGGGATTATTTGGCTAGCCTCAGAAAAGTCGAGAAGTTAGCGCCTGATATGTTACTGCCCACACACGGCCCAGCGGTCACCAAGTCCGCACGTTTTGTTCGCGGCATCATCGCCCACCGCCGCATGCGGGAGGGGCAAATACTCAAGCTACTCGCAGATGGTCCTTCGGCGATCGAAGCACTGGTGAAAATCATGTATAAATCAACTGATATACGCCTACACCCCGCTGCAGCGCGTTCAGTTTTTGGTCACATTTTGGCTCTGGTTGACGAAAAGCGCGTCCGGTGTGAAGGACCAACCTTACTTTCAAGTGAATATTTTCTACCAGACGCAGGATAAATCCTTAATTGCAAAGCGCGGCCCGGCCTTGTATCTATGCGCCAGATATAAGCCAGATATACGAAGGGGCCAGCATACCAACTATGCTAGCCCGCGTTACTAGTACCGCAGGAGACACCGATGAATTTAATGTCCAATACCGAGATTGACCCTTCCCTAGACCTAGTCGCGGAAATCAATCGCCTGCGGAAAGAGAAAAACGCCGTCATCCTTGCCCACTATTACCAAGCGGGCGAAATACAGGATATCGCAGACTTCGTTGGTGACAGTTTGGATTTATCGCGAAAAGCTGCAGAAACAGACGCTGATGTTATCGCCTTCTGCGGCGTGCGCTTCATGTCAGAAGTCGCTAAAATCCTCAGCCCTGAGAAAACAGTCATTCTGCCGGACATGGCCGCGGGATGCAGCTTGGAAGACAGCTGCCAGCCAGACGAGTTCGAAGCTTTTGTGAAAGCCAATCCAGACCATTTGGTGCTCAGCTACATCAATTGCTCTGCAGCAGTGAAAGCGCACACCGATATTATCGTCACCAGCTCTAACGCTGAATATATTATCTCGCAGCTGCCCGCTGATCAGAAAATCATCTTTGCGCCTGACATGCACCTCGGGGGGTACCTTTCGCGGAAACTTGGCCGCGACATGCTGCTGTGGCAGGGCACCTGCATCGTACACGAATTATTCAGTGAAAAAGAGCTCGTGAAATTAAAAGCACGGCACCCGAACGCGCCGGTTGCCGCACACCCTGAGTGCCCGGTAAACATTGTACAGCATGCAGACCATGTGGGCTCCACCAGTTCCATTCTAAAGTTCTGCATCGAACATGACGAGCAAACGCTTATTGTGGCGACCGAGCCTGGCATTATTCACCAGATGGAAAAGGAAGCACCGCACAAGACATTCATCGGCGCGCCGGGTGCCGACGGCAACTGTAACTGCAACACTTGCCCCTTCATGGCCTTGAACACGCTCGAAAAACTTTATGTTTGTTTGCGCGATTTGGGGCCAGAGATCATCCTTGATGAAGAAACACGCGTTGCCGCAGAGAAGCCCTTGCGCCGCATGTTGGAAATGAGCCCACCAGTCGTCAAAAAATAGGATAGTAGTTTGCCTCAGTTCCCTCTTAGTGACACTGAAATAAAAGCCTTCATCGACAGTGCGTTTGCGGAAGATATTGCCGGCGGTGATGTAACCGCTGAGCTTGTTGTATCAAGTGACGCTTCTTTGACCGCAGCGATGAACGCCCGCGAACCTATGGTTGTCGCGGGATTGCCGCTTGCTAAGGAAGTATTCCTACGGCTGGCCCCAGAGTGCACAATCACCGTGTTTGCCAAGGACGGCGACCAGTTGAACGCCGGCGACAAGATACTGCACATTGAAGGCAACGCTCGCGCCCTGCTCTCGGCCGAACGGACGGCGCTCAACATCGTTCAACATCTGTCTGGCATCGCAACAGCAGCCAAAAGCTACGCGGACGAAATATTGGGTACTGGCGCAACATTGCTGGATACCCGAAAAACCATCCCAGGCCTCAGAAAGCTGGCCAAATACGCCACAGCATTGGGCGGTGCAAAAAACCACAGGATGGGCTTGTTTGACGCCGTAATGATCAAAGACAACCACATTGCTGTGGCTGGCTCGGTGACCCAAGCGGTTTCAGCGGCTAAAATATCAGGTCGATCTGACATTCAGGTCGAGTGCGATACGGTGGAGCAAGTCTCTGAAGCACTGGAAGCTGGCGCGAACAGCTTACTACTGGATAACATGGGCCCGGACACTCTAAGGCAAGCCTTGATGCTTGTTGGCGGGCGCATTCCTTGTGAGGCATCCGGCGGGGTGAATATGAAGACCATCCGGGCAATCGCAGAGACCGGTGTGGACTATATATCGGTTGGCCGCATTACGCAGTCCGCTCCTGCTGTCGATATTGGTCTGGATTTCTCAGCTAGCTAACGAACTGTTCCTTCACATAAAATCCGTTGATTGGGCCTCATCTGCTTGAACAGACCAATTATTATTTTTGCCAAAATGTTTCAACAGAAAGTTAAGTGCAGCACCTACAAAGCTCGCACCTGAAGAGACACCCTTTTCGAACCGCCCTGCACGTCTTGCTGGCCGACTTCCACAAAGCCGTATTTCGAATGGAACTTGGCGGACCCGGCATTTAGCGGCTCACAGTAATATTCGCAAGCCAATTTCTTCAGCCCTGAAGCCACGGAAAATGCAGTCAGATCATCATAAAGGGCTGTACCCAGGCCGCAGCCTTGCGCTTCTTCCGCAATTGCTATGCGGTCAATGTAACAATAGTCATCATAGTGCGCGTCGAACCACTGATAATTCACGCTGCCGTAGCCACTGCGCGGCGTGAAGGCGATCAGAAACGCCACAACAGTACTATTCAGCTCAACTAGCCGGGCATACTGAGCTTGCGCCCTAAGGGCCATTAGTTCATCCAGTGAAAGCGGGCTCAGGAAATGCTCATACTCGGTATTCAAGCGCAGTACCGCAGGGAGGTCACCCGCCGCTATATCTCGAATCTCATAGTGCGCCGTCATATCTGCAGCCTACTGGTTTTGGGAAAGCCTATAAATCTTACTTAAACAAAGAAAAACCGGCGCACCCCAAGGGCACACCGGTTTTTAATTTCAAACGAACTGATAAAGGGACTTAATAGTCGCCTTTAGGCTCGATGACCTGCTTACCACGGTACATGCCTGTCTTTAGGTCAATGTGGTGACGCAGCTTGTATTCGCCTGTGTGTGTATCTTCCTGATAGTTTACTGCTTTCAGGGCATCGTGTGAACGACGCATGCCGCGGCGAGACGCGGTGATCTTACTCTTTGGAACAGCCATTTTATTTACCTTCTAGCTCGCCGGGTTTAATCTGCAGTCCCGCCGGAAATATATAACAAGGCCCACCCCACGGCGCACCTCCTTGAATTAGGCGCGCACCATAGTTCCAGAATGATAGGATTGCAAGCGAAACTCACACGCCTTTCTGGTGGCCAATTTTCAGCGGTACAGATATTTGATTTAGAGATGCTTTTCAAGGTGTATTTCGCCTATTTTCGGGTTACAGCTGGAACCATTGAACAGCATAAATAAACGTAGGGGATTTGGGATGCGTACGCGAATACAAGGCCTAGCGGTGTTTCTGGCAATTTTCGCCAGCTTTTCCGCCACAGCACAGGAAAACTTCGTCTTTTGGCCGGACGCGGATTATGACACCGCGATACCGACACTCGAAAGCGTCGTCGGTCACCGGTCAGGCGATGAAATTACCAGCCATGCAGACATGGTTCGCTACTTTGAAGCCCTAGCCGCAGCAGCGCCGGACCGAATCGCCCTCTTCAACTACGGCGAAAGCTGGGAAGGTCGCAACCTCATTTACGTCGCTATTTCCAACCCAAAGAATATTTCGGCACTGGGGAGCTTCAAGGCAGGTATGCAGGCCCTAAGCGACCCACGCAAAACCAATAAGGCTGCCGCAGATAAATTAGTATCCGACATGCCAGCCTCCACATGGCTGGCCTACGGTGTGCACGGAAATGAAATTTCGTCTACCGACGCTGCCATCCAAACAGCGTATCATCTGCTCGCGTCAAAGGGCGATGCGCGAGTACCTAGCATTATGGAAAACAGCATCACCTTCCTTGCGCCGATGCAAAACCCGGACGGACGCACGCGTTTCATTAACCGCTTTGAGACGGCGCGCGGCATGGTTGCTGATAGCGACCCTTTATCAGCGGAGCATAATGAGCCGTGGCCTTCAGGCAGAACAAACCACTATCTATTTGATATGAACCGCGACTGGATCGTTCTAACCCAGCCAGAAACACAAGGCCATGTGAAGGCTCTACAAGAATGGTACCCACTGGTATTTGTCGACCTTCACGAAATGGGCGGTAACTCGAGCTACTATTTCGCTCCGGAAGCCATTCCCTATAACCCTCACCTAGCGCAAGACCAGCGTGACAGCCTAACCCTGTTCGGTAAAAATAATGCCAAGTGGTTCGACAAATTTGGTTATGAATATTTCACCCGCGACGTTTTTGATGCTTTTTACCCCGGCTACGGCGCCAGCTGGCCAGCTTATTATGGCGGGGTTGCCATGACATACGAGCAAGCATCCTCGCGCGGTCTTGTTTACAGACGCTATGACGGGAAAGAGCTAGCCTATCGCCAAACGGTAAAACAACACTTTATCACCTCGCTTGCCACAGCAGAAGTAACCGCAAGTAACCGCGAAAAGCTGCTTAAGAATTTTTATGATTATCAAGTTTCTGCCATCGAAGAAGGCAGGAAAGACAAACAGAAGCGCAGCTATATTTTCCCGGCATCGCGAGATAGAGCCGCCAACAGAAAATTGGCAAGCCTCCTCGTGGAGCAAGGCATTGAAGTAAGCCAAGCCAGCGGGAACTTCAAAGCCTGCGGCACCAATTACTCGGCAGGTGCTTTCATTGTAGACGCAGCACAGCCGCGCAAACGCATGATTCATACCTTGCTCGATCCACAAGTAGATATGAACGCTGACTGGGTCGCCGAACAGGAACGCAGGCGCGCCAAGAACATCGGACACGACATTTATGATGTTACTGCTTGGTCCCTGCCTATTATGTTCAACGTCGATATGGCGGTGTGCGGCAAGGCCGTATCAACACAAATGACAGCGGTTACTGCAGGGCGCATATTACCGGGCACAGTATCAAACCCTGCAGCAACAGTCGCTTATATCGCGCCCGGCGGCGACATGGCTTCTGGCCGTCTACTTACGGCCGCGCTCAGAAAAGGCATGCAGGTTAAGCTCGTTGATAAACCCTTCACCCACAATGGCCGCGCCTATACATCTGGTTCGTTAATCTTTGATGTTGCTGACAACGCTAAAAACCTTGGTGCGACGTTGCAGACAATGGCTGCACATTCAGGGGCAGAAATTATCGGCATCGATGATAGCTGGGTTGATAGTGGCAGCGATTTTGGCGGTCGCGCCGTCAATGAAATCCTTCCGCCGAAGGTAGCGATCGTATGGGACGAGCCTACTAGCCAACTCGCCGCAGGTAATACACGGTTCGTGATTGAGCGACAATTTGGCTATCCAGTGACAGCGATCCGTGCGCGGCATTTATCCCGCGCCAACTTAGCGCGCTACCAAGTATTAATCCTGCCGTCTTCTCGTGGCAGCTACCAGGCAACCTTTGGAAAAGCGGGCGCGGAAAACCTGACCGACTGGGTGAGCAAAGGTGGTGTTCTTATCGGTACAGGAACGGCGCTACGCTATCTCACAGGCGATAAAGTAGCTTTGCTTAAACTCGACCGAGAAGCGCTTGCCCGTGAAAAAGAAGCCAAGGAAACCAAGAAGAAAAAAGGCCGCATTCCTGGTACTTTATTAAAAAGCGCTGATGAAATGCGCGCGCTGACCCAACCCGCGAACGAGAACCCGGACAGTGTCCCTGGCGTGCTTGCTAAAGTATCGCTTGATGCTGATCACTGGCTTTCTGCCGGGCTACCCACACAGCTGAATGTCCTTATTCGCGGCAGCGATATTTACGCGCCGATGAATTTGGAAAACGGCACTAATGTAGCGTGGTTCGAGGGATCTGATGCCTTGCTCGCCAGTGGGCACCTATGGGAGGAGAACCGCAAACAATATGCTTTCAAGCCGTTTGTGGTGGTTCAGCCAAAAGGCCGCGGCATGGTCATAGGCTTTACTCAAGATCCAACGGTTAGAGCCTATCTGGATGGCCTTAATCAGATATTCTTCAACGCGATCTTCCACGGTGCAGCGCACGCTCGCCCGATACGGTAAAGCTACCAACCAAAACCACTAGTGCTCTCGCGCATGACATTGCGCGGGAGCATCTCGAAATCTCGTGGTATTTGTATCACCAATTTTGAATAATTTTTTTTCACGCGGTCTTCTTTTTTCAGCATAGCTATCGCTACATTCAGCTTCGGTAGCAGGTCAGCATAACTTAGGTGAACCCGCACACGGACCGGTACCCAGCCACTTAATGCACCCACAGGCAAAACCTTTAGGTGCACAGAATAGTTACTGGTATTAAAAATGGCGCGAGGACTATGTATGCACCTTACCGCATACGCGGCGCGGCGTTCAGGTCGGCTTTAATGCCATCTTGAACATCAACGGGAACAACAGGACACCGACCGGGAGCACCAAAATGCAGAAATTTATCATTATAATATTGGGTCTAATTCTAGGGACAGCCTCCGTTTCAGCGGAAGAGTATCTGATCAGCCAATACCGCGCCGCTCCGGGAAACTTCCCTGCCCTCATAGAACTAGTCAAACACGCTAAATGGGCCGCATACGGCAGCGAAAAACCCGTAATCATGCGGCACAGCAATGGCAACCATTGGGATTTAATGTTGATCCTAAAACATAACCCTGGGTGCCGGGCAGACTCTGCTTGTTCGGAAATGTCCAAAAACTACGAGAATGCGCTCAATGATTTAGTAGATTTTGAATTATCGTTCACAGCTTCCTCTGAAACGTCTTGGTCAGATATTCAGCGCCAAAACCAGAATGCCGGCCTTTACCATGTTGAAATGTTCAAGGCCGCAGCGGGCAAGCACCAGGCGCTTTTGCATCAACGCCATATCGAAAACGGTTATCTATCGTTAACAGGGCAACTCACAAACGTGATTTTCACCAACAATTTAGGGTCTGATTTCGATGTATTCACTGTAGGCTTCCACGCAAGCTTGAAAAGTTTCGCCACCAGTCCAGATTTAACCACAGAACAAATTGAGAAAGCAGCTACAGACGCTGGCTTTAAAAACCGTGCCGACATCAGCTTTAATCTGCGGGAACAGATTGTTGGGCACCAGGACACATTGGCAGTACCGGTTAAATGACACGCATTCTTTTCTATCTGAAAGATTTCCCAATCGAACCTTGGCGCAACGCCTTAGTGGCAGAAGACGCATCGCTTGAATTTCGAATGTATCCTGATTGGGGCGAGCCAAGCGATGGCCCTGCCTACGCCGTCGTTTGGGAGCCAGAACCCGGCCTTCTGAAGAAGTTCACTAATCTCAAAGCAGTGTTTTCACTTGGTGCTGGCGTCGATCACCTTCTTTCAGATCCTGACCTGCCAGAGATCCCCATCATCCGCATGGGTGATGACGGCCTGAAAGAAGGTATGGCAGAGTATATTTTGATGAGTGTTTTGATGCATCACCGCCAGATGGTACCGATTGCGTCGCAGCAGCGAAACGCCAAATGGCGGAGAGTAATCTCTAAATCTGCCAACAAAGTCCGTGTCGGCATTATGGGCTACGGAGCACTTGGGAAAAAGGCCGCAGAAATATTACGGCCCATTGGTTACGAAATTGCGGCTTGGTCCCGCAGGCAAAAGGGCGCCGAAGAAGGCATCAAGCACTTCACGGGGCCTGATGCGATAAACGCCTTTCTTCGCCGCACAGATATCCTTGTTTGTTTGCTTCCGGACACCGACGAGACCAACAAATTATTGAACCATGAACGTCTGGCTCTTTTACCCAAAGGCGCGAGCGTTATCAACGCTGGACGCGGTAGTCTGATTGACATTCAGGCTCTGATTGCCCATTTGGATAGTGATCATTTATCTGGTGCGACCCTCGATGTCGTACCTGAAGAACCACTACCCGCAGATGCCCCACTTTGGCACCACGAAAAAGTGATAATCACTCCGCATGTAGCGGCCATAACACGCACTGATACAGGCGCCGCCTACATTATTCGGAACATCAAGACAATCGACGCTGGGGGTGAGCCGGAAAATAAGTTGGACCGAAATCACGGTTACTGACTTTCAATTCCGCTTTCGAGACCCTATATAATGCTAAATAGGTACACGGAAGGTGCCTGAGTGATTTAAGGACAAGAATACCGTATGGCATATGTTCAAGTTGTCGCCGGACTCGTTTTGTTAGTATTTGCCGGTGACTTTTTGGTTCGGGGTGCCGTCTCCTTGGCCCAGCGGGCTGGCATTTCGAAGCTTATCATCGGACTTACAGTCGTAGCTTTTGGCACCTCCGCGCCCGAGCTTCTGGTTGGCATTGAGGCTGTTCTTGACGGCTCACCCACCCTTGCGATTGGCAATGTTGTCGGATCGAACATCGCCAACGTCCTCCTCGTAATTGGCTTGCCGGCGATAATCGCACCGATGGCGTGTGATGCCCCGCGTATTGGTCGCAACTTGATGATCATGCTTTTTGCAACAGCGCTGTTTATGGCGCTGGCGTCTAGCGGCATACTTGTGGCCCGCGACGGCATAGTGCTATTGGCCGTTCTCAGCATGTTTCTTTTCTATTCAGCCCTGAAAGCCAAGACAGTACCTGACCCAGAGTGCGACGACTGTGATGATATTGATAGTTTTCAGGAAAAGCCCGACAGGTACGGCCTAGCGGCGATGTTGGTCTTTGGCGGTTTGGTTGGCCTTTCAATTGGCGCAAACTTGCTTGTTGGCGGCGCCAAAGAAATTGCCACCGATTACGGTGTATCAGAGGCGGTGATAGGCCTTACGCTCGTAGCACTTGGCACCAGCCTACCAGAACTGGTGACGGCACTCGTAGCGGCCGTCCGCGGCCACTGTGAAGTTGCTGTCGGCAACGTTATTGGCTCCAACATCTTCAATCTACTCGGCATCATGGGGATTACCTCAATCGTGGGCGATATTCCGGTTCCGGAAAGTTTCATGACTGTTGACCTTTGGGTCATGATGGCAGCATCGCTATTGCTGGTGCCATTCTGCTTCAAACGCCTGAAGGTTGGCAGATTAGCGGGCGGCGCAATGGTAGCAATGTACATTGGCTACATCGTTTACTTGGCAAATAGCGAAGCTAGCGCTTCTGTTATGGGTCTTCATTTCTAAACATGACAAGCTTTCGCGCAGCACTAGTGACCGGCGCAGGCAAGCGCATTGGAAAAGCGATTGCGCTCAATCTTGCCTCCAATAATATTGCTATCGCAGTGCATTACCATCATTCGCCTGATGATGCTGACGCGGTGGTAGCGGAAATTCAAAACGCAGGCGGGGTCGCGGTGGCGGTAGCCGCGGACCTTTCCAAGGCTTCTGACGTTACTGCTTTAATTGGCGATGCCTCGAACGCACTGGACGTGCAAATTGACGTCCTTGTAAATAATGCGTCAGTCTTCGAAAAAGACGATCTCCTGAGCCTGACTGCCAGAAGCTGGGATAAGCACCACCTAGTGAACTTGCGCGCGCCTGTAATGCTAATGCAGTCCCTGGCCTTTCATTTAGGGCCTGAAGGGTGTGGCTCGATCATCAACATTACCGATCAGCGGGTTTTAAAGCCTAACCCCCAATATTTCTCCTATAGCGCTTCAAAGGCAGGACTTTGGGCCGCAACAAGAACAGCTGCGCAGGCGCTAGCACCGTTAATACGCGTGAACGCAGTTGGCCCAGGGCCAACCTTGGCAAATACAGGACAAACAGCTGACGCTTTTGCTGCTGAAGCAGCAGCCGTACCACTAGGGCAAGGCCCTTCTGTGCAGGAAATTGCTAACGCTGTGTTATTTTTGCTTGAGGCCCCGTCAATAACAGGGCAAATGATTGCCCTTGATGGCGGCCAGCACCTTGCTTGGCGCACTGCAGATATTTTAGAGGATTAACCCATGGCTCATGACGATGCTAAAGCCACCGCGAACATTCTTCATTTGCCATTTGCAGATGCGACACGATCTGTGCGCCATATCTTTATACGCGATTATGTAATAGACGCTGAAATCGGCGTGTGGGAGCACGAGAAAGATACGCACCAGAAAATTCGTATCAATGTCGATTTGTCAGTTCAGGAAAACACCAGCCACCACGATGATCAACTGGGCAACGTTGTTTGCTACAACGACATTGTTACCAACATCCAGAAAATCCTTGCTGCCGGCCATATCAATTTGGTTGAAACACTTGCGGAACGAATTGCCGACATGGCCCTCGTTGATGTCCGTGTAATCGGCGTCCGTGTTAAGGTAGAAAAACTGGAAGCCGTTGAAGGCGCCGCCAGTGTTGGTGTAGAGATAGAGCGTCACAAACAGCCTTAACTGTTTAGTAACGTTTAGGTTTTTCGTAGGTACCGCCGGGTACATACATCAAAAGTTGTGCACACCGAATCAATTGCTGCCATAATGCTTTTCATTACACAATCTCGCAATTTAACTAATACTAAAATTATCTGCTTGGAACATCCAACCTCATATAAAACAATGACTTAGGTGACATGCTTAAAAAATAGGCAAATCGTACAAACCATAGCGTTACAGCCATATTACAATATGAAGGCCATTGTTGTGCACAAGGTTATCCACAGATTTTTGGGAAATCTTTTTCTTCAAAAAAAAAGACTCGTCACCTTAAATGATTCTAATCTGAATTTAACACAGCGGTATAAAGCACTTAACCGATAATGACCTTCGTTTAGTAGCACACTTTGAGTTGATACGATTGTGATAACATCATGAGGCAAAGAATTGGACGACCCTAACCTACAATCTGGCGCCTCTGTTATCAGAGAATATCTAAAAACGGCCCCCACTGCGCCCGGCGTATACCGAATGCTCAATTCCTACGGTGATGTGCTTTATGTGGGCAAAGCGAAGCACATCAAAAAACGCATCACGTCCTATACCCATGTGAACCGGTTACCTAACCGCCTTCAGCGTATGGTCGCGGGAACGGTTTCGATGGTTTTCGTGACCACGCGCACTGAGGGTGAAGCGTTGCTTCTGGAAGCATCACTTATCAAGCGCTTCAAACCCCAGTTTAATATCCTGTTAAAAGACGACAAATCCTTCCCCTATATCCTGCTGCGGGAAGACCACGAATGGGCACAGATCACAAAACATCGAGGCAAAAGGAAACACAAAGGCCAATATTATGGCCCCTTCGCCAACATCAGCGCAGTTAACCGTACACTGAACACTTTGCAGAAAGTGTTCCACCTTCGGTCTTGCAACGACAACACATTGGAATCGCGCAGCAGAGTTTGCATGCTCTACCAGATCAAACGCTGCTCTGGCCCCTGCGTTGGCAAAGTAAGCAAAGATGAATATGCCAGCATGGTTGCAGAAAGCCGCGCATTCCTGGAAGGTCGTTCTACAGACATTCAAAAGAAATTTGCAGCGTCGATGCAAAGTGCCAGCGATGAGATGGATTACGAAAAAGCCGCTATCTACCGGGACCGGCTAAACGCGCTCACTAACATCCAAAGCCACCAGTCAATGGTCAACGTACGTGTTGAGGAGGCTGACGTTATTGCAGCAGACTGCGTCGCAGGTCAGGTAGCAATCCAGGTATTCTTCTTTCGGGCCGGGCAAAACTGGGGCCACCGCGCCTATTTCCCAAAGCATGATAAAACTGAGGTCATCTCAGAAGTTCTGTCTGCTTTCATTGGACAGTTTTACGACAACAAGCCTGCACCGAAACTTATACTACTTTCCCACACCCTAGAAGATCAGGCGTTACTCTCACAGGCTCTCTCAGACCGCATGGAGCACAAGGTCGAGATAAATGCGCCAGTGCGCGGTAAAAAGGCAGATGTCGTCCAGGAGGCCCGTAGGAACGCGCGTGAGGCAATGGAGCGGCGGCTGGCAGAAAGTGCCAGCCAGACAAAACTACTTGCAGGTGTGGCAGAAGCTTTTGACATGAGCGAACCACCTAAACGTATTGAGATATATGATAATAGCCATATCCAAGGCACCAACGCTGTCGGCGGTATGGTTGTAGCTGGGCCGGACGGCTTTATGAAGAACAGCTACCGTAAATTTAACATCAAGTCAGAAGAGCTGTCCCCGGGCGATGATTTTGGCATGATGCGCGAAGTGATGCACCGCAGATTCACGCGCCTTTTGAAAGAAGATGCTGACCGAGAGCGTGGCCATTGGCCAGACGTGCTTCTGATCGATGGCGGCAAAGGGCAGCTTTCTTCCGTCACTGATACACTGACAGAACTTGGCGTAACCGGCGTCACTATTGTGGCGATATCAAAAGGCCCAGACAGGCACGCTGGTCGTGAACAATTCCATATGCCCGGCAAACAAACATTCAGCATGCCGCTTACTGATCCTGTGTTGTATTACCTGCAACGCCTGCGAGACGAAGCCCACAGATTTGCCATTGGCACGCACAGGGCAAAGCGTTCCGCGGACATTAAAAAGTCACCGCTCGACAGCGTGCCCGGCATTGGGCCCAAGCGTAAAAAAGCACTGCTTCACCATTTCGGCTCAGCAAAAGCGGTGGTAGAAGCCGACGTAAGAGATCTCGAAAACGCGGAGGGAATTTCCAAAGCAATCGCCCGTCAAATTCACGATCATTTTCACGAGTGATTGACCTCGCGGTCCTTTCCATTATTGTGGCGCAAACTCAACGACCAAAGCGGACCCTATACGGCCATGTGGAATTTGCCTAACATACTGACAATGTCACGGATATTTGTTATCCCTATCCTCGTCGCTTCATTTTTCATGGAGCAACCAATGGGCAGCCATATCGCATTTGTAACATTTGCTTTGGCAGCCATTACCGATTTCTTCGATGGATACTTGGCCCGTGCAACGGGCAGTGTTTCCAAAATTGGTATTTTTCTTGATCCGATTGCTGATAAACTGATGGTGGCCGCTGTGATCATTATGCTTGTTTTTGCTAAATGGGTCGACGGCATCCACGTGGTGGCTGCCGTGGTTATTATGTGCCGAGAACTTTTGGTATCTGGTCTCCGTGAGTTTTTGGCGGCGGCGCAGGTTAGCGTCCCGGTGACCGTGCTGGCCAAATGGAAGACAACAGTACAGATGATTGCGTTAGGCGCCCTGATATGGACAGATGGCGCGCCCGAATTTGGCATCCCTGCTCAGGAGATTGGCTTGGGCCTTCTTTGGCTAGCAGCGGTGCTTACCCTCTACACCGGTATCGACTATCTACGGGCCGGTCTGAAACATATGGTTTAATCGATGCAGTTGATTTATTTTGCAAGTATCAGGGAACAGATAGGCCTTTCTGAGGAGGAGTATGATTTACCCTCCGGTGTCCACACTGTAGAAGCACTGCTTGATGACCTCCGTGCTAGAGGCCCCAATTACGCATCTGCTCTTTTAGCTGATATCAAGTTAAAAGTCGCTGTTAACCAGCAACATGCCAAGCTTAATACTTCAGTTAAAGACCAAGATGAAGTTGCCATCTTCCCACCGGTGACAGGTGGCTGACATGGCCTCCATTTCTGTACAAACCACTGATTTCGACCTAGCTAAAGAAGTTGAGACGCTTAAAGCTGGTAATACTTCAATCGGCGCCATTGTAATTTTTACCGGTACCGTTCGCGATGTTGGCGGAACGCTTTCCAGCATGACTTTAGAACATTATCCAGGCATGACCGAACGCGAGCTTGAGCGCATAGCGGGGGAAGCAGAGAACCGCTGGGCTTTACTAGGCTGCCGCGTCATACACCGCCACGGCACCCTGCAACCCGGGGACAACATTGTCCTTGTTATAACCGCGTCTGCACACCGCACGGATGCTTTTAAAGCTGCTGAATTTTTGATGGATTTTCTAAAGTCAGAAGCCCCATTTTGGAAAAAAGAGCAAACTGCAGACAACAACACCTGGGTGGAGGCAAAAAAAGCTGATACTCAAGCCCTCAGTAAATGGAAACAGGACTAAGTTTTCCGTCTCTATATTTTGGGGCCACTTATAAAGCACCCAATCTTTGGAATAAAAAAAGCCGAGCGCTGAGCCCGGCTTCCAGAAGCATGCTGGCGTACCAGCCTTTACAGCTATTTTTTAGTTTTGCTGGCGGCGCAGAAAACTTGGTATTTCAAGCTGATCTTTCCCCACCTTTGGCGCAGGACGATCATCTTCACTAACACCCCCTACACTCACACCGGCAGCCGGCTGCGCAGAACCCAGATCATTGGAAACCGCCGGACCAGCTACTTTTTCAACTTTTTCAGCATCATTATTGCGAAGGCCCGCAGTCATAACCTGGAAAAGGGAACGCTTGGCTGGTGCTTCGACTTTTACAACTTCCTCTACCTGTTGCTCATCAGCAGGCTCTGGCGGCAAATCCGTCTCAACGGCACCTTCATGGAATGTCGACTGAGTGAAAGACACACTTTCTTTTGGCAGCATCGGGGCTTCCAAATGTGGACCTTCTTCCTGTGCAGCAAGTGCGAGCTTCTCAAGATCGTCTTCATCTGATGGAGATTCGGCAACCACCTCTACAACAGGAGCCTTTTCCTCAATAACTTGCATTTCTTCTTTTGTGTCCGGAGCCTGAGCAGCGTTTTCCTGATCAATTTCTTGAGCTTCTTGGACAGTTTCTGCAGAAGTTTTCTCAGCGACCTTTTCTACAAGGGGTTCAACCGCTGCTTTTTCCTCAACAACTGCGTCAGATGGCAGGCTGTGAACCGGCTGCGGTATCTCAATCGCTGCTGAGCCTCCCTCGATGCCAGTCGCAACAACAGATACCCTCAATTTACCTTCAAGAGCATCATCCATCGCGGAGCCAAACACGATGAGCGCGTCAGGGTCAGCCTGTTCGCGTACCATGTTAACTGCCTGATCAACTTCAAACAGAGTTACATCCGTGCCGCCGGTTACGTTAATAATAACGCCCTTAGCGCCTTTTAAAGATGCTTCTTCAAGAAGCGGATTAGAGATTGCAGCAGCGGCAGCGTCTTGGGCGCGCGTTTCGCCTTCAGCTTCGCCGGTTCCCATCATGGCTTTGCCCATCTCTGACATTACGGTCCGAACATCGGCAAAATCTAGATTGATCAAGCCTGGAGTGACCATCAAATCGGTTATACCGCGCACGCCTGAATGTAATACTTCATCCGCCATATTGAAGGCATCAGCAAAAGTTGTGCGTTCATCCGCAACGCGGAACAGGTTTTGGTTAGGGATAATGATCAGGGTATCAACATGCTGTGCAAGGTCAGCAATACCAGCTTCTGCCACTTTCATGCGGCGGCCGCCTTCGAACTGGAAAGGGCGCGTTACTACACCAACTGTCAAAATGCCTTTTTCGCGAGCCCGACGGGCAATAACGGGAGCAGCCCCCGTGCCCGTACCGCCGCCCATGCCCGCGGTAATGAATGCCATATGGCAACCGCTGAGCATATCATCAATGACATCAAGCGCTTCTTCCGCTGCGGCTGCGCCAACTTTCGGCTGCGCGCCTGCACCTAGTCCCTGAGTGATCTGCACACCGAGCTGCAATCTATTGTCGGCTTTAGAAGTTGCAAGTGACTGCGCGTCCGTATTTGCGACAACGAAATCAACGCCATTTAGTTCAGCGGCGATCATGTTATTCACCGCGTTACAGCCAGCCCCACCAACGCCTATCACCGCAATGCGTGGTGCAAGTTCAGTCAGCTCTGTATTTCCAAATTCGATCGTCATTATCCTGCTCCTCCATTCGTTCTTTTCTATCCTGCTTCCGGCGCCATTACCAGCGTTCCCACAGGTGCCCATTAGAAAGTTTCTTTAATCCACTGTGATACTCTGCCAAAAACACCTTCACTTGATGCCTCTTGGTCTTGTTTGTCTGTATAAACTGAGTTTTCATGTGCTTTCGAAGCTGCATACGCTAACAAACCAACAGCACCCGCAAAGCCCGGGCCTTGCGCTGCACCAGGCAAGCCAGCAACTGCCTTCGGGTAGCCGATCCGAACTTGCCTGCCCAAGACCTTACTAGCGAGGTCTCGTATGCCATCGCACCGTGCCACACCGCCTGTCAAAACCACACGCCGCCCAGCGATCTCCGAGAAACCCGACGCTTCAATGTGTTTTGCAATCGTCGCAAACAACAGTTCCAATTCTTGTTGAATAACGCCGGTCACAGCGCTGCGCGGCATGCGCAACGTTCGGTCGCTACCACTTTCGCCAATTTGCAACACTTCGATTTCTATTCGTTCGTCTGCAGCATCAGAAATCGCTGATCCAAGATTCTTAAGTTTCTCGGCCTGATCTATTGGCGTCAACAGGGTGCGTGCCAACTCTTCGGTAATTTGGGAGCCTCCAAATGGTAGAACTTCTGCGTATACGAGCGTTCCCTGGGCGTAGATAGAAAGACTAGTGGTGCCCGCGCCCATATCAATACAGATGGCACCGATACCAACTTCGTCATCAACCAAACACGCAAGACCGGACGCATAGGGTGCCAGGACCACTGCTTTTACATTCAAATGCGCGCGTCGCACACAGGCGTCCAGGTTTTTCAACGGCCCTGTAGCGGCGGTGACTGCCATAAAGGCAATTCCCAGCCGTTTGCCGTACATGCCAAGCGGCGTATTCGTGCTGTAATTTCCGTCAACGTCGAAAGCCGCAGGAAAGAAATGCAATAGCGCGTCAGAGCCTATCTCCAGTTTTTCTTTCGCCATATCTGTCGCTCTTTTGACATCACCTTCAGCAACTAACGGCCCTTCAAGCGCAACAGATATCTCAATCACACGGGTAACAGGCTCGCCCCCTGAGAAGCTCAAAATAACGTCACTAACAGTTGACCCTGCCATTTTTTCAGCCATATCGAGCGAAGCCTTTATGGCCTTTTCGGTTAAGGCCATATCGACGACAGCGCCACCAACTACACCGCCATCGCACGCCACATTGCCTACGCCTTTCACCAAGAATTGGCCACCGCTGCCACGGTGTGCGATCAAGCATGCAACTTTGCTAGAACCAACATCCAGCGCCGCGATCATTCCATCCTGTCCATTTATTTGCATATTTATCATACCGTTTACCGACTGCAGCCCTCGCTTCATTTACGCTTGCACATTTAGCAGCTTTTAGGCTGCAAGCTGTTTGCCATCAATTAGTTTTTTGCCTCTTGGCGTAAGACGCATCACCAATTGATCATGCAAACGGACATCAATAACATTCACCTCCCGCGCCAAAAGGGAGTGATTAGCTTCAAGTCTGGAAAACCTAAGCCAGGCATCATTACTGTTGTAGTTTAAATCTTCGTCTGCAGGCAGTTTCAGCCGGATACCATTAGCAAACAAGAGATCCCAACGACGCTCTCCGACGCGAACCGCTGTTCGAACATACTTCCCTAAAACTGACTGGCCAGCCAGCATCGAAAAAAGCTGTGGTGCCGCATCTGGTGCACCCTTGCCCACCAAAAGTGGTAGGCCACTGAAGACCGAAAGACCGTGCTCCAAAATAATCACGCCTTCACTATCGATTAAAAAGTGGGATTGATTAAGCTGCCATATTGCAAAGGGTTCGCGCTCGGTAATCTCAATTTTGATGTCCCCAGGGAACACCCGCTTCACGGAAGCAGCCTTTACCCATGGCAGTGCCTCAATTCTATTTTGAATCACTCCAAGATTAACGGCCAAAATTGGCATACCGGTATCGATATCAAGTTGCGCCAGTATTTGATTTCTGGGCGTACGGGCATTACCTTCAATGCTAAGATTGGAAAGAACAAAACCCGCTTTGTGGGTCATGTCCATCATCCAACCGTCAGCCGCAGTTTTACCCTGCCAATACGTTGCGCCAGCCAAAGGCAATAGCAGCAGCATCCCCATAGAGAGCCAATGTTTTCTGGTTGTTTCGATCATGACTTTGCCTCCACCGGCGGTTTACCTATGCGCTTTATTTCCCATTCAAGCGAAACACCAAATTTATCTTTCACTTGGGCGCGAACTTCTTCGCCAAGCATCTCAATATCCGTTGCAGTTGCACCGCCGAGATTAATCAAAAAGTTCGTGTGTTTTTCTGAGACTTGCGCATTGCCGATACGTTTGCCCCTACACCCTGCTTCGTCAATCAGCTTCCAAGCATGGTGCCCTTCCGGGTTCTTGAACGTACTGCCACCCGTTTGCGTACCGATGGGCTGGCTGTTTTTCCGCTCATCAATAATGGCGTCCATTTCGCGTTGGATCTCAGCCGCGGCATCATTCTCTAGAATAAAAGAGGCGTTCAGGAAGATAAGGTCTGGGTCCAGAGAACAGTGTCTGTAGGTGAACCCAAAGGCTTCCAAATCAATCTCGTGAATATGACCAAACCTGTCAATCGCTCGTGCATGGGTTAAAACATCTTCAACAGCACGGCCGTATGCGCCCGCGTTCATCCGAAGTGCCCCGCCGATTGTCCCCGGCACGCCGACAAGAAATGCCATTCCAGTTAGTCCGTGCTTTTGGGCGGCCTTGGCAACATGTACATCCATCGCTGCAGCGCCAGCCTTCAACGCCTGCCCCCGAACCTTAATCTCTGAAAAGGATCGCCCGAGCCGTATAACGACCCCATCGACGCCCCCGTCCCTAACAAGCAAGTTTGAGCCAACGCCAATAACCGTGATTGGCACGGAACCCGGCAAATGGCGTAGAAAAGTTGCGAGATCAGCTTCGTCAGCGGGCTCGAATAATACTTCAGCAGGCCCTCCAGTTCTGAACCAGCTAAGCCTGGCAAGCGCAGCCTCCTTAACCAAACGCCCCTTCAGATGCGGCATTTGCTCAAGTGCCGCTTCTAGCATTGATTTGCTCATGGACTTTTCTCCAACTGTGCTCTCAATTGATCTGGCAGGTCGTTCGCCCACAGAGTAATTGACCCCGCGCCCAAACAAACAACCACATCGCCAGAACTTGCAAGCCGGCCGACCACTGAAGCGAGCTCACCGGCGTCTGAAATTGCTTCAACCAAACGGTGCCCGTGTAGCTTAATTCCCTGAACGAGGCTCGCCTGATCCGCGCCTTCAATTGGGCTTTCACCCGCTTCAAATACGGGCGCAACGATAACAGCGTCGGCGTCGTTGAAGCAGGTACAAAACTCTTCAAATAGGCTTTCTAGGCGTGTGTAACGGTGGGGCTGCACCACGGCAATGACTTGTCCTTCAAACGAGTCCCGTGCGGCTTTCAGGACCGCAGAAATCTCAACAGGATGATGGCCATAGTCATCATAAATAGTGATGCCTTCAACGACACCTGTTTTGGTGAAGCGCCGTTTCACACCGGCAAACTTCGCAAATGCCTGCCTCAGCACATCGTCAGCAACATGCATTTCAAGCGCCACAGCAATAGCCGCGAGCGCATTTTGGATATTGTGATTGCCCGGCATCGGCAAATGAATATCCGCTATGGTGCGGACGCTGTCGTCTGCTTTGCTCCGAGCTTCAACATCAAAAGAAACCGTCCCAGATTTCGGTCGAATATTGACCGCCCGAACATCAGCTTGTGCTGACAAACCGTAGGTTACAAATTTACGGTTTTGGATATGAGCAATAAGCGCCTGCACTTCAGGGTGATCAACGCAAAGAATTGCAGCACCGTAAAAAGGCACACGCTCCAGAAACGTGCGAAACGCTTCTTTTTCAGCTTCAAAAGTGCCGTAGAAGTCTAAATGTTCGGGATCTAGGTTTGTTACTACGGCTATCGTCGCCGGGAGCTTAACAAAAGTGCCGTCACTTTCGTCCGCCTCAACAACCATCCAATTGCCTTCACCAAGCCGCGCGTTGGTACCGTAGCTATTGATAATACCGCCGTTGATCACGGTCGGATCAATGCCTGCTTCTTCCAAAACAGCAGCAACCATGGATGTGGTTGTCGTTTTCCCGTGTGTACCAGCGACAGACACGCACCATTTCAAGCGCATAAGTTCTGCAAGCATTTCGGCTCGTCGAACTACGGGAACACCCCTGTCTTTGGCCTCCACCACTTCAAGGTTATCCGCGCGGATAGCCGTGGAAACAACAACAACTTGCGCTTCGCCCAAGTTTTCGGCCTTTTGCCCGATAAGGACTTTTATACCCAGGCCCTGAAGGCGGGTAACATTGGCATTTTTACTCAGGTCCGAGCCCTGCACGCTGTAGCCTAGGTTATGCAGTACTTCGGCAATGCCAGACATACCAATGCCACCAATGCCGACAAAATGAATTGTGCCAATATCAAAAGGGATACCCTTCATTCTACCGCCTTTCCATTTTCAGAGACTTCCATAATTATGTCTGAAAGGTTTTGTGCCGCATCCAACCGCGCGATTGAGCGCATACCATCGGACCAACTCCTTAGTTCCCCAAGGTCTTCAAACAGACGCTCGAGCTTTCGAGCAAGCGCCTCAGGGCAAAAATCTTCCTCTTTGATGATAATGCCACCGCCAGCCTCTCGGATAATCTCAGCATTTGCGGTTTGGTGGTCATCCGCAGCTATTGCGAGAGGGACCAATATTGCAGGCCGCCCCATCGCTGTTAGTTCAGCAAGGGTTGAGGCGCCCGAACGACATATTACCAGCTGCGTGCGAAGCAGTATTTTGCTCACGTCGTCAAAATAACTCGCGACCTCGGCCTGAACACCACCTTCTTTGTATAATTGCCTAGCTCGTTCAATATCCTCCGGCCGGGCTTGGTGAACTACATCCAAACGAGATCTAAATTCCTCCGATAACAATAGGATTGCTTCAGGTACGACGTCGGTCAATATTCTTGCGCCCTGGCTACCGCCAAGCACAAATACCCGGATTGTCCCCAGCCCAAAAGGTGTCGCATAGGCGATATTAGCGGATTTTGCTATTGTGGAACGGACAGGATTTCCAGTGACACGACTATGTACCTCAGCAGGCACCCGCTTGGTACCATCCACACTAAGCGCGACCATTTTCGCCCATTTGGCCATGTATCTGTTAACCCGTCCAAGCACTGCATTCTGTTCATGCAAAACATAGGGCACACCTAGGCTTCTCGCCGCTAGAACTGCAGGCAATGACGGATACCCACCAAAGCCAATAACCACCGACGGTCGTTTCTTCTTAAATGCGCGCCGAACCTGCAACGTGCTCGACGCTATACTCAGCACAGATCTCAGTTTACCGATTAGGCCGCCACCTGTGGCCCCTTTGGCGTTGAGAACCATCCTATCCGTATCGCGCATAAAGCTTCCGATAGCAGCGCCTCTTGTATCAGTCACCAGCGAAACACTATGTCCGTTGGTGGTTAGCACATCTGCCAATGCTTCTGCCGGGCTCATATGTCCGCCCGTCCCACCAGTGGCCAATACGATATGTAAAGAAAAGCCGCTCATTCTGCAGCCTTCCATCCAACAGGATCTTGGCGTGCCTGAATAAATCTATTACGTCGGGTAAGAGCCAGGACCATACCCATTCCAATCGCGAGCGCCAACATAGAGGAGCCTCCATATGAGATGAACGGCAGTGTCATACCCTTATTGGGTAGCAAATTCACGTTTACGCCAATATTGATGAGCACTTGTACACCGAACTGCATGATCAAACCGGCGGCGGCCAATAGCCTGAATGGATTTTCTTCCTGTAGCAAATTGGCAAGCCCACGCATAACAATGCCAGCAAAGAGAAAAATCAACATCACGCCAGCCACGGCACCCAGCTCCTCGCCTACTACAGCGAAAATGAAATCGGTATGAGCATCTGGCAACGCTACTTTTACAACGCCCTCGCCTGGGCCTTTCCCAAGCAAGCCGCCAGAACCAAACGCATCACGAGCCAAATCAATTTGGTACGTATCTTGACCGGAAGGAAACAGAAAAGCATTTATACGTTTCTCAACGTGATCAACCGTCGCATAGGCAATTCCCAACCCCAATAGCCCAATAGAACCAGCAACGATTAGGCCCGCGATTGGCAATCCGGCAAGGGCCATCTGAGCAAACCAGATAGCACTAATAAGTACGGATTGCCCAAAATCCGGCTGCAACACAAGCAGTCCGATTACGACAATATAGAGACCCGTAGCTATTTGTTTGGCGGGAATTTTAACGCCATTCAAATTGGCAGATAGAAGCCATGCTGTAACCACAACAAAAAATGGTTTCAAAAACTCACTGGGCTGGAGGCCGATACCACCAAAACGTAGTTGTCTGGTCGCACCTTTTGCGACATCTCCAAAGAACAGTGTGGCCACCACCAAAATAAGAGCAATAGGAAAGGCTATGACAGCGACCCGGCGCACTTGCTTTGTAGATAACATGGAAAAGACGAGCAATGCACAAATCGACAGACCTAGAAATACGCCCTGCCTTTTTACGAAATGCCAAGTATCTAGCTTCAGTTTCTCAGCCACAGCTGGACTAGCCGTCATAGCGAGCCAAAGCCCCAGCACCATCAATGCAAGGATCATCAGCAACATCCAGCGATCAACCGTCCACCACCAACGGGACAGAACCGAATTGTCACTACGGGACAGCCCGATCATTGCTCCAATCTCCCGTTTTTATCTGATGCAACAAAATCGGCGACCAGACGGGTGAAAACCTCGCCTCTAGCCTCAAAATCTGAATATTGGTCAAAAGCTGTGCAAGCAGGAGATAACAATATCGTCTCACCCGGCTTAGCCTTCTCACACGCTGCCCGAAATGCCGTACCTAAATCGCTGTAAACTGCGCTGTTGGATGCAGGTAAATCCTCGACCAACTGATGGGCAGCCTCACCAATAAAATAGCTGTTTTTTACAGTTGGAAGATACGGCAACAGTCCGGCAAAGGACTTTTCTTTAGCACGACCGCCTGCAATCCAATGAATGTTACTGAACGATGCAAGCGCGCGGGCTGCGGCTTCACTATTCGTCGCTTTTGAATCGTTAACAAAGCGAACACCTCCGGTTTCACCAACTGTTTGTTGGCGATGTGCCAGTCCTGCAAAGCTACGAAGCCCTGCGAGAATTTCAGCCCTCCCCAAGCCCAATGTTCGACAAGCGGCATAGGCGGCAGCAGCATTTTGCCAATTATGCTTACCTTGCAATGCCTGCACCGAAGATATGTCACCTACCTCTATGGTTTCGCCGCTCGAGCCGTCAAATAACACACCGTTTTCTACAAAAATACCGCCAGAGACATTGCTATAACCAGAGACCCTGATTGTTTGCGGTCCCAATTCTTGCGCCAAGGCTCGGCCTGAGGCGTCATCAACTCCAATGATGGCCGTACCGTCGTCTTTTTGCATCTGAAATAACTTGGTTTTTGCTTTGAAGTAATTTTCAAAATCACCATGACGGTCAAGGTGATCTGGCGAGACGTTTAGAAGAACAGCTACATCCGCACGAATTGATTGTGTCAGGTCCAGCTGAAAAGACGACAGTTCAAAAACATAGGCTCCGCCCGGCGTCAACGGATCGAGTGCAAGAACGCCGGTTCCAATGTTACCTCCAACCACACTCGGGACCCGGCATGCCGACAAAACATGTCCGATAAGCACGGATGTAGTTGACTTGCCGTTGGTTCCGGTGACAGCGATCAACTTATGGTCTGCCAGCTCATCCCGAGCGGCTTCAAAGACATCAAGATCACTTATCAAAGGTGTATTTGTAATCGTTGCCTTTTTCACTATTTCATGAGGCGCAGGATGCGTAAGTGGGACCCCAGGGGCAAGCAGAAGAGCATCCAACTCTGAAAAGTCATAGGCATATAAGTCTTCGCAATTCGCAGGTACTTCCGTCCGCTTATTTTGGTCGTCGTCCCACGCCCTAACAATAGCGCCAGATGCCGACAGGGCACGCACAGCGGCAAGGCCTGTACGTGCAAGCCCAAACACCCCAATAGTTTTACCTCTATATTTCTGCGCGGTTATCAAGCGTATTACCTAAGCTTCAAAGTTGCCAAGCCAACAATGGCAAGCACAAGAGCAATGATCCAAAACCGAATTACAATAGTAGGTTCTGCCCAACCTTTTTCTTCGTAGTGGTGGTGAAGTGGGGCCATGCGAAACACGCGTTTACCGGTAAGTTTGAACGAAACCACTTGGACAATCACAGAGATAGTTTCCAACCAAAACAAGCCACCGATAATTCCAAGAACTATCTCATGTTTGGTGATCACCGCGACTGTCCCAAGCATACCGCCGAGCGCAAGAGACCCTGTATCTCCCATAAACACCATCGCGGGCGGCGCATTGAACCAAAGAAACCCAATACCCGCGCCAATCACAGCACCGCATAAAACAGCTAGTTCACCTGAACCCGCCACATAAGGGACGCCCAAATATTCGGTGTAAACGGTGCTACCCACCATATAGGCAATAAAACCAAAAGCGCTGGCAGCAATGATAACAGGTACAATAGCGAGGCCGTCTAACCCGTCCGTCAAATTGACGGCGTTACCAGCCCAAACCATCACAAGCATAATGAACGGGATATAAAAGACACCCAAGTTCACAAGGAAATTCTTGGCAAACGGTAAGCCGAGATTGGTCCCGTCCATTCCGGCTAAGAACCAAGATACACCGCCTGCAATAGCAAACTCCAAAACCAGACGCACCTTACCCGACAGGCCGCCTGAGGATGAACGCCGCGTTACTTTCATATAATCGTCGGCAAAGCCAATTGCGCCAAAACCAAGAGTGACAGTGAGCACAGCCCATACGTAGGGGTTGCTCAAGTCCGCCCACAGCAAGGTCGATACGCCTAAACCAAGGAGGATCATAAAACCGCCCATAGTCGGCGTGCCTGCTTTGGCAATGATGTGACTTTGTGGGCCATCTTCACGAATGGGCTGTCCTTGCCCCTGCTTCGCCTTAAGCCACCGGATAATACTGGGACCAAAGACAAAACAAATTATCATCGCGGTCAAAACAGCACCGCCTGTCCTAAACGTCAAATAGCGGAAGAGATTAAAAGCCCCGCCCTCATCTGCCAGCCAATATAACATTAAATACTCCTTACCGTCCGCTTGCGGCAAACTGGGCCGAGCGCTTGGTATCAAAAGCCATCGGCGTTTCGTCATTACTTATTTCGAGCATTCCGCGTACAAGCTCATGCAAGCCTGCACTATTAGCGCCCTTCACCATCACCGCATCTCCGTGACCAAGCTCAGCCATAAGCCGGCCTGCGGAATTCGTGGGGTCATTCCAGCGCAAGACCTCGACGCCGGCGGCTTCCCCAACAGCAGCCATTTGGTCGCCGAAAGAAATTATTTTAGTGACATTGAACTGCTGCATATCGCGCACGAGAGAAAAATGAATTTCTTCACTTTTGCTACCGAGATCTTGCATATCTGAAAGCACAGCCACGCGATTCCCATTTTCGGAAACTTGCGTTAATGATAGCCTACGCAGCGCGGCCCTCACGCTAAGCGGATTAGCATTATAACTATCATCTAGAAGCGTCGCTTTACCCTTCAACAGAGACAATTCGTGCGCCCTACCCCGGCCCGGTTCCGCTTCAAGCCCAGCCAAAGCCAGAGCGGCCTGCCCAAGATCAGCATCAGCCGCTTTAACAGCAGCAAGAACCAGCAAGCTATTCAATACCCACTCGCGACCGGGCTGTGCGATTTTGTAGGTCACCAGCGTACCGAAAATATCGGCTGTTAGGCATGTACAATTGTGTTTCTCAGTCATACGGATCGGGCGTACATCAGCTTTTTCAAGCACAGACACTGTAATGGCTGTTACCCCCGTGTCGCTGGCGCGCCGTATAAGGTCAAGACCATGGTCATGGTCAATCCCGATAACAGCCATCCCACCAGGGCAAATACTACTGAACAAACTGGCCTTTTCGCCGACGATGCTTTTTTCATCTGGGAAGTTGCCCACGTGAGCGCCGCCTACGGCTGTAATCACCGCGACATCAGGCCGTACAGAGGCGCCGCCGCGAGCGATCTCCCCTGCCGCACTCATTCCAATTTCAAACACGCCATACCGCGCATTCCGAGGCATCCGCGCCAGGGAAAGAGGTACACCCACATGGTTATTGAAACTTTTAACGCTTGCATGTGTGGTACCCACATTTTCAAGTGACTGGCGCAGCGCCTGAACAACTGTCGTTTTGCCCGCGCTTCCGGTAACACCAATTATTTTAGCTGGTGCTCTATTTCGCGAATGGAAAGCCATTGCAGCTAATGCAGCTTCACTATCTTTTACACGCACTAAACGCAGATCGTCCTTCTCCACACCCGGCACATCACCGCACACGATTGCCGCCGCAGCGCCATTTTCAAGCGCGCTCCGAACAAAAGCATGCCCGTCCGTCGTGCCGCCTTTGAGAGCAATAAACAAGTCACCAGGTAGGACGTCCCGACTGTCCGTTTGCAGACCGTCGGCGAACCAGGGCCGGGCCGTCACCGCATCACATGCCGACGCGAGTTCTGCTGAAGTCCATAGGGGGTCTTGAATTTGCATAGCTAGCCAAACTCCTTAGTGGTACCCGAGCCAATAAGCTCCGCAACGGTACGAATATCCGAAAAAGGAATTATTTCATCGCCGACAATTTGGCCCTCTTCATGGCCTTTACCAGCAACCACCAAAATATCACCGCATTTCATGAAAGAAATTGCAGTTTCAATAGCATTTTTGCGACCAGAAAGCTCTACAGCGCCTGGTGCGGCTTTCATAATTTCTGAGCGGATCTCGCCCGCGCTCTCGCTTCGAGGGTTGTCGTCCGTAACGTAAACACAGTCAGCAAGGCGGGTAGCAATTGCCCCCATTTGAGGGCGTTTACCGACGTCCCTGTCACCACCGCATCCGAAGACCACATGCAATTGCTTGGGGTTATGAGATCGCGCTGCTTTAAGCACGGTCGCGAGACCATCAGGGGTGTGAGCATAATCCACATATACACCGCCGCCGGTCGAGGTCTCGCCCATGAACTCCATGCGACCAGGAACGCCTTTTAGACTCGCTAGCGCACAAAATACTTCAGAGGGCGTGCCGTTCGTGGCAATAACGAGGCCCGCCGCCAACAACGCGTTTTCCGCTTGAAACCCACCGATAAGTGGCAGTTCGATATCATAGCGCGCGCCTTCGTATCTCACACATAAGGTTTGGCCGGCAGCTATAACTTCTTGACGAATAAGCCGAATAGAAGCTTCCTCGCCGCAGCCAACACTAAGCCTGGTTATGCCCCTCGCCCAAACAATATCATCAAGATCGCTGCCGCGACGGTTGTCGGTATTGATTACCGCAGTATCTCCGGGGCCGATCAGCTCACCAAAAAGCCGGGCCTTTGCATAGAAGTACCCCTGCTCATTCTTATGGTAATCCATATGATCCCGAGACAGGTTTGTAAATGCAGCGGCTTGCAACTGCACCCCGTCCAAGCGGCGCTGGTCCAACCCGTGACTAGATGCTTCCAAAGCGGCATGGTCTACCCCTGCATCGGAGAGTTCTCGTAAAACTTTGTGTAGCTGCATCGGATCTGGGGTGGTTAAACCACCTTCATGATTAACATCTCTAGATCTGACGCCAAGTGTGCCGATGCTCGCAGCGTTTTTGCCAAGAGCCTGCCATATTTGCCTGGTGAAGTCCGCAACGGATGTTTTGCCATTCGTGCCAGTAATAGCCACCGCTGTGCTCGGCTGACCGTCATAAAAGCGTGCTGAAAATTCTGCGTACCGTTTACGCGGGTTGCGGTCTTCTACGACCGGCACGCCAAGATCAAGCGCTAAACCCGGAGTGGTCAATATCGCTGCAGCCCCCGCCTTAACGGCGTCGGCAATAAAATCACGCCCGTCGATGTTACTGCCAGGTAACGCAACGAACAGGTCGCCTGCGCGTACGTTTCTACTGTCGGCAGTCAAACCGGTAATGTCCACGGCCCAATTAGCCCTGTTCCCACCAATTAGCTCTGCAAGCGAAACGCTCATTTTGTCTACTCTTCAATCATCAGCGATACAGTCTCATAGAGAGATGCATCTTCCTTTTTTGGCGCAACACCAAGAAGCGGCGCTGTCCTTGCAATTACCGATTTTACTACAGGAGCCGCGACCCAACCACCGCCGGAAAAACCAAAAGTCTTCTTTGTTCCTTTAGGCTGATCAAGAAGAGCGAAAACCACATACTGAGGATCGTCCATGGGGAACACGCCTACGAAAGAAGATATCTTCGCTTTACGGTCATAACCGCCGACGACACTAATATTTGCAGTTCCTGTTTTTCCTCCGACACGGTAGCCAACGGCATTCGCATACCTGCCGGTTCCTTTAGTCACAACCATCCGCATCAATTGCCTGATTTTACGACTAGTGGACGGCTTGATAACGCGTTTACCTTCCTGCCAGCCTTCAGAGTTATGGATCAGTGTGGCAGGAACAAGACGGCCGCCATTCACCATTGCTGCAATTCCGGTAGACAATTGAAGCGGACTAACCGCAATGCCGTGCCCATACGCGACTGTCATAGTCGCCGCTTTGCCCCAAGTGGGCGGCAGCTGAGGGACGCCAACGGCAGTAAGCTCAATGCTGGGCCGTTCCAACAGCCCTAGGCTTCCCAGAAATTCTTGCTGGCGCTCTTTACCAATTTCCAGTGCAATCTGGGCAGAGCCAATATTTGACGAATAAGTATAGATCTCCGGCACCGTTAGTATGCGGTTTTTCGGATGATCATCTCTAATCGAAAAGCGGCCGACACGCAGCGGCTTAGTGGCATCGAAGCTGTCGGTAAGGTCAATAGTTCCCTGATCCAGCGCATTAGCTAACGTAAACGTTTTGAACGTTGACCCAAGTTCATAGACACCTTGCGCAGCGCGGTTAAACCGCGCGCCCTCCACAGTGGACTTAATTTCCGCCGGGTCGAAGTCCGGCAAGGACACCATTGCAAGGACTTCCCCCGTATTCACGTCCATCACTAGACCAGCAGCGCCCTTCGCCTGAAAGGCATTCATCGCGGCCCGCAGCTCATAAGTAAGCGCATATTGGACCCTAATATCCAAGGACAGCCGAATAGCGTCCTGTGTTTGGTCAGTTTGCGACAACCGATAGTCTAAAAAGCCTTCAATTCCACGTCGACCTTTACCGTCCACATCAACAAAACCGAGCACATGAGAGGCAAGCCTGCCGTGTGGGTATATCCGCTCTTCATCCTCTAAAAATTCGAATGCAGGATTTCCGAGCGCATTGATCGCCCATTTCTGGTTCGGCGTTAACTGCCGTGCCAATTCGACGTACCCTTTTTTACCAACAAGTTGAGAATGAATTTTTTCATAGGAAAGGTGAGGTAAAATTTCGACAAGTTGCCGCGCTGCAACAACTGGGTCCTGCACCTTGAACCGGTCCGCCTGAAGCAACGTAGACGGCAAACTTGTGGCCAATATCTCTCCATTGCGATCGAGGATGTCAGCCCGGCCATATTGAACAGGCTCAACTACAATATCAAGCGCCAGACTTTGTTCAACTGCGCCGGAACGAACACCAAGTTCGACTGTGCGCGCAGCGGTAACCAAGAAGGCAAGCAAGAAAACAAAGACTGCGACTTTCAGGCGATTGTGTGCGAGACGGATTCCGCTAATATTGCGGTCAGCGTGCGGAGTAGAAACATTTACGTATGCCGCATTCATAACTGCGCCCCTTTCCGCTTATACAATCTCTTTTTCGTCGGCTTCTTTACCTCAGGTTCAAGAGCCACAGTTAAATCAATGGAGCTATCCACGCGTGCGCCTGCGGGCCGCTCAGGAATGGAACTTGGATCAGCCAACACTTGGCTAGCCTTAGGTGCCATAAGTGCTAAAAATCGATTTGACTGCTCCTGCAACCGATTTGGGCTGGTTTGGTAAGCAAGTTCCGCCTCAAGAAGTCTGATCGCTCGCTCATCCACTTGAATATCCTGAACAATCTTCCTTACGTTGTCTGTCTTGTCCTGCACCGCCAATTTCAATTGCAATACCGCCGCGCCAGATGCCATGGCCGTAATCACCGCCAAGCCTGTCACCATTCTACGCATCAGAGCCTTCTCCCCACGCAGCAGCCGCTGTACGCGACCCGACGCGGAGCCGAGCGGAGCGTGCACGTCTGTTAACAGACTGCTCAGCTTCACCCGGCTTCACCGCTCCCTTGGTCTTCAGGTAAAAAGAAGGTGGCGGCCCCAAGTCTATAATATCAGGCATATGCCTCGATGCTGCGGGCTTACGACCACCCCTTTCAGTCATAAACTTTTTAACGATCCTGTCTTCGAGAGAATGAAAGGCCACAACTACAAGCCGACCGTCCTCTTTTAGGCACCGCTCTGAGCCCACAAGTACGCGCTCAAGCTCACCTAGTTCGTCGTTCACATAAATCCGCAGGGCCTGAAAGGTGCGCGTGGCAGGGTGAATTTGCTTCTTGCCCTTCTTGCGCGGCGGCCGCCCAAGAACGCCTTCAATAATACCGGCTAGCTGCGCGGTCCGCGTGATAGGCGCTTCAGCCCGCGCTCGAAGAATAGCGGATGCGATCCGGCGAGACTTTCGCTCCTCCCCGAACTTATATATAATATTGGCAATATCGGTTTCGCTATAGTCATTCACAACGTCAGCGGCAGTTTCTCCGCTTTTCCCCATGCGCATATCCAATGGGCCGTCGTTACTGAAAGAGAAACCGCGCTCGGCCTCATCAAACTGAAAAGAGGAAACGCCGATGTCCAACATCACGCCGTCAACTTTTGGCGTGCCCGCAGCTTCGAGCAAATCGGCAACATCACCGAAGCAGCCGGTCAATATCTGAAACCTGCCCTCAAACTCTTTAGCGAATGCCTCGGCGCGAACAACAGCATCAGGATCTCGGTCTATGGCAATAATTTTGCAGTCCGCTGCAAGCAGCACTGCACGGGAATAACCGCCGGCACCGAAAGTACCGTCCACATAAACTTCACCGTCGCGCGGCTCAAGCGCCTTAATAACTTCAGGGAGCAAAACTGGGATATGGCCATCATCAGCTGAATTATCAGCGTTACTCGGAACTACTGGCCCAGCGCCGGTCACTGGTCAAATAAAGCAGGGATATTATCCACCGCTTCTTCAATGAAAGTGTCGCTGTCATCATGGTCAACCTCTAGCGCTTCTGGCGCCCAAAGCTCAAAACTATCTCCCACGCCCACGAACGTGACCTGATTAGTAATGCCCGCGGCAGCGCGCATTTGTGCTGGTAGCATAACGCGTCCTTCGGAATCAAAAGAGAGGATCGCCGATCCGCCCAGCAGGCGGCGCACAACTTTGCGCTTCTTAGGCATATCCTGATTAAACTGATTGGCTATGCGATTGTGGAAAACTTTTAGAAACGCCTCATCTGACCCATCGATGTAAGGTCGGCCCTTCACATAATGCAGGGCAATACCCGAGAAGCCGCCATTTTCCAAAGTCGCACGGAACTGCGACGGAACAGACGTCCGTCCCTTCTTATCGACTTTCTGCGTATAGCTGGACGTAAAAAATAGCACGTCGTTAAGCCCCTGCAAGTCCCCCCGGCTTTCGACAATGCGCGAAAACAGGCATTCAGACGCCTATCTGAACCCGTATGGGATAACATGGATTTTTTCGACTTTCAACGACTTATTAAGACATAAAATGGGAAAACTACCTTACATTGACAAACAACGCCTCATACACCCACAAATGATAAGAAACAATATTTCCAGATACTTACAAATTAATGTTGCTAAATAATTCCCGTTATGTTCCCGTTTTAATCCCTAGCGAAACCCTAAAAAATACACCGTGTTATATTGGCATTTTATTGGATCGCTAACAGGGCATCAGGAATACAGGGTAAGAGTCAGACCAAAATGGCCAAGTACAGGAGAGTGATGTCACAGGTCTTGCCGCCGTTTGCAGCGCGGTGCGATCCGCTAGAACATGGCCCGGACTCCATAGAGAAGGCTCACTGTCCCACACAAAGCTCCAAGCAGGCACGGCGGCAGATTATAGAAAATCAGTACAGAAAGAAAACAAGGGCGCGCCCTTGCCTCTATCAAATCAGCCGTTCAATCGGAGTATTAAGCCTTAGAAGGGCTAGTGAAGCGCCTCACAGTGCCAGCATGCCTCTGCAGATCCAGCACCGATCGGGCTCCCTGGTGGCACGGATGGGGCAACAGGCTTCTTCACCGCCGGCGTTCTTGCCTGCGCCAAAGCATCGCCAATGCGCGCCCTCATTTCCTGAGCAAAGCTTGCTTGCCTGCCGCCATACCCAGAAAGTCGAGCTCGAACCGAAGCAATTGTTTGGCGCACATGAGCTCGCACCACAATCGGCGTTGACGGCGATTGCTGTAAGTCAATCAAACGCTCTACTAAACTTGCGACGACAACCGTACGCAGACCGAGCATTTTCTGATTTTCCTTTCTAGGAACTTTTACGATCCGGTCCACCACGTGGGTAAACATCGCCTCCAACCGTATTTGTGTATCATCGCGCATGCTTAGTTCGTAAATGCGCAGCAAACGGGCTGGATGCAAAAGCGCTCCCAGCGTTATGTCCGCCGCCGCCGCAGCGGCACCGGCATGATCAAACAGAGGCCTTGCCGGCCCAGAAAATACCTCACGCCGAAACTGCGGATCACCGCCCGCACGGCCAAGCGGCGTCAGAGCAGCAAGCACATCATCGCTCAAGTCAAGCGCTTGCGGCGAGATGGTACTCAGCAACAATTCAAGTGCCTCTAGCTGTTTCTCTGCCTTAACCGGGACCGCGGCGCTTCTGCCATCCCCTTGATGCCTATAAGTAAAGTCGTATCCACCGAGGTATTTTGCTGCGGCCGCCAACTGATACCTGTGATAAAGATACAAAGGTACGATCTTGGTTTGTAACGCCTTATAACTTTCACCGGAGCGTAAGTTTTTACCGCCAAAACGGTCCAGCGCGTAACGGCGCACCTGCATGGTTTTGGTTAAGCTCTGGAGGGCATCCTCGCCCGTATCCCACACTGCACCTTTTGCGTGCCCTGTGCCGACCGAACGGCTGTCGCCGTCAGATACATAGAGCAGACCTGCGGCGTCAGCTTCTGCAATCAGTGCAGCCTGCGCAGCCTTTTCATCAGTTCCCTGATAGTCACCATACAAGAACTTTGCAGTCCAGATATCCCAGGCACCAACGCCCACACCATATGTCTTTGAAAAATCGAGGTCGCCTTCTGCACTTAAGCTCACGTCAGGTGCCGGGTAATCCATAACACTAGCGCGATCACCGTAGGTACTAGCAGCCATATTGTGGGCAAAACCGAGCGAATGGCCAATCTCGTGCGCAGAGAGCTGTCGAATGCGGGCAAGTGCCAATTCAACGGGGTCATCAGCGGCACCTGTGCCTGTTTTTGCAGTGCCAGCAAGGGCCTCAAATATTTTAATATCCTGTCTAACACGCAGAGAGCCTAGTAAGACCACGCCGCGCAGCGCTTCGCCTGTACGGGGATCATCAAGTGCCGCGCCGTATGACCAACCGCGCGTCGCCCTGTGCACCCAGTTCACGACATTATAACGAGCATCCAGCGGGTGCACGCCTGTTGGCAGTATTTCAGCTTTATACCCACCAGGGAAACCTGCTGCCTCGAATGCATCTTCCCACCAACGTGCGCCGTCGAGCAAAGCCCCGCGTATAGGTTCAGGGGCACCGTTATCGATATAGAATACTATTGGATTGATGACCTTGCCGTCGGTGTCCTTTTGTAGCCGGAAGCGGCGTGCCAACCGCACGACAGTATCGCCTGTCAGCGGTGCAGACATATCAATGTGCGAAACGCTAATGACGCCGGCGCGTTCATCGTCGCCGCGCATTTCATACCCAGGCTCCGGTAATTTTAGAAATGTCGTATGTGCTATCAGCGTTACAGCATCTGGATTAGGTGTCGTCGTGCGAATTTCGCTGCCAAGCTTAGTTCCGCCGTAAGTAACGTACGCATCAAATTCCATATTTATGGGGAAACTGTACGCGGCCTGAGTATCTACATAGGACCTTTCTTGGTCGAGCTTCACTTTACCCTGACCGCGCGAAGAAAGCCGGGCTACAACACCAACTGCGTCACGCGTCAGGAAGCCACTAAGGTCAATCAAAAGTTTTCCGGTTGCTTCCTCGGTTTCAACAATTTTGGTTGACCAAATAATCGATTCCGCGAAGCTGGTCTTCACGGCTCTTTTCTCAGCTGCGTTATTTGCGCTCGCGCGAAAACGCGTATTTTCGATCACCGCCATTATGCGATCACCTGCCCTGCGGAAGCTAAGAATCTCACTCCCAGTGGGCAGACTGCGATCAAGCCCAAGTGGGTTGGACCCTAGGCCACCTGTCAAATAAGCCGCGTATATATAGCGACCATAGCCTCCCCCAGCATCTTCAGAAAGCGCCAGATAGACCTTGGCCGTGTCGTGGTCAATATAGCTTTCAATCAAGCCCTCTCGCTTTTCTAGCTCCGCTATTTTTTCTGCAAAGTCCGCGGTCGCCGGCACCGAGCCAAACGCAAACACCAACCCTGTGACAGCCAATATTGTTTTAGAAAAAATACGACGCATGGAAATTCCCTGACCTGTTCAAAAAGCACCCGACTTTTATAGTTCGAGCGACCTTAATGGAAAGCCAGAGAAAGAAAAGACCGAAGCACATTTATTTGATAGCGCATGCAATATTCAGCGATGGCTGGCCACCAAATTACATCAAAAGCTTAGGCCGGCGGGTCCCAGCGCCAATGGATTGGCCTAATTTTACGTAGCAGCCCAAGCACGAACGTGCGGCAAGTCGTCATCAAGCCAATAAGCATCATCGTCTGTAATAACGAGAATTTCCTCAAACTTCACTCCAACGCCGTCCACAGCAAAATGCGGCTCCACAGCCCACAACCCAGGGAATGGTTTATGCCCCGATGTGCGCCTGTGGTTCCAATTGGGGCTATCATTTTGCCAACCTTTATTAGCGGCAATGCTTTTCCACAACAGCCAGAAAACGTGCCGAACGCTAAGCTGCTTAATGGTGAAGCGGTTCCAAAACCGATTTTTCACTTTATAGACCCGGTGCCCTAGCACCTCGCCGATATGCTTACGATGACAATTCTCTGCGCCGAGCGCTTCAATCATCCGGTTTGTGTGGTTCTCGATATCACGAAACTCAACCTGCGCTTTGACCTTCTCCAGAATTTGCTCGCGAAAAGCCTTGAGTTCTGGATAGAGCTTTTTGTGCAGTGCGTTTTCGCCAAAGGTCGTCGAAAGTGACGTATCAACGATATAGCCTTCATATATGGGCGCCGCATCAAGGATGATCGGCGAGTTTTCTTCCAGCTTTTTATCAGTGGCCAACGCTTCTGTCGGCCCGAACTTGCCCGGGTACCCGGTTCGCTCACCGAACAGCGCTACCGGCACATGGAAATAAGTATGAACCCCCTGCTCGTGAAAGCGTTTACGTAAAAGCCGCGCTGCTTCAATCTCGGTCATACCAAGCTTGAGCTCGGCCGCAACGCTTTCAAGAGTATCATACGACTTCCGTTGAAATCGCTTAAATTTTGCCAACTCAGTTTCGTCAAAATACTTATATTTCAAACTCATAACGCCCTCCTGCAGCATTTGAGCGAAACTATAGTCCGGCTGACCAGTCATACAAAACGCTAAATCACAGGACGCTAAGTATAAGAGAAAAGCGGCAGATGGCGTGTAAGCCGGGTTCTGTATCCCATTTGTACCAAAGCACATCTGGGCGATAGCCATTCATCTAGGCGTACTGTTGCCAGCACCCTCATGCAACCACCCGAGCGGCGGCGCGGAAATGCGCCTGCAATTGAATGCAACTACTCCTATTGGTCTTGCTCCCGGTGGGGTTTACCCTGCCATCCCTGTCACCAGGGACGCGGTGCGCTCTTACCGCACCCTTTCACCCTTACCTGCAGTCGTCGAAACGCCTACAGGCGGTTTACTTTCTGTGGCACTTTCCCTGAGGTCGCCCTCGCTGGCCATTAACCAGCACCGTATTTCCGTGGAGCCCGGACTTTCCTCCCCCATCATGCAAGCGAACCCACATGCTGGCGGCGGCTATCCAGCCATCTGCCGGTTGCTATCAACCATTTGCCGGGCGGCGGGTCAAGCGCCTAAAACTCGAGTGCGGCAATTCCGCCAAATATGTCTGTTGCGCTGGTGCCTCATTTCGGGCAAAGTCCGCGCTTAATAACAAGATCCCAAGCTAGTGCTGGGACTAACTGAGAATATTTGAGTAGAATAATGAAAAAATTGGCTGCCCTGACCGCAATTTTGATGCTTTCCGCCTGTAGCTTCTTCAGTGAAGATGAAGAAGTAATCGTTTTTGATACGGTGCTTGGTCCTGAAACTGAAGACCAAATTAAACAGCTACCAAATACGCTTGTTGGCGACACAGAAAACGCGCGTTATACAACTGTAGCGAAAAAAGGCGAAGGTATGGAATCGGAAGACGGCACCGATTAATGAGCCATACAGCACAAGCAGCCACTAAAATCCGGTTAGTGGCCCGCGTCTAAGTCCCATACAACTTCAAAAATATTTTTACAGTATCTTCGACATTCTCTTGGATTTGTTTTTCACTGATCGTGTCTATGAGACCGATTGATCTTAAGAAATGCACCTTGCCTTTCAACAGGGTACTCAAAAGATCCGCCGCCTTCGACGTATTACCGATTGAAAGCGCCCCTTGGTCGATCCAGTGCTGTAAAAATTCCTGCAATTTTCCGTGCATAGCCTGTGGGCCTGCGTTCCAATAGATTTTTGCAAACTCCAAGCCCTTTGGTGCCGAGGTTACAAGCAAATTGGCCATCGCCACGCTGTCATCCCCGAGAAGAAGCCGCGCGAATTTATCGCACACCGCTCGCAAATCCGCTTCAAGCGAATGCTCTTCCACGTTTTCAAGCGCGGTATCCGGCGAATAACGTTTTACAGCCAAGCTGATTGCTTCGCTGCACAAAACTTCTTTGCAAGCAAAATGGCTGTAGACCGTTTGCTTCGATACACCTGCTCGCTTAGCGATGTCGTCCATGCTGGTCCCATCAAAGCCTTTTTCAAGGAATAAGCGGCTTGCAGCATTGATGATGGCCTTATTTTTGCTGGTATCGCGCGGCCGACCGCGGGCTGTCTTTTGCTTCGTTTTACGTGGATTTTCTTTCGAAGTAGCCGTCACAAACACAGTCCCTTACTGAAGTACATAGAAGCCATTTTCTACTTGTAAAATAAAAAACACAACCAGTGGACGTTATTATCTTCGCATTTTTGCAAACGTCAGATACCGTATAAATATCAATCGCCTGCGGCAGAAGCAAGACTTCATAATTTTGACGGGTGACGAGCATTAAAATATATTTTTTTGAATTACTGGACTAATGAGTCCAGATAACCATATAGAGTGTAAGATCCTACAGAAACCGAGGCCCATTTAGAGTAAGAACCCATGCGTCAGAACCAAAACTTTGCCAAGAAACCCTTTTTCAAAGCGGCCATCTATATATGCATTGCAGCGGCGGCTAGTGGTGCGCTCGCACTTAGATTGACGGCACAAAGTAAGACAGCTGATGATAGTTTGGGGGCCCTTCCGGTCCGCACGACTGTCGTAAAGATTGAACCTGGATATTTTTCTAAACGGTCCTTTACGGGGCGTGCGGTTGCCGGGCGCACCAGTCAGTTGGCGTTCGAGCGCGGTGGCAAAGTTATCGCCATTGCAGTGGACCTGGGACACACTGTCAAAACAGGCGATATGCTAGCTACGCTGGATACAGCACGGCTTGCAGCCACAAAAGACCAGCTTATTGCGCAACGCGAAGAGGCCAAAGCAAAACTAGACCTCGCCACCCGCACGCTCACCCGTGCACGAGATACATTTAAACAAGGTCACGCATCCGCCCAGCGCTTGGACGAGGCAGAGGCAAACGCGATCGGGCTAAGAGCGAGTGTGACAATGCTAACCGCTTCACTTGCGGCAGTGGACGTTGATATCAGTTCCTCAAGTATAAAAGCGCCTTTTAACGGCACAATAACTGCGCGCATGCTGGATGAAGGCACGGTCGTCGTCCCGGGTACGGCCTTACTTGAGCTCACTGAGACAGACCGTATGGAAGGGCATATCGGCATGCCTCCAGAACATGCCACAGCTGTCAAAAACGGGGCCTCCGTTGAACTTTATGACGGTCGAAGCACGTTAATCGAGGGCCCAAATCTCCGATCGGTTTTGCCAAACATAGAAGGTCGCACTCGGACAGTAATGGTAACCTTTGATTTGCCCGCCAACTCGGTTTCCCGAGGGGAGCTTGTTAGCGCGGTGGTGCAAGACTGGCGAGAAGCCACGGGGTCCTGGTTGCCGCTACGCGCCCTGTCATCGGATGTCAGAGGCTTATGGCGTGTCTACAAAGTGGTCACCCGGAACGGCGCCGCTCAGGTGCAATTCGAAAATGTGCAAATATTATATTCGGACGCTAACCGAGCCTTTGTGACAGGCACGCTTTCGCACGGTGACATCGTAATCTCAGACGGCGTAGCCCGGTTAGCGCCTGGCCAGCGCGTAAGCCTTGGCACCAGCACAGCCCAACAGCTCAAATAAAGAGAGGCTACCTCAATGAAAGCTTCCCTTTACAATCACCCTCGTGTTGTTTGGCTAATCTTATTGCTGATCATCGCCGCAGGTTTTAATGCTTTCTACACGATGCCGCGCCTGGAAGACCCCCACATGCAAAGCCGAATTGTGCAGGTAACAACTTTTTATCCGGGCGCAGATGCAGAACGCGTAGAAGCCGAAATAACGGAGAAGATTGAACGCAAGGTCCGCGAAATTGCAGAAGTAAAGTCGGTCCGTAGTTCTTCCCGTCCAGGAAACTCCGTAATTACCATTGAACTGGAAGACCGGATCAACGACGCAAAGCCAATTACAGCGCGCCTGCGTGATAAAGTCTCGGAAGTAACAGATCTACCTGAAGGCGCTACAGCGCCCGAATTTTCAGATACGCGCATATATGCTCACTCCGCCATTATGGCCTTAACCTGGCATGCAAGCTCCCCTATCAATTACGCAATCTTGGGCCGTCATGCGCGCGAGTTTGACAGCAGAATCCGAAACCTACCGGGCACTGATTTTGTTGACATCCTTGGCTTGCCTGATGAAGAAATTCGCATCAGCGTTGATGACGCTAGGCTTGCAGCCCACGGATATACGGTTGCCGATGTAGCGCAGCGCATTCGCGCCTCAGACGCTCGCGGCACCGCAGGCGTTGTATCAAGCGACACTAATCGCATGGTAGTGCAAGTCTCTGGGGCTCTTGATAGTCTGGAACGCATTCGCAAAATTCCGATTGGACTGGATGAGGCTGGCAGCAGTTTAAGGCTTGGTGATTTTGCTACTATTTCCCGGGGCTACGAAGACCCTGTCAGCAAACTAGCCTATCTCGACGGCGTGTACGGCGTCGTCGTTGCTGCACGCATGTATGAAAACTCCCGCATTGACGCTTGGTCTGATCAGGTAGGACTGCTGATCGCGGATTTCCAAAGGACCCTGCCGTCCGGCATCAAACTCGAACGTATCTTTGATCAACGCGACTATGCCGACGCCCGTCTTGACGACTTAATGGGCAATCTCGCTATCGGCGCCCTCGTGGTTCTCACGGTTCTTCTTGTTTCCTTAGGCTGGCGCGCCTCGTTAGTTTCGGCGTCGATCTTGCCGCTTACCATTCTTGCTTCGCTGGCAATAACCCACGCAATGGGTCTGCGTTTACAACAGGTGCTGGTAACAGGCCTTATCGTGGCCCTCGGCATCATGGTCGACAATGCCATTGTTGTTACGGATGAAATTCAGCGCCTACGATTACGCGGCGAACGGCGCTCAGTTGCTGTTGCCAAAACAGTAAAGAAGCTTTGGGCGCCCCTACTCGGAAGCACGACGACAACGATCATCGCTTTTATGCCCCTCATCCTGATGCCTGGCAATGCAGGAGATTTCCTGCTTGGTGTTCCTGCAGCGGTTATTAGTTCCCTCGTTGCGTCCTATATAATTGCTTTCACTATTATTTCCGCCGTTGCAGGCAGGGTAGTGGAAGGCCCTAGTACACAAGCTGAGCCAACAGGAAAACCAGGGGGCAACCCATCGGCGGTTGGTAAGCGCATATGGTGGCGTGATGGTATCGAAGGCCGTTTCATTTCAGGTCCATTTCGGCGCAGCCTCAACTGGTCGGTTAAACGCCCTATCCGCTCGGTCATCATTGCGACAGCCATTCCTCTTATTGGATTCGCGCTTGCTGGACAACTTACTGAGCAATTCTTCCCCGTTAGTGAGCGCAACCAGTTCCGCGTTCAAATTTACATGCCTTCGCAAGCTTCGATAGAGGAAACGCGCAAAGCCGCCGAATACGTGAACAAAGAGTTGCAAAAAGAGAGCATTATACAAAGCTCCCACTGGTTCATCGGCTCCCGACCCGCGAAATTTTATTATTCTATGGCCGCTTCTAATAATGGTATTGTCAGCGTTGCGGAGGGGCTTATTACGGTCGAAACATTTGATCAAATCCCAACCATCATTCCGCGGCTCCAGCGCGAACTAACCAACAAGTTGCCACAAGCCCTGGTCCTTGTCCGTGAGCTAGGTAGTGGACCCCCTATTCAAGCCCCAATTGAGATACGTGTGATCGGCCCGGACCTAGCTACTTTGGAAACCATTGGCAACGATTTACGTTCAATGATGGTCCGTATTCCTGGTGTTACTTTTACCCGCACATCGCTCACTTCTGGGCGCCCGATGATTACCATTGATGCCAGGGAAAACGACGTCTCAGTTGCAGGGTTGACGCTTAGTGAAGTTGAAAGCCAAGTTAGGGCCCTAACCACCGGTACGATCGTGTCCTACATAATTGAGCAAACACAACAAGTACCAGTTCGCCTTATAGCAGACCGAGCCAGCCGCACTGACATCAACTCCATCGCTAATATCGGCCTCAATGGCCAAGCAACGGAAGAAGCCGACCGGTCTTTTGCAGATGTTCCTATTTCGGCAGTTGCAGATGTAAGGCTTACGGCAAAAGTAGGAAGCATTGCCCACAGAGACGGAGAACGCATTAACAAGGTGCAAGCCTTCCTCGACTACGGCGTACTCCCTGCCCTACCCTTGCAAGAGCTGAAAGACGCAATAGCAACCGAAGGGTTGGACCTCCCGCCCGGTTACCGCATTGAATTCGGCGGTGAGAGCGAAAAACGGAATGAGGCGGTCGGCAAACTCTTTGGCACAGTGGGTCTGCTTGTGGTTCTTATGCTGCTTGCGCTGGTGCTCACCTTTAACAGCTTTCGGCTGGCTTTTGTTACCTTTGCGGCTGCGATACAGGCCGCAGGCTTAGGGCTCTTCTCTCTTTGGCTGTTCGATTATCCGCTTAGCTTCGTCGTTATTTTTGGATTGATGGGATTGATTGGGCTGGCCATCAACGCTGCCATTGTCATTCTCTCAGAATTACGCGGCAATGAAAAAGCCAGAGCAGGTGATCCAAATGCAATTGTCGATAGCGTAATGGCCACGGGGCGCCATATCATCTCTACCACCATAACCACGGTGGGAGGTTTTATGCCTTTGATTGTCGCTGGAGGCCCTTTCTGGCCACCGTTTGCAGTCGCCATCGCGGGCGGCGCGCTGCTTTCTATGATTGTGAGCTTTTACTTCGCACCGGCTGCATTCCTTTGGTTTACTCGGAAACGCCCTATCTCGGCGCCCGGCGGCACCGCCGGCAACACCCTACTTGAAATGGGGAACTACAAATCATAGCCCTATGCCGATGCTGTTTCAGCCAACGGTTCAGCACCTCCCGGCTGCTTTCGCACAAACCAGCGAGGATATCTATTGATCACAGAGTAGTTGACGATTTTCTTAAAGTCCGGTCCCCGTCAAATTTTTCTGCCAGCTTGTTACCGGTTTCCACTTGAGGCTAACCGCTTGACTTTTAGCCTGTCTTGGCTTTCTCTTTTGCGGCTTCAGCAGCTTTTTTGACGGCATCATTGGCTAACCGCTCTTCTCGCATCTTTCGTTCGTCATCGCGTTCTTTTTTAGCGTCGGCGCGCGCCGCCGTTTCTTCTGTCTGACGTTCAACCTCTACCTTTTCCCAATCTAACAGCAATGCCGCCAAATAGCGGCCAAAACCGCTATCTTCATTCACCAGCGCCTGTGCCTCTTTTGCCTTGGAAATAGCGGATGACAAATAACCTAGTTTTTCAAGTGCTTCCGCATGATCTGCTTTAAGGGCCACTGACTGTGGATAGGCCCTTTCCGCAGCTAAAAAATGTTCTAGCGCTTCCTCTGCATGACCGGTTTCAAGAAGAGCCCTACCGTATAGGCCGCGGGACTGATACTCCTCTGGGCTAGCAGCAACTACCTTTGCAAGGTCAGCTCGAGCCTCTTCGAATTCCTCCAAAGCCAGAAACAACTGCCCCCTATTTTTGAGTGCCGAAAGATAATCTGGGCTCAGGTCGATAGCTTTGTCGTAAAGTAATTTCGCCTCAGCCCAATTCCGTTGGCGGTGCTTCACCGCGCCCATTAAATTCGAACTTAATGGGTTATTGGGAGCAAGTTCCAGCATACGTTCCGCAGATTTCAGCGCGCCCTCTAAATCTCCATTGCTCATTTGCACGTTCGAGAGCAACGACAAACTGACATAGTCCTGACCATCCGCAGCCATAAGGTTACGTAACTGAGAAACAGCTTCATCGCCTTTCCCCTGCGCTAACAAATTTGTTGCAATTCTGCGTGCAAGTTTCCTGCCCAAATTGACGTCACCATCGCCCTGGGAACTGACCAAACTTTGCGCACGTTCAAGAAATTTTTCTGCCAATCCGGGATTTCCAGCGGATGCCGCCGCAGCGGCGGCCTGCAATATTGCTTCGAAATCTGCAGTCTCAGCTCCCAACAAAGGGCTCAATAAATCAAGCGATTTTGCGGGCCTACCTCGCCTGATATGAATCTCAGCCAACGCCAACCTCGAAGGCCTGTCAGTTGGTACCAGCTCCAAAAATCGCTCCAAATGAAACTGCGCTTTACTGAATTTTCCTAACCGGTAAAGCGTGTGACCATACACCCTGCCAGCAAGCGGGAAAGCACTGGATAGATCACCCAACTGAATGAGTATTTCCTCCGCTTCAGTTGGCTTGCCTTCCGCGGCTAACATCAGTGCTGTGTAAAACTTAGCTAGCCTATTGTTCGGCGCCGTCGCATAAACCACATCCAGATGCGTTCTCGCTTTATCGAAAGCACCGGCTTCTGTATAAATTCCCACTAATTCCAAACGCGGCAAAATCTGCGTTTTGTTTAGCTCTATGGACCGTTCCAGAAACTCCGTGGCTTTTTCCGTCTGCAATTGGTACCGGTAAATTGCACCCTGAACAAAAAGTGTTTTCGGGTCGTTTGGGGCCAGCGTTTTTGCGACCTCAGAAAACCGCGCTGCGTCTGCCAACCTTCCCAAAGTGAGTTCAATTTGCGCAGCGCCTATATAGCCCAAATAATTTTCGGGCTGATCAACAATTGCAGCCTGGTATAGCTTTCTCGCGGCATCAAAGTTACGCTGCGCCTTATTAATATCAGCAAGCAGCAGCAAACCTTGGTAGGCATCATCGCCCTCGAGTTCAGCATCACCGATCGCCTCTTCCGCCTTATTGTAGCGCGCCTGCAAAATATAGTTTTGCGTTAACAACAAAAAATACTCAGCTGAACTGGCCCCCGCCCGCTTGGCCTTTTCCAATTCAACATCAGCTGCAATCGCGTTTGAGACGGAAATATATATTTTGGCAGATAGTAAATGTTCGTCGGCATCCGTAAGGGCTAGCTTCTCTCGAGCCCGAATAATCTCTACCACAAACCCTCGTTCACCATCCCTGACCAGTTCTTTCAAACCCGCCAAATCGTAGGAGGCGTAATCTATGGTTTCGGCTTGGTCCTCTTCTGAACTACTACATCCGCCAAGCAACAGAAAAGACGCAACTAAAATTCCTCGAAACCACATAATACAGCTACCTTTTTTGCACTAACTTAAACTAGCACATGATATTTAGTGTTAATAGCATGTCCGTTAGAATAATTCGCCCCCAATTATACCAAGCAGCCGTAAATCATCGACCTTTGTCGCGCCCTAGTTTCCACGCGGAAACCACTGGTGAGAATGGCTAAAACTCGACAACCCAGAACCTCAAGCAATGCCTTTGCCCGGGAGTTAATCCGTTCCAACAGGCAAAATACTTAATCCCGCCACCAACATAAACCTCAATAATTCCTTTAAGAAAAGCCGTAAAGCCAGACCTACCGGTTGCATATTCCCGTAGTTTCTCTATAAAACGAGCATAGAAATTCAGATTTCTGAAATAATAATGAATTCAGGGCGTTTACGTGTCGGAGAGTAGAATGGCTAACCTATTGAAAGCAGTCGCTTTTGCTGCTGCGGTGGCGGTGTGTACATCAGCATCTGCAAATGCCACACATAACTTTTATGTTGATGTTCAGTCAGATGCAGGCACGTATGACCCTATCGCGCTAGGCGAAGACCTTACCTTGGATGCTTGCGGTTCTACGGTTCACCGGGCATCGGCAACACTTCCGTCATTACCGTCCTATGGCCTATGCGATTTTACTGATTTGTCTGACTTCGAACTTACGTGGCAGATATCATTCGAAAGCGTAACCACTACGTTAGCAAGCTACAGCGGAAATAGCGTAGTAAACGGCCTTGCGCCAACTTTTGCTACGGGTGCAGGCTCTCTGTTCGCGAGTGCCGGTTCCTATATCATCAGCCTGATCGTTGATATACCTGATAGCAATGCATGGATATCTTTGCCTGACGGGCGTTGGGCCAGAGGTGGCTGTGATGCCGGGATCAACATAGACGGCGTACAGTACGGCGGCACAGGATGCACTTCCTCAACATCTCCTAATAGCAACGGTTTTCGTAACACTGGCTTTGCTTCAACTACCTTGGTGGTAAACGCGGTGAGCGTGCCTGAACCTTCTTCAGCTCTTTTATTGCTACCCGCACTGGCACTTATTATTCGCCGGCAGCGCCGCAATAGAAAGATCGCTTAAGCAGATACATATGTTAAAGACATAAATAAAAAGGCCCCGGTTATAGTAATCGAGGCCTTTTTATTTATGACGCTCGACCTAGGGGTAAACGACCTTTCACCCCAATCAGTCTATAAGCGGGGCCAGCCGTTTGAGACCGACTTTCAGTCGCCTTTGGCGACAGTTTAGTGCTTGTCACCGCTCGCTATGTTTGCGTTGTTGATCCAGTCCGCTGCAAACGACACCAAAGGTGCATAATCGCATATTTTTGAAGTCGCCCCGCCAATCTTACCACTGGAAACCAGCCCTGCCTCTTCATACGCAGCGCCTACCTTTGGGAACAACCGATCCAGATCATCGGCAACGTCTGGTGTTTCCATCCAGGGTGCGTTGCCCGTCCCGGTCTTAAAACGTCTAACTTTTGTGCGCCGAGTGTCCGCAAGGCTTTCGGCAGTGTGGAGCGCGGAGCATCTGTTCCAACCAACGCCTATAAGCAACATTTTCATATGTTTTCTGGCCTGGAGATATCCAAGCGGTGTTTCCGGACCTGTTGCCCATGCCAAGGAATGGCGAGATGCAAACTCTGGTGCATCTAGGCCGTTTAAGCAGATTGATGTAGCGGGATGAACGCTCCTACAGGTGCCTGGCCACGTGCGAAAGGTTTCAGCGATAACACCCATCCCAAAAGTCGGAGATATTTCAAGATCAAAGCCAAGGACGGCATCCTCAATCGCTGTCTTCACGTCTCGTGACATGGCCTCATTGGCAATATTTGGCGGAAAATACGCATCAGTTGAAAAACCGGGCATTGCCAGCAGGCCGGTTCTCCCGACAGCAGACAGGAGCGCTTCAACTACTGCTCGCGCGCTGCCAACAGTTGGTCCGATGGCGCTCATAGATGCATGTACAAAAAGACCGTCGCCTTCGTGTACACCGAGAGCACGAAGGCTATCCTTAAGGCTGGCTATCGAATTGAAATGTCCTAACATCCGGGTCGTATATCATGAGGCCTGAACCTGCACAATATAACCGGGGCCTTTTTGTTTGTGATGCTCGACCTAGAAGTAAATAACCTATTACCCCTATCAGTCTAAAAGCGGTGCCAACAAAGCCAAGCCAAAGGCTTGATTATCATCATCTTCAATGGCCTCAACAATATTTCGGGCCAAATAAAGGTCCGTGTTGTCCAAAGCACCTTCAAGCAGTGTTAGCCGAATAAGGTCTCTTTCGTAGGCACCATCAACATCTGATATGCCTTTCAAAATGTCTCTGATCTCGATTGCGAGATTACTATTCTCGCCACCACGAAGCCCAGACAAATATGCAGCCTTCGCTTCGATTTCTTCAAAGTAATCTAACCTCGCCAACGCAGCTTCTAACTGGCCATGCGTAGATTCAACGATACCAATTTTATCGGCAAAATTAGCAAGGGGCTCATTGCCTCGTAGCCTATCGCCATGCACCAGGGCTAATTCATAGCTCTTGGCGATCAGCTCTGAACTTAATCCTGCATCATACATGTTTCTAAGACGATCCGCTGTTACGTCGGCACGGGAATATAAACCAATAACGCTAGGAAACAGCTCGTCTGCTTCAAGTATCAAAGCATCGCGGTCTAGATCTCGTCCTGTTTTGTCCGCAAAGATGGCGAGAAAAATCAGGCCACGGTAATGAAGCGTTACCTTTTCAGCGCTGCGTACTTCCCTTTCAATCTTTCCTAAATCCAACCCGACTAAATTAGTCGCAGGCGAACTGCTAAGAATATTCAACTCAGCCCAAAAAGCCCGGCGTTGGTTTTTCATTTGGCGTAATGCAACGCGTGCATCAGCAATTGCTCCCGTATCTGCCGCTTCTTGTGCAATTCGATATAAAACAGCGTCTTTAATGGCACTGTTGTTCAATTCCCCAGCTATTGCCAATGCGCCTGCGGTATCCCCGCCGCGCGCTAAAAGAGGGGCTATTGCAGTAATTTTTTCTTGCGTCACTAGACTGAGCCGCACTGAGCGCGCTTCATCAAGTGCCAGCATTAAAGTTTGTACGGCCTGCGTTTTCTCGCCGGTCGCAATCATCGACCGCGCGACGCCAATAAGAACCTTTGCACGCTGGATGCCAAACTCTTCGGCAATGACCGTCTGAATAGCAGCTTTAAAAGCGCAATCTCGTGTTGGAGCCTCCAGGCAAGCCATCGTGTGCGCGTTGGGTTTGTGGTCCTGCGTCACAGGAATTTGCGCGAACGAGAAAGGGGAGAAAAGAATGGTCGAACCTAATGCTATTAACAATACTGAAGACGAAACATGTTTCATATAATAACCCCTAACTACTTAACTGTTCGGCAATATCAGACAGCACTTGTTGCGTTCCAACATCCAACTCGCCGGTAACATGTTCGGGGCACCAATGCCTCTGAAAAGCTCTAAGGGCCATTTCCGTACCGGATCCGAAATTACCGTCGCCTAAATTATGATAACCGACTATACCTAATAGTTTATTAAGGTCGCAGACAACGTCACCGACGTCTCCCTTACGCGCCACAACAGACTGGTCCAAACAAGGATTGATCGAAACCACTCCTAGGCCATAATCCGCCAGCTCCCGCCACGGGAACAGCTCACCAGGGTCAATTTTACGTTGGGGCGCAATATCACTGTGCCCGATAAATCTAGCAGCTGGAATGCCGTGACGTTCCTTTATACCACTTAATAGCGTAATAAGCCCGTTAATTTGTGGGGTTGGAAATGCCCGATATCCAAACTCGTGCCCTGGATTCACGATCTCAACACCTATTGAACAATCATTTATATTATCGCGGCCTTGCCAGTGTGATACTCCTGCATGCCACGCGCGCTTTTCTTCGGCAACTAGACGGAAAATGCGCCCATCTTCTTCCACCACATAGTGCGCCGAAACTTGCGTTGCCGCATCGCGCAACCGAGCGATGGCTTCGGCACCGGTTTTCATACCCGTATAATGAAGAATAACTGTATCAACGACACAGCCACAGGGTCGCTCATTCCAATTTGGCGAAGATTGTTCAATATAGCTCGACAAATAGACCTCCTGGTTATGCCTTCGCTTCAGGCAGCACAGCAGCCTGCGTGGCTTTCGCCTTGTTCCGTAGTGTCACAATCAATATCCCTGCCACCGTTAATAGCCCGCCTGCTACCATTTTAAATGAAACATCTTCGCCGAGTATAACTACGGCACCAAGAACTGCGAAAAACGGCACCGCCAAAAAATACGGGGAAACCGTTGAAACCTCATATTTACGGAAGAGATAATTTGCACCTCCGTGTCCTAGAACCGACGACCCGACTGCGCTGTACGCTATTCCGGCCCATGCCAACCCACTCGCGTTCGATATGGCGGCCACATGACCTTCCTCCAAAACTATTGAGAACAACAAGGACCCGATCACACCAGCAACAGCCACCCATCCCTGTAAAGTCGCCGCGCGAACATCCTTCAGTTTGCGCATCAATATGGTTGAAATAGCATAGAGCAATGCCGCCAACATAATAATCAGCAACCCCTGCCAATATTCAAAAACGATCGGATCAAAACTAAGCACCAACACACCAGTAAAACTAAGGGCTATTCCTGCTATTCGTTTCCAGCCCACACTTTCGTGCAAGAACAAGACAGCAAGCAGCGTTGAAAACGGCACACTAAGCTGAGATGCGATAGCGACACCGCCTACACCACCAGCCAAACTCATTCCGGTAAATACAGCACCGAAGTGTAATACGCCCAACGTAAAAGCAGCGGTTAGAATAGCCACCATCCGGCCTGGAACGATGCGTATAAAGGGCATGAAAAATAGAATAACTAAGGAAAAACGGAGCGCGTTAGACAAGAGCGGCGGAAAATCTTCCACCACAAATTTTACAGCAACAAAATTCAAACCCCATACCGCTGAAATCAGCAACGCAAAGGCGATGTCGCGTCTTGTCATCTACTCAAGCTTTCCGATTTATTTTTTGTTTTGCAGCGTCCCGTCAGCTGACTCTTCGCGCAAGGATTTCGTCGTAAGCAACATTAATTTCCGCAGCGCGCCGCGTTGCCACAGCAATAAGGTCGCTCGGCACCCCTTGTGCAATCATGCGATCAGGGTGATTTTCACGCACAAGGTTGCGGTAGCGTTTCCTGAGCGCATCGCTGCTTATCGCAGGTTCGACACCCAGAACCGCGTATGGGCAATTCTGATCAGCGCCCGCATGCCGGTAAACTAGTTGATCAATCTCCTGCTTGCTATAGCCAAAAATATTAGCTACAGCCCGAATGAAATTAACTTCATTTGGATGAACGTGGCCATCAGCTTTAGCAATGAAGAACAGGCCCTCCAGCAAATCGGCAAGGACGCCACGGTTTCCAGTCATAAGGTTTGCGATCTGCCGTGCATAAGCATCAAACCCTGCGGTATGTTGCCGCGCCACATCAAAAACACGGCCTACATTAACCATTTCTGACGCTGGCACCTGAAACACCTGTTTGAACGCATCGACTTCCTCACGCGTTACCTTGCCGTCCGCTTTCGCCATTTTGGCGGATAGGGCGATCACACCAATGGTAAAAGTAATGTGCCGGGTTTTCTCTGGGTCTTCATCAATTTTACCGATGCCAACGTCCACAGCACTGCCTACAGCGAGCCCCAAAAGTGCGCCAAGTGGCCCGCCAAGAGCGAAGCCAGCCGTACCACCAATAATTTTTCCCCATATAGACATAATGAATAACTATCACACCAAACTAGGCTATCCTACAGAAAACTAAGGCGTTTTACGCATAGCAGCCATGACAAGAATATACTGTTGGCTGTAGCGGAAAAAGGCAGTATATCTGTGCCAAAGCGTAGTAAGGCTAACCTCCGTTTTTGTTAGCAAGTTTCAAAGGAAATGCCCTGCATGATCGACGTCGTAATTTCCGGTACTGGCCTTTATGTGCCACCCAACAAAATAACCAACGAAGAACTTGTTGAAGCGTTCAACCAACATGTGGATCAATATAACGCCGAAAATAAGGCAGATATTGACGCAGGACTGATGCCTGCAAAGCAGCACTCCAGTGCCGCCTTCATTGAAAAAGCATCGGGCATCAAATCCCGCTACCTTGTTGATGTTGAAGGTGTGATGGACCTGGACAGGATGATGTCGAAAATGCCTGAAGGCGGCCACGGCGATACCGAAAACCCGTGCCTGCAAGCCCATATGGGCATCGAAGCCAGCAAGATGGCGCTCACTCAGGCAGGCTTAACCGGTGCAGATATCGAGCAAGTAGTATGCGCGTCTGCCGTAATGCAGCGGTCTTTCCCGGCGATCGGCGTTGAAGTCCAGCATCACCTCGGCATTGAGGGTTCGGCTGTCGACATGATTATGGCCTGTTCCAGCGCTACCTTCGGCTTGGTGAACGCAGTAAACTCCATTCAAAGCGGCATGGTTGACAGGGTATTGATGGTTAACCCTGAGATCTTCTCAACGATGATCAATTTCAGAGACCGAGATAGCCATTTCATTTTTGGCGATATCGCCACTGCTGTAGTGCTTGAACGCGCAGATCTGGCAAAAAGCAAAGACCAATGGAAAGTGGTGAATACCAAATCCAGCACCATGTATTCCAACAACATTCGGTCACAGTATGGGCCAATGACACGCCTCGATGATAACAGCCAATTCCGCCAAGATATGTTTTTCATTCAGGAAGGCCGTAAGGTCTTTAAGGAATTGCTGCCGATTGTAACCAAGTTTCTCCGCGAACAGGTTAGTGACCTGAACATGGAAATCAGCGAACTATCGCGGATGTGGTTACACCAGGCCAACATCAACATGAACATGTTCGTAGCAAAGAAATTATTGGGCCATGAACCCAGCCCRGAWGAAGCACCGATGGTGCTCGAYAAATACGGYAACACKGCYGGRGCTGGSTCWGTTGTCGCKTTTCAYGAACACCGYGCAGATATGAAGTCTGGTGACAAAGGCGTYATTTGCTCATTYGGTGCAGGCTACTCWATMGGTAGCCTTATTGTCGAAAAGCTGTAGGGGCAGCGGGTTAATCTAGGGGATAAACGTGGGAAACGTTGTTATWAGYGGTACGGGCATGTTCGTACCACCGGATACTGTCAGTAATGAAATGCTGGTTGATAGCTATAATGAGCATAGCATTCAATGGAATGAGAAAAAYAAAGAAGCSATTGAGCGCGGTGAGCTTGAAGCACGTGAACAATCATCAGCGTCTTTCATTGAAAAAGCGTCCGGCATTAAAAGCCGATATTTTATGGACGGCAARGGCCCTACTGAAGTGGGYCGCATGTATCCGTACCTGTCAAAACTGGCCCCTGAAGACAATATGGGCACTCCCGCTCAAGTACGGATGGCGTACGAAGCGGCTATGGGCGCCCTGGAAGAAGCAGGCCTTACCGGCGAAGACATTGACATGGTCATTATCAGTGCCTCCATTTGGGAGCGCTTCATCCCATCAATGGCGACAGAACTGCAGAGCTTGCTTAAAGCCAAGGGTTTTGCTTTTGACATGTCCATGGCATGCTCCAGCGCCACATTCGGCATTTCTACAGCAACAGACGCAATTAAATCTGGCATGGCCAATAAAGCGCTTGTTGTAACGGCCGAGTATCTTTCTCCCCTGCTCAATTTTGAGAGCAGAGACAACCACTTTATTTTCGGCGATGCCGCAGTTGCCGCTGTGCTTGAACGCGAAGACGAAACGGCCTCTAAATCGGCTTTTCGGATCAATAGTCGTAAGCTCTTCACAGAGTTCTCAACCAACATCCAAGCTGGTTTCGGCAGCAGGGCCTTAGTTGAACGCGATAAGATTGGTGACCCAAGTCAGCGCTTTAATCAGCACGGCAGGCAAGTTTTTCGGGAACTTCTGCCAAAGGTTATTGAATTGGTAAAAGGGCACCTGAAAGCCACAGGTCGAACAGTTGAAGATTTCAAACGATTCTGGCTCCATCAAGCCAATATCAACATGAATGTCTACGCCACTAAAAAGCTCCTAGGGCGAGAGCCCAACCAGGAAGATGCACCAATCATTCTCGATGAGTTTGCCAATACGGCAGGCGCTGGCTGTATGATCGCATTCCATAAATATAAAGACGATTTCAAAGCAGGTGAACTCGGCATGATATGCTCGTTCGGCGCCAGCTACTCTATTGGATGTTTTGAAGTAGAGCGTGTTTAGCACGCATATTCCGCGCAAGTAGAGCGATATACAACAAACAGCGGTTAGGGGTTCTGCCCCTAACCTGCGCTCTCAATCTTCTCAAAAGACATTTTCTGATCTTTATGCATGCGCAAATCTACTGCATTCAGCATCCCCTCAGCGTCGAGATCATCACCGCGTGCAGTTGCAAGCCCCATGCTTACCGTCAGTTTCACTGCTACGCCTTCAGGCACCAAGGCAGTTTTTTCGATCTTCGACCGAATACGAGCGGCAACAAGCTTACAGCCCTCTTCGGTGGTGCCCGGCAACATCAATACAAATTCTTCACCGCCGAACCTGCAAAAAACATCCTGCCCGCGGCGCCCTTCCATTACCAAAGAAGCAAATTCAGCGAGTGTCGCATCGCCAATCCGGCGGCCATGCTTCACGTTGATTTTCTTGAACTTATCAATATCCATCATGATAACCGAGACGGGTTCAGCCAACCTTCTGGCACGGGCAAGAACAGCCTTCATTACCTCAAGGTAAGCACGCCGGTTAAGCGCACGGGTCAGAGGATCCGTCATCTCCTGAATTTTCAACTCCGCCTGCAGGCGTTCCGCTGTCATGATGATGATGATAAAAGCAAGCATCACAACAAACAGCATTGCTTCGATTTGGGAAAAGGCTTCAAGCGGCTGAACAGTACCTATCAGGTCATCCGCATAGGTATAAGTCTCAAACCCTCGGTACAGGCCATACGCCATGTGCACGAGAAACAAGCCAGCCATCATACCTGCGCCGACCATTGTCCGCCGTATAATACCTTTGTAAAAACGACCGCTACCGCCGCCAGCACGCACTAACGTATAGATAATGCCTCCGGACAATATCGAGACAAACACGGCAAGCGTCACCACGCGCACCGCAAAATCTACGTTTGCATAGGCTTGGTAGACAAGAATGCCCACAGCCGCGGCGCCAATAAAAAAGGAAAAGCGTACGAGCGGATGGTGTCGGTTTTGTAAAAAATCAGCAATGCCGTGCCAAACCCACATATGGCCGAAAATAATCAACGCTTCGCCAACCAACGCTATCTCAATACCGCTGATTGGAAGATAATTGAACTGCAAGCCACTACCGAGCGAGAATACCAAAACCCCAACTGCCAGCAAATTCAGGCCACTTATGGCTTTATTGGAAAACCAATGCGCAAAAAGCGCCATGCAGGAAACAAGCATAACCAGCAAAACAGCGAACGGTAGTGACGAAACATCGATAGCCAAGGTGCCGTAATCCCACATTTATTTCCATCTTTGGTGGTGCAGCTTAGGGAAAAAAAAGGCGTTTGCAAGAACAGATTCGCTATTCTCGCTGCCCTTGCAGTCAGTATGATACAGAAACAATTCAAGGGCACGATTGTAACCAGCGCTACAATATTGGGCGAACCAATAGGATCCACCGCCCAAAAGCTCCTCTTTCCTAAGGTATTTTCCCTTTTCGAAAAAACTATTTGCGTTACTACTACATCTGTCGTAACAATCTCCTACAAATGTAGTAGAAAGATCTATCATGACAGCAAACGTAAGATTGAGTGACCAGCAGTATCATATCGTTCAAGCCCTATGGGTAATGGGCGACGGTTCCGCGAAAGACGTGCAACAGCACCTCAGCGGTCTCGGTTTGGCGCATACTACAATTGGCACTATTTTGACTAGGCTAGAAAAGCGGGGCGTGTTGACCTCCGCCACCCGCGGTCGCGAACGAGTGTTCCGCAGTTTGATTTCCGAAGGGGATGTTAAACGCTCCATGGTCTCGTCTCTGGTATCCACCCTTTTCAAAGGTGACAGCAAAGCATTGCTGGCTCACCTAGTGAATGAAGGCGATATCGACGCAGTAGAACTGAGCGAAATCAAAGCGCTGCTCGGGAGGGATCAGGAATAATGGCTGACCTTCTCATCGATATGCCGCTTGTAGGCTTGTTCATAAAGTTCATGATCGCGAGCACAGTGTTGCTCAGCGCAGTTTGGCTGTTGGAAAAGACAAAACTAATCAATACGCCTGATTTGGGCGACCTTGCATGGAAGCTTGCAATTGCTTGCTCGTTTCTGGCGGTTCTACCTGTTGCTGATTTATGGTCGTCAACCGTTACAATCGAAAGCACTCAAACGGCTGCTTTCATCGACAAGCTTAATCAAGATAAGCCGTTGAGCGAGCTTGCTACGAGCCAACCTCAGGAAAGCAAGACACGTACGGCCAACAGAGCATTAATACCTGTCACTTTTAAACTCGACCCTGAAACAGGGCTTGTGGATGTCGTCCGTGAAGAAGCTCCAACCCAGATCACGAGCAACGACTTTATAGTGGTTGGTGAAAATACCGGCGTTGAATATAACGCTGATCCAGATTCCGCCGCGAATGCCAACAGCCCATCAATTCAAAGAACAGGGCCAATCAGAGTATCTGACTTGGCTAGTTTATCCGAGAATGACAGCGAGGGCGCTAATAATAAAAACTTTTGGCAATCTGCGGCGGAACTTCGCACAAAGGACCTGGCAGCTATTGGCTGGGCCGCTCTGGCTCTGCTAGCCATCCTTGCGCTAATCGGCAGCTACCGGGCCGCTGTTAAAAACCTCGGTAGCCGCCAACGCGTGAACTCTGAGGACAAAGCAAACCAGCTGCTACGCGACATTTGTACCAAGGCTGACATTAAACACGTGCCCTACCTTAGCAGATCGTCACAGATCAAAAGCCCGATTTGCCTGCCGCGCAGGGAAATCTGCCTGCCAGATTGGGCCTTTGATGACATGCCGGAAAGCGAGTTTAAAAGCCTACTGGCCCACGAGCTTGGTCATATGCTTCGCCGTGATCCGTTGATGCTGATGCTTCTACAAATTCTATCACGAATCTTCTTCTTCCAGCCGCTCTTTATAATAGCGCGCAATCGGCTGGCAGATATCGCAGAACTTGCGGCTGATGAATGGGCGGCTGAACAAGCCGCTGACAGCCGGTCAGTTGCGAACGCACTCTTTACTTGCGCCACAAAAATACATGAAACACGACAGATTCAATGGGGATTAGCAATGGCTGGTAACAAATCCATACTAAGACACCGAGTTGAGCGGCTGATGAACGCACAGTCCACACCGTTCAAATCAACAAGTAACATCACTAAACTCGTATTAACCGCAGGCGTCGTAAGCCTGAGCCTGGGCCTACCGTCTGTACAGTTCGCCGATGCAATGGTCGCCGAAAGCGCAGCAACGCATCATCCAGACAGGGTGGCGCCGGTCGCCGCTATCGCTCGCGTGCCACTGCTGGCACGCGTGCCAGCGATAGCCCGTGTGCCAGCAGTGGCAGCCACCGCACCACTTGCTATGACACCCCTTGTCGCCGGAGTTCCGCTCGTTGCAGTAACGCCTTCAGCCATTGCGCCGTTAGTCGCCGTAGCTGCTGCCGCAGCACACCCGCACAGAAACAACCATTATTTGGTTAACGACAGGAACAATAGCGGCTCCATCAGATGGCACGGCGCCGGCGAAAGTATCTCAATCAAATGGGAGGGCGACTTTACCCTTAGCGACAATGATGAAACCATTGTACCGCTTGATGATGAAGGCTTCTTCCGCATTAAAACAGATGATGACGGCGATAAGCATTCCATCAAGTTTGATGTGGACGACGGTAAGATTACTCGCACCTACTGGAAAGACGGCAAAAAGCAAGCTTTGGGCAAAGACGACGAAAAATGGCTTAAGAAGTCCATCAAGCGCTTAATCTCCACGGGCTTTGCAGCGGAGCAGCGTGTGGCGCGTATCCTCAAGAAGTCCAAGGTTAAAGGTGTCATGAAAGAGGTTGTCGGCTTTGAAGGCGACTATGTGAAACGCCTCTACCTGACCCATCTCATGGATCAAGCTGATCTTTCAAATAAAGAAATTATCCGTGTAGTGGATGTTACAGCAAAGTTTGAAAGCGATTTTGAAAAACGTCTTACCCTTACGACTTTGTTAGTTGAAGAGAAGCCTAACCAGAAAGTGCTGCCCAAAATTCTAGCCGTCGCAAAAGACTTTGACAGCGACTTTGAGAAACGCCTGTTGGTTTCAGCCTATGTCGGCGAGCTGGGTCTCAATGACAAAACAATCGAAATGGTTATGGATATCGCAGAAAATATCGAAAGCGATTTTGAAAAACGCCTGACACTTTCGATGATGATGACGCAAGGCGAGATCAGTGACAAAATATTGGCGCGTGTTCTTGGTACTGCAAAAGATATTAAAAGTGACTTCGAGAAGCGCCTGCTTGTGTCACAGTTTGTCGCCGGCCGTAAACTCGACACAAAAACCACTGATATTGTTATTGATATCGCCAGCGAATTCGAAAGCGACTTTGAACTCCGCCTACTGCTAACAACCGCGCTTGCGGACACCAAGCTCAATGACAAGAATATCGAGCGTATGTTCGATATGGTTGTTGATAAAATCGATAGCGACTTTGAACTCCGCTTGTTGCTGACAACTTTTGCCGATCAGTTCGATAAATCTGACAAAGCTATATCCAAAGCTTTAGACGGCACAGCGAGAATGGGATCAGATTTTGAGCAACGTTTGCTACTTGGTGCCTTGGTGAGCAATGGAAAATTGAGCGATAAAAACTGGTTTAAAGCCATTGATATTGCTTCCAAAATTGACAGCGATCACGAAAAGGGCCTCGCCTTCCGCCAAATGGGTGGTGAAATCCCGCGCAACAACAAAAAAGTTGTTGAGGCATTCGAGCAGGCCTTCCTGAAGGTAAGCCTGTATTCGTCAGCTGATACTGACCAGCGCACACTCGTCCGGGACCGCGCTAATATGCGCCGCGACCAGGAGCGTGCGAGACGTGACATTGCGCGCGGCAAAAAAGAACAGGCTAAAGCATTGTCCCGCATGAAACGCGAGATGGCAAAAAGCCAACGCCAGCTAAAACGGTCTCAGGAGCGTCTAGCGCGTGAGCAAAACAAGTCGACCAACGGCGCGCTTTACACGAACAAGGAAAGGGCTTTGCTCCACGAACGCGGCCTCCTTTTCACCGCGAACCGTGCACTGGGCAACAAACTCGGACAGATGAACCGTGAACTTGCTCAGCTAGAACGCCGTCTGGGAAAAACTTCAGACAAGATCAAACGCGTTGAATTACTTGATGCTCAAAGCTCCGTGCAAGAAGCAATTGAACGACTGACCGAACAAGCAGGCATTTTGTCAGAAGAAGGCGTTCTCCTAAAGGAACGTAACGGACGAGTGCATGAGCAGGCTGAAGCAGCCCGCGAAGAAGCTGAACGCCTTCGCGACGCGCTTGAAGAAGAGGCTGACAGCAGAGAGGAATATCTGGACGAAGAACATGAGCGCCTCGAGGAACTCCGTGAAGAAAAGATAGAGTTTCTAGAGGAAACACGCGACCTGCTCGCTGAACTGGAGCCTAGTGCCAGCTACACGTCCAGAACCCGCTTGATTGAAATGATCAAACAACTTGAGCATCAACTGTATGAAAGCAGTGACGTACTTGTAGAAGCAGAGACTGATACAGATATTGACGTTAGAGCAGAATTTAAGCGTGACGTCGAAATTGACCAGGATACCCGCGTGGAAACTAAGCGCGAGCTTATGATCGAAATCCCAAAGGAACTTTCTCGCCGGTTTAACGAATTGAAGAATAAGCTCTCAAAAACACCAAAGGGCAAAAAACGTGACAAGCTCCTGCAAGAAATGGAAGCGCTCACACAGCAAATAGATCGTATCGCCACCGAACATGATCGCAAGGCGGGTTTAACGCCGTCCGGTACAAAAGTGCTTCGTGAAATCCAGGCGGACGCCGTTTAAAAATTTCTTCACGCTCGCAGATGCGTTGACCTTATACGGGAAGTTTCGTCTTTTGCGGCGCTTCCCGTGTTTTTTCGTGTCTGGACCACCCCCTGCCCATCGGGACCCAAGCCGTGCATGCGTCTGGTTTCGCAGACTTGTTGCACCCCACCTGAATTTCCGTACACTCCCCCGGGTCAACAGGGGAGGCACTAAATGACACTCGAACTAACGATGCTTTTTTGGAGCACTATCTTAACTTTCGTCACCATATTGATACCGTCCGCAGAAGCAATTCACCGCAACGGAGCGATGGTGCAAGCTGGCGCGCGCGACAATCTGCCCGAGCCGACAGTTTTCAATTGCCGCGCCATAAGGCTCCGCAACAATCTGCTTGAAAACATGGTCCTATTCACGGCCCTAATTTTAATTGCAAACGCTGCCGGCGTCTCGACCGAGCAAACCGTGCTTGGTGCACAGATATTCTTTTACGCCCGTGTTTTACATGCGGCCGTTTATTTGATGGGCGTTCCAATGATCCGCCCGTTAATCTGGACAGTTAGCGTGGTCGGCATGGGAATGATTGCGGCAGAACTCTTTTAACATGCCAGAAAGGCCGTTCACCTGCGGCCTTTTTTACTCCGACAATTCCCGATAAACGCAGAGCGCTCATAAACCTAAAGGACAACAAAAGACCGCGCCTATCTATCCGCTTCGCTTCGCCTTTTGCACATAGGTTTCCAAGGCGTTCAGCAGATGAGAGCGATCCTTATTTGTAAACTTGGCGTTATAGCCTTTGTCTTCACCCATATCCCGCAACTGAGATTTAAGTTCCCGCATCGCAATCGCCATGCCGATGTTATCTGGCGTAAACGGCTTGCCTGTATGGCCAAGAACAGCAGAGCCGTTCTCTAAGCAGCGCCCCGCCAGCAAAATATCCCCGGTAATACAGATATCGCCTTCCTTTGCGTTTTCGACAATCCAGTCATCCGCCGCGTCAAAACTATCGTTCACGACCATTTTATTGACCTTGGGCCCAACCGGAATGCGCAGCCACTGGTTACTAACCAGATGCACCACCAAATCATGCCGGTAGGCCACTTTAAGGATCTCTTCCTTCACTGGGCAGGCATCTGCATCCACATAAATTTCCAGCATGCGGTGTTTCCTTTTCGACTGCACCGTAATTTCAGGGCTATGCTTGTACCAAAAGAATGATACATGTTGGCATACCCATAACCCATTTCAGGCACGCTATGAAACACCTTAAAGCACTATTCACGGTAACAAGCATTTCCTTATTTAGCCTTTCTATGGCAAATCCTGTTTTGATCGCTCAAGATGCCGAAAAGACGCCTGAGACCATTGAACAAATCACCCAGGAAAAGCCTAGCCAACTAGTGCCCTTAGGCAGCCCTCCGGCGCAAACTACCAGGGAAGTCGACCGTATTCGGAAATCCATCGATTATATGGTACGGCGCTCAAAAATGGTACGGACCCTGGCAGGGCAACACTTATACTTCACCATCAAGAACAAGAACCGTCCCGACGTAAGGCTTGTAGCGGACGCGGCAGAGGTAATGGCTTTCGACCATATATGTGAGGCCAGCGGCATGCCACCGCTTGTCCTTAAGGAAATAGCCAACAACGCAACATCAGTTATCTCAGCGCTACTGACGAGCGAAAGCACAGCTGCACCACGCCTAACAGCGCTTGCCGAAAATCAAAGCTTAAGTCAACAATCGGAACTGGTGGCAGATGTCACGAGCTCTATCCTCATGTTCGAAATTGGCCGAAGAAGCGGGTTGTTTGAAGCGATTTTAACGGATTTTGGTAAGAAAAAATTCTGCACAAATTTGCAGTCCAGTCTTTATGGGCGTTTTGAAGCTGTACAAATGGCGCTGCCAGAAGCGGCGGTACGGGTTGAGCAAAAAAGTAGCTACATCGCGCGCAGGGCACAATTGGTACGTATTCTCGCAGCACAACACCTCGCGTATCTGAAAGCAAACAGAGAACTTTCAGATATCCGCTTAATCGAAGATAGTTCGCAAGTATTGGCTTACGACCTGATTTGCAACACAGCAGATATGGACCCTCAAAAACTGGGGCGCATTGCAAACGATGCGTCTTATATAATCGCTAAGCTAGCTGCAAACGAATCTACGCTGGCAGCACGACTTGGCCGGATGGGCCAAAACCAGTCGGTAGACGGCAGGTTAGAGCTGTTAGGCGACATTTCAGCCACAGTACTGATGTATGAAATTGGCAGGCGTCGCGGGCTATTCGATGCGCTGCTCACCGATTTTGGCACAAAACGGTTTTGCATGGGCATGCGCGCAGACATGCGCACCCGCTATAACGAGATGGTCTCTGATCTAGCTGAATAATTGGCGCGTCAACCGCGTCTAATTCCCTTAATACTCGAACTGGAATTCGTCCCGCTTTGGCCGCTTCATTGAGCGACGAAAACTGATCGTGCCTTTAGGCCACAGAGTAAATATCCGGCCAGTCTCATCTTTGTACCAGCTTTTGCATCCTTGGCTCCACACGGTGCCCTTAAGCTGCTCTTGTATCCGGGCATCAAAGCGTTCGGCAGCTGCAGCTTTCACATCGATGGATTTAGCACCGGTTTTTATAGTTTCCTCGATGCATTGCAGAATATACTTGGCTTGCGCCTCAATAATAATCAGCACTGAATTATGCCCCAGCACGCTATTCGGCCCAAGCAGCATGAAATAGTTCGGAAACCCCGGCGCCATAACCGTTCGGTGCGCCCGGATGCCGTCCTTCAGATAGTCCGCCATTGTCAGCCCATCTTTACCTGTAATTTCCTGGCCGTCGACCATCGTCAGCGGCTTAAACCCCGTGGCATAAATAATGGTGTCTGCCTCTCGGAATGTCCCGTCCGCGGTTTCTACCCCACCTTCCACAATCTTGCTAATCCCGTCCGTTACCACAGACACATGATCTTGCTGCAGGGCCGGAAAATACGTGTCGGATGCCAATATTCGCTTACAGCCAAACGGGAAATTGGGGGTCAACGCAGCGCGTAACGTTTCGTCCTCCACCTGGGCTTCAAGGTGGCCGTGCGCGGCCTTACTGACGATATGTGACAATATTTTAGACCCCTTAAACAAAGGGATACGGCTTTCAAATGCCAGATAAATCATCAAACGGTG
>NVTU01000010.1 GCA_002401685.1 Kordiimonadales bacterium
GCGACGCAAGCAATATCGAGGCCCCAGTAGGTGAGGCCGAGCTAGCAAGCGACCCCTTTGATCCGTCACAGATAGCTTTTATATTTGAAGACAATTGGGCCGAAGGGATGTCGCTTATGCAGCATTTCATCGTCACCATTTCCGAGAAGGCCTCCGAAGCCAGGGCTAGTTTGGGTGAAAACAATTTACCAGATGCCCGAGAGCTCATTCACGCGGCTAAAGGTGCTGCGGGCTCCATTGGCGCCGTACATCTTTTTGCCAAATTCAAACGTATAGAGCGAAACATTCTTTCCAGCGACGGCGCCGCCGCACTGGAACTCTTTGTTGGATTGGATGAACTGTTAGTGGAGTTTGAAGAAGCCGTTACCAAAACGTTCCCTGAGAGAGCTGGTGAAAACAGCGGTTCTTGATATATATCCCATCATCTTTTTTGCTACCAATGGACCATTCTATTTCTTGTGTTGAAGGGCGATATGGCAGCAATCGAATAGATAGCAATATGCAAATATACTTTTTGTCTTTCGCCGAAGGTAAAGTCGCCGTGACTAAAAACGATTGGTGACATGCAGACAGAAGCCAGATCATATCTGGAAACACTTTTCACCGGTACCGCTATGTCACAGTAAATTTAGTCAGACCTTGATCGGTTTAACCATATACGGACCCTGCGGATGCGCGAAAGACTGTCGCACGAGTGGCTCAAAGCTTTCCAATGTATCGACTTCGAAATCCGGATCAAACGCTGGAGCATCCCAATCATCAACGAACTTCTTCGCAAGTGCATACCAAGGCTCTGCGTTAAATGCTTCTCTCATGTCTTGCCTGCCACCAAAATGCTGATAGTAGAATTTCCCCTGAAAATGCTGATGGTACAACACCGCTTTATAGGCATCATCACTCACGTATGGCCGAACCATTTCTGCTGCAATCGCGGCGTGATTAGGAATTGAAATTACTTTGCCAATATCATGAAGCAACGCGATAAGTACTTCTTCATCGGTTGCGTTATCGCGGCGGGCGAGCGTCGCCGTCATCAAACTATGCTGCAATTGGTCACAGGCAAAACCAACGGTCAGTGTTTCCAGTTCCCGTAACATTTCCATAATTTTGGCAGGCACTGCCTGTTGTTGCTGGATGGTCTTATCCGCAATGACCGCCCAGTCCGCCTCGTTGCCATCTTGCATACGTGTAAATGTCATATTTGATCCTTGCGCTACTTCTCAGCTATTCCTATTCAGCGGCACGGGTTCGAAGCGCCTCAATATTTTTATCATGTTTTTCACGAGTGAGAGTGAACCTTGTTAGAAGATATACAGACGCAATGTAAAAGCACATTATCGTCGGTACAAAATAGGCGGCCAGCGTTGTCAGCATCTCGGGCGTTACTTCTGCAGCCGACATATCGGCCTCTAACCCCGTCGCCCCGATAATTAAACCCGCAACAAATAGCCCAATGCCGCTTGTTGATTTTTCGGCAAACTTTTGCACGGCGGAAAATACACCTGCGTTTCGCCGCCCGACCCGTACTTCATTGTCGTCAACAACGTCCGCTACCATTGCTGACACTAGTATTTCCGAGGCAATCTTCGCCGAAACCACGACCACTAAATGGATAAAGATGGTGTACATCAGCACGGGATCACCGTTTTCAGGCATAAAGTCAAACGCCCGAAAAACCACGGGAAGCGGGACCAACACTGCTGCAAAGACAGCCAAACGAATAGCTGCTGATCGTTTGCCCAATTTACCTTTGCTCACAGCCGGTGCGATCACCAATGCCAACGCGCTTCCAAGCAACAGAGCAAGGCCGAGGATGGCAATTTGGGCAGGCGAAAAGCCCCAATAGAAAATATTGAAGAATAGCGACAGCGAGAAAACGATCCCTTTCGCGCCGAACTGGGCAAGCGTATTTAGGAAAAGCGGTAGATAAACTCTGTCCGTAACAACCTTCCACATATTATTCACTACACTGGAAAGCCCCACCAGTTTCGGGGCATTGCCAGTCACGAGATACGGCACATATCGTAAAGTACCGAGCGTGGAGATCAATATAAAGCTGAACATCAACGATGCCGCCAAAAGCGCATAATCCTCGTACGCCAGTGGGTTCAATTGACCATTGGGATAGTCAGGTGTTGCTGCGAAAAAAGTCGCATAGCTAAAAACCGCAAGACCGCCGCCGCCGATCCAACCAAAGAAATAACGAATGCTGGTAAATTTAACGCGCTGATCATAATCCTGCGTGATTTCCGCAAGCATGGCGTTTGATGGAATTTCGTAGAAAGTGATTGCTACTCTCGTGAGAATGGCAAACGTCAGCAGATACGCGAACAGCTCGCCTTGAGTTAGGCCGTCCGGCGGAAACCACAAAAGGTAAAAGGAAATCGCTACTGGCAAGGCTGAAGCAAGCATTAGAGGATGGCGTCGGCCGATGCGCGTCCGTAGGTTATCGGATAACTGCCCGACCATAGGATCGGTTATCGCGTCTGCGATCATCGCAATCAGTAGCGCGGTGCCTGCGAGCTCAGGCGACAAGCCCACAACCCGCGAATAGTAAAACAAGAGGAAAACCAGAAACGCGTTATCTTTTACACCGTAGGCCACGGTCCCGCATCCATACATTATTTTGGCGCGCAGGGTTTCTGTTACCTTTGTCATATAGCCCCTTCTTGGTCGCCCCCCTACCGGCATACGGAAAAAGGTACTTTCTGCCACATATTTGAACCTAGAGTATTTTTGAATCGCTTCAAGTTTGGCGAAAGTTTTTCTTGCAGACCCGAAAACTCGGCGTACGAAAAAGGCTCACACCAGCATGGGCCTTTTTCGTGTAGCAATAATATTTAGCTGCAGCCATTCATCTAGGGTACAGAAACTTAACTTTAGCATACGTTGGGGCTGCGTTCTTACAAGATATGCTGAACACGAACAGTGCAAGAAAGCGTGATTTCGGGTCTGAGTTGTTTTGATTTTACCCACCTTTGTGATAGCTAAAAACGGTAGTTTTATAAGAATAAGTAGGCTCGAATAATGGATGATGAACCAACTGGCGGTGTAACCACAGCACGTAGTGTCGAAGTGGGCAGCAGTTACGTCGGTTTTTTTGAAGTCGACGACGACATCGACTATATCGCCGTCGAACTAGTAGCTGGTGTCACCTACCAGTTTGACCTGGAAGGATCCGCAACAAGTTCCGGTACGCTCCAAGACCCGTTGCTACTCGGAATTTTCAATGGCAGTAACTCACTTGTTTCAGCCGCATCCGGTTCCATTGATGATGGTGGCGTTGGCCTCAATAGCCGCATTATTTTTACACCCACAGTTTCGGGGACTTATTTTGTTTCGGCCCGCAGTTTCGCAAATAACCCAGGCGAAGGAACAGATGTCGGCCGCTATACACTTTTTGTAGATACAGTTGAAGATTCTACCCGGCCAGATTCTAATACGTCTGTCATAGACAGCACAGGCAATCCTCTTATTGACGGCTTAACGGCAACGTTTGGGTATAACGATACATCTTTTGGCTCAGCATCTGATGGCATTACGCAGTTGAGCTTTAGCTTCGCCCAAGCCAGCTCAGTATTCCCATCATCCTTCAACTTCGACAGAGCTGACGACGATGAACCCACCGATTTGATCGACTTAACGGACACCGCCGTAGCTGCCTCTTCAGGCGCCGCAGCCATTCTAAGAGCCGGCGTAGAAGCGATAAGTTCTTTTGCAAACGTCGTTTTCACCGAAGTTGATGACGATGCAAACGGCTTTGGCGTTATTCGGCTTTCCAGAAGCACCGCTATCGAGGGTGTGGCCGCAGGTGTCGCGCGACTTCCTGGTGATTCCACGAATTCTAGTGATATATTCATATCTGAAGCGTCTTCCTCGGCCTCTTTCAGAAATTTTGTTGTTTTGCATGAACTGGGCCATGCACTGGGTCTCAGGCATGCAGACGAAAGCGACATTTTTCCTGCCGAGTTTGTTGGATTAGAATTTAGCGTATTAGCCTCAACTAACATTAGATCGACATTTTTTGCAGGCACCACTGCAGTAGACTTTCACCCGACTACTTTTGGCTACCTCGACATTTTGGCGTTCCGTGCAATTTTTGGTGAAAATGATACCGCCAACACCGAAGATAATACTTATGTTTTCGATCTAAACGAGCGCTATTTCGAGACCATCTTCGACCTTGGCGGAACCGATACCATTCAAATAATTGGTTCAGGCCAGTCCCTAACAATCGACTTGTCTGCTGATGCTGAGGCTCTCAACGGTCGGTTTATCGATGTTGGCACTACGGTTAATTATTTTGGTAGTGGTAGCTTTATCGGGTCACGAACTGAGACAGTTTTCATCTCGCCTGAAACGGTGATTGAAAATATCTTGCTTTCCGACGGCGATGATACTGCAATCGCCAATGATGCTGAAAACCTGCTGGACGGCGGCGACGGTAACGATACACTGCGCGCCCTTGCTGGCAATGACAGGCTCTTTGGCCGAGACGGCAACGACGTATTACGCGGTGGTACTGGGGCAGATTTCATTTCTGGCGGCCTCGGCAATGACACAGCCTCTGGCGGCGCTGGGGACGACCAGATCTTTGCCGGTCCAGGGGACCTCGGAGACGATATCCTTGTTGGCGGCGCAGGCAATGATCTCATCGGCGGAGGCGCTGGCAATGATCTCATAATTGGCGGCGGTCTGCGGGCAACAATAAACGGCCTTGAAGACATCAGCAGCACCTTATCAGATGGCGGCAGTGATATTCTTTTTGGTGGCTCCGGGGACGATGTGCTTATCACTGGCAGTTTCGACGATACAAACGGCAACGGCAGTTTCGATGCTGGTGAAGCAGACCAATCAAGCGCGGACGCAAACATCGCTTACGCAGGCTCAGGGAACGACCAAGTTTTCGGCGCCGCGGGTGCAGACGAGCTTGGCGGCGGCACCGGCGACGATACAATTGATGCCGGAGCAGGGAACGACACAATTTATGGCGGCCGCAACGATGATGCGGATGCTGGCACCAACGACAGCATTTCAGGCGGAGACGGTGATGACTTGATTTTTGCCAGTGGCGGCGCTGACAGCATTGACGGCGGCGCGGGTAATGATGTGATCTTTGGTGGCAGCCAAGATGACACCATCAACGGCGGTGCAGGCAATGATGAGATCTTCAACAGTGCTGGGGATGACCTAGTTTCGGGCGGATCGGGCGATGATACACTGCGCGGCAACGCTGGCAACGACATCCTCACCGGCGATAGTGGCAATGATCTCTTCTTCTTCCGCGCAGGGGACGGGAATGACCACGTAACCGACTTCAGCGTCACCGACGACACACTGGAACTGTCATTGACCACCACCGACTTTACGGACGCGGCGAGTGTGCAGGCCGCAGCGTCAAACGCCATCATCGACAGCCAATCCGGCGTTCTTATTGACACCGGCGGCGGTGACACGGTGTTCCTGGTTGGCTTAACAGTGAACGACTTGGCCGCGGCAACGCTCATTCTGTAGCTGGGCAACCGACCTGGGCTGCAAACAAAAAAAATCGCGGCTACTATCGGTAGGCCGCGACTTTTAAAATTACTCTGCTTTGGTTTTCAGGTAGGCAATCAGATTTTCAATATCCTGTGGTTTACGTAACCCGCCAAAAGGCATCTTATTGCCTTTCACCATTTTCCTTGGTGCTAGCATAAATTCAGCCAAAGTCGCCTCGTCCCAAGTGAAATCTGTTTTCTGAAAGGCTTTTGAATAACGGTAGCCTTCAACAGAACCAGACTTGCGGCCCAAAATACCCGCAAACGTCGGGCCCATTTTGCGTGCCTTAGCATCGAAGGAATGGCAGGCCTTGCACTTGCGGTATACTTTTTCGCCTTTTGCTGCATCACCTTCCGCCTGCGCACCAAATGACAGCAGTGCCACAGTGGTTACGGCGAGTAATGCCTTATTAAATAAACGCATATTTATCTCCCTGTGGCCGCGTCCGGGAAAAGGAAAACCAAAACACTCACAGCCATACAATTAGTCTAAATCGATCTTATAGAGAAACATGCACGCTGTATTGCTCAATATTGTCGCACGCAGCAAATCCAGCATTCTTTGCGAGAAAGGGCCCTAACGGCCCTCTCCGATATTTTTGCTGCCAAACTATTAGTTCAGCGAGATTGGATCACCGTAGCCAAGATCTTTCAAACGGTCTTTCTGCGTGGCGGCATCACCAACCACCAAATAGATCATCTGATCCGGGCGGATATATTTAGCGGCCAATGCCTGTAGTTTTTCCTGTGTCATCGCTTGCACAACTGCATCTTCATCCTGCATGAAATTGGCTTTGAGGCCATATTGGCTCATCTGCTGAAGAATATTCAGTTTGCGGCCAAGGGTTTCAGAAGCACGCGCGCGGCTTTTTGTGAGGAAGCCCTTCGTTACACCCAGATCATCCGCAGTGAAGGTTGCTGAGTAATCTGCAAGGATCGACTTAACCAAAGCAGAGGCTTCAAGTGTAACGTTGGAGCGCACGCCACTGGTTAGCAGAAACTGACCAACATCTTTGTTGCCAAATACGTTGGAACGAATGCCGTACGTATAGCCCTTGCCTTCACGCAACTCCTGCGTTAGGCGCGACGCAAAACCGCCGCCACCCAAGATATAGTTGGCAACGATGATAGCATAATGATCTTCATGCGGTACACTTGGTAGCGCGTAACCAAAGCGGAAAATAGACTGTTTCGAACCCGGAACGTCGTAGAAATATACTTTCGACGCTGACGGTGCTGTTGGCGTCGCATACGTAGCCATTTCAACCGGCTTATTCTCCCAGTGGCCAGCAAGGCTCGTCAGTGTTGCAACAGCGTCCGCTTCTGTCACGTCGCCAACAATATGCAGGGCCGCCACGGAAGGAGAAATATTAGCAGCATGGAACGCTTGCAAATCGGCCAGCGTGATGGCCGCAATTGTTTCCTCAGTACCAAGGATATTGCGTGAGAGTATATGATCTTCACCGTAGAAAATTTTGTTGTATTCCACAGCTGCAATCGCATTCGGGTTAGCCAACTGGCCTTTAAGGGCGTTAACGGCGCTGAGTTTAGCTAGCTCAAACTCGCTTTCGTCCCAGCGCGGCTCAAGCAGCATTTCTTCTACCAGTGCCATTGTCGCTGCGTAATTGCGCGCAAGCGTGCTGCCGGTAATACTGAAGGTCTCCCGGCCCGCATTCACTGTAATTGTTGCGCCCAGCGCCTCAATCGCAGCTTCCAGTTCAGCGGTGCTCTTATTCTTGGTGCCGCGGTTCATCATATCACCGAGCAGGTTTGCAACACCTACTTTACCGATATCATCCGCTAGCATGCCGCCCTCTAAGCTCAGGTCAAATTGCACCAAAGGCAACTCGCTGTTTTCCATGCCCAGAACTCTCAGGCCATTAGAAAGTGTGCTCTGCCAAACCACCGGCACTGGTGCCACTGGCGCTTCGCCGTATGCAGGCTCTGTCGTACGGTCAAAGGTGGACGGTGTGCGCTCGTATGTGGCCACTGCGCTGGCGTCTATGGCCTCTTCCGCTCCTTGCACAATTTTCTCTTCAACAACATCCGCAGGCACTGAGCCTGCAAGTGCAAGATCACCAGCGCCTTTTGGCACGAAGCTGGTGGCAATATAGTTTTGATTTTTAAAGTAGGTCTCATAAACGCGCTTCACATCCGCGGCGGTTACAGCCTGAATATTCTTGATATCCTGATCTATGAAGCCCGGGTCGCCTGCGAAAATATCATACTGGGCTAGCTGAAACGCTTTGCCTAGCACGCTGCCGATCTGGCCGTAGAAGGCAACTTCCTGGCCGATCTTGATCCGTGCCAAATCTTTTTCCGGGATACCGGTTTCTTCAAATTTGGCAAAAGCTTCACCAAAGGCGGCTTGAACATCATCAAGCTTGGTGCCCGGGAAAGCGCGTACAAGCAAGCTGCTTGAACCTGCTAGTTCTGAATTCTGACTAAAGAAGAATACGCCGCTCGCCAATTTCTTGTCGTCAACAATCACTTGGTTGAAGGGTGCGTTTTTACCTTCTGACAAATAAGCCGTTAGCACATCAAGTGCATATTGGTCTTTGTCGTAAATTGGTACGGTTGGCCAGGTAAGTCGCAGCTCAGGCAAACGCGCAAAGTTATCCTCGAAGGAGAATTTCACAGTTTCCGCCAGCACGCCTGGGCGTTTTGCACGTTTCGGAATATCTCCACCGCGTTTGATCTCACCAAAATACTTTTCTACAAGCGCTTTGGCGTCAGCCGGGTCAAAATCCCCTGCGATTGTCAGCGTTACGTTATTCGGCACATACCAGCGGCGGAAGAAATCTTTCACATCCTGCAACGTGGCATTCTGCAGATCGTCAAGCGAACCAATAACCTGCCAATTATAAGGGTGATCCCCAGTGAAGAGCGCCTTATCAATCACATAGCCTACGTGGCCGTAAGGGCGATTATCAACGCTCTGGCGTTTCTCATTTTTCACGACCTGCTTTTCTTTGGCAAGCACGTCTTCGGTCACCGTATTGATGAACCAACCCAGCTTATCAGCTTCGGCCCAGATCATTTTCTCAAGCGAGTCTTTTGGTACGGTCTGGAAATAGTTGGTGCGGTCGCGGCTGGTAGACCCGTTCGCGCCGGAGCCACCAATGCGCGCGCTCATTTTATCAAGCCCGCCTTTACCGAGGTTCTCAGATTCCAGGAATAACAGATGCTCGAATAAGTGGGCGAAACCAGTGCGGCCTTCGATCTCACGGCTGGAACCAACATGGCTGGTCAGCGCCACCGCAACAACGGGGTCGGAACGATCAATATGAAAGACAACGCTAAGGCCGTTACCAAGCTCGAACTTCTCAAAACTTACAATGCCAGCTGATTGTTCTGCTGCTGCCACCGGCTTTTCAGCTTTGGTCTGCTCTTCGCTGCAGGCGGATACGCCCACCATCAAAGCCGCAACGGCTACCGATTTCATCCAATTCATATTTCATCCCCTAAATCATTCGTTTAGCGGCACCAACCCTTGCCGCATCGCTTGCAACAGCCTTAGCATTTGACCCCGCAATTGCAATGCTTTTACGCCCAAATGGGGCCGTGCCCTTTAAATTTCTGTTTAAAAACAGACAAGGCGGGCCTAAGGTGATTTGAACAATTTTTCAGGGGGCTGGAATGGCTAATCTACGTAAAACTCTCACTATCTTTGTAGCAGCAGTAATTTGTACCGCAGGCGTAACTTTCTCAGCCACGCCCGTCAGTGCAGCTGAGGATGAGGCCAAATTCGCTATGGTCATCCACGGCGGTGCAGGTCGCATTTTAAAGAAAAACCTATCACCTGAAAAAGAAGCCGAGTACCGCGCCAAGTTAGAAGAGGCCCTGCGTACAGGCCAAGCCATATTGGCCAGCGGCGGCAGCGCACTTGATGCGGTTGTCGCCACCATTCAGGTCATGGAAAATTCTCCACTGTTTAATGCAGGCAAAGGCGCTGTGTTTGCGCATGAAGGCCAAAATGAGCTGGACGCGTCGATTATGGACGGCAGCAACCAGGACGCCGGGGCTGTGGCCAGTGTAACCCATATCAAAAGCCCGATCGCACTGGCGCGCGAAGTGATGGAGAACTCCGCCCATGTACTGCTATCTGGCGCAGGGGCTGAGGAGTTTGCCGAAACACGCGGCATCAAGCTGATTGATCCCAGTTATTTCGCCACAGAAAAGCGCCTGCAACAATTGAAAAATGCCATCGCCCGCGAAAAAACATCTTCCGCCACCATCTCAGCCCCTCAGTGGAATGACCCGATCGACCCTGACAATAAGTTTGGCACCGTCGGTGCCGTGGCGCTCGACATGAACGGCAACATCGCAGCGGGCACCTCGACCGGCGGTATGACCAACAAACGGTGGAAACGCATTGGCGACACACCGATCATCGGTGCGGGCACCTATGCCAACAATCAAAGCTGCGGTGTATCCAGCACCGGCCACGGCGAATTTTTCATCCGCGCCTCAGTCGCTTTCAGCATTTGCGCCATGATGGAATATAAAGGCATCAGCCTCAAGGAAGCAGCAGACGCCATCATCATGAAAAAGCTTGTCAAAATGGGCGGCGCAGGCGGCATTGTATCCTTAGACAAAGACGGCAACATCGCCATGACCTTCAACACAGAAGGCATGTACCGCGGCTATGTAAAGGGTGGCGGTGATCCGGTTACTGGCATATACGGGGTTGGCGAATAACGGGAAAGCCCAAGACTGCTATAAAGACTGCTTTTATGAAAAATATATCCGCAAAAAAAATTCTTAAAGGCCTCGCACTTTTGTCGAGCGTGGCCCTCATGCTGGCGGCAGGCAATATATGGTGGCTCACTGTTCCTTCCAATATGGTGAACCGAGTAACCGGCTTGGATTTAACCTATTGGGGCAGTGACATCGTTTTCAAAGAGGACTATAGCAACCCAATTGGCACCTCCTCGAAATTTATATTCAGGCTTGATGAGCAAGCCTATCAGGACACCTTGGCGCTCTGCCGTATCAATGCGGCTTCGAACGAGCCCGGCCCGCCGGTGTCGCACCCAGACCTACTTCGGAAAATACGAGACGTAAATTGGGTGAAAGACCATTTAGATCAGCCGTTTGATTGCAGCTACTCTTACCGTGGCGACAGCAGGCTTTGGTCCGTCGCATTAAAATCCAGATATGTGTTTTACACTTTCAGCCTGCACTAAGTCTTTAATGCCGAACTGAGCGTCACCACCCCAAGAACACTATCAATATGCTTTTCGGAGCGAGAAAATTACGTCGAAGGCTTTTTCACGGCCCAATGAATAGGCCCATGCATTTGGTGGTAATTTCGAGGACTGTCGGCGGCTAGCCAAAACCTCACCCAAACACTCGATTATCAGGCAGCAGTCTTTTTTCTCACCCACGTCATAAGTTTGCCCAGTACTGTCGGCTTTATCCGTTTTGAAATCCCATTTTCCCGCATCAGCTCATCGACTTGCATCGGGCCTTGCATAAAACAAGCTTCTACAAACGGGCGCAACAACCCCTTTTTTTTCAGGTCCTTAGCGGCATGGTGCGAACTGCCTGCCGCCAAATAATGGTGAATATTTGCATGGAACGGAAAACGGGAATATTGATGTTGATCCTCTCCATCAAGCCCGTGGAGAATATAGAAATTCCCCCGGTCAAACTTGCCGTCCGCGACAGAGCGTACATCAAATTTCTTAATTGATTTCGTCCATTCCAGCCACCGCGTTTCCTCAGGTACAAGAACGGGATCGACCGAAAATTGTGGGCAAAACGCAATAACAGCATCAAAATCAATATACCGCGTCGCAATCAGGGCGCCAAAACCACCCATGCTGTTGCCGATCGCATACCGGGTTTTATACCCGAACTCTTCACAGTGCTGCGCTAACAAATTGAAAAGCTCAGCATTTTTCTGTTCGTCAGAAAACCATCCTCGTTTTTTGTCGAAAATAAATATGACTGATCGGCTTTTTCCCGCTTGAACGGATCCGAAAAACTCTTCCTTTTGTAAGGACAGCCCTCCCATCCCTTCGCCAACACCAAGAAAAGAAAAGCAGACTTCATCTGTATCACCTTTGTGGAGGGTGACTTTAAAGTCTTCATTTTCTAAAAGAATTTCGAAACCGAGTGCTTGATAATTTTTCTTGAAGTGAGTTGCCTGAAATGTCGTTAGCGCCATACGTCGCCCCCCTTAAAGGCCGGGTATATGCCGGAGAGCTATAAAATACAACTATCAAGAATTCTTCGCTGTAGGGTAGTGCTGAAAAGGCCAAACAAAGCAAGGCGATGCTTTTCTAACTACACTCCACCCCATAAGGATACACCGAATTTTGAAAGCCAGCCTTTTTTTAAGTCCAGCCCAGCAGGCCGATCGTTTGCCAAAAGATTAGGGGAATCTAAGTCGACGAAGTCGGCGTCACCTGCGAGTAACACTGCAGGCGCGAGAGCAAGCGACGTAGAGACCATGCTGCCTATCATAATGCCGAAGCCGGTTTCTTTTGCAGCCGCTTTGAGTGCCAGCGCTTCGGTGAGGCCGCCGGTTTTATCGAGCTTGATATTTATATAATCGTATTTGGTTTTGAGGGCTTCTAGGCCCTCGGATGTGTGGCAGCTTTCGTCTGCGCCAATTGGAATAGGGCCGCTGTAGCTCTCGAGGGCTTCGTCTTCATCCGCGCGCAGTGGCTGCTCGATCATCACTACATTCAAGCCCGCAAGCGCCGGCGCAGTATCTTTCAGCAAATCTAGCGTCCAGCTTTCATTGGCGTCTATGATGAAACGGGCGTTTGGTGCGCCTCTGCGTACAGCTTCCATCCGCGCCAGCACATCGTGGCTGTCCAACTTGATCTTGATAATCGGGTACTCGGCATAACGCACCGCTTCTGCCTGCATTGCTTTTGGCGAGCCAATGCTCAGCGTTTGAACCGAACATATGCGCTCTGGCACGGTGATACCCAGCATCTCGGCTACCGAACGACTGGCCTCCTTTGCCTCTATATCCCAGAGGGCGCAGTCCACTGCGTTTCGCGCGGCACCAGCTGGCATTAGCTTTTGCAAATTGGCTCGTTTTAGCCCGTGCGCCAGCTCGCCCCGAATAGTCTCGATTTGCGCTACGACGCTTTCTATTGTCTCACCGTAACGCCCATAGGGGACGCTTTCGCCAAACCCGACTTTTCCGCCGCGAGACAAAGTGACAACAACAACCCGCGCAACTGACTTACTGCCACGCGCGATAACAAAGGGCTGCGCCAGTGGCCATTCTTCAACCTCAACTGTCAGTGATAGTGCTGGCATGGTTGTTTCCTATCGAACCCTTGATCGGGCCACCGCCCTATTTTCTGGGCCCAACCTTCATATCGCTATAACATTTCATATCCGCAAACGCGCCATCCAAACTGATATTTAGCCAGCTCAAATCACCGCGCCTCCACTTTCTTGCACGCCCCCTTAGGGTCGGGCTAACAAAAAAAGGACCTAGCCATGAAAAACATTCTAATCGCCTTTGCGGCGGCAGCGACACTCTTCAATACTCCCTTCATCTCACCGCCGGCCCAAGCCGACGACCATAAAGACACCATTCAAACCGTACAGGCGGGGGAGCACGCAGAACGCGTCATCATGATCTTGCCGGACGGCATCCGGGCGGGTCACGCCTACCCTGTGTTGGTCGCACCGGGCGACCGAGAGCCGTCTAAGCCGATGTTTTTTTGGGGTGACGAGCCTAGCAAGCTGGGTTGGGTAATTGTGCAAACACCTTACCTCTACGGCGGCACGAAAGCACAATTGCAGGATATGCTGGACGGTATAACCGCCAAGCTCGCACAAAAGGATATTGTCGTTGAAGGCTTTCACGCCATTGGCTGGAGCGCAAACAGCAGCAGCGTTTCCAAAAATGTGGCCGATATGCCGGGCGCTTTCGCATCCCTTTCCTTGATCCCAGGCTCCGGCGGCAATAGCACTGCGCGCAAACTTTGCAAACAAGACTCCATGCGTGTGCTGTTCATTACGGGATCACGAGATCGCGGTTGGCTTTCCGGGGCTGAGCGCATGCGCGACCAGTTGCAGGAGTGCGGTGCCGAGCATGTAACTTTTGAAATTATCAAAGGCGGCGGCCATGTCTTGAAAGAGATCTCAGGCGACCCTCTGTTTAAAATGCTCAACGGCAATAGAAAGTAAGATACCAAATGACTATGCCGGCAAGCCTATTCGCTTTTAATTCCATAGGCTTGCCGCCACCTGCGCTACCATCAATAAAAAAGTTTCGATTTATACTGGACTAACCAGTCTAATAAACTATTTTTACTTCCCACACACTGATGCTTGATATTAAGGTATTCGGTACTCAATGCTGACATCCCCCTGTCCTTAGGAAGAAAAAATAAATGGCTCTACCAAAACAGTTACAAAATCTTAGCGTTCCCGTTATTGGCTCACCGCTTTTTATTATTTCCAATCCTGAGCTGGTTATTGCCCAGTGTAAGGCCGGCATTGTTGGCTCGTTCCCATCTTTGAATGCGCGCCCGGCGCCTGTATTCGAAGAATGGTTGATCAAAATCACCACAGAACTGGAAGCCTACAACAAAGAAAACCCTGACAACCCTGCCGCGCCGTTTGCTGTGAACCAAATTGTTCACCGTTCAAACGACCGCCTGATGCACGATGTAGAGCTGTGCGTGAAATATAAGGTGCCGATCGTTATCACCTCACTTGGTGCCCGCGTTGAAGTGAATGATGCCATTCATTCCTACGGCGGCATCGTACTACACGACATCATCAACAACTTCTTCGCCAAAAAGGCTATTGCGAAAGGCGCCGACGGCATTATTGCTGTGGCTGCTGGAGCTGGCGGCCACGCTGGTACCACATCACCGTTCGCGCTTGTGCAGGAAATTCGCGAATGGTTTGATGGCCCGATTGCCCTTTCCGGCTCTATTGCTACTGGCGACGCCGTTCTGGCAGCGCGCGCCATGGGCGCTGACTTGGGCTATATCGGCTCTGCCTTTATCGCGACCAAAGAAGCCAATGCAGACGAACGCTACAAACAATGCATCGTCGATCACAACGCTGACGATATTGTATACTCTAGCCTCTTCACTGGCGTGCATGGCAATTACTTGAAGCCTTCGATCGAAGAAAGTGGCCTTGACCCAAACAACCTCGAAGACGGCGACCCAACCAAAATGGATTTTGGCTCGTCTACTGGCAAAAAAGCGTGGAAAGACATTTGGGGTTGCGGCCAGGGCATTAGCGCAGTGAAAGAAATCCTCGGCGCTGGCGACTATGTTGCCAAGCTGATCGAAGAATATGAGACTGCAAAAGCCAGGCTCTAAAACCTCGGCGCTAAAAGCCATCTTTTTCAGGCGGACTTAAGGTTACAAAATTCCGACTACACCGATATCAAGTACAGCCTCTAGAGGCTGTACTTTTTTATTAGAGATTGTATTGTGCCATCAAGATGGTGCCTTGCAGCAACTGTAGCCCGTAATAAAGTTCAAACGTTCGGTGAAAAAAATCTCTGATCCCCAGTATATTGCTAATGCCATATGTTTGCCCTGCAAAGGAGCAGAAGACGGCATATTGTTCCCAAATGCAGAAGGCGGTGTATTTGACCGTAAACGCAAGCCTGTCAAGCATGGATTCCTGCACAGAGAATATCGCCAAAACCCGCAAATTCGGAATCACAAGTGGATCCAATCTACCGGGCAGGACATCAAGCTACACGAAGTGATTATTCCTGGGAAAATTGGTCAAACAAAAGATAAATTAGCTGGCACCTATATTTTTGCGGGGTATCTATTTACGCACTTTGGGCACTTTCTTTTGGAAAGCCTTGCGAATCTTTGGTTTATTAAAGAGCATCCCGACCTTCCAATTGTGTGGCTAGGCGCACACAATCAGAGCGACCTAAACGGCACAGCACGGCAGTTTTTAGCGCTATACGAAATCGAAAACCCTGTTCACATCCTGACAGAACAGACCGAAGTTGAAACTCTGATTGTACCCGAACCGGGATACCGTACTCACACCCACTTCACAAAGAAACAAGTCAAAGCCCTGCAGGTTGACAAAGCCCCCGCAGCGACGAAAGGCAAGAAAGTCTGGCTTTCTCGCAGCGCCTTAAAGGGTGCTCAGGTTTTAAACGAACCCATTCTGGAAAAATTTCTATCCCGACAAGGCTGGACAATTTTCCATCCAGAACAGCATCCCATCAAAGCACAAATAGACATGTTGAAAGATGCGGAGAGAATTGCAGGGATTGACGGCTCAGCTTTTCATCTGCTTATGACGTTAGCGGATTATAAAGGCGAGGTAACATTGTTTCTTCGTAGGCAAATGCTTGAATTCGATTTTGTTTTAATCGGCGAGACCCTTGGCTTACCGCAAAAATACTTCACCCCCATAGGCATGGTCTGGTCAAGCCAAACAAAACACTGGCAACAAAGTTGTTTTTACTTGCATCTAACAGAAGTCCTGAACAAATTGAATGAGACACGTTCTAGCCATAAGCCCAGCGCACCGAGAAAGCGTTTGGCCAATATAGTGCAGGCCCTGACCCGACATTTTAACCTTCATACAATCATTGAACTTTGGGCCCACCAGGACACCATCGCTTTGGCCACTGAGGGCCGAAGAACCCTAACTGCATCTGAGACACTTGATTTCGATACTAATTCCCTGCCAGAGAAAACCGGCTATTTGGATATAACTGCCGATCAACTATTTACCACAGAAATCCTTAAATCAACGCCTGGCCTAATTTGTTTCCGCCATAATGCCGACGAGCAAACGTTGATTCGTGCTTTCACAGGGTCTATGCGCGTCGCAAATGAAAAGACCATTTGGCTTATTGAGTATGATGAGCAACCCACCGCCCTCGGCACCGAAGAAAATGCGTTGGATACTGAAAAAACGCTGAAGCAAAGGGCGTCTGCCAATCACAAGCTGCTTCACTTCATCGACAATTTTTTCCCGACCTATTCTATTCGGCTTTTAAAGGGCTCTCAGGTTGCCCTCGTGTGGCTAGAACCGCGCGATGGGTTTACATCTAAGCTTACAAAGTTTACAGAATTTGAAAAACTAGGAGGCTTCTCGCAGTACTCCCCTATATCCCTTAGTCAAGCAGCAACTGACTTTAAACAGGTCCAAGAGGACCGTTTAGCGGACACAAATTCTTGATCCATCACCGTGCTAATCGCCAGCAATAATCGCAAAAGAAACTAGGGGCGTAAGCACCGCGATGAGCGCAACTGCTGCTACAGCAGGGTTGGCGAGTACATCAGCAACCATAAATGCCGACACAGGAAACGCGACCACTAGATCGACACTTGCCACCAGAAAAGCAGCGCCCAACACAATATCACGGGTCCGTTTTTTCTTTTCCAGTCGCGCCAAAACCTTAGCCACAAAGCCATTATCTGCAATCGGCTCCAAAGGAGCAGAAAGCAACGCATCAAGATCAGTTTCGAAGCTTTCTCTATTCACTTTGCAGTCTCTCCTTTTTCCAAACGTGCAGTGCCTCTGCTAACTTAGTGCGCCCTCTGGCAATATGGGACTTTACACTACCAAGCGGCATATCCATAATCTGAGCCGCCTCACTGTGGCTCATCCCACTTGTTAAACACAGTGTAATCGCCGTGCGTTCCTCTATCTTTAAAAAGGACAGCGCGCGTTCCAAATCTAATTTCATGTCAATATTTGGCGCGATGGATTCAACAGGTGCACACGCGGAGCGCTCTATATCCAACAGTTTCCTGCGTTTACGTTTCCTGTAGTCATCCAGAAATATTCTGTACGCAATCCCAAATAACCAGCTTAGAAAACTCCCTTCACCGTCATAGCTACCCATCTTACCATGCGCTTTAAGAAAACACTCTTGCGCGAGATCATCGGCCAACGATACATCGGTTTTGCATAGCCGCCGAAGAAAGGCACGCACGGACGACTGATGGAGCCGTACAAGCCGCGTAAACGCGTAATCACTACCGCTTTGTGCGGCAGTGATTAGCGATTGCATCATATCAATTTCGGCCATATCCCGCATAAACTTCGCTGGGCTTACTTCTTACCGCCGCCCGTCTTCCAGACGAACAAATACCCGGCACCAATAAAAAGCGGGAACAATCCAAGATACTGAAATACATCGTTTGCAGCACCACCCATATCAATAGTGGTAACAACAATGAAAAAGGCTGCAGCAAACAGAACCAGCAATATCCCGCGCCTATAATCCCGCACTTCAGGATCAATGGACTTGCCAAGTGTTTCCACTAGTTCTGGTGTCAGCTTCTGACCACTTTCGACCGCACGCTGCAGTGTCTTCTGTCGTGCCTCTTCCTGTTTGGTTCTGTTTATAAATAAGGCGACAAAAACGATACTGATCGTGGCAAAAACTACGCCAATTGCTATAACTTCTGGATCCATAGTAGCACTCCTAATAAATTGCTATCTAACTATACTTCACTGTCATGAACCGGGCCGTTAGGGCTCTCATTCACCTAGTAGACGACACGGCGCGCTCAAACGGATGCAAAAAACTTTTACAAACCATTACCGGACCAGTTTTTGCGGCTCTTCATTCACTGTCAGCGAGAATATATCTGGCCGAGCATAATGGCCGACAATATCAAGGTCATATTTTCCGCGGATGATATCATCTTTATCAAGCTCAGCCAGTTGAACAATCTCTTTACCGAAAACGGGCTCCACCAAAACCTCTCCCATCGGCGATACAATGCAGCTTCCGCCATTGATTAATACAGTGTCTGCAGCTTCACCCTGAATGGGATGATAATCGTCGGGGCCGTGCCCGCGCTCCATATATTGGCAGGCACTGAGCACAAAGCAGCGGCCTTCAAGCGCGATAGTCTGCATGGTTGGCAGCCACACCTTGCGGTCATCCACTGTAGGCGCGCAGTAAAACTCGACGCCTTTGCCGTACATCGCCAGCCGCAATTGCGGCATATAGTTCTCCCAGCAAATGGCCCCGCCAAGGATCCCAATGTCTGTTTGCGGGGCAATCAACGTGGAGCCGTCCCCAAACCCCCAGACCACGCGCTCAAGCGCGGTTGGCATAAGCTTGCGGTGCTTACCCAGAAGCGAACCGTTCGGCGCAAAATATAAGGCCGTGCAATAAAGGGTACCGCCGTCTCGTTCGACCACACCTACCACCAAATAAACACCGGCTTTGGCTACAATCTCACCAATGGCGTCGGCATCACTGCCCGGGACCTCAATTGCATGCTCCACATACCGCCTGAACATATCCCTGCCCTCGGGTGTGCGAGACCCAAGTCTCACTCCAAAATCCAAGCCTTTTGGATACCCACCAACAAAGGCTTCCGGCATGACCACAAGCTGGGCCCCACGCGATGCTGCGTCGCTCACCAAGTCAGCCAATTTCTCGAAGGTCGCGGCCTTGTCAAACAGTGGAGTTCCAGCTTGCACTACAGCGCCAATAACCATTGTCATACTTTTCTCCCCGTTCCTGAGCCCTTAGGTGTCGAATTAAGCTATAAAGCAGGCTATCCGTGTGACCTAAAGCAATCGCCATTTCTGACATGACGATATCGCGTAAAGTACTGGGCTAGCGTAGTTTCTTTGGTTGCGGCCAGCGACGCTTCTTTTCTTTTGGCGCCGCACGCCGTTCCCAGCACCGGAAACCCTCAAAGTTCTGCGGTCTAAAACCGAAATACGGCATTGACTCTCGCCCGCATACCCGTATATTCCCGCCATTCGGCAGATGGAAAGTGATTCCCCCTGCCTGTTGTGCTTTGAAAAAAGTCAGCGGAAACCGCCCAAAGTGTGGGATTTACAAAGGGTCTAGGCCCCACCCGGTTTACTGCGGCACAAAAGAGAAGGAACAGAAATGTTCGCTATTGTTAAAACAGGCGGTAAGCAGTACCGCGTTACTGAAGGCGACGTTGTTAAAGTTGAGAAACTTGACGGCGAAGTTGGCAAAAATATTTCTATTGATGAAGTGCTGATGGTCGGTGACGACAAAGGCGTAAAAACTGGTGAGCCGCTTGTTGAAGGCGCTTCCGTTACCTTTGAAGTTCTCGAGCAGAAAAAAGATAAAAAGATTGTTATCTTTAAAAAGAAGCGCCGTCAGAATTACCGCCGTAAGCGCGGCCACCGTCAGGAAATTACAGTATTGCGCGTGAAATCAATCGCAGCAACTGCTGGTAAGAAAGCTCCTGCGAAGAAGGCAGCTCCTGCTAAGGAAGCACCTGCGAAAGAAGCAACTGCAAAGAAAGCTCCGGCTAAAAAAGCCCCAGCAAAAAAAGCAGCAGCTAAGACAGAAAAAAAAGCAACGGCATAGGCCCGCGGCGTTTAAAGTAGGAGATCACAAATGGCTCATAAAAAAGCAGGTGGTAGTACCAATAACGGCCGCGACAGTATCGGTCGCCGTTTGGGCGTTAAAAAACACGGCGGCGAGCATGTGCTTGCTGGCAACATCATCATTCGTCAGCGCGGTACTAAAGTATACCCCGGCGATAATGTTGGCATGGGCAAAGACCACACGCTCTATGCACTGATCGAAGGCCACGTTAAGTTTAAGAAAACCAAAGGTAACAAAGCCTTCGTTTCTGTTCTAAACTAAACCGGTAAAAATTTGGCCGCTGGGCCACAAAAAAGGCGGATCATTTTGGTCCGCCTTTTTTATTGAATTCAAGTCACGTGTGCCTTTATTGATAGGCCTGCTAGGCGCCATTGTTCTTCCAACTATACCCGTGCAACTCCGCCCCACGTGAGAGCCAGCAGATCAGCTGATGCTTAACGCCAATTTTTATTGCCAAAACAAGCAAAACACCGGGTTTCGCAGGCGCACATGATCTGTTACAAGGCCGCATGAGATTTGTAGATCAGACACGTATTTATATACAAAGCGGTTCGGGCGGAAATGGTATCATTTCCTTTCGCCGTGAAGCCTATGTTGAATTCGGCGGCCCTAACGGCGGTGACGGAGGCAGAGGTGGTGACATTGTTTTTGAAGCGGTAGAGGGCCTAAACACCCTCATTGATTACCGCTACAAACGCCACCATAAGGCCAAAAAAGGCCAGCACGGTATGGGCAAAGATATGACCGGATCCTCAGCGGAAAACATGGTTCTGGAAGTGCCAGTTGGCACCCAGATCTATGATGAAGCGCAGGAATTCCTCATAGCGGATCTGGCAGAGGAAGGCGATACAGTCACCCTTCTCAAAGGCGGTAACGGCGGGCTTGGCAATACCAATTTCAAGACTTCAACCAACCGGGCGCCGCGCCGATGCACCCCTGGCGGTGAAGCGGAAGAAATGTGGATTGTGCTTAGGCTCAAACTGATTGCTGACGCCGGTTTGCTTGGCTTACCTAATGCTGGAAAATCCACTTTCTTAAGTGTTGTGTCTGCGGCCACGCCGAAAATCGCCGATTATCCTTTCACCACAATTCACCCACAACTTGGTGTTGTCGGTTATAAAACCCATGAATTTGTCATGGCTGATATTCCAGGTTTGATTGAAGGTGCCAGTGAGGGCGTTGGCCTTGGCACCCGGTTCCTAGGCCATGTTGAGCGGTGCGGTATTTTGCTTCACCTTATCGACGGTACACAGGACGACGTTGCCGGCGCCTACAAAACAATCATGGGTGAGCTGAGGCAATATGGCGGCGAGCTTGTTGGCAAGCCAATCATCATCGGCCTGAATAAATGCGATTCTCTTACCGACGAAGAAATTACTGAGAAGAAGGCTATCCTTGAGGAGGTTTCTGGCCAGCCGGTTATCCCGCTTTCCGGCGTAAGCGGGAACGGCGTACCCGATGTTCTTGGTGCCCTTTGGGAAGTCATCAAGAAAGACCAGGCTGCTCGGCTTGCAGCAAAGCAAGCAGATAAAATTGACGAAGAAGACAAACCGACATCTGAAGGCTGGTCCCCAATTTAAAACATACTCATTTCAGGAAGCCCTATGTCAGCCGCACTGCAGACATCCGTAATCACTGATGCTAAACGACTGGTTATAAAAATCGGGTCGTCGCTTTTGGTGAACGCTGAAGGGTCCCTGCGAAGCGACTGGCTAGAAGGGCTAGCTGATGATATTGCGGCGTTAAACGGAGCCGGCACGCAGGTGGTCCTGGTGTCCTCCGGCGCCATTGCGCTCGGCCGCGAAGCGCTCGGTTACACAGGCCGCCCATCGCGGCTTGAAGGTGCGCAAGCAGCTGCGTCCGTTGGCCAAATCCGGCTCGCTCAAGCCTACCAATCAGTTTTCGAAAAACATGGTTCAGTGGTTGCTCAGATCCTCCTAACACTCGGTGACATGGAAGACAGACCGCGGTATCTGAACGCGCGCAATACACTCGATGAACTGCTTCAGCGCGGCGCAATCCCTGTCATCAACGAGAATGATACTGTCGCCACCTCTGAAATTCGATTTGGGGATAATGACAGGCTGGCGGCCCGCGTGGCCCAGATGGTGAGCGCTGACACCCTCATTCTGCTCAGTGACATCGACGGCCTCTATAGCGCAGACCCGAGGACCAATACTGATGCCGAATTAATCACCAGCGTTGAGACCATCACAGCCGACATTGAAGCAATGGCAGGTAAAGCCGCATCGTCGGGCATCGGCTCTGGCGGAATGATCACCAAAATAGAAGCGGCAAAAATTGCACTCGCCGGTGGCTGCTCAATGGCGATCGTCAACGGTACGCATACAAACCCAATCAACAGAACCATCGCCGGTGCGTCTTTCACCTTGTTCAAGGCAAGCACATCCCCCCTTGCTGTCCGAAAAAGCTGGATTCGCGGCTTGATGGCCCCCCAAGGAGCCTTACATATAGATGGCGGCGCCGTTGCAGCTTTAGAACGAGACGCCAGTCTTTTGCCTGCAGGTGTTGTGAAAACGGACGGAAACTTCAAGCGAGGCGACCTTGTATCACTTTTAAACCCCGCCGGCGCTATATTTGGCCAGGGAATTGTATCTTACAGCTTTGCCGACACAGCAAAACTTCAAGGGAAAAATATGCGGGATGCCCGTGCCCTACTCGGCTATAGTGGCCGTTCGGCGCTTGTGCACCGCGACGATCTAGTTTTGTTTTAAGGATTAGCTACGTGACCGAGACAGCAAATATACCTGAACTAATGCAAACCATAGGGGATCGTGCCCGAAAGGCTTCAAAAGTTCTCTCTCACGCGGAAAGCAGCGTGAAAAACCTGTCACTTGTTGCTGCGGCCGAAGCCCTTCGCGCTTCTAAAAAAGAGTTGATAGCAGCTAACCAAAAAGACATTGCCTTTGGCAAAGCCAAAAACCTTTCCAGTGCTATGATCGATCGGCTGGAGCTCAACGACGAACGTATCGATGCCATCGCACAAGCCTTGATCGATATTTCTGCGTTGCCTGACCCAGTTGGCCAAACCATCGCCGAATGGGACCGCCCGAATGGCCTGAAGATATCTCGAGTGCGTGTCCCTCTCGGCGTAATCGGCGTAATTTATGAGAGCCGACCAAATGTGACCGCTGACGCAGCGGCCCTATGCCTAAAAGCTGGCAATGCAGTCGTTCTGCGCGGCGGCAGTGAAAGCCTGCACTCCAATACTTTCATTCACAAATGCTTGGTTTCGGGTTTTGCCGATCTCGGTCTACCGGAGCATTCTGTGCAACTGGTGCCAACCAGGGACCGCGCCGCTGTAGGCGAAATGTTGCGCATGCCTAATTTTATTGATGTCATTATCCCGCGCGGCGGAAGGTCTCTCGTGGAACGTATCCAGAACGAAAGCCGGGTGCCGGTTTTTGCTCACCTAGAGGGCATTTGCCATATTTATGTGGACGGCAGCGCTGACCTTAAAAAGGCGGTGCGAATCGCCCTAAATGCGAAAATGCGGCGCACCGGCACGTGCGGGGCCGCAGAAACCATGTTGATCGATCAGAGAATGGAAAAACATGTGCCTGCATTAATCGCACCTTTACTAGATGCCGGGTGCGAAATTCGCGGTGATGAAACAGTCATGGCAGCAGACAGACGTGTGAAGCCTGTAACGGACAAAGATTGGGATACAGAATATCTAGACGCTATTTTGTCGGTCAAGATGGTAAACGGCGTTGCCGCGGCTGCTGCGCACATTTCTGTACATTCTTCGGGCCATACCGAATCCATTATCGCAGAAGATGACATTGCCGCCGAGTTTTTCCTCGACACGGTTGATAGCGCAATTGTGCTACATAACGCCTCCACTCAGTTTGCCGATGGCGGCGAATTTGGCATGGGCGCAGAGATTGGTATCGCTACTGGGCGCATCCATGCGCGTGGCCCTGTGGGACTGGAGCAACTAACCACATTCAAGTACCAAGTCCGTGGTGACGGCCAAATTCGACCGTGACAAACACTAACTGCATACGTTCGGTACCTGAATTTTCAAGCCTTAATCGGGGCCGAAAGATTGGCCTGTACGGTGGTAGCTTCAACCCTGCTCATGGCGGTCATTTACATGTGGCACATGAGGCGTTGAAACGACTTAAGCTTGATGAAATTTGGTTTCTTGTCAGCCCAGGAAACCCGTTGAAGTCCGCGGACGGAATGGCACCGTTCAGTGAGCGGCTAGCTAGCCTGCAAAGCGTAGTCCGAAACCGCCCTAATATGCGTGTCAGCGATATCGAAAATAAATTAAATACGCGCTACACTGCGGATACGGTCCAGGCGCTGGTCAAGGCACTTCCCTTCACGTATTTCACATGGGTAATGGGAGCAGATAATCTCTCTACTTTTGACCAATGGCACAAGTGGCGGTGTATTGTGGAAACCTTACCCATTGCGGTTTTCGACCGTGCGGGGTATGCTTCAGGTGGGTTTGCTAGTGAGCTAGCTAGGCGGTATGCAAGGTTTCGCACATCACCAGAAAATTTTGGCACGGCCCGTGCCCCAACTTGGACCTTCGTGACAATACCGCGTCATCCTGGGTCCGCAACGAACATTCGCCGCCAGCAAGGTGAAAACTGGTTTGCGAAAAATGAACGAAAGGACACCTAGTTGCACACATCATCGGAGACGCAGAGCGTCGCTGATCCTATCCCGGCAGTAACCGCCGAGGATCTTCTTAAAAACGTCACTGAATGCCTTGACTCCAACAAGGCAGAAGACATTGTTTCCATAGACTTAGCAGGTAAATCAGGCATTGCTGACTATATCGTCATTGCAAATGGCCGTTCGCAGCGCCAAGTTGCTGCGCTCGCTGATTATGTTGTTAAGGACCTTAAAAAAGCAGGTCACAAAAATATCGTCGTCGAAGGACTGGCCCAGGCTGACTGGGTGTTGATCGATGCTAACGATGTTGTCGTTCATATTTTCCGGCCTGAAGTTCGCAGCTTCTATAGCCTGGATAAAATGTGGGGCGCTGATCTGGAAACGGGTAAAACGGACGAAACGGTTAACTAGCCGTACTGTCTACGAACAAATGTCACTTAACCGGGGCTAATCAGCCCCGCCGAGGCCGTTTTGCACATTTCTCTTATCGCAGTTGGTCGCATGCAGCGCGGTGCCGAGCAGGCACTGATGCAGGAATATTTCAAGCGTTTGCCTTGGAAAACTTCTGTCATTGAAATTGACATTAAAAAGACTTCCGCCACCAGCGCGGAACGTAAAGCCCGCGAGGCCCAAAAACTATTGGCTGCGATCCCCCAGGGCGCAGCCATTATTATTTTAGACGAACACGGCAGAGCTTTATCTTCCCGCGCCTTTGCTGGAAAAATCGACGAATGGCAGATGGCGGGCTATAAAAACCTCGCTTTTATCATCGGCGGTGCAGACGGGCTCGATAAGGAACTCATTGCAAAAGCAGACCTGAAACTGGCTTTCGGAACGCTAACATGGCCACACATGATGGTTCGCGCTATGTTAAGTGAACAAATTTACCGAGCGTGGTCCATCAACACCGGCCACCCCTACCATAGAGACTAATGCGCACAGGCGCGGCAGAGGCCAGACCAAGGAATATTCGAGCTGTGAACACACCCACTACACCGATCAAGAAACCTGTAGTTCTCTGTATCCTTGATGGCTGGGGTTACCGCGAAGAAGCGCAAGATAATGCGATCAAACTGGCGAACACTCCCACTTACGACCGGCTATGGAACAGTGTGCCGCGCGCATGGTTGAAAACCAGTGGCCTTGCCGTGGGCTTACCCGAAGGCCAGATGGGCAATTCTGAAGTGGGCCATATGAATATTGGCAGCGGGCGCGTTGTGCTGCAAGACCTTCCCAAAATAGACGAGGCCGTAGCCACAGGCGCGCTCTCCTCTAATAGYGAGCTACAAAGTTTCGTTGCCAAGCTCAAAAAAACAGGCGGCACCGCACACATCATGGGGCTGCTATCGCCCGGMGGTGTACACAGCCACCAGAGCCATATMGCAGCGCTGGCCAACATTATTGCTGGCGAAGGCATTGCCGTTTGTATTCACGCCTTTTTGGATGGCCGCGATACGCCCCCACGCTCMGCGAAACCATTCCTAGAAGAGTTTGAAGCAAGCCTCAAAGRAGGGGCCAAACTTRCCACAATCTGCGGCCGCTACTGGGCAATGGACMGGGACCAACGATGGGCCAGAGTTCAAAAGTCTTACGATGCTATGACCGRCGCCAACACTGAATTTAAAGCCTCYCATAGCCTTGAGGCTCTGGAAGCAGCTTACCAGCGCGGYGAGAATGACGAGTTTGTCGAACCAACTACCCTMGGCAACTACGCAGGMATGCAAGATGGTGACGGCTTGTTAATGGCCAACTTTCGGGCTGACCGGGCGCGAGAAATCCTAACAGCGTTGATTGACCCAGCATTTAATGGCTTTGAACGACACCAGGCGATCCAGTTTGCTGCACAGGCCGGCATGGTTGAATTCTCAGAGGCGCTCAATAAGCATCTATCCGTATTTTTTGCTTCTGATAAAATCGAAAAATGCCTTGGCGAAACATTGGCTGACAATGAAATCCAGCAGCTCCGTATCGCGGAGACAGAAAAATACGCTCATGTGACTTTTTTCTTCAACGGCGGTATCGAGGCACCGTTCTCCGGTGAAGACCGTATCCTAATTCCATCCCCAGACGTCGCCACGTACGACTTGAAGCCAGAAATGTCTGCGCATGAAGTCACTGATAATCTGGTGAAAGCAATAGAGGGCGGCACCTACGGTGCAATCATCGTTAACTACGCTAACCCTGATATGGTGGGTCACACTGGCGTATTATCTGCCGCTATAGAGGCCGTTGAAACCATTGATGCCTGCATCGCACGGCTCGAAGTGGCCGTTAATGACTCAGGGGCGGTCTTGATCGTTACGGCTGACCACGGCAATGTAGAAATGATGATGGATCATTCAACCGGGCAACCCCATACAGCTCACACCAGTTTCGATGTGCCTGCGCTCTTCGTAAATCATGACGCTAAGGTATGCGACGGTGCGCTCTCTGATCTGGCACCAACGCTTCTTGCCATTCTCGGCGTCCCAAAGCCTGCGGAAATGACGGGGAAAGATTTATCTTTAGCTGTAGAAGTTCAAGCCTCTGCATAGGCTACTAACATACGCATTATTGGGCACACTTGCCGCCGCATCTGTGGTGGGAGCATGCCATGCACAAGATGACGATGAGGCAGCCGCCCGTCTAAAACAATTGGAGAAACAGGTCCAAGCCCGTGAAGCGGAAGCTACGGCGCTTAAAGAGAAAGCCTCGGCAGCACGCTCCGAAGCTCAAAAGCTTTCCGAGGAACTTGTTATCATTGGGCGAGATATTCGCACGTCAGAAGGCAATGCACGCCGCCTTGCAATCCGTATTCAAACCTTGGAAACAGTCGAGGCTGAAAAATCCATTGCCCTAGACAGCCGCAGACAAGAACTGCTTGAACTGTTTTCTGCGCTTGAACGCCTTTCAAAAAGACCGCCGGCGTTGGCCCTTCTGCAACCAAAAAAAGCGCTTACCACCGCCCGCAGTGCGGCGCTCATTGGCAACATATTACCGGAAATCAACGACAAGGCTGCGACCCTTAAAAAGGACTTGGACGGGCTTGCCGAAATCCAGCTGGATCTATCTACAGAGCGCTTTAACTATAAAAATACTTTAGAGCGCTTAACCGAACATCAATCAAAAATTGGTTCAATGGTTAAACGACGCCGTTCTGAGGCTATAAAAGCCACACGCGGCGCACGGAAAGTTGCACAAGAATTGCAACAATTTGCTGAAGAAGCCGCTAGTTTAAAGGAACTGATCGAAAAACTGGCACAGCAGGCCGCAAAAAGAGCGCAAGAGATCGCGCGTTTAGCTATGCCTGATAGGGCAAGACCAAGGAGAACGAGCCTAACACAAGAGCAAGAAGCAATACCATTTCGGCCTAATGGTCGCCCTATTGTTGAGGTAAAAGGTTCACTGCCCTACCCAGCCCTGGGCAGTATAGTTAGGAAGTTTGGAGCAGACGAGGCCGTAGGACGCGCGCAAGGCATACGGATTGAAACACGAGCTGGCGCACAGGTGGTGGCCCCATATGATGGCAAAATCGTATTCTCAGGTCCGTTTAGAGAATATGGACAGTTGCTTATCATTGAGCACGGCAATGGGGTTCATAGTCTGCTTTCTGGGTTTGGTGAGTTATACGGCGCTATTGGCCAGTGGGTCCTTATGGGAGAACCGATCGGGGCGATGGGCAACACGGCAGACGCAAACCAATTGTATTTGGAAATGCGGCAGGGCGGGAAAGCGGTTAACCCGGTACCGTGGCTAAGCAGCCAACTGGCATCGGCGCGATAGTTAAAAAGATGAAACAAATTAAAACAAGAAAACGATCACTGGTAAGACAGGCCAGTACAATGAGTAGAAAGGTAGCAATATGCGAAAACTTGTAACAGGCGCTTTACTCGCTCTGATGATGACAGTTCCGGGCCATGCCCAGAAGCAGCAGTCTCAAGACGAATTTTATGAGCAGCTAGACCTCCTGATGCGGGTTCTTGAGCGCGTGCGCTCTGAGTATGTTGATGAAGTAGACGACAAGAAAATTGTGGAAGCTGCTATTCAGGGAGTGCTCCGGTCACTTGATCCGCATTCTACCTACCTTAATCCTGAAGTGTACGAACAAGTGCGGGTTCAAATTCAAGGTGAATACGGCGGGCTTGGTATCGAGGTGCAGGCTGACAAGGGCGTTGTGAAAGTCGTTTCGCCTATTGATGACACCCCCGCCGATGAAGCTGGCGTACTAGGCGGTGATTATATTACCCATATCGACGGCGAAGCCATTTTAGGCCAAACACTCTCTGAAGCGATTAAGAAAATGCGTGGCCCTGTCGATACGCCAGTGGTTATCACCATTGTGCGCGAAGGCGAGCCAGAGCCGTTTGACATCGAAATTGTGCGCCGTAAGATCATGGTACGAGCAGTGCGCCACAGGATTGAGGACGAAACGATCGGCTATGTGCGCGTTACCACCTTCAACATGCAATCTGGCCGCCTTGTGGAAGAAGCGGTAAACGCAATAGTTGATGAGCTCGGCCCTGATCTCGACGGGCTTATTCTTGATCTGCGCAATAACCCCGGCGGCCTTCTCAATGAAGCCATCCGTATTTCAGACGTTTTTCTTGACCGCGGTGAGATTGTGTCCACTAAAGGCCGTCGTCGCCAAAACAACAACCGTTGGCACGCAACTTCGGGTGACCTACTGAACGGCATCCCAATGGTGGTGCTGACCAATGCATATTCTGCGTCGGCCTCTGAGATTGTTGCTGGTGCGTTACAGGACCACAGACGGGCCATTATTCTAGGCGACAGGACCTTCGGCAAAGGAACTGTACAAAGTGAAATTCAACTCGGCCGTAGCGGTAGCCAAGCCATTCGCCTCACTACGGCACGTTATTTCACACCGAGTGGCCGGTCTATTCAGGAACGCGGCGTGGAACCTGATATCGAACTACTGCAGCCTCGGCAAAAAGGCCAGCGCGGTAAACCACGCCGCGAGGCGGACATTAGCGGCCACATAACCAATGACCAACAGGGCCTCGATAGAACCGGCGAAAAAGACGGCAAGGCAACCGCGAAAAAAATCTCCACGACAGATCCTGTAACTGCAAATACTGTGCAAGAACCAGTTGACGTACAGCTCAGATATGCGATTAAGCTATTAAAGAACATGTCGAATTTGCCGAAGCCACAATTGGCGGAAGCACGTTCATAAGCTGCCCTAAGATTGGTCGGCTACTTCATAAACTAAAAAGGGTTCTGTAACCGTGCCGACCAACTTCACACCATTGCTTACCGCATGGGCCTTGACCATAATTATCATTTTGGGCGGGGTTATGGTGCTGGAGCTTACCTACGATCCGGAAGTTGCTATCGCGGAACTTGGTGATCCCATATTGACGGATGCTGCAGATGCAGGCGAAACCGGCAGCGAAGATACCAACAATGCGAGCAGCGGCACAGATGCGCAGGACCCTACAATTTCAGGCCAAGCCGAAACGCCTCTCGAAACCGATACGCAACTTCCTGCACCCGGGCAAGATACTACGGCGGCCGTTCCCACACCTGTTGAGCAGCCTAAGGGATTACCCATTAAGCCTGTGGCGGAGCTGCTAGAAAATACCAGCGAGGGCCCGCTTCCAAAAATTGCGGATGATGGCAGACTTTCTTATAATGTGTACGCGGCACCAAGGAATTCAGACATTACGCTTAGCAGAATTTCCATTCTTATTACCGACCTCGGTAAAAAGGCTAACAACACCCGGCGCGCCGTAGAAGAGTTGCCTGCAGAAATTAGCCTCGGTTTTTCAGTGTACGGCAGAGATCTTCACAATTGGGGCCAACTGGCACGCACGGCTGGGCATGAAGTATTGCTCGCCATTCCAATGGAACCAACCGGCTACCCGCAAAATGACCCAGGCCCACTTACCTTGCTCACCAGTAATGCTGCCAGCAAAAATGCAAGGTTGCTGAGATCCTCACTTGCGCGTTTCAGTGGCTATGTAGGTGTTGTAAATTTAAACGGCTCTCGCTTCATTGCCGCAAGTGACAGTATTAGGCCCGTGTTAGACGAGCTGAAGCGCCGTGGGCTGATGTTCGTGGATAACCGGGACAGCAAGTATTCTCGCGCCGCCGCTATGGCTAAGGCCATCAACATGCCGTGGGCGGTCAATAACCGCTATCTAGATAACGAGCTTGGTTCAGATGAGATCCGGGCTCAGCTTGTTCTGTTGGAGCAACGGGCGCGAACGCAAGGCGCGGCGCTAGGCATTGCCCGTTCCTACCCTGTATCAATACGAGTAATTAAAGCCTGGACGGAAACGCTAAAAGAACGTGGTTTTATACTGGTGCCGGTAACGTCGATAGCAAACCAACAAGCCCTACCACGGTAAGTAAATCCCATGAACAATATGTCCTATCGCCCTTGCGTTGGTATCATGCTGATCAACAGCAACGGTTTAATTTTCAGCGCCGAACGCACGGACATGCCGGGCGCATGGCAAATGCCGCAAGGTGGCGTTGATATCGGTGAAGACCAGGAACAAGCGGCCCTGAGGGAACTTGAAGAAGAAACCAGTGTTCCACATAGTGCGGTCCGTATCGTCAAACGCACGGCAAGCAGTGTGCGCTATGATTTCCCTCAGGAACTACTAACCAGAGACGGTTGGAAGGGAAAATATATTGGGCAAGAACAGCACTGGTTTCTGATGGAACTTACTGGAGTTGAGGCCCTGATCAACATCGAGACTGAGCATCCGGAATTCAGCCGTTGGAAGTGGTCGACACCAGAAGAGCTGGTATCCGAAATCGTCTCTTTTAAAACGAGCGTCTACGAACAAGTGGTAGCGGAACTTTTAGGATAGTGCCCTGCTGTCTTAAGACTGCCGCCGGCATTCCCTGAACCTGCTTAGGCCAAAAAAAACGCCGCCAAAGTTGGCAGCGTTTTTTATTCTGGAATTTTGTGTAGCTAACTAAGCAGCAATAACTTCCTGAAGGGCAGTCATCCAAGCTAATTCCTTTTCGAAACCAGCACGGGCAATATCATCCTTAGCATCCTGAATATCTTCCTGCATGTTGGAGATATTCTGAGCCAGCTCTTCAGCGTTAACACCGTCAAGCGACAGTGTTTCTTCGGCCAAGATTGTCAGGCCTTCAGGGCTGATCTGGGCGAGGCCACCTTTTACAAACAAACGCTCGGCAGTGCCGCTCTCTTGCTCGTAAATTTCAATCACGCCTGGGCGGATTGTCGACATCATCGGAGCGTGCTGCGGCATAGCGGCAAAATCACCGTCCATACCCGGAACAACTACCATCGCCACCTGAGCGTCTTTCAAAAGACGCTCAGGGGATACGATTTCCAAATGCATTGTATCTGTCATGATATCCCTAAACCCTTCAGCTTAAGCTGCCTCTTGCGCCAGCTTCTCAGCTTTAGCAATAGCGTCTTCAATGCCGCCAACCATGTAGAAAGCAGCTTCTGGAAGGTGATCATACTCACCGTCAACAATTGCTTTAAACGAGGTAACAGTATCTTCCAACTGAACAAACTGACCAGGAAGACCCGTGAAAATCTGCGCAACAAAGAAAGGCTGCGACAAGAATTTTTCGATCTTACGAGCACGAGCAACGACCAGCTTGTCATCTTCAGAAAGCTCATCCATGCCGAGAATGGCAATGATGTCTTGCAAAGACTTATACTTCTGCAGCAATTCCTGAACTGAACGCGCCACGTTATAGTGCTCTTCACCAACAACGTTAGGGTCCATGATGCGCGATGTACTATCAAGCGGATCCACAGCAGGGTAAATACCCTTCTCTGAAATCGCGCGGTTAAGCACTGTTGTCGCATCAAGGTGAGCAAAGGATGTAGCAGGCGCTGGATCGGTCAAATCATCCGCAGGCACGTAAACGGCCTGTACTGAGGTGATCGAGCCTTTGTGCGTCGATGTAATACGTTCCTGCATGGTACCCATGTCTGTCGCTAGTGTTGGCTGATAACCCACCGCTGATGGGATACGACCAAGAAGCGCAGACACTTCAGAACCAGCCTGTGTAAAGCGGAAGATATTATCAATGAAGAACAGAACGTCTTGGCCTTCAACGTCGCGAAAATACTCAGCAAGCGTCAAACCTGTCAGAGCAACACGTGCGCGCGCTCCAGGAGGCTCATTCATCTGGCCGTAAACAAGCGCACATTTACTACCGTCGCCGTCGAGGGTGTTCACGCCGCTATCGATCATCTCGTAGTAAAGGTCATTACCTTCACGGGTCCGTTCGCCAACGCCCGCGAAAACGGAGTAGCCGCCGTGGCCTTTAGCGATGTTGTTGATGAGTTCCTGAATAAGAACTGTCTTGCCAACACCCGCGCCGCCGAAGAGGCCAATCTTGCCGCCTTTTGCGTACGGAGCCAACAGATCAACAACCTTAATGCCTGTTACCAAAATCGCCTGATCCGTTGCCTGATCTTTATAGGCAGGGGCTTCAGCGTGGATCGGTGCAGACGCCTTAGCGTTGATCGGACCACGTTCATCAATCGGCTCACCGATAACATTCATGATCCGGCCAAGCGTCTCAGGACCAACAGGGACGGTAATCGGGGCCCCCAAATCGCTCACGGCAGCGCCGCGAACAAGACCTTCGGTACTGTCCATCGCAATGGTACGTACTGTATTCTCGCCGAGGTGCAAGGAAACTTCCAGAACAAGGCGTTGGCCATTGTTGTCAGTTTCAAGCGCGTTCAGCATTGCAGGCAAATGATCGTCAAACTGCACGTCTACAACGGCACCGATAATCTGTGTGATGCGGCCTGTATTATTAGCCATGATTTACACCCCTTGTGTAAGCTACTTAAGCGCTTCAGCGCCCGAGATAATTTCAATCAATTCTTTTGTGATGTTGGCCTGACGTGTCCTGTTATAGGTGATTGTCAAACCATCAATCATTTCGCCAGCGTTGCGTGTTGCACTATCCATCGCTGTCATCCGTGAACCCTGCTCGGAAGCAGCGTTTTCAAGAAGACCACGGTAGATCTGCACCGCCACGTTACGAGGCAACAGATCCTCAAGGATTGCTTCCTCATCAGGCTCGTATTCGTAAATCGCTCCGCCAAGTTTATCCCCTGCATCTTCTTCAGACACGTCAGGCATCGGTGCAGGTACAAGCTGCTGGTTCGTAGGAATTTGAACCAAAACCGATTGAAACTTAGCATAGAAGAGAGACGCAACGTCAAACTCACCGCGCTCAAACATTGCAAGTACATTGTTTGCAATCGGCTGAGCATCAGAAAACGCCAACCGCTTCACAGCAGACAAATCTACTTGCTCAATGATGTTGTCGGCGTATTGCCGGCGCAAAATGGCAACACCTTTTTTGCCAATGCACAGGATTTTCACGGTTTTACCGTCAGCAATCAAGGTCGCAATATGAGCCCGGGCCGCTTTTACGATATTGGCATTAAAACCACCGCAAAGCCCGCGCTCAGATGTTGCAACAATCACGAGATGTACATCGTCCTTACCTGTGCCAGCCAGCAAGGGCGAAGCGCCCGGGCTGTCTTTCACTGCAATTCCGAGACCGGTCAGTACATTTTCCATCCGTTCGGCGTAAGGACGTGCAGCTTCCGCTGCTTCCTGCGCACGGCGCAATTTAGATGCCGCAACCATTTGCATGGCTTTGGTGATCTTCTGCGTCGACTTAACGGACGTAATCCGGTTTTTCAGATCTTTAAGGCTCGCCATAGGCCGTGCCCTTCTCCTCTGATATCAAACTTAACTAAATGACTTTGTAAAAGCCTCGAGAATTGACTTCAGCGATGCTGTTGTCTCATCCGATAACTTTTTCTCAGACGCGATTGTTGCAAGTAGGTCGCCGTGCTTGCTGCGCATTTCACCAAGGAACTGCTCTTCAAAGCGGCTAACGTCACCCACTGCAATTTTATCAAGAAAGCCCTTCACGCCAGCGAAAACAGCAACAACCTGTTCCTCAACTTTCAGCGGCGAATATTGACCCTGCTTCAGAAGCTCGGTCAAACGCGCTCCGCGATTGAGGAGCTGCTGTGTAGAGGCATCAAGATCAGAACCAAACTGTGCAAAGGCTTCCATCTCGCGGTACTGAGCAAGCTCAAGCTTAATCGAACCAGCAACCTGCTTCATCGCTTTAATCTGCGCTGCAGAACCCACACGGGACACAGACAGACCAACGTTAATCGCAGGACGAATACCTTTATAGAAAAGCTCAGTCTCAAGGAAGATCTGGCCATCTGTAATCGAAATCACGTTTGTTGGGATGTAAGCAGATACGTCACCAGCTTGTGTTTCAATGATAGGCAGCGCTGTAAGCGAGCCGCCGCCACAAGCATCAGACATTTTCGCAGCACGCTCGAGCAAACGACTATGCAGATAGAATACGTCACCCGGATACGCTTCACGTCCAGGAGGACGGCGAAGAAGAAGAGACATCTGACGGTAAGCAACAGCCTGTTTGGTCAGATCATCATAAACGATCACAGCGTGCATGCCATTATCGCGGAAATATTCACCCATCGCAGCGCCAGCATACGGTGCAAGAAACTGCAGAGGAGCAGGCTCGGACGCAGTCGCGGCCACAACGATGGTATATTCCATCGCGCCTTTTTCTTCCAAGGCTTTAACGATCTGCGCAACGGTTGAGCGCTTCTGACCAACAGCAACATAAATACAGAAAAGCTTTTTCTTGTTGTCGTCACCAGCAGCGTCGTTGGTGAGCTTCTGATTGATAAAAGCATCAATCGCAACAGCAGTTTTACCTGTCTGGCGGTCACCAATGATCAGCTCGCGCTGTCCGCGTCCGATCGGTACCAAAGCATCAATGGCTTTAAGGCCTGTCTGCATTGGCTCATTAACAGATTTACGCGGGATAATGCCCGGCGCTTTCACTTCAACCCGCGTACGCGTTACGTCTTTGATCGGGCCTTTGCCGTCGATCGGGTTACCAAGCGCGTCAACAACGCGGCCCAGCAAGCCCATACCAACAGGCACATCCACAATCGCGCCAGTACGCTTAACGGTATCGCCTTCTTTAATCCCCCGGTCTTCACCGAAGATCACGATACCAACGTTGTCGCTCTCAAGGTTAAGAGCCATGCCCTTAATATCGCCAGGGAACTCAACCATTTCACCGGCCTGAACATTATCAAGGCCGTAAACACGCGCAATACCATCTCCTACAGAGAGAACAGTACCAACTTCTGAAACTTCAGCGTCGTCGCCAAAATTTGCAATCTGATCCTTTAGGACCTTGGAAATTTCCGCAGCACGGATATCCATTACTGAACCCCTTTCATAGAGCTAGCGAGGTTATCGAGTTTGGTTTTAATGGAGCTATCGATCAAACGAGAACCCACTTTAACGGTAAGACCACCGAGAAGCGCTTCATCAACAGAAGCGTTAATAGCCACATTCTGGCCAGTGGCAGCCTTCAATTGTTTCTGCAAACTTGTGAGCTGCGTTTTTGTCAGCGCATGTGCACTAACAACATCAGCACTCACTTCACCTTTATGGTGCGAGAGCAGCTTTTCAAATGCTGTAATGATTGAGTTCAGTGCACTGAGACGGCGATTCGCTGCCAGCACACCAAGAAATTTCACGGTCAGCGCGTTCAGCTTAGCGGCCTCAGCAACCTTTATAATACCGCCCGACTGTTCGTCGCGACTAATAAGCGGCGAGCTAACAAGCGTGCGAAGGTCAGCGCTCTCAATGAGCATGCCCTTCAGGCTGGCTAGATCGGCTTCAGCGGCTTTAAGCGCCTTGTTCTCAAGCATAAGCTCAAAAAACGCTATGGCGTAACGGCCTGAAATTCCAGAAACTATCGCTTTGTGCGAGGTCACTTCTGACGTTCCCCTTTAGTGAAGGCAAAAACCTGGTTACTCTTAATACGGACCGAAAACTGCTCAGCACGTACGCTCAATCTGGTTTCTTTCAATTGGGCGTCTTTTTGCCCACTTGCGGCGCTTTCCAGCCCAAATGCGTGCTCCCTCTAGCATAGAGGTTTCGCCCTTGCAAGCCGCCAAATGCCGCAAGCGCGATTCTTCTTCAAATGTTTGATTTTGGTACCCGCAAACGATAACCCGATCACCATTAAAGATATGCCGCTCACAGACGAACATCACTATATGACAATGTCTTTTTCAAATATTTCCCAGCACGGTTTGTTAAACCTCAATCCCATTCGCTAAAACGAACATATAGGATTGCTTTACCCTTGAGGTTGGTCGATTTAAAAGTGGAGTCTACTGATATCCAAACCGTTCGTTCAACTTGCGGAGGCCAGGGGAGTTATTATAGATTTTCAAAATATCCTCAGAGGGCGCAGATACTGTGTTTTTGATCTTTTTCTCGCCGAGATCCTTCGCCCAAGCAGATTGGGCCGGTTTCCTGCCGTCCCAAAGTGTCAATTTATCGTCGCTATGTTCGAAATTCCAAAATTCTTGCATCCCTTCTTCATACTCAAAACCCAAAACACTCAAGACTTTGGTCAGAACCTGCTTTGGATTTTGGACCAAATCTTCATAGCGTATGGTAACCATTTTCGGAAATAATCGCCTGTATTTTAAAATTTATTGATTGTTCGATAGCCACAATTTAGCGGCATCTACCAACGAGATTCCTGAGCTTTTAAATGCCTTGCTTTGCATCATCTGTCGCACATCGCGCACGATGAAAAGTAGCGGCACATCCCCAAAAGTCGCCCTTAATCGCGGCAGATGAGCTGCGTTTCCTGGCTCCTTTACAACGAGCGCCTGTTTCTGCTCTGCCTTCAGTGTCTCTGAAAATAAAAATGTGGATCTTCTATCGCGCGCGAAATATCCACGCCAAGCGATTCACATATCTGAATTACTTTGTCCAAACGTAAATTTTCGGATTGCGTCCCGAAAAAAAACTTCGCCACCGGAATTTCATAGGGTGCCGCAATCTGAGAGTGCGAATCCAGCATTCGGGTCAACAAAGTCGACCCTGCGCGGGGAGCGCTTACACAAAAAAACAATTTCATAATAGTATCCACATTTAAATCGAAGCAGATTGAGCCCGCAAAGTGCCGGACCTTGCTCTAAATATTGGTCTAGGGCAACAGAAGCACAATTTCGGTTGCAGGTAGAACACCCTCTCCTATCAATCCACTGAGTTTTTTCAATCCAATGAATTTTTTGTAAGGTAGCCCTATGAAGCTCTTCGGTACGTACGCTCGATCTTGCTTTTGACTGGGTGTCTTTTTGCCCTCTTTCGGTGCTTTCCATCCCACAATCGTGCTCCTTCAAGCATAGAGGCTTCACCCTCTACTTTTAAGACGGGCCACGCACACCTTAAAGGGAATGGATATAGTCCAACAATTCGCTTGTATTGCCAAACTTCAGTTTCTGGATCGCCTGCAGCCGAGCCACCGTGTCTTTAGCTGATGGCCTATAGTCAGGATCAATATCATAAAGCCGGAACAGCCCGCTTGGAAACGCTGGCACAAACTCCCACTTGTACGGGCGGCCAGGTACGCAAAATGCTGCTGCCGACTGCCACACGTTTCCGGTCCAAAACCGAGTTTGCTGCGTAGGGGTAGCGACTGACAACGCCACTGGCAACATGTCGTGCGCCAAAATTTCGCCGCCTTCTTTCAGCACTGCAAACGAATGATAAATGTCTTTCATCGTCTGATGCGCTTCGTGAAGACCATCCAGAAAAATCATTTCAAAAAAGTTACTGTATGTTTCCGTGTGCTCAAAGAAGAAATCGTCGCTAAGAACACCAAACAAATGGGGCTCAACTTTCAGCGTATGTTTGATATCAAACTGTGGGTCCACACCAACCGCATAACAGCCTTCGTTTGCCAATGCTAGAGCGTCACCCCAGCGCACGCCCACTTCCAGATAGGTACTAATGTCCCTATCAACATGATGCTTTTTCAAATAATCCATATATTTGACATCAGGAAACTGCAGTTTGGCCATGCGCTCATGAAGCTGCATTAACTCTGCTGCTGCCACCCGGGTCATTTTACCCTGATTTTTCTGAATAAACATTTTCTCAATTGCACGCAATTGTTCAAGGATTGGCCCACTTCTGACCGCCGTTTTGAGTTCGCCTGTTGCTACTGCCATTTTTCCCTCATCGTAAGATTCGTAGAACACACCCATGCTTTTTAAAGAACCGCCAATAGACAAGAACGATTAAGACAAAGAGTATTCCACCCGGCTCTGCTCAGGTTCTAGTGTCAAAACTTTCTAACGATACCGCCTGATGCTGCCCTCGCTATATTTAGTATTCCTATTATTTATTGGTCTTGCAAATACGCCCTTAAGAACGGTTGCAAATCGGCCTCCAGTATAAATTCCTTTACCCCCGGCTTATCGCCGGGCCACCTGAATGGTTTTGCGCCAATTTCCGACAAGCAGCTAATTGCCTGCGACGCACCCGGCACCTGCTCTAATGGCTTAAGCACAAGCAAATTATGCCTAAACCACGAAAACGTTGCTGCGGCACGCATCCCGAGGGTCATACCTAGGTCAGGGCCCCAACCAAGGGTTCGCCAGTGCTCAAGCCAATATTCTATGGGATGACAATTGATGTGGCCATTACCTGGTTGATCGAGTGAAGCCGCAGAGAATATAATGGCCTTCTCCGCGCTAAGCCCCATCATGCGCATCACTTTTAAAGCGCCCTCTTCTTCTCGATGTTCAAGCACTTCCAGGTTAACGATCAAATCAAAACTGTTCTTCGCCCCTTTCAATTGGGTGATATCGGCTTGCCGGTAGTTCTTTGCTGATAACATGGTTTGATCAGGCTTAACCCCATCGACGCCCATGACCCTGCCCGCTCCCAATGCACCAAACAATTGGGTATATGCGCCAATACCGCAGCCTATATCCAAAACCGAATTGGGGTTCAATATTTCTGAAGCAAACCTGAATGGGGGTACGTCTATAAAGAGGTTATCCCAACGCCACTTGTCGTCAAACGCGGTATCGGCCTTGCCGACTCTCCCGTTGCCACCCGATTTCGGCTTAAGTAAATTGAACAGCAACGCTTTCTTTTTCACCGACCCTTCCCATGATTTTGCCACCATCGTCAGCGGCGAAGCATACGATCCGTCGGAATATTTCCGGCCATAGGTAATCTGGTGATCTGAATTGGATACGTCTTTGTCCCAGTCGATCACCATATTTCGTTGCCCGTAATTAAAAGAGGCTTCACAAATGTCCTTTTTCATCACACTAGGCTGGAGCGCACGCTCAAAGTTTTCTTTCCACTGATGCGCTTCGTTTTTCCCTAATTCGAGGCCTTTCGCTTCTTTAGCCAAAATAGCCATCCAGCCATTCACGCCTTTGGCAATAAGCTGCTCTTCACTTCGGACCGGGAAATGCAGCAATGAAACATCTCTCAGATTCACAGATTCAATTGGAGTTTCATCCAAGGTTTCTATTCTATGGTTTCCCATCGAAACCTGAAGCTCTTTTCCGATTTTTCCGCCCAATCGAAGAACGGCTTTAAAATGTTGCTCTCGCTCAGATTTTCGGCGCCATTTTATTGAAGCCGGTGGATCAGACTTGAGCTCCGAAAGGGGCTGGTTTTTCGGTAGCACATGGCTCACCCACGGCATTTTCCCGTAAAACCCGGTTGGAATTCTTGAAATCGATTTTTCGAAGGAAGAACGACTGGGAGCTTGGACAAATTCATCTGCATCGAGAAAAATAATATATTCTGCAAAAAACGCCGACTGCACCATATGCAAGAATTTGGTCATAAACTCTGATTGCGTATATTCGAATGTACGGTGGTCGAGCACGAGAACTCTTCCAGTTTCCCTCGCTAGTTTAATAAGAATGTTTCGCGTATCATCAACTGACCCGTTATCGGCAATCACCATGTAATCGACGAATTTCAAATTATGCCGTACAAACGGCTCAATGATGTCCTGTTCGTTTTTAACCATTGATAGAGATATTTTTTGAAATGCGGAAATCATAATGAAGGCTCAAATTACTATAGAATTATTGTCTTAAAGTTTAATCCAGGGCAAATCTACATTGCCGTTTTAACCAAATAAATTTGTCGAAGCGGAAACGAGAGAATTCTAATTTTACGTTGAAAAATATTTGTGAATGAATCGATAGCCAATTTAGGCATGTTAATCAGGTCTTGATTGCCCTTTTCTTCCATGAACCAAATATAATCGTCAAATACGATCATTCCGCCCACGCGCAACAAAGGAAATGCCATGGTAGCATCAGTAATGACATCCGGAGCCTGATGCGAGCCATCAATATAAATAAGGTCAAAGTAGCCAGTTTTCTCCTCACAAATCAACTGCGCCAGCGCCTTGTAGGACAGTGTTTTATATCGGTGAAAATCGACCTTTTTTTGCGCCTTTTTTTGCGCCAAATCTATATTTTTTAGAAACCTATTTTCCACTTCAGACATCTCATGCCCAAAGGCTTGATTGTCAACGCCTCCCGCCCACGTATCGACGCAGTGAATTTCCAGATCGTTCCATTCGGAGCACTTTTCAATCAAATAGCAACTAGACTGGCCCTCATAGGACCCAATTTCCAGTATCCTTTTAGGTTTCAGCTGAGGAACCCACCTATTCCACACATTTACGGTTTCCTGAAACCAGCTATTTGTAAATTCATACTCTGCCACACTGACATCCTACATTAAGCAAAAAAACGATGTTTCAATACCGGGTGTTCTGGCTACTCGACTGAGCCAATCCGCCCCCAATCAGCTGTTTATACAGCCACTGCCTTTAAATCTGCAATCTGTTTCTCGGTGAAAAAGCAGTCTTCATCACCAGCTACATAAAGCTGTAAGGATCAATATCTACTTTAATTCTTACGCCCTTAATTTTCGGCGCTGAATTTATCCAGTCCCTAATAATCGGCTGAATTTTCATTTCCTTTGGTGCGTGCACCAACATGCGGAACCGGTGTTGGCCGCGCACACGCGCCATCGCGGCGGGTGCTGGCCCCACAAAATCAAGCCCTTCGAGTACCGGCGCGGCAGAGGCCAATTTCTGGCCTTGCATCATCACATCGGGCGCAAAGGGGCCAGAGAGCACAACCGCAACCAGGCGGCCAAAAGGCGGCATATAATGCTGCGCCCGTACTTTTTTCTCAGCTGACAAAAAGGCTTCACCGTCGCCAGACAACAATGCCTGCACTACCGGGTGTTCAGGCTCGTAGGACTGCAGATATACTTTACCTGGTTTATCTGCTCGTCCCGCCCGGCCTGCTACTTGAACCAGCTGCTGGTAGGTGCGCTCGCCTGCCCGCAAATCACCGCCCCGCAAACCCAGGTCTGCATCAACCACACCAACGAGTGTCAGCGCCGGGAAATGGTAGCCCTTGGTAACAATCTGGGTCCCGATGATAATATCAAACTTCCGGTCCGCTATTTCCCCAACCACACGCGCTGTTTGTGCCGTTGTTGTCAGTGTATCGCTTGTCATTACAGTCACCCGGGCACGCGGGAACCGTTTGGTAACTTCCTCGAACAGGCGTTCTGCGCCCGGCCCGCACGCCACCAGCGCGTCTTCGGTTTTACATTCGGGGCAGGCCTTGGGCACTTCTTCTTTATAGCCACAGTGGTGGCATTGCAGTTCGCGGCGAAAACGGTGCTCCACCAACCATGCACTGCAACTGGCACATTCAATTCTATGCCCGCAGGTCCGGCACAGCGTCAGCGGCGCATAACCGCGACGATTAAGGAACAGCATCACCTGCTCACCAGCGACAACTGTTTTTTCTATCTGCGTCACAAGTATAGGCGACAGCCACATGCCTGCCTCAGGCGGTTCGTGACGCATATCAATCGCGTGCATCTCCGGCAGCTGCGCACCGCCGTGGCGTTCGCGCATTTCAAGCCGCTCATACCGCCCTGCATCTGCATTCACCAAAGTTTCTAATGAAGGTGTGGCACTTGCCAGAACGATAGGGCATTTAGCCAGTTTCGCCCGCACAATGGCCATATCGCGTGCATGGTACAGCACGCCCTCTTCCTGCTTGAACGACTGGTCGTGTTCCTCGTCGACCGTAATGAAGGCCAATTTTTGAAACGGCAGGAACAAGGCAGACCGCGCGCCTACGACCACACGCGCTTCACCAGATGCCACCGCATTCCATGCACGGCGCCTACCGGCCAGCCCTATCTCGGAATGCCAAACAACCGGCGCAACACCGAAGCGGTCCTCAAAACGGTCGAGCCACTGGGACGTCAGCGCGATCTCAGGCACCAGTACCAGCACTTGCGCTTCAGGCTCTTCAAGGGCTTCAGCCAACCCTTCGAAATACACTTCCGTTTTGCCAGAGCCAGTTACTCCGTCGAGCATGAAAGGCGCGAAGCCGCCCTCCCATACCTTATCGCGAATGGCTTTTGCGGCCACTTCCTGCTCTGCAGAAAGTGTCGGGCCCTTGAGCGTCAAATCAGGCTGTTCGAAAGGGCGATCAACTGACAGTTCCAGCGTCTTCAAGCCGCCTGCCTTGGCAAGCCCGCGCACTACTGCCTCGCCAACGTCTGCCCGCTCAGCAATTGCGCTAGCTGTCTCTGGCGCACCGGGCGCCATTACATCCAAAACTGATATTCTGGCAGGGGTCATACGCACACCCCCCCTGGCATCGTCCGTCGCGCCCTCTAGTGCTACATAGTGCTTTTTTACGGGAACAGGTTTCAGCGCAGCGGGCGACGACAAACACATGCGCAAAACAGCCCCCTGGTTCGCCAACGTATAGGCAGAAACCCAGTCTACGAACCGCCGCACATCCTCCGGGATTGGCAGCATATCTAGAATGCGTGCAATGGGTTTCAACTTTGCAAACGCAAAGACCCTTCCGCCTTTGCATGTCTTCCCGTCCCACACCACGCCAATCACTGTACGGCCAGAAAGCGGCACTTCAACGAGGGAACCCGGTACCGGGCACTGGCTACCATCAGCAACTGCATAATCAAGCGGGCCCGCGAGCGGCACAGGCAGCAGCACTTTGCAGCGCACGCCTTCATGCTCGCTGTTTGCATCCAAATTTAGCGCTTGCTGTTTCATTCGGTCTCGGAAGGTTTTTGGGATCAGGTTTCCGCCTAGCATAGAAAGGCCTGCGCCCCGGCGCAATAAGGCAGCGAGCGTTATTCAATTTCTTCGCTCTCGCTCGATGAAGGCTTCCTCAGTTTATTCTGCGCAGGATTGTCAAAACCAGCCATTCCCCTTGATAAAGAGGCCCATATCTAATAGGCAAGAGCCATAGGTTGCCTTTGGCCCACCGACAGACTTAACCCTGAGCCTGAAAACTAATTCCGTAAGCGGCATACCCTACGGAATAGGAGCATAAAATGAAATTTTTCCTCGATACAGCCGACATTGGCGAAATCCGCGAAGCAAACGCAACAGGCTTGCTGGACGGCGTTACAACAAACCCGTCACTGATTAAAAAAGCAGGCCGCGAGTTCTTCGAAGTTATTACGGAAATCGCCGCTGAGGTTGATGGCCCAGTGTCCGCTGAAACTGTAGCGCACGACCACGAAACCATGCTCAAAGAAGGCTTCAAGTGCGCTGAGATTGCGGACAACATAGCTGTTAAAGTCCCGCTGACGATGGAAGGCCTTAAAACCTGCAAGGTTTTGCGCGCTGAGGGCATCATGGTGAATGTAACGCTTTGCTTCTCTGCCAATCAGGCGCTGCTGGCTGCAAAAGCGGGCGCAAGCTTCATATCACCGTTTGTTGGCCGCCATGACGATGTGGGCTTCAACGGGATGGAATTGATCGAAGATATCCGCTGCATCTACGACAATTACGGCTACACCACTGAAATTTTGGTAGCCTCCGTTCGGCACCCAACGCACATTTTGGAAGCTGCACGCATCGGTGCTGATGTATCAACTTTCCCGTGGAGCGTGATGCAGAAGCTTTTCAATCACCCGCTAACCACCAACGGCCTCGCGGGCTTTGATAAAGATTGGGCAGCGACCGGCTTTTCAATTCTCTAGCCTTTGCCACTAAATTTTTTGAGGAGAGGCGCGGCAGATCCCGCGCCTTTTTTATGAGCTATGACAGCAACAGCCTTTAAAAAACTACTGACCGATAACCCATGGCCTAACACCGACGGCGTTACGGCGTGGGATTTCACCCTTGGCGGTCGTGGCCGCGAATTGATTGATCAGATTATTCTAAAGCAGAAACCCTCTTTCATGTTGGAAATTGGCTGCTTTTTGAATGCCTCGGCAAAACGCTGGCTATCCCTAGATGCTGGGCTCAAGCTTGTGGGTGTCGACCCTTGGTCTGATACGCTGATTGAACAGTGCAAACGTTATGTGGGCAGGCCGGGCCTGACACGGGCTTACCCCGACATTGAAGAGCAAAAACTGTTCGCTTCCGACATAGAACGCCAAAGCCCGTTTGTTACAGCGATGGCAAACCTGAGCGGCTTTGAAGATCGCTTCGTGCCATACCGTGGCTTTTCTCCTGAAGTCTTGGCTGCTCTAAAAGCGACAGGCTTTGTGCCCGATTTAATTTACATAGACGCCGGGAAAAAAGCCGATGACCTGGAGGTGTGCCACGCACTTTGGCCAGCTGCGATGATCACGGGCGACGATTGGCATTGGGGCCGCACCAAAGGCTATCCCATGCGCAAAATCGTAAACGCATTTGCGGCAAAGCACGGCTTCACAGTGATCGCAGACCACGCAACCTGGGTGCTTGAACGGCCCTGACTATTTAAGACCTGCCTGGACCTAAGCGCCGCGTTAGATAACCGGCATGACGCACGGCGTGGCGATGGGTCAGCTAAAGCGCTTGGTCACCCGAAACTGCTCACATACAAGCTTCATATCTTGCGAGAAAACACCTTGCCGCCTGAAATAAGCCTCATGGTCCGCACGCCAATTCTCTAGCGAGCGATCCCCTTCTCCTTCAAGAAAGGCAAAGTCAGCCGACACGTCACAGAACCGGGCAAAATCAACAGCGGTAATTTCAATGACACAGGCCTTTTCACCGTGGCCATCCAACACGATCTGACGCTCGCCGATCTTGCTTAGCTCGTCTGTTTCTAATTCTGGAGAATAGCAAGTGGCAGTTTTCCTGCCGTTCATCACCAATGCAAGAAGTTCGTCAGCCAGCTCTGGGCTATCACCGAATGAAAACGATAAAAGATCGGATTGCTTTGGGTCAGCCGCTGCGGTCACATTTAATCCTCAGTAACCCAGGTAACGTGGCCCATTTTTCTACCGTCGCGCGGGTCATGTTTGCCGTAATGATGGTAAGCCGCAGTTGGGTCCGACAGATATTTTTCAAAATCGAGAATATCTTTGCCGAGCAAGTTCTTCATCACGACTTTGCCGCGGGCGCTCGTGGGCCCAAGCGGCAGGTCACATATCGCCCGTATATGCTGCTCAAACTGGCTGGTCTGCGCGCCTTCAATGGTCCAGTGGCCACTATTGTGAACCCGTGGAGCAATTTCGTTCACGGTGATTTCGCCCTTGGCGTCATTGACGAACATCTCAACAGCCAATACGCCGATATACTCAAGCTCGTTAGCAATGCGGGTCGCGAGCACCTTGGCCTTTGCTTCAATCATTTCGTTGATGTTGGCCGGTACCGTCGTGACATCCAGCACGTGATTGGTATGGACGTTCTCAGCCACGGGGAAAGCGGCGACATCAGCTGATACACTGCGCGCGACAATCACGCTGATCTCGCGGTCAAAGGTGACAAACCCTTCAAGGATTGCCGGGCCACCCTTGGTTATGTCCATCACGGCGTCAAAATCACGCTTGGACTTCACCATGACCTGGCCTTTGCCGTCGTAGCCAAAACGCCGTGTTTTAGCCACCGCTGGCCGCCCAATTACGGCAAAGGCTGCTTCAAGCTCTTCACGCGTATCAAACGCCTGGTAGGGGGCTGTAGTCGCTCCCGCTTTATTCAAAAACTCTTTTTCGCTGAGCCTGTCCTGCGATATTTCCAGCGCTTTGCGTCCGGGACGCAGGGGCTTGATGGCTTCAATAATCTTAGCCGTTGCTGCGGGGATATTCTCAAACTCGTAGGTCACCACATCAACCGACTGGGCAAAGGCCATCAGGGCTTCTTCGTCATCGTATGCCGCCACGGTCACTTGATCCGCCACGTGAAAAGCCGGGCTATGAGTATCCGGGCAATATATGTGAATTCGGTAGCCAAATTTAGCGGCGGCAAGGGCGATCATACGGCCCAACTGGCCACCACCCAAAATACCGATCGTCCCTTCAGGGTTGATCCTGGTCATGTTCTAACTCTTACTTAATCGCCAGAAGGCGCATCAACCGGGTCTTCAGCAACACTAGCCGTTTGCCGATCCCGCCAACTATCAAGCTTCGCCGCAACAGTATCGTCCATCAATGCTATCACCGAAGCCGCCAAAAGACCTGCATTTTTTGCACCAGCCTTGCCAATTGCCAGCGTCCCTACAGGAACACCACCTGGCATTTGCACGATCGAAAGCAAACTATCTTTGCCTGACATCGTGCTTGACTGAATAGGCACCCCGAACACCGGAAGCGGTGTCATGGCTGCTGCCATCCCTGGCAGATGCGCTGCACCGCCTGCGCCGCCGATGATCACTTTTAGGCCGCGTTCTTTTGCGGACGTTGCGTATTTATACAGCCGGTCCGGCGTCCTGTGCGCAGAGACAATTTTTGTCTCAAACGGGACACCAAGCTCTTCCAGCACATCGGCTGCCAGCTTCATCGTGGGCCAGTCAGATTGACTACCCATAATAATTCCAACGATTGGTAACGTTTCGCTCATTGATTTAGCCTATCCTAAAGGGGCGAAAAACCGCAGTAAACAAATGTTTGGGCGTCTGCGAAGCGCGCATTATAGATATGGTAATGGGCTTTGCAAGAGAAGCCTTCGCCCCTTTTGTTTCGCGGGGCTTGCATGTAGAAAGCCTTTGACGTCATAATAGGTTAACCGAGTTTTAGAATAAAGTAGCTACAGATTAATACATGAAAGTTAGCAACACACCTGGAATTGTCAGGACCGCACCCACTGGCCGCGTGAAACGCACGGAAAAAGCTGATAGCGCCACAGGCACATCTGCCGCCCGCACTATTCAGGATACCGTTCAGGTAATGGGCATCCCGCCTGAAGAAATGACCGCGCGGGTACAGCAGGCTATACTTGGCCTGATGGAAGAGGTCGACAGCCTGAGGCGCGAACTTGACCATACTCAGCGCCGCCTACGCGAAAGCGAAGATGTGGCTGATACCGATGCTTTGCTTCCGATCCCCAACAGACGCGCTTTTGTACGCGAACTGAACCGCATGATATCTTTTGCGGAACGGTACGGCACACCGTCTACGCTGGTGTTCATTGATTTGAATGATATGAAAAAAATTAATGACACCTACGGGCATGAAGCTGGGGACCAAGCCCTGTTTCATGTTGCGAAAACCCTTGTGGAGCATGTGCGTGGCACTGACGTAGTTGGCAGGTTGGGCGGTGACGAGTTTGGCATTATCTTGGCGCAAGCAGACGAGACTGTCGGCATGCAGAAAGCTGCGGAGCTGGCTGAAGTAATCACGAAAAACCCGGTCACTCTCGGCGGTGTAAGCCAAAAAATGTCGTTAGCTTTCGGAACCTATACATTCCGCTCGGGCGACAAACCCGATGATGCACTCGATAAGGCAGATAAAGCCATGTACGAGAATAAAAAAGAGATTAAAGGCGAAGAGAATATTCGCTAGCGCACCGTGGGCAGCTCAGGCACCAATCGGCTTGTGCCAATCAGGCAATAATATCAGGAAGCAACAAGCTTTGAAGGCGCCCGATTTCGTCTTTGAGGCTCAGCTTGCGCTTTTTCATGCGCTGTACCTGCAACAGGTTAAAAGTCCCAGCCTTTAGAACCGCCTCGATGGCACCGTCCAAATCCCGGTGTTCTTCCATCACCCCAGCCAGATGCTCTCGAACCCTGTCTTCGTCCAAATCCATAGAGATGTCCCAATTGATCGCTTGTGAAAACTTATACCACGGCCATAGGCACTATTGAAGCGGGTTCGCCATAATTGATTGAAAGAAAAGCGTCATTTCCCCCAGCGCGGCAGATTAGCCACGTGGATATCAAACAAATCAAGCACACGGCCAACCGTGAATGTAACCATATCGTCAAGAGACTGTGGCTTGGCATAAAAAGCTGGTACTGGAGGAGCAATGATTGCCCCCATTTCCGATAATTTAGTCATTGTACGAAGGTGCCCCGTATGAAACGGCGTTTCCCGCACCATCAGCACGAGCCGCCGGCGCTCCTTAAGGACCACGTCTGCTGCTCGGCTCACCAGTGAACCCGTAATGCCTGTAGCGATCTCACCCATAGTTTTTACGGTGCAAGGCGCCACAATCATGCCTTCAGTTAGAAAAGAACCGCTGGCAATGGCAGCCCCAATATCCTGAACCGGATAAACATGGTCAGCCAACTCTTTTACCGCTTTGACCGTCATGTCCAATTCTTCAAAAACGGTACGCTCTGCGGCCTTCGACATCACCAAATGTGTTTCAACACCTGCAGCTCGTAAAAGTTCCAACGTCCTGACGCCATAACACGCGCCGCTGGCACCAGTGAGGGCAACTATGATCTTTCGCTTACGAGTCTCTGACATTTCGATTATTGTTCCGCCGTATACGCTAAAAAATTACGCCCGCTAAGTGCCAGAAGATACAGGCTTACTGCCAGTAGGCCAATCTTTTCCGTGACAAGAGGCTTATCTAGTGCTGCAATACCCTCGTAACTTCACATCAATTGACAGGAGTACACCATATGAGCCTAGAAACGCATGTTGAAGCGCTTAACCTAAAGCACGCCCATGTAGATCAAAATATCATTGCCGAAGAGACCAGGCCCTTTCCTGACGCCATGCGTCTGATGCAGCTGAAAAGAAAGAAGCTGCGGCTTAAAGAAGAACTCGGAAAAATCGACTGCCAACATTAGCTACACACCTATAGCTATGATTAAAAAAAGAGCGTGAGGTTAACCCCCACGCTCTTTTTTTGTTTAGAATTACTACTGCTATATAGCAGCAATCAGCTTATTCACTTGTCTCATCAACAGCTGCTGCAGCTTCAGCCTCCACAACCTTGTCTTTCGCAGGTGCTTTCGCCGCCTTCTTTAAAATGCTAGGCATTTTTTTAGTGGCTTTTTTCTTGGCTCCTTTAATAGCTGCAGCTTCTTTCGCAGCTTCCGCCTTTTCCTTACGGGTCGCGGCCAACTGAACCGCTTCATCAAGCTCAAGCTGCTTACACAGACCGAGGCCAACCGGATCATTTGGATGAATATTTTTAATATTCCAGTGGGTGCGGTCCCTGATAGCGCTGATAGTTGGCTTGGTTGTGCCAACAAGCCTAGAAACCTGCAGATCACTGAGTTCTGGATGGTGACGCACTAGCCACGCAATTGCATCTGGCTTATCCTGACGCTTAGAAAGCGGCGTGTACCGAGGGCCCTTTGTGCGGGTCATGGCTTTAACGTCGTCTTCAACGATTGTCAGCGACGCGCTCGGGTCAGCTTCACAGCGGGCAATTTCTTCCTTTGTCAGCTGGCCACTTGAATTGGGATCAAACCCAACAATATTGATTCCAACGGTACCATCAGCAACGCCCTGGATTTCCAGCTCGTGCAAATTGCAGAGTTCGCCAATCTGCTTAAAAGTAAGGGCCGTATTGTCCACAAGCCATACAGCAGTTGCCATCGGCATTAAAGGTTGTGTCATTTTGCTATCCTAACTCTAAATAAATCTTCCCCATACGCAGAAAGGCATTTTCTTGCCAATCTGACCCCAAATTGGCCTTAAGCACTTTAAAATGGGGGTGGGAGAAATTTCTCTTATCCCACCCTTAGCAGGTCAATCCGCTGCTGTCACCTGCACAAACGGCCAAAAGTAGCTTTTGTGGGTGCCACTAGCTCTATTTCTCGAAGCTAAGAATAATTTTGCCTTTATGCGTACTTGCTTGCATCAAAGTATGAGCTTTAGCAGCATCCCGACAGTCAAAGACCGAATCGATCACTGGCCGGACCTTTCCCGCCTCAATCAGCGGCCATACCTTTTCCTTAAGAGCCGACGCGACATCGCCTTTAAAAGCATTGCTTCGTGCCCGCAGAGTACTGCCTGTCATCACCAGTCGCTTGAGCATCACCGGCATCATATTCACATCAACCTGCGGCCCAGTAAGGAAAGCAATGGAAACATGGCGCCCTTCAAGAGCAAGACACTCAATGTTCTTTGCGATATATGTCCCACCCACCATATCCAGAACAACGTTCACGCCCTTGCCATCCGTTTCGCCCTTAATGCGCTCAACGAAGTCCTCGTCTCTATAGTTGATAGCAAAGTCGGCACCCAGTTCGCGGCAAAAAGCTGTTTTTGCATCACTGCCTGCTGTTGTAAAAACCGTCGCACCAAAGGCTTTTGCCAGCTGAATTGCGGTTGATCCAATGCCCGATGATCCCCCGTGCACCAAGAACGCCTCGCCCTCTTGAAGCCCTGCCCGGTCAAATACGTTCGACCAAACAGTAAAAAAAGTTTCAGGGATCGCTGCAGCTTCTGCGAACGATAACCCTTCCGGTATCGGCAGCAATGTTTCTATGGGCGCCGTGCAGAATTCCGCATAGCCGCCACCGGCGACCAGCGCACAGACTTTCTCACCGATGCGGTCAGCCGTCACACCCTCTCCCACTGCGACGATAACGCCGGCAATCTCAAGTCCTGGAATATCAGACGCACCTGGAGGCGCGGGATAAAGTCCCAAACGCTGAATAACATCAGGCCGGTTCACGCCTGCCGCTTTTACTTCAGCCAACACTTCGCCTGCCGCCGGCGTGGGTTTCTCTCGCTCGCACGGCTGTAAAACTTCAGGGCCGCCCGGTTCACGAATTTCAATGGCCAACATTTTTAGTATCTCCCAAATCGTTGAGCTGAGATGCCGCCTATAGAGGTGACAACACCGTATCTGCATGCCATCATGCACAGAACTCAGGAGGGGTAAAATGGATTTTGACGATCTACCACGTAAATTAACTGGCCCAATAGTAGACGTGGAAAAAGAAGACCTTTCCCCGATCAGCATGGAGCATCTGGTAGAACGTGTAGCCCGTTTGCAGGCTGAGATAACCCGCACCCAATCAGAAATGAAAGCAAAAGAAGCCAGCAAAAATGCGGCAGAGGCCTTTTTCAAATCCTGATAGTTTTAATTGAGACAAAAAAACAGGAATAGAGAGGGGAGGCCTTTTCTATTCCTGCGTAGTTTACGACAGCGAGGTTCGTCGTTCTTCAAATTCAGATTTGGTCATGCGGGCTAGGCATATACATGTGGCCGAGTGTCACAGCCGGCCACAAAGCAGCAAGCCGCATAAAGTCAGGCGCAAGGGATGGATGGGGAGAAAACACCCACCCCGGAAGCGCCTAACAGTTAGGCAGCGTCTGCTTCAAGTTTCCGTACAGTGGGTTTAGAGGAGCGAATTTCGATATTCCGGGGCTTTTTATGCTCAGGGATCACGCGCTTCAAGCTCACCTGCAATAGGCCATTTTCGTATTTAGCAGCACCAATTTTTATGGTTTCAGCAAGCTCAAATCGGCGTTCAAACGCACGCTTGGCAATGCCGCGGTGTAGAAACCTGCGGTCGGCATCTTCCGGCGCGCCGCGCCCAGCGATCAACAGGGTGCCTTCCTGGATCGTAATGGTTAGTTCGTCTTGCGAGAAACCAGCAATAGCCATGGTGATCTGGTAATCATCCTCACCAAGCTTTTCAATATTGTAAGGTGGATAAGCAGACGCGCTGTCATTATTTAGCGCTGATTCGACTAACCGGCTTAGATGATCAAAGCCAACAGTACTGCTCATTAGGGGTGAAAGGTCAAAATTAGGCATAGCTAGTCCTCCTTCAGAAGCGACAAGTTTCCTTCGGCCCACCACAATGGTCAGGCCTGAGTAGCGTGCCGGTCCCACATTAGCAGCAACCGACAAAACTTATGTGGGGAGGGATATTCTTACCTACAAGGGGCAAACAGAAAAAGGCGCCCAAAAAGGCGCCTGATCCAAAATATTAAAGTGTCGTAAAGGCTTACTTCTTGAGAGTAAGACCGCCACCGAATTTCTTCTTGAAACGAGATACCCGGCCACCTTCAAGAAGGTTACGAGTACCGCCAGTCCAAGCTGGATGCGATTTAGGGTCAACCTCAAGGGTCATTGTATCGCCTTCTGAACCCCATGTTGAACGGGTCTCAAAAGTTGTCCCGTCAGTCATAACCACGTTAATTGTGTGGTATGCAGGATGAATTTCTTGTTTCATTGCTCTAATCTCCAAAGCGAGGCGTCCGTATAGGCCAATCAAGAAACCTTGGCAACCCTGAATCTGACTCTCATTGGATGATTGGTTTAAATAAATCAAAAGCACAGCGAATATAAGGCACCTTCCGGCAAAAAGACTGGGGCCTGCATCACCTAAATCTATTTCCCAACAAGTAACTTCAACCCCTGAACATCGGTGAAATTTCCCACTTTTCTGAGTGCCAATGACACCGATATCTTCTCTTAAGTGCCCCGAATATAGCATCGGCTGTACTTTGAATTTTACTTTTCATGAGGAAATCTTCTAATTCCTTGCGTTCGCATAAATTCATCATTTCCTTGGCAACTTCTGGCATGAATTGCAAAGGTATCGCCAAGGCACGCGGCCTAAAAAGGGGCAATTATAGGCAATCGAATTATCTGCCCGACAGCACTTGCTTTCCAAGCCCATCAAATGATTTGAAATTTCCGGCACATGGCGACTGCGGCGATAAGACGGGTCAATTAGCTGACTAAGCTGCAAGCACTCTTGGCCAATCCAGTCAAAATACTGTGCCAAATCCGTTTTACAACAATCTCTCATAATCACTTATTCTTCTGTGAGTATCTTAAGCCGTTCTATAATGCTTGTGCCTGCGTAGGATTCCGCCATCTGAGGATCCGGCAAAGCCAGCACCTTTAATTTCATGCTGAATGACGGCTCGAACGCATGGAGTGTTTTTTTGTACGCTCGAAGTTTTTCCTTAGCCGAAATCTAGATCACCTTGGCAAACCGTTGAGTTTTCACCATGTTAGAGCCAACAAATTCAGTAAACGACCCCCTTAAAGCATAACTTTTTAGACATCCTTACACCGCGCGCAAATCTTCGATTGGATTCCGTGCAAAGCATGCTTATATCTGCACCTTAAGTTAGTAAGGAACTCTTTATGAGCGATAGCGGCATGCGGGAAGAACATCAGCCTCCAAAGGGGAAGCTGGTTAACCTAAGAACATTATGGACCTTTGTTGGCGTTTATAAGCTCCAACTTTTTTTAGCCACGGTCTTTTTGCTCATAGCCGCGACGACAGTTCTCATCTTGCCAACTGCCATCGGCAGGATAATTGACACCGCAAATAGCGGCGGCGGAGAAGATGGCGGACAAGGGATCGCGATATTTTTCACCACCATTATTCTTGTTATGGCTACCGCGACGGCGATGCGCTTCTATTTCGTTAGCTGGCTGGGAGAGCGGGTCGTGGCTGACATCCGTAAAGCAGTTTACGAGCGACTGATTACGCTATCCCCAGAATATTTTGAAGAAAATCGTCCCGGTGAAATTGTCTCCCGACTAACGGCAGACACCACCCTGGTGCAAACTATTGTTGGCTCCAGCTTCTCGGTTTGGGCGCGCAATATACTGATCGCGATTGGCGGCACCGGTTGGCTTCTCGTTACTGCGCCAGAGCAAATGCGCTACATGATCATCATTGTCCCGCCGATTTTGTTTTTCGTTGTATATATGGGCCGCCGGGTACGTAAATTATCTCGTTCCAGTCAGGATAAAGTTGCAGATGTAGGCGTAAGAGCCAACGAATCGCTTTCTGCTTTGAATATTGTGCAGGCATTCACGCAGGAAAAGTTCGAAAGCCGCCGTTTTGGTGTCCATGTTGACGATGCATTCGACGTTGCGAAACGCAGAATTAAAATTCGGGCAATTCTTACCTTTGTAATTATGTTCCTGGTATTTGCCGGCATCGCGGCCCTCATGTTTAACGGCCTACAAAGTGTGTCCACCGGCAAACTCAGCAGCGGCGAAATGACTACCTTCTTGATTCGGTCTATTTTCGTAGCCAGCTCGTTTGCGTCGCTCACAGAAGTCTATAGCGAGCTGCAGCGTGCAGCAGGTGCGGCTGGCCGTTTGGCCGAGCTGCTTACTGCAGAATCGACCATTAAGGCTCCTAAAAATCCTATCCCGTTGCCTAAAACTATGAAGGGCGACATTCACTTCGACCATGTTACGTTCCACTACCCGAGCAAAAAGAACATCGCCGCACTGATAGATTTTGACCTGCATGTAAAACCCGGGGAAACTGTTGCTCTCGTCGGGCCGTCGGGCGCAGGTAAATCAACTGTGCTGCAACTGTTGCTGCGTTTTTATGATCCGCAGAGCGGCTCGGTTACTATTGACGGCATTGATCTCTCCAAAACAGAGCCAACCGAATTCCGCAAACACATTGCGCTCGTGCCGCAGGACACCATTATTTTTGCCGATTCTGTTGCAGAAAATATCCGCTATGGCCGGTTCGGTGCGTCAGATGAAGAAGTCCGCGCTGCAGCTGTCTCTGCAGAAGCGCTCGCTTTCATTGAAGATGCGCCGGAAGGATTTGATACTTTCCTCGGGGAACGCGGCACGCGCCTTTCTGGCGGCCAGCGCCAACGTATCGCAATCGCCCGCGGCATCCTGCGTGACGCGCCTATCTTGTTGCTCGACGAGGCTACAAGCGCCCTTGACGCCGAGAGCGAGCTTAGGGTGCAGGAAGCGCTCGAGCACCTGATGGAAGGCCGTACAACGCTTGTAATCGCGCACCGACTGGCGACTGTTAAAAAAGTAGACCGCATTGTTGTGATGGATGGTGGCAGAATAGTTGCAGAGGGAACGCACGATGAACTTGTCGCTCAAGGCGGGATATACAAAAGGCTGGCAGATTTGCAATTCGGCTCTAGCACGGCGTAGGGGCAACCAGTAAAGCTGATCAGCCGCCCTACCCTTAACGAACTTATGGACCACACTTTGTTTCAAAAAATAAAATCATTGGTCTGGCCTGGAGCGAACATCACCCGGTGCATTGGCACGTACCATAAAACCGGCTCCGTGTGGCTGCAGGGTATCTTCAGCGAACTTGCGGATGAACTAGGCCTCCAGTTCACTGAAGTCGAAATCGATACGCACCTAGCGCCAAGTGCTCTGAGTAACGCATTTATTTTCAATCATAGTACCCGGTTCCCCCCTACCATGTATGCCGAGCCAGTTTCTGGCGTGCGAATAATAAGAGACCCTCGCGACATGGTAATCTCAGCGGCGCATTACCATTGTTGGGCGCCGGAACCATGGCTTCATGCTGCGCAGGATTTATTTGGCGGCAAAAGTTATTGCGAGACCATCAAGTCTTTGGACACTGCGCAGGAAACATACAGTTTCGAAATGCGTAACACGACAAGCTACGTCATACGGCAGATGGTAAATTCAGACGGCGACACGGCTTTACATAATTTCGTCGACAAAAACTTCCTGACCATCCGCTACGAGGACCTAATAACTGACGCTGACTTAGTCGAAGTGAAAAAGATTTGCCGACAGCTTAAGATTTCGCTCAAAAAGACGTCAGAGATATTCTTTAAAAAGTCACTATTTGGGCAGCAGAAGCCCGACGGCGAGCACATTCGGTCCGGTAAAACACAGCAGTGGAAAACAGCGTTTACCAAAAGTACCGCGGAAGATTTTGCAAGCCTACACCAGGCCTCTCTTGAAGCGCTGGGATATGAGACCGACGCCTCGTGGCTCGATCATTTTAAGAACTAATCAGTAAAGACGCTATAGTCTACACAGGCCCCTTGTGTCGTGGGCTTACCGCGTCATGGGGCAACTGTATCATAGGCCTACCCTGGGTCATGGGATCACCTATCACCTCGAAGCCCGCTGTAATTTGTCTTTTGCCAACGCCTTTGCCTATCGTTGCGTCAGCCGCATCTCGATACGCCTGTTACGACCATATGCGAATATGTTATCTGCGGGATCAATCGGCTGATGCTCGCCAAAGCCAGCTGCTGCAAGCCTGCTTGCTGGCACGCCTGCCTCGATCAGAAACTCAACGACACTGATCGCGCGCGCGCTTGAAAGTTCCCAGTTGCTTTTAAAAAGAGCGTTCGATATTGGCCGCTTATCTGTATGGCCGTCTACCCGCAAAATCCACGGCAATTCACCCGGAATTTCCTTCGATATTGAAACCAGTGTTTCAGCAAATTTACGCATCTCAGCGCGGCCCACAGGGCCCAGCTCTGCGCTGGCGCTGGCGAAAAGTAATTCCGATGCAAAAACAAACCTGTCGCCTTCAATCCGAATTTCAGGCCGCGTCGATAGCACTTCTTTCAAGCGGCCAAAGAATTCAGACCGGTACCCAGCGAGCTCCTGCACTTTACTGGCCAAAGCCCGGTTCAATCTGCGCCCCATGTCGACAATAACCGCTTGATTGCGCCTGTCACGCTCGTCACTGGCGTCCAGCGCATTACTCAAACGTGCCAATTGTTCTCGTAGGGCTGTAATGTTATTCTGCAGCTGTATCACCTGCGCCTGTGCCCGGCGCGACAACACCTGTTCTTCCGAGAGAGCAGCTGCGGACAGTCCAAATTTCTCCGTAAGATCAGCCGCGTCTGCTTCAAACCTTTCGCGCGCTGCCGTCATTTCTGCCAGCCGTGTATCAGATACAGTAAACGCTGACCTCAAAGCATCCAGGTCCGCACTGATTTTATCCCGGTCTGCGTTAGCGACGTTTAGCGATGCGGCCAAATCAGTCATACTCGTGCGCAGCGTTGAATTCGCTTGTTGTTCAAGTTTCAGCAGATTGCCGAGCTGAGCCACCTGCCCGCGCAGTTCAGCAAGCGCTTGGTCTCGCCCAGTGATTGCCTGCCCCAAGAAGAATTGCGACAAAACGAACATCGACAAAAGGAAAATAATCACGAGTAGTAATGATGACAATGCGTCAACAAAACCCGGCCAGCTGCTGTCCGGTGCCTGCATGCCGCGGCGGCGCCCGCCCATCATGCTGAAATACCCATCATGTTAACTCACCGGTCATATATGCGGCGTCCCGCTGGTATCGTCTTCACTGCGCTTATCAAGCGTAGCCGCCAGAGTACGTGACAATAGTTTCAATTCAGAGCGCAGCCCTGCTACCACGGCGTCAGATGATCTTTCTTGTTCAGCAATCATTCGCTTGATGCCAATGTCCATATTGACGATATGCTGCTTAGTGGCATCATCCATTCCGCCGGTCGCTGGTGCGAAGTCCGGTCTCTGGTTACTTTCCGCCAGACCAGCAATCGCCGCCGTCAATGACCTATTAGCCTCATCACTTCGGCTTGCTTGCTCAGCTTGATTGCTCATTTGGTCAGACAGTGAGGCCAGCACTTCTGCAATGCCTGTCATCGTTGCTACGGTTTGCTGGCGGCTATCCTCAGATTGCTTCATTGTACGCTGCAACCGGTCAATACCGTCCGCTGTTTGCTCCAATACCGCCGTCATGTAGGAGTTCGGACTAGCGACGCCTTCTGACATCTCGCTGCGAGAAAGGTGCGTTACTGACGCCAACCAATCTTCAACCCCGTTATAGAAACGCGTCTGGGCCTGACTGGCCTGCAAGTCCATAAAGCCAAGCATCAAACTGCCCGCTAAACCAAACAGGGAACTGGAAAAGGCCGTACCCATGCCTGCGAGCGGTGCCTCAAGGCCCGCTTTCAACTCGTCGAACATCAAGGCGGTGTCACTGCCGTCCACAGTCAGGCTTTTGATGGTGCCGCCGATCGCACCAATGGTGCCAAGAAGCCCCCAGAAGGTCCCCAGTAAGCCGATTAGGATCAACAACTGTGTAAAATACCGGCTGGTCTCGCGGCTTTCTTCAAGCCGTGTCGCTATCCCGTCGAGAACAGAGCGCATGGACATGGTAGAAAGCCGCATGCCGCCTTCCGCCTGCGCCGCTAACAGTGCCGCGGCTGGAGCCATAAGCTTGGGCGTAACCGTTGTAACCGCACCTTCTTGGCGCTTAAAGGCTGTAATCCAGTCAAGTTCAGGTTTCAAGTCCACCACACGCCGGAACGCAATCACCAGCCCAATGAGCAGTGTGACCATAATCACCCCGTTCAGGGCTACATTCGCGGCAAATGCTCCGGCCAACGCATCTTTAAGGAAAACACCCAAAAGCGCCACCGCTAGGACAAACAAGGTCATCCGGGTGATAAATTTCTGCGGTTTCAGCATGTCGTAGGCTCTCCCTCAAGAAGAAATCAAACTGCGCTATGAGCTTAGCAGCATTTTGACCCTAGTTTAGGGGCGAAATTGTGACTTGCAATGAGAAGGTTGCGAGAAAATGTTATCTAGCCGCTAAAAAAGCGTCTACGGCCGCTTGTTGTTCTGCGCGTGGCGTTGTCAAAAGCTTTATCGCCAGGCCATGTATTGGGGCCATCACTGAGTGTGCCGAGATCCTACTAATAAAGCCCGCTGTTTTTGGCCAGCGCTCTGTATCAATGCGCCAATCTGCGAAACTAGCGTTTAAAAACATCGTGGTAAGAGCAATATCAGCGACCGATATTTCACCGAATATACACCCTTTATCGGGTACAAAACTTTCTAGATAATCCATGCACTCGGGAATCATTTTAGTAAGAGCCTGCTCGATTAAGGCCTCGTTACTTTCGAGTTTTAACAGGGGCTGGATACGCTTTTGAAAAAACAATGCAAGCACAGCACCCCGGCCGATTTTCTCATCTGCATACTCTTCTAGCCAACGCCCTTGCGCCCGGTCCTGTACGTTCTCGGGGAAAACCGTGATCGTAGGAGCAATGTCTTCCAAATACTGAATGATAACGGTCGAGTCTGGAAGAATGAAATCCCCATGCTTTAAAACAGGGACCCGCAACATCGGGCTAATGGCGCGAAACTCTTCCGTCGGGAAAAAAGGAACTTGTGGGGTCAGCTTGTAATCCAAGCCCTTCAGTTCAAGAACAGCCATCACTTTGCGAACGAAGGGCGAAATTGGCGTGCCGATAAGCGTTAATGGTTCGCGCATGGTAAAACTCTCTTTTTACTGCTCAGGCATTCATTCTGCCACTGCAGCATAATCTAAGGATTTACCCGCCAGCTACAAGAAAATGGCCACCAAACTTACGTATAGCGGCCATTCAAAGCTATTCAGACAAAAGCAGGGAGCTTAAGCGAGGGTGCGGTGCACTCTTTTCAAAGCGCGCTCAACAGGCGCATGCAGACGGTCATTCGCGGCGACAACAGTCTCGGCCGCGATCACGTTATTGCCGCCTTTCAAATTGCTGGCGTACCCACCAGCTTCGCGCACAAGCAGCGCCCCAGCAGCAACCGACCAAGGGCTCGCTGCAGTGAGCCAGCATGCGTCCAACCTGCCTGCGGCTACATAGGCCAAATCAAGCGATGCAGTGCCAAAGCTGCGAATACCCGCAACCGTCGGCAAAAATTCTGCGATCTCCGCCATATAAGTAGCGCGACCTTCAGGTGAGTTCACCGGTGCGCCAGTTGCCAAAAGGGCCTCGTCCATCTTAACCCGACCAGACACCCTAATACGCGTATCATTAACATACGCACCTTGCCCCCGCTCCGCCCAGAAAAGCTCATCTGTTAGCGGCGCATAAACAACCGCGGCGGTGATTTCACCCCGTTCTTCAACAGCAAGTGTTAGCGAAAAATGCGGCAGGCCGTGCTCAAAGTTTGTAACGCCCTCTAGTGGGCCAACAATGAATTTGGCTTCACCGCGTTTAGGCTCTGACACCACAGTGTCAGACAGCATGCCAAAATCTGGCCGCACACGGAAAAGCTCATCCACAAGCACTTCTTCGGTTTTCTTACGAGCCATCTGAACAAAGGATGTTGGGCCATTTTTCGAAACCTGCAATTGCTCAACTTCGCCAAAATCACGGCGCAAATTGCGACTGGCCTTCATAAGAGCAGCAACCATTACATTGATGAGCGGAGAACGACGTGCCATGTGAGCGTCCAATTCTTAAAGGGTGCATTGCACCAGATTAATGATACTAAAAACAAGCGCTGCAGCAGTAGACTACAGCTTAGAAATTTGGTTAAGCCCTATTCAGCGCGGCTAACATACTCACGCTCTTCAGTGGAGACCACGATCTTGTCACCCTGTTTCACAAAAGGTGGCACACCAACGCGGATACCATTTTCGAGCGTAGCAGGCTTATAAGAACTGGAAACCGTCTGGCCTTTAATTACAGGCTCAGTCTCAGCCACTTCAAGGGTTACCTTGTCAGGCAGCGCAACGCCGAGCGGGCTTTCATCGTGGAATTCAATTTTTACACCCATGCCGTCCTGCAGGAACACAGTGGCATCGCCAATGTCCTCAGCTGAGATAGCGATCTGTTCGTAGGTTTCGCCGTCCATAAAGGTATACATATCGCCGTCCGCAAAAAGAAATTGGTAATCGCGCTGTTCAAGGCGCGCTTTTTCCACTTTCTCACTGGCGCGGAAGCGTTCGTTCAATTTGGTGCCGTCTCTAAGATTCTTAAGCTCAACCTGCAAATATGCACCGCCTTTACCTGGCTGCGTATGGGATGTTTTCACTGCGCGCCACAGGCCGCCCTTATGTTCAATCACATTACCAGGGCGAATGTTATTGCCGTCAATTTTCATGACAAAGCCTTTCAAATCTCAAAAATCAAAGAACGATAGTGGGCGCGGTCTATCAGATTATGTGAGAGGAAGCAACGGTACAGGCTAGGTGCTCCGTGAATATCCAGCGGAACACGGTTTTCATTGGTGAAATCTACGCTGATACGCCTTTAATCTTAAAAGGAACCCTCTGTGCCACATAACACAAAATTGAGAAGTAGGACCTAGTGGCAACGGAAACCCGTGGTTATCACCGGTATAATTCACATTGGGCGGAATTAGCTATGACTAATCCAGTCGATCTGGCTGTTGGCCAACGCGTGCGGCAGCTGCGTAAAGAACGCCGTATTACACAACAGAAACTTGCCGAAGCCATTGGCCTCACGTTCCAACAAATTCAAAAATACGAACGCGCCGGTAACCGCATTTCTGCAAGCAAATTAGTGGGAATAGCAGGAATTCTTGAAGTTCCAGTTGCGGACTTATTCACATCTGTTGACGAGCATATCGATGGTGGGTTGGACGCTGATGATCTAAAGACCCTTTTAGGCTGCGCGGCCAACATGAGTGAAGATATGCGCGAGCACTTTGTAGGCGTTCTAGGCGCCATCGCAAAATCCAATTAAACGGCGCAAGGCGGCCTCGGCCTGAGAACACCACAGACTTTGTCGCGTGCTAAGTAACATTAATGTGAGAAAAACCGGCTATATGTGTATTGGCAGAACCCCAAACTAAAGTCATAAGTTTGCTTAGTTTTTTTCGATTAATTGGGGCATTCTATGACTAAATACTTATTTTTGTTACTTATTTTAATCACTGGTTTCACAACTGCCAACGCGGTTCCTGCTGACTTAGGCCCTGCAATTGGTTCCGCCGTTGCAAGCGAAATTGAAGCCAGGGATCAAAACGGTATTGAGAAAAATTTTGCGGCGATAACCGGGAAGAAAGGCACTGTCCTTGTTTTCTTTCGTTCGGCCAAATGGTGTCCCTATTGTCAGGTGCAGCTTAAAAAGCTTGAAAAAACTGCGACGCACGAAATCACCGCACGCGGTTACAACCTAGTTGGTATTAGCTATGACAGCCCGGAAACACTGAATAAGTTCAGTAAAAAGCAAGGCATCAGTTTCCCTCTGTTGTCAGACGAGGGATCCAAGATCATTAAATCCTTTGATATTTTGAACAACGAACTCAAGCCCGGGCACGGGGCGTACGGCATCCCTTACCCAATTATCATCATTACGGACGAAAGCGGTAAAGTGACCGCCAAATTATTTGAAGAAGGGTACAAGAAACGCCCGGAAACAGAAGTTATTCTGACCACACTCGACGGCCTTTCCTAAGCTAAATGAAAACGGCCAGAGGGAAACCTCCGGCCGTTTTCATTTCATGTCGATGTTTCGGGAAGCTAAGCCAGTGCTTTGCCAAATGCTTTAACCGCAGCCACGGGGCCATCCTTGTGCCCCCATACGCTGCCACTCACGGCAACAAAATGCGCACCTGCATCGGCAACTTGCCTGCAGTTTTCAGGCGTAATGCCACCAATGGCGACACACGGCACGTCAGTTACTTCGTCCCAATCTGTCAGTATTTCCATCAATGTTTCTGTGCCGACAACATCGGCATCAGGCTTGGTTTCGCTTTCGAAGCACGCACCAAACGCCACATAGTTTGCGCCTTGATCACCTGCCTGAAACGCCATGTCTTTGCTAGCGTGGCAGGTAACACCGATATCTTTATCTGCACCGAGCAAACTGCGTGCCGACGCTAGGCCGCCGTCGTTCTGCCCCAAATGCACACCGTCCGCACCAGTTTGTTCTGCAATGTCGGCTCTGTCATTGATCAACAGAGCAACTTCGTGCGCGTGGCAAATGGGCAATAACGTCTCTGCAGCACCAACGATAGTTTCGTCGTCGGCTCCCTTCAAGCGAAGTTGCAGGCAAACGACTTCACCAGTCGCCAGCACATCATCCAGCACTTTCGCAAAAGCCTGCAAATCCTCGATCACAGGAGGGGTAATCAAATACAGCAAGCAAGTCTCTTTGGTATCAGCCATAAATAATCGTCCCTGATTTTCTTCTGTTATTGGTCGAAAGTAAAGTTACGCGCTAGCCATTGAATGGCCTTTTGAGCCAAGGTCATCAAACGCCTCATCAAGCCGCGTTACAAGTGCCTGTTCGCATTTACGCAGCCATGCCCGCGGGTCATATTGCTTTTTGAACGGCGTACCGGTTTCTGGGTGTACCTGCCATTTAAAGGCATCACTGTGTTCTCCCACATAAGCACCAATAGCTTCTGAGAAAGCAAACTGAGTATCGGTATCGATGTTCATTTTAAACACACCGTATCCGACAGCCTCTTCAATCTTGGCCTTTTCCGAACCAGAGCCACCGTGGAATACAAAATTCAGTGGGTTCGTTGCAGTGCTGCGCGCTGCCTGCACCATATCCTGAGACGCTTTCAAAATCTCAGGCCGCAGTTTCACGTTCCCCGGCTTATACACACCGTGCACATTACCAAAAGACGCTGCGACAGAAAAATGACCAAGCGGCATCAACAAGTCATACGCCTTCAAAACATCCTCAGGCTGGGTGTAAAGGCTAGGGTTTTCAAAATCGTCATCAACATCAGCGCCAACGCCGTCCTCTTCTCCGCCGGTAACACCGAGCTCAATCTCAAGGCTCATCCCCATAGGGGCCATATCTTTAAGAACCCGCGCACATGTATCCAAATTGAAATCGATATCTTCGCCAGACAGGTCAAGCATGTGAGAGCTATAAAGCGGAACACCTGTCTTCGCGATATTTTTGCGGCTCTCTTCAACCAAGGCCTCTACCCATGGGATCAGCTTCTTATCTGCGTGGTCGGTATGAAGGATCGCGCAAATACCGTAATGTTCCGCCAGCAAATGCACATGCTGGGCAGCAGAAACCGCGCCAAGAACCTTCGCACCGAAGCCGTCTTCAAGACTTTTTCCGGCATAAAACTGTGCGCCGCTATTAGAAAATTGAATGATAACGTCGGAGCGATTTTTAGCGGCTGCTTCCATAACGGCGTTAATCGAATTTGTGCCAACGACATTGACGGCAGGCAAGGCAAAGCCTTTGGCTTTACTGTTTTCCACAAGGGCGGCGTAATCATCGCCGAACACAACACCTGGTTTCATAATATTTTCCGTTTTTCCGGTTTATTGGGGCGCATAAACAGCGGCCAAACCCCGCATGTTCACGTTGTCTCTTTGATACACAAAGCAGTAAGCAAGAGCAACAAAAGTTGATGTATTCAAACCCAGTTTTAATCCATACTTAACAGATGATCAGTAAGCTCTGTCAAAGGTTTGGGGGATCAGCAACAAGGTCGCAAGAAAAGCGAGTTTTTAGAGTGACAAAAACGGGCCATCTGGGCGCAAAAATTTTGATGATGTTTAGCACCGTGGTCCTGCTAAGCTGTAACCCGCCACAGAAAGATTACCCTCTTCGTCTATCGACCAATTCCTGGGTTGGGTACGAGCCCTTTTACATAGCTGAAAGCATGGGGTATTTCTCCAAAGACGCTATCCATCTTATCGAAATGCCGTTTTCACTTACAATGGACCAATCGCTCCGGGCAGGCACGCTTGACGCCGCGGCCGTCTCCCTGAGCCGCGCCTTGTCCCTTGTTGGTGCCGGCCACGACATTACCGTTTTAATGATACTCAATTGGTCAAACGGCGCAGACCAATTGATCGCGCACCCCAGCATCAAATCTGTCGTTGACCTAAAAGGAAAAACCGTAGGGGCCGAAGAAAATACGGTAAACGGCTATTTGCTACAGCGCGCTTTGCAGATCAACGGCTTGTCAATCTCGGACATCACATTCAAACACACGCAAAACACCGACGTAGCGGACGCCTTTAGAGCAGGCGAGATTATGGCTGGTGCTGTCTACGGCGCAGAGATTCCCATACTTTTGAGTCTCGGAGCAAGGCCCATTTTCGACAGTTCAGACATTCCTGGTGAGATACTAGATGTCCTTATTGTCCGAACGCCTTACCTCGAGCAAAACCCAGACAAAATAGAACAGCTTATTCTAGCTTGGTTTAAAGGGGTAGACCACCTGAAGCACATCGCAGCAGGTGCAAAAAGGCCTATTGGCCTTATGTCCGACAAGGCTTTTAAGGCGGCGATCAGGCAGATTAAGTTTGCCTCAATCATAGACAATACGGATTTCCTCCAGAATACTGCCAAAAAGTTAGAAGCGTTGATCAACCTACGCTTAGCGCTCACCAACAGCTTAGGCATAAGCCGTGAACGCAGCAGAACCAGCCAAACAAAGCCGCTCATAAATTCCGTACCTTTTTTTGATGCCATCAGTAAGGTAGGAGAGTAATGCTGAAAAACATGTCCCTCCGCCATCTAGTTCCTCTGATGTTTTTAGCAGGCAGCCTACTGCTCGTGGTTTTCTTCTACCTACTTGGCTTTCCTGCAGCACAAGAAGCGGCCAAGGAGCTCAGTAAACAGGAAACGTATAATACTATATTGGCACAGCAGAGCCGCTTCATTGAGCTATTGATACAGAATGATCCGGACAAGCTTTCAAAGGAAATCTACTTCATCAACACAGATCCCGACCTCGAACGCATGATCATTGTCGACGAGAACCAGCTCATTCTCTATGCAAATCGGTCACGCCTTGTTGGGGTTCACCTTAAAGACAGCGAGATTAACACAGGGAAGTTCCCAATCCCTTTCCCTGAAAACCAGATCAACGACATTATTCTAATCGATGCCCCAGAAAACAGCACCCTTATAAGCGGTTTAGCGCCGCTGCGGTATAGACGCGGGAGTGAAACCTTTAACCGAACTCTCATTATCGTGCGGGACTATGCCCCGTTAGCCACGGCAATTACTGACATCGCTGCTATCCCCTCAAAATTGCTAGCAACGGTGATGCTCATGCTTTCGATATTGGCCGTTTTACTGCTGCACTTCCATTTGGGCCGCCGACTGGGCCCGCTGCTTCTCGCAGCTGCCAACTTGGCAAAAGGCACCAATGGTGCGCGCGCTAAACTTGGCGGCTCTGACGAATTTGCCCAAATTGGCCGTGCATTCGACATGATGGCCGAACGCATTGAGATAAAACGCGAAGGCCTAGAAAAAGCGATGGCCGAAGCTGAAAAAGGCAGTGATGCCAAGAACAAATTCCTCGGATATATGAGCCATGAAATACAGACACCTTTATCGGGTGTCCTGGGCTTCGTCGATCTGTTGAAAGAGACCGAGCTGAATGATGAATCGCGCCTATATGTGCGCTCTCTAGAAAGCGCTTCCCGAACACTTTCCGGATTGATAGGGGATTTACTTGAAACCAGCCGGCTGGAAGCCGGTACCGTTAAACCCGTCAGTGAAACGTTTTGTCTCAATAGCCTGCTTCAGGAAATCCTAGACTCTGTTCTACCTCGATCAATGCAAAAAGGCCTCAGCGTTAGGGTCATCAGTAATGAAAACGAACCAATTTGGCTCGAAAGCGATCAAAGTTTATTCCGGCAAATCCTCCTGAATTTGCTTGGCAACGCTGTGCAGTTCACAGAAGAGGGTCAAATCACCATTGCTATCTCTTCTTATCCTGTCCTAGGCAATGTAACAGCGCTGTCAATCAGCGTTATAGACACCGGCATCGGCATTGCCCCTGACGAGATTTCGAAATTGTTTGAGCGCTTTTACAGATCGGTCGACAGCCGAGCACAGGCAAAGCCAGGATCCGGCGTGGGGCTTTCGATTTGCCGCGAGCTCGCGCAGCTTCTAGGGGGTGACATCACCATTGAAAGTGAACTTGACCAAGGATCAACCTTCACCTTCAATATTGAGGTGCCTGGTTCCAAGCGTCCCGATGACCAAAACTACACGGCTTTGTGGCAGCGCGAACAGCTTTCACAGAATGTGCTACTGGTTGAAAATTCCGAAATAACCAGAAACTTGATTACCAGCATTCTCAGTAAATGGGGCCACAACGTCCGTACTTGCTCCAACGGGATCGACGCCATTCAGGTTATGAAAGACCAACTTATTTATCCGGACAGCAAACCCATTAGCCTTGTTATACTAGATCTCCATTTAGCTGGGCTGGACGGCTTTGAGACGGTCCTCGAAATCCGTGGCCTCGACAGTAATTACGAATGTCTGCCAATCATTGCGACAACCACGCAAAAAGAAAAAGACGTGAAGGAGCGCTGCCTAAACAGTGGCTTTGACGGCTTTATCGGCAAGCCGGTTGACCGCAAGAAAATGGCGGAAGAAGTCTTCCGCCTAACCAGACTGGCAACAAGAAAAGCTGGGTAACCAGAAACTCAGCCCTGGTTGTCCAAGGCCTTAACGCCTGGAAGCTCCCGGCCTTCCATCCACTCGAGGAAGGCACCGCCCGCAGTAGATATATGGGTAAAGCTGTCTTTGGCCCCGGCGTGCGCCAGCGCGGCAACCGTATCTCCGCCGCCTGCAACACTAAGAAGCTTTCCGTCATCAGTAAGTGCTGCAGCAGCTTTTGCCAAAGCGACGGTTGCCATATCAAACGGCTCCATTTCAAATGCGCCCATTGGGCCATTCCAGACCAGCGTTTTGCATTCTGCCAATACGCCTGCCAGGGTTTCAACCGTGGCAGGACCAGCATCAAGGATCATCTCACCGTCCGCAACATCTGTAGCGGCTTTGGTTTCATTTGCAGCGTGGGCTTTAAATTCACGCGCGACAACAACATCGCTCGGCAAATGTATCTGGCATCCCGAGGCGTCTGCAGCTGCCGTAATTTTAAGCGCTGTATCCTTTAGATCTTTTTCGCAAAGGCTGGCACCAATATTATGACCCATAGCAAATAGGAAGGTGTTGGCCATTCCGCCGCCAATGATCAGATGATCAACTTTCGCTACCAAATTCTCCAACACAGCCAGCTTAGAGGAAACTTTCGCGCCGCCCACCACCGCCACGACCGGCTTTTTAGGAGCACCTAGGGCATTGTCCAGGGCAATCAGCTCAGCACTCATGGTTTCGCCCGCTGCCGAAGGAAGCAATTTCGCAATCGCCTCAGTCGACGCATGCGCCCGGTGTGCGCACGAAAACGCATCATTGATATAGACGTCACCAAGCTTGGCAAACCGCGCAGCGAGGGCTGCGTCATTTGTCTCTTCACCCGCGAAAAAGCGTGTATTTTCCATGATCATCACAGACTTAAACGGAAAAGGCCACGCGCCGCTCGCTTCATACTCATTAAAAGCCTGGCTGGTGATAAATCCAACATCCTGGCCCAGCACCTGAGCGAGCGCAGGCACAACTGGCTCTAGCGATAAGTCCGCCACGATTTGGCCTTTTGGCCGCCCGAAATGCGCCAGTAAAACGGCCTTGCCGCCAGCCGCGATAACCGCGTCTACGGTCGGCTTCACCGCTTGCAGCCGTGTATCATCCCGCACAGCCCCGTCCACCATTGGCACGTTAAGGTCAACGCGGATCACCGCCGTTTTGTTGGTGAGGTCGCCTAAGTCTGAAATACGGTTGAAAGCCACGGAATTTCCTAAATTAATGGAGTATAAAAAAGGGCAGCCCAATGAGCTGCCCTGTATCTTTTATGGTGCGCTCAGTTAGCCCAATTTCGCCATAACCACGGCAGTATCAGACATCCGGTTAGAGAAGCCCCACTCGTTATCATACCATGTCAAAATGCGTACGAAACGGCCGTCGATAACTGCGGTCTGGCTGCTATCAAATGTAGAGCTGTTCGGGTTGTGGTTAAAGTCGATTGATACGGCTGGCATGTCTTCGTAACCAAGGATGCCTTTGAGCTTGCCTTCTGCAGCAGCTTTGATCGCACCGTTGATCTCTTCAACCGACGTATCGCGGCCTGCATCAAACTTCAGGTCAACCAGCGAAACATTTGGTGTAGGAACGCGGATCGCCGACCCGTGCAGCTTACCTGCAAGCTCAGGCAATACAAGGCCAACCGCTTTAGCGGCGCCCGTTGATGTTGGGATCATAGACATTGCAGCAGCACGCGCCCGGCGCGGATCGCTATGCAATGTATCAAGCACCGGCTGGTCGCCTGTGTAAGCGTGGATGGTGGTCATGTAGCCGCGCTCAATACCGATCAAATCATTGAGGACTTGCGCGACAGGTGACAGGCAGTTGGTGGTGCAAGACGCGTTAGAAACAATCACGTCGTCAGCAGTTAGCTCATCACTATTCACACCGAACACTACGGTGCGGTCAGAATTTGAGCCCGGTGCGGAAATCAGAACTTTTTTCGCGCCTGCTTCAATGTGCATTGCTGCTTTTTCGCGTGCTGTGAAAATGCCTGTACATTCCATGGCAACATCAACGTTTTCCTCACCCCAAGGCAATTCAGCCGGGTTGCGAATAGCCGTCACACGGATACGGTCGCCGTTTACAACAATATAGTCACCGTCAATCTGAACATCAGCCGCAAAATGGCCGTGCACACTATCGCGCTTAAGAAGATATGCGTTCATCTCAACGTCGCCGAGATCATTGATCGCTACAACACGAATATCATCGCGGCCGCTTTCATAAATTGCGCGCAACACGTTACGGCCGATGCGACCAAATCCGTTAATAGAAACACGTACAGTCATTTAAAGTGTCCTCCGATCAATATGTAAGCGGCCAACGATTTAAGGGGATGCGCCGGCCCTACAGGAAACAAAAATTCTCTTAAAGTTTTTCGCGAACTGCGGCCACAAGGGCATCAGCCGTTATTCCAAAATGTTTATAGAGATCAACCGCTGGCGCCGACGCACCAAACGAGTTGATACCAATGTTAACGCCGTTCAAGCCTGTATAACGCTCCCAACCAAACGTCGTGCCTGCTTCGATAGAGCCCCGTACAGGACCTTCTGGCAGAACGGTTGAGCGGTAAGCCGCATCTTGCTTGTCGAACAATTCCGTACACGGCATGGAAACCACCCGTGTCGGCACGCCGCTAGCTTGCAGTGTGTCGCGTGCTGCGGCAGCGATCTCAACTTCAGAACCCGTCGCGATCAATATTACAGCTGCGTCACCGTCTTCGGCTTCGTGGAGTATATAGCCGCCTTTGGCGCAAAGGTTTTCTTCAGTATGCTCAAGGCGCTGCTGGATAAGCCCCTGCCTGGTCAGCGACAGCACGCTAGGTGTGGATTTGCTTTCCATAGCAATCTGCCAGCACTCTGCTGTTTCAACAGCATCACACGGCCGGAACGTATAAAGGTTTGGCATCACGCGCAGGCTCATCATATGCTCAACAGGCTGGTGGGTCGGTCCATCTTCCCCGAGGCCAATACTGTCGTGCGTCATCACATAGATAACCCGCTGCCCCATAAGAGCAGCCAACCGGATAGCAGGGCGCGCATAATCAGTGAACACCATGAAGGTACCGCCGTACGGCACATGCTGGCTGTAAAGCGCAAGGCCGTTCATCGCTGCGCACATTTCAAATTCGCGAATGCCGTAATACATATAGCGGCCAGAGAAGTCGTCAGCTGATATAGGCGCCGTTTGGCTGGTTTTAGTTAGGTTTGAGCCCGTCAGATCAGCAGAACCACCGATAGTCTCAGGAACAACGCCGTTGATAACCTCAAGCGCCATCTGGCTGGCTTTACGGGTCGCGACCTTCACTGGCTCTGCAACAAGCTTGGCTTTATACTCGTTGAAGGCAGCGCCAAAACCCTTTGGCAGGTCTTTGTTTTGGCGGCGTGCGAAGTCTTCTTTCACCAAAGCGTCAAGCGCATCAAATTTAGCCTGCCATGTATCTGCATCAGCAGCGCCCGCTTCACCAACTCCGCGCCAAGCGCTCAGCACATCTGCTGGAATTTCAAACGGCGCATACGGCCAATCAAGAGCTTCGCGTGTGCCTTTAATCTCGTCGTCACCAAGCGGTGCGCCGTGCGTAGCAGCCGTACCCTGTTTGGTGGGTGCGCCGTAACCGATGACAGTGCGGCACGCGATCAAGGTTGGCTTATCAGATTGCTGAGCAAGACCGATCGCCACTTCAATGGCTTCTGGATCGTGGCCGTCAACTGCCTGTACGTGCCAATTCGCGGCTTCAAAACGGCCATGCATGTCTTCGCTGGTGGAAAGGTCGGTCGCACCGTCAATTGAGATACTGTTATCGTCCCACAGTACAATCATCTTCGATAGCTTGAGGTGCCCGGCAAGCGAGATCGCCTCTTGGCTCACGCCTTCCATCAGGCAACCGTCGCCAGCAATGATATAGGTGTAGTGATTAGTAATATCGTCACCGTATTCAGCGTTTGAAAGCCGCTCTGCGATGGCCATACCAACAGACGTTGCCAATCCTTGGCCAAGCGGACCCGTTGTCATCTCGATGCCTGGGCATTCGCCAAACTCGGGGTGACCAGCCGTAGGGCTGTGCAACTGGCGGAAATTCTTAAGGTCTTCAATCGTTGGGCGCTCGTAGCCTGTAAGATGCAGCAACGAATATAGAAGCATTGAGCCGTGGCCAGCTGAAAGAATAAATCTGTCCCGGTTGGGCCATTTTGGCTGCTTCGGATCGAACTTCATAAACTTGGAAAACAAAACCGTCGCCACATCGGCCATGCCCATCGGCATGCCTGGATGTCCAGAATTAGCTTTTTGTACGGCATCCATAGCCAACGCGCGAATTGCGTTAGCCATATTATTGTGAAGATCGGTATCGGAGAGTACGGAGTTTTCGCTCATGTCAAACTACTACTTTAGGCCTGAAAATGCGGCAGCGCTGAATTTGGGTCAAAATGGCCGGGACACCGCTCATAGTCAACACCTGAAAGCGCCGTCTCTGCCGCTTTTCTAAAGAATTTCTTATCTCTGATTGCAGGAGTGATTGACGCGGATCAGGCAAACACCCTATCTTCGGTGTAATTTCGCTATGAGGCTGACTATTTGGTCAGTTTTCTGACCATAGGGAATTGAGGGGAGAACAGCATGGCAAACGCACCCAAAAGTGACGAATTGGAAGAAGCACGCACGCGACTCGAGTCGGCACTTTCATCCATGGCGCAAGGTGTGGCTAGTTCCCGTGACGCGCTCGACATGGCAGCGATTGTAGCCAGCAATCAAGCCGCAAGTGCAGTACGCGTAGAGGCACTTGAAAAAGAAAACCTCACACTGCACGAGCAAATTGCCGCATTCGCCTTGCAACCAGATCCGGTAGCCCCCGCAAGCAGCGACGAATACATTACAGCTCTGGAAGCAGAAAAAGCACAGCTGGTGAAAGAAAACCAGGAGTTGGCGCAAGGGCATGCAGTCCTACTTGCAGAAAAAGTCGGAATCCGGGAAGATTTAGACAAAACAATTGCCGAACTTGAAGGCATGATGGCGGAGGCTTAAATGGCGCAGTTAACAGTGGACATCAACGGCAAGCACTATCCCCTAGCATGCGCGGACGGCGAAGAAGCACATCTGCAAAAACTTGCTGATTATGTTGATGGCAAGGTCCGCGACCTTGGCACAAAACTGGGTCATGTTAGTGAAGCCCGGCTTATGCTGATGGCCGCGCTCATTATTGCCGACGAACTAAACGAAAGCAGTGAAGGTAAAGGTGGATCAAGCCTTATTGGCGCGCTCAGCGAAAGCGACATGGCCAGCGTGCTAAACGAAGTCGCAAGCGAAGTCGAGGCAATGGCTACGAAGCTCGCCGCTGAATAAGGTCGCTTTTAGACGCTGCTTTGCGCTCAACACATGATTTCTTATGTAATTTGGTGTCCTGCTATTGCAGATTACCGTCATAGAGCATAAATATAGCGAGCGGGTACTGCGCTGTGCGCAAGATACGAAGTAATCCCCGGGGCTATAAGTTCTCTGAGGGAGCTGTCCCTGGTTCGGATCGTGGTCCTTACCATCACGGCGCCCACCTAATTTATTAGGCATCGGAGGATACAAACGTCAACGCGGCAGAGGTGGTCCCGCACCCACTTTCCAAGTTCACTATAAAAAGTAAGGGTGGCTGTTTTGAGCACCGTACACACAGGCTCAGAAAAAGCGGCCCTTCGCCAGGAAGCAAAACGCATTCGGGCAGGTGCTGCCGAGTTATATGCTGTCGCTGCCGCTGAGCGTGCGACTATTCACGGCATGAAGCTTCTGTCCTCCTTTGAAAAGTCCGCTGTTGTTGCACTGTACTGGCCGATTGGAGACGAGCTTGATCCCCGTTTCCTGTTGCACAACTTGGGAAAAGCCGGCTTGGCAACCGCTTTGCCCGTAGTTACTGGCAAAGATGAACCGCTCGAATTTCGGCGCTGGGGTATCGGCGATCCGCTGGAGCAAGGCTTGTTCGGCACGCAGCAACCGCCTAGTGACGCACCGCGAGTTACACCAAATGTGCTTATTATACCGCTGCTGGCATACGATGCAGATTGCTACCGATTGGGCTGGGGTGGCGGCTTTTATGACCGCACACTTGCCGCAAACAGCGCCGTTAAAGCATTTGGGTTTGCTTACGGCGCACAAATCATAGATTATGTCCCAAGAGAAGCGCATGACTGGCCCCTTCAAGGTATCATTACTGAAGAGGGTGTGGTTTTGCCGAAAATTTTACCGGCATAGGGCCAAGACAGTCCTGCGCCGAAAGCCAACTGCAAGGGTGTGGATTTTATGCGAGTATTGTTTTTGGGTGACTTGATGGGACGTGCAGGCCGCACGGCGGCGATCGATGCCCTGCCCGACCTTCGCGAAAAACTCAAATTGGATTTTGTTGTTGTAAACGCAGAAAACGCCGCGTCTGGCTTTGGTACCACCAGCAAAATTGCCGGGCAGGTTATTCAAGCAGGCGCTGATGTACTTTCAGGCGGCAACCATACGTTTGATCAGAAAGAAATTCTCAGCGTTATCGGCAGCGATACGCGCATTTTGCGACCTATCAACTATCCGCCCAGCACACCGGGCCGTGGTTATTGCGTCTATAATGCGCCTAGGGGCAAAAAGATTTTGGTTATCAATGCCATGGGCCGCGTGTTTATGAATGCGCTGGATTGTCCGTTCCGCGCTATTGATGAAGTGCTTAAAAAGTACCGACTCGGTGCCACCGTTGATGCCATTCTTGTCGATTTTCATGGTGAAGCGACGTCGGAAAAAATGGCGATGGGGCATTATCTAGATGGTCGAGTAAGCCTTGTTGTTGGCACCCATAGCCACGTACCCACAGCGGATTGCCAAATACTGGACGGCGGAACTGCATACCAAACCGACGCTGGTATGTGCGGCGATTATAACAGTGTGATCGGCATGGAAAAAGGGGAGCCCATCAGCCGTTTTCTAACGCGCATGAACAGAGAACGCTTTTCGCCAGCGGGCGGCCCAGCCACCGTATGCGGCACGTTTGTTGAAACCGATGATAGGACTGGCTTGGCAACACGTGTTGAACCAGTGCGCATCGGCCCGCGCCTGATGGCTCATTTACCTGAAGTTTAATACCCCGATCTTACCCCAACGGCAAAAGCCTGAATTTACCAAAAAGCTGACACAGCAACTATGCCCATTCTTCGTAAAAATGACCGAAAACTTTATTTTGCCCATATTCCCAAAACTGCGGGTTCTTCGCTTTATTGGTGGTTATTGCAAAACAACTGGCAAATCGCAAATTTTGGTGGTGCCTGTAGCCGCGACAGGCCAGTGCGAGCAGACACTATATTCCGCAAAGAATTTGGTATTGCCTATTTTCAGCATGAAGGTGACCACAGCACCCTTACAACCAGCCCGCAACATGCCCCAGCTGACATTTGGCAAACTTGGGGCCCGTTTGACCAGTCCTTTGCTATCGTGCGGGAACCCATTGCTCGGTTCCGCTCAGCAATTTGCTATTCCTACGATCGCTTTATAAATCGCCACAAGTTTGACAATAACATTGCCACGCTGACAAAATTTCGCGAGGAGGCTCTTAATCGCCTGGTAACGGTCATTGAGAAACAGCCAAATATGGCTGACAACCACTTTTTGCCGCAACAGTGTTTTATAACAGACCAGACTAAGCTTTATTTCTTTGACCAAGACTGGGTTAGCCAGATAGGCAACGACCTGGGTCTTTCCGGCGAAATTGCCCACATGAATAAATCCAATCTGAAAATTGAGCTGACAGAACCTGAACTGCGTTTTGCCGAAGAACACTTTCAAAATGATATTCGCTGGTATGCTGATCTCCGCGCAGAATGAATGGCCGTTTTTCAGGATCATTGTCCACAATCTTAAAAGCAGCGTATGCAGACCGTAAAAAACTATTTTCTACGAACATAGCCGCTATCAACAATAACTAACCTCGTTGCCAAAGATTGTCACTTTCAAGATAGGCAATTATGTCGCCTGAAGCATGTATCAAACCATTGTTTCGCGCAGCACATACGCCAGCATGCGGCGATCTAAAAAAATTAATCTTACCGTCTTAAAACGTAGCCATTCAATTTACAGTCTGATAACACCAATAAAAAAGTGACCCTAACATATAGAAATCAGGATAAGTGCATGAGTTTCTGGGAAGGTGCCATTACGGATGTCTGGCACAAAGATTTTTTCTTTCAATTTTTTGTCGTCAGCGGAAAAGCTGTCATACAGCAGGCACTGCTTAAAGGACATCTATATGAAAAAGAAGAGCTTGAGCTCTTAACTCCGTATGTACCTGAGAATGCAACAATTTTAGACATTGGCGCCAACCTCGGCGTCCATACCATTTATTACGATAAAGTTTTAAATGCGAAAAAGATTATACCATTCGAGCCTAATCCGCCGGCAATAAAGTTGTTGAAAATAAATCTGAAATTAAATGGCTGCCAAGTTGCTGATACAAGTTTTCTTGGATGCGGCGTGGGCGCCAAAGCGGCCACCGGCTTTGCAATAAAGAACCCCACTACTTACGCCGACGGTCGCACGTTTATAATTGAAGACGGAGAAGGGCCTATTAATATCATCACAATCGATGAAACAATTGAAGAACCAATAGATTTCGTAAAAATAGACGTTGAAGGTATGGAATTAGAAGTTCTGGACGGGATGAAAAAAACAATAGACCAATATAGGCCAGCAATTTTTGTTGAGGTAAACAACGAAAACAAATCTCGCTTTACAGAGTTTGTCGCGGAAATAGAGTACAGCATCAAAGAGAGCTTCAAACGATACCCGGAAAACTGCAATTATTTAATAGCCCCTATATAGTAGCTACCTTCGGGACCCAAAATGGCCCTCAGTTAAATTTTCTTCACGATCCAAAGACTGAAGGAAATTGTCGCACAAGGCCCTGCCTAAACTCTATAAGAACCGACCCACTACATCTTTATAGGACCGGCTTACTTTCAGCTCAGTGCCGCCCTCCAACGTCAGAAAACATTCGCCGTTTGAATGCGGGCGCACTTCACGTACCTTATCCAAATTGACGATGGTGGACCGGTGGACACGCTGGAAAATTTTCGGGTCGAGCCGCTTTTCCATGGTTTTCATGGTTTCGCGCAGGATATGCGTTTTCTCGCCTACGTGGATGCACATATAGTCCCCAGCAGCGTCTATATATTCCACGTCAGACACGTCAACAATGGTGATATGGCCGCGGTCCTTAATGCGCA
>NVTU01000011.1 GCA_002401685.1 Kordiimonadales bacterium
ACGTTTCAAAGCCTTTTCTGAGCCTAAATCATAAAGAGCAGCCCGTCCGGGAATTATGGTTCGCGCGTCATCGTCGACCGTAAGCTTCATACTTACTTTGTCGAAAACTTCTTGCATTACAGCCCTATAAGGTTTGTTCGCAGCTCCTCCAATAACGCACCCCAACACCCTGAACCCAAACGAGGTGTATCCATGTCGAGTGCCAGGCTGAAAGCGAAGCGGATCATCTTTAAAAGCCTCAAGCGGCGACAGCATATCGGTATGACGCTTATAATAACTTTCTAGAGCACGGGACCTGCGTTTATTTACCAGCTCACGGTCGACATCAGTTTTCGCTAATTTCAATTGGTTCCCATAATCAGCATAGTGCCGAATTCCAGATGTATGGGCCAAAAGCTGACGTGTAGATATCTCCCATTTTTTTACAGGAAATTCTGGGCAATAAGTCTGTATCGGCGCGTCGAGGTCGATCAGCCCTTTATCCACGAGCTGCATGGCCACTGTGCCTGTAAACCACTTGGAGATCGAAGCAATTCGGTATCGCGTCGTTATTGTGGCCGCGACTCTTCGTTCCACATCAGCCTGAGCAAAGGCTCCTTCAAACAATATTTTGTTTTTGTAACCAACAGCTACTTGCAAAGAAGCAATGCCAGAGGCATTTATCTCTTCATTAGCCAATAATGCAATTTTTTCGGCTAGCGCGCGGTTGGTATTTTCTCCTTCAGCAACTGCCGCAGAACTAAGGCCAACGAAAAAGAAAATGAAACTAGCAAACGCTTTAACGCTATGTTGCATACTTATCCCCAATTGATCTTATGTCGTTATTGGTACCTTAAACTACTAGTCTTTCCAAGGTGTTTAGCCACACCTTGATGTGTAAACCCTCAGATCCAGGTCGTAATTTCTTCTAGTGATTTCTTGTCAATATCCGGCACTTTCGCACCCTCTTCCGGGTAGCCGGTTACGATCAGCATAATTGGCCGTTCGTTCTTGGGGCGCTTGCACACTTTATTGAGGAAACCCATCGGCGACGGTGTGTGTGTCAGCGTTGCGAGGCCTGCATTATGAAGCGCGGCCAATAGGAAACCACAAGCGATGCCGACACTCTCGTGTACGTAATAATTGTTGGTGCGCTCACCGGTCTTGGTATCCACGCCGTAACTTTCGCGAAATACTGCGATCAGCCAAGGTGCAGTCTCTAAGAACGGCTTCACCGCGTCGGTGCCCAGATGCGCCACATCATTGAGCCAGCTTTCAGGGGCACGGCCACCGTAAAACTCACGCTCTTCTTCTTCGGCTGCTACCCTCAGTTGGCTCTTCACGTCTTGGTCGGAAATAGCTGCAAAATGCCACGGCTGCTTGTTAGCCCCCGAAGGCGCGCGTCCTGCAGTCAAGATCGCGTTCTCAATCACCGTTCTTGCCACAGGCTTATTGGAGAAATCGCGAACCGTGCGCCGCTTTTTCATCAGGTCAAAAAACTCCTGACTGCGCGCCGTCATTGTCGCTTCATTATAATGGGTGAAGCCTTCCAGCGGGATGTATTTAGCAGCGCTCATCAGATTTCCTCATAGCAAGTGGTGGCCAATGCCACCCAGTTTATGTTTTATAGGGCAATCGACAATTTCTAGGTTGCCTTCATGCTGAATATGGTTCGTTTCACACTCCTACCGCTCGCCCTATTTCTCAACGTGCTCTGCAGCAGTGGTGCGCTTTCGGCCCAGGCCATTGTCATCAATCCCAACAACATTGAAGAAGCCCAACGCAACCAATTGGTGTCAGGTGAAACCTTTTTTGTCAATGGCCCATTCACCAACGGCTTAACGGCTGAGATGGCGGCGCGCACCGTGCGGCTAGGCCCTGTTGGACGGACTTTGCTCACCGTATTAACAGTAAGAATGGCGCAGGACGGATTGCTCTCAATGGATGAAGGCGTCGAGCCCGCATTGCCACATTTGCTCGATGAACATCCATTCCAAGTTGCTGTTACGCCGCGGTTTATCCTTACTGAAACCGCCGGCTTCTCGATCCCTGTTGCTGTCAATAAGCACTCGGAGTTCAGTCATTATTTAACCAGTGCGCGCACCCCCAGCCAACTAGCGAATACAGACAGCGTCGCCTGGGCGCTGCTATTTGAATTTCTTGAGATAAAAGGCGGGCAACCTCTCGATAAATTGATCAGCAAATACGTGCTCACACCGATGGGTTTGCCCGATGACAGCGTGACGATCGATCCCGATGGTAACAGCCTGTGGCGCTTCACTGAAATACAGGGGACCGGAAATTTAGTGGCAGAACTTGCCAGGCTGATGATTAGAAACCGGGCTGCAAACGGCAACCGCTTTCTTGAGCCTAGCGATTTTTCTCTCTTAACCCGGCAATATGCTTGGCGCTTTCACCCACTGGGCGAGACCCGAACACTCGGCGGTGTTTTGCACCATACAGGGGACCGGCCCTGGCTGAGCCCTCCTGAGGAGATCAGCGCCAAACCCGGCGCGTCCTTTATGGCGTTTCCTGACCAAGGTGTCGCCTTTGTCACCTTAACGGGCTTAACAGATGATTTTAAAACGGCCGTATACGATCTATCAGCCGCCAAGTTCTTACCGCCACCGCCTGATAATCGCAGTGCCGATACACGCCTCATAAAGCTTTCCAAAGATATCAGCTTTACCGGCACGTACCTGCGCACCGATGCCATTACAGCATGGCTGCAGGATCGGTTGAGCGCCGTGGGGGAGCAAACCATTACCGTTCGGGACCCATCAAATGGTCGGCTCTATGTTAAAAATGGGGAGGCCAGCCCTGAGACAGAATATGTTTTCAAAGAACCTTTCCACTATGTAGCAGCCGACGGCGCGGCGCTGACCTTCAGTACGTACGGGCTTGGAGCTTATGTATCCTCGGACGACATCAAATATGGCCATATGGGGTTGCTTGGCAGCAAGTTTTTTGTACTGACATTGATCCCCTACGTTCTCGGAATGCTGCTAACGGTGGTGTTCTATATTCCCAGTAAGGTGAACGCTACCTGGCGTAATATGGGCCGCGTGGGGACTGTGGGCGTCTTGCTGGTGACGGGTGGCGTCGCGTGCGAATATTATCTGTGGCCACAAGTCTTGTTCGATCAGGGGATGCCCTCCCTAGTGATCCTGTGGCGTTTGCTGCTAAACATTGGCCTGATGTGCGTGATCAGTATCCCCATGTATGTGATACTGATAAACAAGACCCGGTCGATCCCAAGCGGCATCGCCATCATCACCGTGCCGCTCCATCTCGCGCTCCTGAGTTTTGCCGCCATCGCCTTGCTGATCATCACCATGGCCTGGGGTGTAGCGGGCGAGTTCGGCGCCTACTGACATGTTCTGGCAGCATAAAACCATGCCGACAAGACTAGCATTGATTTCACCTTTCTGCCGCATTAGGGTCGCCGAATGATCACTGCGCCGAAATATAAGCGAATGTATGCACGAATGTAGTGCCCGGTTTCTTTTCAGAAGCCGGGGACTGTTTTCAACCTCATATACATTTCTTATAGGAGCTGCGCGCCATGTCTGCGCCACTTAACCTGATAAACCGTTTCGACCTTTTAATTACCAATAGCCCAGCAAGCCTGCCACACGTACTCGCCGAGTTTGCAGATCAGAATATTACACCCACATCGGTGAATGCCGTTTGCCATAAAAGCGGATCCCTTGTGGTAACTGTGCTAGTGAAGCACCTGAACGAACTACGTGCCAGGGCCCTTGAGGCTCGGCTTAAACTTGTACCTGCGGTGAAGTCAGCCCGCGTTGAACATATGGTAACCTAAATGGCAAATTTTGAGCTGACGACCCAGCATATTAAAGACAGCATTGATGCGCTTGCGTCCCGTGACAAAGATATGGCGGCGGCACTTTCGCAAGTGGGCTATCCGGCTGAGCGAGATAACCCGCAAGGCTTCCTAACCTTGATGCGGGTAATGGTTGGTCAGCAAGTTTCGGTGAAAGCCGCTGCCGCCATTTGGGGCCGCGTGTTGGCGCTGAGCGGGGATACACCGATGCCGGAGTTTTACACGACGTTAAGCGACGAAGAGTTGCGCGGTGCAGGGCTTTCACGACAGAAGGTCAGCTATGTGCGGTCGCTGTGCACAACCATCCTTGACGGCACGCTCGATTTTGACGCGCTGCAAAACATGACTGACGAAGACGCCGTCATTTCTATCACCAAAGTGAAGGGCTTGGGCGTATGGAGCGCCCATATGTACCTCATGTTCTCGCTTGGCCGAGCTGACATTATGCCGGTTGGTGATTTGGCCGTACGCGTTGGCATAGGCCGCATTATCGGCAAAGAAGAACGCCCCACGGAAAAAGAATGCGCCGCAATCGCTGAGCGCTGGGCACCCTACCGCAGCAGCGTCGCCCTGATGGCTTGGCACTTTTATGCCAATGCGCCGCTGTAAATACGGTTCGTGCCGGCGTATAAAAAGCAAGAAGGCGGTATTAAGCAAGACGTAAACTTTACCTTGGTATGGTCTGCTGTAGTATAAACTCACCGCAGCGCCCTTTTTTTGGCATCTATTATTTAAGGACACAGTCATGAGCGATTTTAGAAAAGTAACCGAGCAAGTGTCCGTTTCCCCGCAGATCAGCACCGCAGATATCGACACAGCGCTCGCGGACGGCTTTACGCTCATCATCAATAACCGCCCAGACGGCGAAGAAGCGGGCCAACCAACCAACGAAAGCCTAGCGACCTACGCGCAGGGCAAGGGCCTAGCGTGGGCATTCATCCCCATTGCGGGCGGCAACCTAACCTTGGAAGCCATTGAAAGCACAAGTTTCGCGCTTCGGGATAACGACAAAGTTCTTGCCTACTGCCGCACAGGCACACGCAGCTGTAACTTGTGGGGCCTCGCCGCTGCTTTCACCGCCAGCGTCGATCCCGCCGATATTATCGAAAAGGCAAATACCGCCGGATATGACTTAACCGGCCTAGCGCCAACGTTGCAGCATTTGCATAGCAGCGCGGGATAGAGCTATGCTTTAGCCTTGAGGGAGAGCGAGGCAGTGAGTAGCAAACTCAAAAAGCGCCTGAAAGCCACGGCGAAATTCATCAGCATTTTAGCGTTACTGATGCTTATCGCCGGGAGTTTTCATAGCTACAGCCTAGCAAACCGCGAAACCCATCACAGCTTGCATTCCGCCGTACTAAACGAAGCCCGGACTTACAGCATCATCGTGCCCACCAGTTATGCCGATGAGCCAAACAGGCGCTACCCGGTGCTGTATGTGCTCGACGGCGAGAGAACCCGCAACAATCGGATCGCGGCAGGCATCGCAGAAGCACTGGGCCTACTTGGCGGCGTGCCTGATATGATTGTGGTCTCCGTTCACGGCAACAACAGGCGTACCCGGGATTATATGCCGAGCGGTGCGATCTCGGCTTATGACGGCAAAGTGCGAGAGGGCGGCGCAGATACATTCACGCGCTATCTGACCTATGAGCTGATCCCCAAAATAGACGATCTATACCGCAGCAATGATTTCCGCGTTCTCTCCGGCCATTCGCTCGGCGGCTCGTATGTGATGGACCGCTTTGCAGCAGACCAAAACATCTTCAGCGCGTTTTTCGCCTACAGCCCAAGCTTCGCACACGATACACGCTCACTTGACCGCCTAAAGGTGCGGACGGCAAAGCAGACTAAGCGCGAGCCCTTCGTCTATATGAACATCGGCTATGAGAGCGAGCTCTACACAGAGTATTTCGATAAAGCAGCGGAGATACTGAAAACCACCGATAGATCAGCGCTCTCAAAACGGATTATCGAACACCACATCGGCGTCCTCCATCCTTTCATTATGATGACAGGGGAACCAAGGGCGCTGTCGGCACTATATTGATGGGCACTTCTTATCTTTGCCGGGAGGATTCTCGACTATTACCAATACTCGGCAGTTTTGTTGGGGCCGCACCGATCACAATCTATCGAATTTCGGTTAAGCGCTCTTACTTACTGCTTTGATTCCCCTTATAAGGTTACAAACGAAACGAAACGAGGAAATCTATGTCTGCTATTTTACACCTCGCCATTCCAGCTGGCGATCTTGAAACTACCGTGAAGTTTTATACGGATGTTTTCGGTTGCACCCTCGGCAATAGCGAAAAAGGCCGCTGGGTAGATGTCAATTTATGGGGCAATGAGCTGACCCTGCATCAGAGCGAGGAGCAACTACCTGCGGTCCGTCATGATGTCGAGATGGGGGCGGTACTGGTGCCTCATTTTGGCGTTCACCTAACGCAAGAGGATTTTGATGCTCTTAAAGGCCGCATTGCAGCAGCGGGCCTCGAGTATATCGACAAGCCCTACCGCCGTTTCCAAGGCGATAAATACGAGCAAGAAACCTTCTTTATCGCTGATCCAAATAACAACATTCTAGAGATCAAAACGATGAAGAACCCTGAGGCACTGTGGCCTGATAGTTGATAGGATTGCATCAACTGGGGCATAAGGCACAGATCAAGGTAGACCCCTGACATTCTGTTCACCTTACACCCTCCCTGTAGGTGGCCTGCGGCATCCCTTCATTTTAGTGAAAAGGGCAGCTCGAGCGTTGATGGGCTATATTGATCACCAACATCCGACCTTGGGCAATGAAAACCGCTTGCCCTAAAACTAATGCCCCACTTTCCAGTGAAACACATTTGTGGTTCGCTCGTAGCGGAAGCCTTGGTGGGTTAGCTCCAAGCCTACTTTTTCTAGCACCTTGCGGCTGGCGTCATTCTCCAGGAAGGTTTCGGCGAAAACGTCTTTGAGTGGCACACCTAAGGCGGCGCGTTGGCCGTGGACGATGCCGAGCGATGCCTCCGTCGCTACGCCTTTGCCCCATGCTTCCGGCAGGAACCAATAACCTAGCTCCACATAATCGCCTTCTTCGGTTGGGCGAAACAACACCCAGCCAATCATAGTATCAGTTGGGTGCACGCGCTCAGCGGGCGGTGTTTTCCATTCGACGGCGTAGAAGAATTTGTAGCGCTCACCTGCTGCGAACTCGTCAGCATATTCCTGCAGCTGCTCATCCTTATTGGTGGCGACATCAAGCGGGATATGCTGCATCACCGCCTCACTGCTGCGCATGCGCCAAAAGGCATTATCGTCTGATGGCTTGAAGGGCCGCAAGCGCAGGCGCTCGGTTTCAATTGCCTCACCTGACAAGGCCAATTTCGTGCGCGAATATGTGTTTTCTTTTGCCATCGTCAAATTACAAACCAATCGTTCGGTTATTAATTATTACTTGTTAGCCAAATCAAAACACATCAGTAAAAATGTATATTCTTCAGCCACTTCATGCAAACGCTCGAACCGCCCCGATTTGCCGCCGTGGCCTGCACCCATGTTAATTTTCATCATCAGCAGGTTATCATCGGTTTTTTGGTCGCGCATTTTGGCTGTCCATTTCGCTGGCTCCCAATAGGTAACCCGAGGGTCATTCAGACCGCCTGTTACCATCATCGGCGGATAGTTTTTAGTCTCGACATTACTGTAGGGGCAGTAAGCGGCGATGGTTTTGTAAGCGCTCTCGTCCTCAAGCGGGTTACCCCATTCAGGCCACTCGATCGGGGTGAGCGGCAGGTCTGCATCCAGCATAGTATTCAACACATCCACAAAAGGCACATGCATCGCCGCACCCTTCAACAGCTCAGGTGCCTGATTAAGCACTGCACCCATCAGCTCACCGCCAGCGCTTCCGCCAGAAATGCTAACCCCACCTTCTGCGGCGTAACCGCCGTCCGTCAGTGCGCGCGCAACATCGACAAAATCATTGAAGGTGTTTTCGCGTTTTTCCAGCTTACCGTCCTGATACCAGCCGTAGCCCATTTCGTCGCCGCCGCGAATATGGGCGATTGCATAGGCGAACCCGCGATCGAGTAGCGACAGACGCGCAGAGGAGAATGCCGGGCTCATGCCCAACCCGTAGGCTCCGTAGCCGTACAGATGCAGCGGCGCGCCTGATCCCTTTTTCCAGTTCTTGCTGTAAACAATGCTAACCGGCACCTCAGCCCCATCCCGTGCGACCACTATGAGCCGCTCGCTGGCATAGCCGGTTTTATCGTAGCCAGACGGTATTTCCTGCTCCTTGCGAACCCTTAACTTACTTGTGGCCAGATCAAAATCGTAAGTCACCGGCGGGGTTACCAAACTGGAATAACTGATGCGGACAAAACCCTGCCCTGGTTCGGCATTATGCCCGAGCCCCACTTCGTACACGCTTTCCGGCAGTTTAATGTAGCTGCCTTCGCCGCCCCATTCTTGCTTGCACCAGATATAGATCTGATCAAGCCCATCTAACCTGTCTTCCACCGCAATGAAATCTGCGAAGGCCTGCATGCCGTGCAAATAACGCCTTTCAGTGCCTTTGATTACGACCTGCCAGTTGCTTTCTGCCGGCGCATCTTCCGGCGCGCTGTAAACGCAGAAATTTGTGTGATCTTTGTTCGAGCGAATATAAAAATCCTGCCCGCCGTGATCGACATAATAATCATGGCCTTCGCGCCTTGCGGCAAAGCAAACCGGCTCAGCAGTAAAATTACTCAGTGGCACAGAAAATGTCTCAGCTGTGACATGGTCTGCTGAGCGGATAATCAAATATTTTTCTGAGCTGGACGCCCCAATATGCACGAAGAAACTGGTGTTTTTTTCTTCAAATAACACAGTGTTTTCGGGCCGCCCCAATGTGTGAACGGCCACTTGGTATGGCCGCCACTCTTTTGATACTTTCACATACGCAAAGGCAGCACTGTCTGCGGCCCAAACCACTTCCCCTGATACTTCGTCTATTGTATCGAACAGCATCTCGCCAGATGCCAGATCTTTGATTTTCACAGTGAAACGCTCAGATCCGTTATCGTCTACACTGTAAGCGAGGTAACGACCATCTGGGCTCACACTTAGGGTCGCGAGCTTGAAAAACTCTTTTCCTGCAGCGGCATCTGTCTCATCAAATAGGGTTTTCCAACCTTCGCCAGTGAACGCATCAGCTGTGCGCGGCCGGTAAAACCATGTGCGGTACTGCGCGCCCTTACTGAACGACCAACGGTAATCATACTTGCCCTGTTGCCACGGCACACCCACATCATCTTCTTTCACCCGGCCTTTAATTTCAGCAAACAGCGTATCTGTCAGCGTCTTGTGCGGGGCCATTACCTGTTGGTAATAGTCGTTCTCTTCTTTCAGGTAGCCGAGGATCTGCTCGTCTTTGACGTCTGGGTAGCCAGGATCTTTCAGCCAAAAGTACGGATCGAAATGGGTTATGCCGTGGTGCGTCGCGCTGTAAGGTTTTTGCGCGGCTTTCGGCGCTCTAAGCTTCTTGGGGGCGGTTAACATTCGCAAATAATCCTTTGGCATACGTATCAATTTATTTCCACCTTGGTACGCCGCCATACGCACCCTGTAAAGCTGCTTTGCGCTTGCTAAAGTGGCCTATCGCTGCCAAGAAAGCCTACAAGAATAAAACCATCACCGGGAGACAAACAGTGGCCACCAATCCGAAGCACCTTGAAGCCTTGCGCGTTGAGCTGAAAAAGCAAAATCTGGACGGATTTATCGTGCCGCTGACCGATGAGCATATGAGCGAATATGTCGGTGATTATGCCCAGCGCCTTCATTGGGTAACAGGCTTTGCTGGATCTGCTGGAAACGGTGTGGTGCTAACGGATAAAGCCGCAATCTTCATTGATGGCCGCTATACCATTCAGGTGGTGGCTGAGGTGGACGATACTTATATCGAGCGTCACCATTTTGAAGAATATCCGCTGTTCAAATGGTTGAAAGACAACACAGCTAAAGGCCAGCGTATTGGCTATGACGCCGAGCTTGCCACCGTGTCTTGGGAACAACTCGCCGCCGCCGCGTTTGAAGGAACAGGCGTTACACTTGTTGCCGTAGACAGCAACCCAATTGATGCTGCGTGGGCGGACCAGCCAGCCGCCTCGCTTGAGGCAGTGTACGGCCACCCGGAGGAATACACCGGAAAATCAGCCGAAGACAAACGCACTGAGATCGCTGCCAGCATTTCTGAGCAAGGTGCAGACGCAGCTGTTATAACCATGCTCGACAGTGTGGCGTGGGCCTTCAATGTGCGCAGTAAAGATGTGCTGAACACACCAGTTCCGCACGCGTTTGCCATCATGGACGCCAACGAGCAGGCAACACTTTTTGTCGACGAACGCAAAGTAACCAGCGAATTGCGCATGTTCCTCGGCAACAAAGTGCGGCTTGAGCCGCGCACTGCTTTTTATACCGAGCTTGCAAAGCTTGGCGCTGAAGGCAAAAGCATACTGGTCGACGCGGCCAGCAACAACGCGCTAGTTTATAAAACTTTGCGCGATGCCGGCGCCAAACTGGTTGAAGGCCAAGACCCTTGCATCCTGCCAAAAGCCCGCAAGAACGAAGTTGAAATTCAGGGTTCTCGCGATGCGCATATTCGTGACGGCGCAGCGATTAGTGAATTCCTTTGCTGGATTGAAGCCGAAGCACCGAAGGGTGAACTGGACGAATTATCAGCCGCGGCCAAGCTTTGGGAAATTCGCCAGAAGCGAGAGATTTTAAAAGACCGCAGCTTTGATACCATTTCTGCAGCCGGCCCTAACGGCGCACTCTGTCACTATAGAGTGTCAGAAGAGACAAACCTGCCGCTGGAGATGGACAGCATTTTCCTTTGCGATAGCGGCGGTCAGTATCTGGACGGCACCACTGACATCACCCGCACGGTGATTGTCGGCACTCCTACTGATGAGATGAAAGACCGTTTCACGCGCGTTCTTAGAGGGCACATCGCGCTGTCGATGACACGTTTCCCCAAGGGCACACCGGGCATGGCGCTTGATAGCATCGCCCGCCGACCGTTGTGGGAGATCGGCCTTGATTATGATCATGGGACCGGCCACGGCGTAGGCTCATTCCTTGCTGTACACGAAGGCCCGCAGCGCATCGCCAAGTTCGGCACCATGGTTCCGCTGGAAGAAGGCATGATCTTATCGAACGAGCCCGGCTATTATAAAGAAGGCGAATACGGCATCCGCATTGAAAACCTTGTGACAGTGCGCCCCGCAGAAAGCGCAGAGGGCCGCGATATGTTCGAGTTTGAAAACCTGACTTGGGCCCCGATTGACCACAATTTGATTGACGCCAGCAAGCTGAACGAAACCGAACTTGCATGGCTCAATACATACCACGCGACCGTTTACGAGAAATTAGGTCCCATCGTCGATAGTGTAACCAATGCGTGGCTCAAACAAGCGACGGCGGCTCTTGGCTAACCTGGGTTAGACAAGGGATACGTTGATCTAAAGGATACTTTGGAACGCCAGTCAACAGACCCTTTTCATATCCACCTGCCCGTCAATACTGACGGGCGCGACTTCTTCTTGGGCGATGTACACGGCCGGCTAGACGCCTTGCTGGTCGCCCTAGGGGAAGCTGAGTTTGACCCAAAAGTCGACCGGGTAATCAGCGTTGGCGACCTAATCGACCGGGGCCCCAACAGCTACCAGATGCTGAAGCTTACCCGCCAACCGTGGTTCCATTCTGTGCGCGGCAATCATGAAGCGATGCTGCTGGACTCCAGTGATCAATATTCCCTGATGCATTGGCTAATGAACGGCGGTAACTGGTTTCACGAGATGGCGGGCGCGGCCATTATCGACTGCTACAGATTAGCCATAAACCTCCCCGTCGCGATCACGCTTGATATAGAAGGCGGCAAGAAAATTGGTATCTGCCATGCTGAATGGCCAGGCGAAGACTGGGCTACAATTACAGATGCAGTAAACGATAAAAAGATGGTGAACCATATGCTGTGGAGCAGGAAAGTCATTCAAAACAAGTTGGCAATCACTGACAAGACCGCTGTTCTTACCGTGCACGGCCACACACCAGTCAGCTCCCCGGAGCGTCTTGGTTCCGCTCTGTTCATTGATACAGGCTGCGTCTTTGGCGGGTATCTAACGTTGATTGAATTGAATGCCGCGTTGAACTGGAAGCCTACTCAGAGTTAAGTTTGGCACTCGAACTTCCAACCGGTCGCCAATACATATCGCGGTAATCAAAACTGCGCGCAAAACGGCTGCCGTCCCACTCCAGCGCTAACGCCCGTTCTATTTCGCCGCCTGTAATCTGACAAGGTGGTAAAGCAATAACCGCTTCCCCCTCTCCGGCAGAATATAGCAAACCGCTCCCGTTCCCGTTTAGAAGATCGCTCACCAGCGTCTGCGGAACAACATGGGCCAACAGGTCATAACACGCAGGATAGTCAGCAGCGGTGCGTAAGTCTGCAAAGGTTCCGCTGAGCCGGTACCGTTCCACAACAAAACTGACAACAGAGCCGCCTTGTCCGGTATCTAGCAAAAACTGACCGTATATTTCTGATGCAACATGAAGGGCGGCCGCTACGCTGCTCGCAAGCACGATGTGAGGCGTGCCCCGCTGTGCAAAACGCCATTCAGGCAGCGGTGCGTTAAAGGCCGTAGTCACAGCTTTTGGACGCCTTGTTTGTTGCGTATCGAGAGTGTGAAGCTTACCTTTATTGCGCGATGGTTCTGGCGCAGTCAGAGCCTTCAGTTCCAGCAACCCGGCAACGTCTTCGCCCAACAGCGATAGCGGTTCTGCCGCTGGCAAGCGAGCGGGGCGCAGACGGTAGGCGGCGGGCCAGTTGAGGAACATAGTGGAGAGCTCAGCAGTATTTATCGTCGCAGAGCCCAGCACCGCCTCAGTATCTTCCGCTAACTTCACTGAATTTGCGCCATGCCGTCAAGATAGGTGCGCACCACATGCAGGTCCATCACCTCCCCCTCCAGCAGTCGGTTCAAAGCGCTTTGCCCAGCAAGCTGCGCGTTGGGCTGAAAAATCCAGTTGGTTGCCTGATCATCATCGTCAAACAGCGTGTGCAACGAGTGGTGGATCGCCATTAATTGCGACAACCGCGACAGCGTATCGTGCGGCACACCAGAGATTTTTCCCGCCCGCCAATTATAGAAAGTGCTGCGTGACGGCCGGCCGAGCAACACCATCTGTTGCTCAACGCTTAGATCCCAACTTTCTGCCAGTTTGAAAAAGGCCCGCAGCCCCATTGGCGCCAACCGCTTGTTCTGCACCTTGTCTACCCGCTTGTTCTTCATGCCTGTACCCCATGTAAAACTCTCAACAAATGCGGGACCAGACTACGCGATTTTAGAACGAAGCGCAACGGGCGGATTTTCGCAACACCCTGTATTTAAAGCAACTTAAGCGGGTTCTATGATTTCAAAATCAGTCGTTATTTCTGACAATGCCGCAAGTTGTACCGATGCAGAACAGTACTTTTCCTGAGACAGAGCAATCGCTCGCTCGACCCGGCGCGGGTCAATATCAACGCCCGTAATAACGAAATGCATGTGAATTTTGGTGAACACACGCGGCGGCTCAGGGGCTCGCTCTGCTTCCAGCTCAACCCAAGCATCTGTTACCTTTTGCCGTGACTTTTGCAGCATCAACATCACGTCGATACTGGCGCAGCCACCGGCACCGAGAAGCAGCATCTCCATCGGGCGAATGCCGTGGTCAAGGCCGCCGTCATCGGAGCCGGAATCCATCACAACAGCATGCCCGCTCGACGACTCGCCGATAAACGTCATATCGCCAGCCCATTTCACTCGTGCTTTTTTAACCATCATTTGTCTCCTAATTCTTAACCTAAATAAAACAGCCGAGCGGGATCAATCATCCACTCCGCCAAAAAACAGCAGGGCATCGCCCGAGTGCCACTGCGGATACTTATGCATCACGCTGGTAAAAGCCGGGCTTACCAAAAAAGTTGCCAACCATCTTTGCAAATGCTTATAGGGCGTGCCGCCAAACCAGTCTTTATCCACATTGGCGAACTGACGGATGAAGGGTGCCACTGCAAAATCTGCGAGCGCTGGCCTACTACCGAACAGGTATTTGGCAGCCTCCAATCTCGTATCCAGTATTGCAAGAAAACTCTCTGCCTCCGCACGGTGCTCCAACGCACTTACACCTTCATACCGGTTTTCATATTTGTAGCGGTCAAGGTGCGACTTAAAGTCCCGATCACACGTTTGCACTAAGGCAAGCATCTCGTCTAAGGTACCTACCTCTGGCACGAGCCAGCCCTCAGGATCGTTCTGTGCCAGCGCCCACAGCATGATGTCAAAGCTTTCATCAACCACAATACCATCCGTTAGCACCAGGACGGGCACTGTCGCTTTTGGCGACACCTCTATCATGGCTTCAGGCTTATCCCGAAGCACCACTTCTCGCAGCGCCACTTGCTGACCAGACACCTTTATAGCCATGCGAGCGCGCATCGCATAAGGGCAACGCCGGAAGCTATAGAGAATTGGATGCGGTGCAGTCATATAGTTCTCTGGATTAAACTTTCTGCCTGTATGGCGCTGAAATATGCCTCGTTTATATCGCGCAAATCACCGTCTGTAAATTCTGCTATTAATTCTCTTTATGAGGGCAAAACATTGCACCTGCGACGCGCTATCATTTGCAACTAGATATTCTAATTTCTCTTGATATTAATAGGAGTTAGCAAAAATTAATAACCCTTGTTCTCCGTCTTTCCGGGGTATATAGTGCGCGTAGATATTCCCCTAAAGGAGGTAGCTATGAAAGGCGATGCAACAGTTATAAAGCATCTGAATACAGTTCTTAAAAATGAACTGACTGCGATCAATCAATATTTCCTCCATTCTCGTATGCTTAAGGACTGGGGCGTCAGCAAACTGGCTGCCAAGGAAATGGAAGAAAGCATCGACGAGATGAAGCACGCCGATGTTCTCATTGAGCGCATTTTATTCCTGGAAGGCCTGCCAGCTATGCAGGCGCTCGGTAAATTGATGATCGGCGAAAACGTCGAAGAGATTATCGAAGGGGACCTTAAGATTGAGCACCAGGCTCATGGAGACCTGAAAGACGCTATCGTTTACTGCGAAGGCGTGCGCGACTTTGTTTCAAGGGATCTGTTTGAAGATATCTTAAGCTCAGAAGAAGAGCATATCGATTTCCTAGAAACGCAGATTGGACTTATTGCGAAAATGGGCATTAATAATTATATCCAACTTCAGTCTGCATCTGCTGAATAAGGAATCCTGCTCAACGAAAGTGGAGCAACGCGTCCGTCGCAGATTAAATGCAAAAAAAAGGCCCAACCATATGGTTTGGACCTTTTTTTTGTACCTAACAGCTACCTGCAATCGCCTTGCTATTCAGCGGCCAGTATCCTGCGGTTCGGCAACTCAGCTGCCACCAAGTCACTCGCGCAATCTTTACAGGTGCCGCAGCAGAACCCATTTCCAAGGGAAAGAAAGGCTTCCTCAGCTGTACTTACACCGCCTTCGCGCACCGCATTACGGATCTCACCATCGGTATAACCATTGCAGACACAAACATACATAACGCTTACAAAACCTTATTACTGCGAACCATTCTTAGTAGCATTATCAACTATGTAGGGGGCGGTCAAGATTTTTCAATGCCAGAACGTACAGAAACATCAATGAAACAGGGCGTTTCCGGCGGAATCATGGTTAACTACAAAGCAACCAATTGCTCAAGCCTTTGATAGCACGTAAGAATTAATCGCAATTAGCGTTACCGTGGGCCTGAAGCGCTGCTGCATTTTTTTCTAGAGCCACAGCAAGAGGCAGCTAAGAAACGGTTTCACGTTCATTCACAAAGAATTCATGGATGCCAATGCCTCAATTGGTGATATTTCATAGACAGAGGACTGAGCTTTCAAGGGCCCTTGGAAGTTTAGTGAAAAGGCCCATATAGCGGGAACCAAGCAGCCAAGATAACAACGACCGTACTGCCTGCCACAACGCTTCACTCTAAGAGTATAGTAGCCAGCGAACAATGCCTGACATATTCCAGAATATTGCCCGGAAAGCGGGTGCGTACAAACACCTTCTACAAACTGCGGCTGTGCGGATTTTACTGCGCGTTTTGCAAGTTGCGGCGATTGCAGGTGTGCTCTATTTCATCGCGCAGGAGCTTGCTGGTATCGGTTGGGCAGAAGTCGGGGCGGCCCTTCCTACCTCGCCTTGGTATTATGTCTTTTTCCTCCTGTGGTATTTCGCGCTTCCCATCGGAGAATGGAAAGCCTACCAGGTAATCTGGGGGCCGGAAGTAAAAGAAAAGTTCGGCATTTTTGTTCGTATGCGCGTATTTAACCTCGCGCTCATTAGCTATGCAGGCGAGGCTTTCCTTGCCGTTTGGGCCAATAAAAACCTAAAGCATGACGGCAAGGCCATCGTATCTGCGATAAAAGACAGCACAATTATTTCGTCTGTTGCTTCAAACAGTTTCACCGTGGCGTTGCTCGCCGGTTTCTTCTTCACTGGTCAGCTAGCGCTTTTAACAAACGCAGGCGGCGACTTTGACCTAGCCATCGGCTTGTCGCTCGCCGCGGGGCTGATCGTCGTACCCGTGGTTATCAAATATCACAGCAAAATACTGGCGCTGGACGTTACCCGCTCAAAACGCGTATTTATCATCCACTTAATACGCCTGGTCGCAATACTGGTGCTGCAAGCAGCGCAGTGGGCTGTAGTGTTGCCAGAGGTATCCTTCGATACATGGCTCTTGTTGCTGACGGCGCAAATGGTGTTAACCCGTGTGCCCTTCCTACCTAACACCGATTTACTGTTCGCCGGGCTCGGCATCACCCTGATGGGTTTTATCGACGGGCCGGAAGCTAAAATCGCGGCGATGTTCCTGGCCGCCGGCGCTCTGTCGCAGGTCTTGAACTTGCTGTGCTTTATCTTTACTAGCTTCACAAAGAAACCAAAGCTGCCAACTGGCGCTACTGAAAACACTGCATAGCAAAGACCCAAGCCCATGACCGAGCAAAAGAGCATAGAAAACCGCCTAAACTTCACGGCCAAAGTAAGCGCCTGGGCAAAGGCCGATCCGCTTTTTACCACGCGTTCCTTCACCGGCGCCCAAGCCATCTTTAGTGGCAGTTCGACAACAACTTTTAATGCGCTCGTGCTGGACCCCACAAGCAACCGCGGCGCTTTCAAAATTATCGACCAGGCACGAACCGAGCTTTTTGACGGCAACTCCTTTGCAGTCTGGAGCTGGCAGGAAGGGCAACTTCAAAACCTGCCTGTCCAAGCGGGTACAATTGAAGAAATGTTAGTCATGACTGCTACTGTAGCGGACCTGAAAAAACTCCCTGCCAATCAGGACCTTTTAGAGACAACACATGTGCACCATTCAGCGCACTTGATGGATGTCGGCAGTGTTATCGCCAATGTATTTGGGGAAGACCCAGAAGGCATCATGGTGCAGTCCATTTATGCGGCACAGGAAGACGCAAGCATCCTCGACCTGAAAGTTGAGTATCATCTCGCGTATGAAAACGGTATCGCTGCGGCAACAGGAAGTTTTATCCTCGAAGACGGCATTGCCGGGATATACGATGTCGCCGTACGGCCAGTACTGCAGAAAAAAGGCCTTGGCAGCAAAATGTTTGATGCGGTTCTTGCTGAGGCAATAGCCCAAGGAGCCACGTCTTTTACCCTACAAGCCAGTGCAGGCGGCGCTAAAATTTATGAGCGAGCAGGGTTCACCGCCGTTGGCCGTTGTTGGTGCCTCGATATCGATTGAAAATAAAACCTACTCAACTTCATTTTATTAGTGTTTCCGCGAGAATTTGAGTCCCATTTTAGATGAAAACCAGCTAAGGTTAGAGTTAATAGGTATGCTAAAATAAGGGTATTCAGTGCTAGGTTACACCGGATTAGGAACGTCAGATGAAGCGCGGTACGGCGACTTCAAAGCCTATTCCGGAAACGAGATTTTGGGCAAGCATAAAACTGTAGACTTTTTTGCCGATCTTTGGACTTCCCTTGACCACCCCCGCAGACGAGATATTCAGCCAACACAGCTAAAGGCATATCTCGACCGTATGGTTATAATGGACGTGCTAAATAGGGATGGAAAACTGGCCCTTCATGTCCGCCTGATCGGCACATTTGTCGCAAGTTATTACGGCGAAATATCTGATAAAGACGTGAATGAGATGAATAATGAACGGGCCGCTGAGCGTATTTACGAAGCCGCACGTCTGCTCTTGTTAGGTAATCAGCCAATCCTAACAGTCACGCCAGCACTCTCTAAGGAAAAACGGCACCTTGAAGCTATCGCCTTTTATATGCCGCTGTATGACGACGATAAAAACATCGTTAAAATCCTAGCATATGTCGACGTAGTTACCCTAAAGGAACAAACACACAATAAAGGCCTCGGAATACCCTTCAAATGGCGAATTTTCTAACGATCTCCTGTCACTTCCCTTAAGATAAATTTGAATGTGTTACCAACGGCTAAAGCGCTTGCAGGCAGCACTTAGGTCGGGTACTTTCAATTTCTGACCAAATGGTCAGGATTTATATTAGAGCGTATATATACTCTGAAGGACCACAGATGATTGGCTATCGCGGCTCCGTTTTCCACATGCTGGATGATCCTTCAATTGTAGGGGCCGAGGCCGCGCACGCATATTATAAAGACGGACTTCTACTTGTCGAAGGCGGCGCCATCATCGAGGCAGGCGATTTCGCGGACCTAAGCAAAAACATTTCGCCAAGCACCAAAATCGTTGATCACACCGGCAGCATGCTCATCCCCGGTTTTATCGATACACACATCCATTTTCCCCAGCTTGATATCATTGCATCATACGGCGAAGAATTACTCGACTGGCTCGAAAAATATACTTTCCCAGAGGAAGCTAACTTCGCTGACCCGGCTCACGCTGCCGAATGCGCGGACTTTTTCATCAAAGAGTTACTGCGAAACGGGACCACCACCGCGCTTGTTTACGGGACTGTTCACAAGCAGTCTGTAGACGCCTTGTTTGCCAGCGCGTTCGAGCGCAATATGCGACTGATCGCAGGCAAAGCGCTGATGGATAGAAACGTGCCTGAAGCCGTGCGCGACACCGCAGAAAGTGGTGACGCAGACAGCCGCGAGCTTATTGAGAAATGGCACGGACAGGGCCGTCTCGGTTACGCAGTCACCCCCCGCTTTGCGCCAGCTTGTTCCGATGATCAGATGCAACGCACCGCGCAAATACTTGCTGACCACCCGGGCGTACTGATGCATACGCACCTATCTGAGAATACAAGTGAGATCGACTGGGTGCAAAGCCTGTATCCCAGCAGCAAAGACTATCTGGATGTATATGAGCGCTTTGGGCTCCTGACCAACCGATCTGTTTTTGCTCACTGCGTGCACCTTGAAGGCGCCGAATTTCAGCGCATGGCGGAAGCCGATGCGGCTATTGCTTTTTGCCCAACATCAAATCTATTTTTAGGCAGCGGGCTTTTCAATTTAAAAGAAGCCGAAAAGTACGGCGTGAAAACTGGCATGGGTACTGACGTCGGTGCGGGCACCAGCTTCTCTATTCTGCAAACCCTCAACGAAGCCTATAAGGTTTGCCGTTTGCGCGGTGAACAGTTGAGCGCCTATAAATCCTTTTACCTGGCAACTCTGGGCGGGGCTACAGCCCTGAACGCGTCAGACAAAATTGGCAACTTCGAAAAAGGTAAGGAAGCCGATTTCCTTGTGCTTGACATGGCCTCCACTCCACTGCTGGACCGCCGCCTGAAGAAATGTAAGGACCTGGACGAAAAATTATTCGTCATCACAATGCTGGGCGACGACCGTATGATCAGCCACACCTATATTGCTGGCGCCCTGCAACATGACCGGGATGCTAGCGCTTAACATTTGTGTAAGAGCAGCATTCAAGAGCCCGGATTTTGTGCTGTTCGCGTACCGGGAAGCCCCACTTCTTAAAAAGAAATGGTAACCTGTTCGTCAGCGCTTAAGTCATGTTCCACACAGTTATCACCGTCGCCCTGACGGTCGAGCACAAGAAAGTCACTCACTTTATTGAGCGCCAAACTGAAATGGTGCCATGTGCCTTTGGCATAATTCACGCCTTGCTCGGGCGCGGCAATAAAGGCTTCAAGTACTGTACCATCAAACTGCCCTGCCTTGCCAACCACCACAAGGTAAGGCTCACCCGAAAGCGGCATAAAGGCCTGGCTTCCAAGCGGGTGATATTCCATGGTTTTAATCACAATCGGCAACGCTAGCGGTGTTGAACGAAATATATTCACGCACGCACTGCCGCCGCCGTCGGCCACATCGAGCGGCATCAGGTTATGAAACCTAAGCGTATTGCCCTGATTTATGCGGATCATCTCAGCAGCTGACGACGCCTCTATAACGTCGCCGTAGGGCGCAAAAGCCTCCGCCGTTAATGGTTTTGCCACAAGTGTGCGCATGTCATTATTCCTTAGCGGCTTGATCTTCGATCCATTTGCCGAGCGTCGCGCGCTCCTCGTCAGTCATGCCCGTTTCGTTACCAAGCGGCATAATGTCAGATGTTACGGCCTGCTCCAATATACGGGGTGCATATTTACGAATAAGAGCCGGACTATCCAATTTTACATCACCCGGCGCTTCTTCGAAAACATCGCTGGTCGGCACGGCCGCATGGCAACTGACGCAGTGCTTGCCAATAATGGCTTGAACTTGGGAGAAGGTCGCGCTTGAAACACTGTGCGATGCCCGCTCACGGGCTTCCATATTGGCGGCGAATACCATAATCAATACGAACAACACAGCGGCGCTGACAGGATACGCCATGTTCGACTGGCCCTTATGGCGCAAGTTGAAAAAATGCCGCACAAGTACGCCGACAATAGCCAGCCCAGCCAAGATCACCCAGTTATACGGATTCCCAAAGGTCATCGGGTAATGCGTACTGATCATCATCAGCAGTACCGGCAGTGTCATATAGTTATTATGCAAAGACCGCTGCTTGCCGATCTGCCCAAGGCGCGGATCTGGTGCCTCGCCCGCCAGCAGGGAGGCCACCACTTTTTTCTGATTCGGAATAATCACCATAAACACATTGAAGGCCATCACACTGCCCACAATCACACCGATATGAACATAAGCCGCCCGGTCACTGAATATATTGGTGAGCCCATACGCGGCACCCACGAGAACCGCGAACCAGATCAAGCCTACAAGCTTGTTCTTCTGCCCAAGCGGGGAGCGGCAAAGACCATCATAAATGGCCCAACCGCCAGCAATGAAAGCCAAGCTCAAACCAATAGCCTGCCATTGGCTCAGGTCCATCTTACTTTTATCGATCAGAAACAGATCAGCGCCGTAGTAATAAATCAACGCCAAGAGCGCAAAGCCGCTCATCCAGGTAAAATAGGCTTCCCATTTAAACCAGTGGAGATTATCCGGCATATTGGCGGGTGCTACAGCGTATTTTTGCTTGTGGTAAAACCCACCACCGTGCACAGCCCAAAGCTCACCTGAGAGGCCCTCTTTAGGTTCAGCTGGCTTTTCAAGGTGATTGTCTAGCCAGACGAAATAGAAGGACGACCCGATCCAGGCAATGCCTGTGATGATGTGCAGCCAGCGAATGGCCATATTGAGCCACGGAGCAAAATCAATCTCCATCGGTATGTGTCCTTACAAAAATTGAATTCCCAAACAACAAACCATACCCCGTACAAATACCAAAAAAAAGGTGGCGGGGGAATAAAGGTGGCAGCACCCGAGGGTGCTGCAGCAAATAGCTATATGGTCTAGCTTTGGAGAGCATCGATCATAAAGCCCGCAATCGCTTTTCTACTTTACCTTATTTTCCCCGGCTAACCGCGCCAGACTAGCGCCGCAAGCGGGCCCGTCCAGCTTCTGCGCCGCATTAATGCAAGTGTTTTAAAGCTTGGGAAAACCATAAGCCTTGCAGGCAGCGCACTGTGTAGCTGAAGGAAACAGTAAAGCGTTTCCGTTATTCCCCTACCAGATAGTTGCACCAGTATTGGAGTGACCACCTTACCTATTTATATATATTTTATAATACGTCATATTTTTAAGATTTTTCAAAAAATATTTGATAATAGAAAGCATGAGTTTATTCGACGACATGGGTGTTTTCATTCGCGTGATGGAAAAAGGCAGCTTTTCTGCAGCTGGCCGCGCGCTACGCATGTCGCCTGCGCTTGTCAGCAGCCGCATGGCGCGCTTAGAGAACCACCTTGGTATCCGCTTGTTTGTCAGAACCACTCGTAGCATGAACGCCACAGAAGCCGGCAAGCGGTACTATGAGGACTGTTTAGACATCACCCGCCGCGTTGACGAGGCGCAGAGCCGCATCGTAGAAGAGGCTCAGTCACCGCGCGGTGTGTTGAAACTAACTAGCTCCACTTCTTTCGGGAAACAGTTCCTCAATGCAATGATTGCTGACTTCAGCGAAGCCTACCCTGATATCCAACTGCAATACCGCATGACAGATCAGCTTGTAGATATGCTCGCTGACGGCATGGACATTGCCGTCCGCAGCGGCCCGTTGGTTGATAGCAGCCTAAAAGCCCGTATGCTTGCACCCTGCCCGCGTTATATATTTGCAGCACCAAGTTATCTGAAACAACACGGCGTTCCCTCGGATCCGCACGAACTCACTGCGCACAACTGTCTGCTGTTGCGGTTTCCTGGTTCGCGCCAATTTCGCTGGCAGTTTACCGGTACAGAAGGGGCGTATGATCTTGCCGTTCACGGCAACCTCGACAGCAATAACGGCGACGTTCTAACAGACTGGGCCGTCGCAGGCAGGGGCCTAGTTCTTAAAGCTTACTGGGAAGTTGCGGAGGAAGTAAAAGCTGGCAAGCTGAAAGCCGTTCTCACAGACTATATGCCGGGCGACAGTTACCTTACGGCCTTATTTCCCTACGGCCGCCATATGCCGCCACGCATCAGAGTTTTCATTGATTACCTGTCGGCCGCCCTGAAGAACGATAAGCGCTTCAGTGCAGATCTACCGAAAATCTCTATTCTATAGCCCGTCTATTTGCTGCATCAACTCTGCCACAACGGCCACGGCGATAACGCTTGGCTCTTTACCGGTTATGCCAGCAACCCCCATCGGGCAGGTAAGTTTTCTGGTATCAAGCGTCGCCGTGTCGGCATTATCAGCCAGTTTTTTCTCAAACCGTGCGCGCTTGGTCTTTGAGCCGATCAACCCGCAATATAGCGCATCGTCCCGACCAAGTATTTTACCAACAAGCTCTAGATCAAGCAGGTGACTGTGCGTGAATATCAAATAGAGCGCATCGGGTTCTGCCTCTTCGGCCACAGCTAAATAATCTTCAGTGCAGCGTTTTTCAATGTTTGCAGCGATACGCTCCGGGAATTCACTTTCACGGCTATCCGCCCAAGTAACGCGAAACGGTAGGTCCCGCAGCGCCGCGGCAACTGCTCTGCCAACATGGCCCGCGCCAAACATATAAAGCTGTTGCGGCCTGCGCGAAACTTGCTCCAGCATAGCTGCTGCATTCTTCGGCTCGCCTTCGAACCGGTCTTCCTGACCGTCCACAAAAAACAACGTTCGCTGGGCGTAGTGATCATGCCATTCCTTGTGGAGGCCCCTACTCGTGAACGTGGTTTTCAGGAAAGCCTTGCGCGGCTCAGTAAGGAAAGCTGCACCAGCTTCGATACGTTCCAACAAGATAGTAACGTTGCCGCCACAGCACTGCTCTAGAAGCGGCCCAAGCGCATAGGATTGAAACACATACTCGGTGTCTGTCTGTTTTAAGAATTTTCGCGCTTGTTCAATGATTTTAAATTCGAAGTTGCCGCCGCCAATGGTACCCTCAAGCGAACAGTCTGAAACCAGCATTTTGGTGCCCGTTTCGCGAGGGACAGAGCCTTTTGCGCCCACTATTGTGACAAGAATGAAGGCTGCCTCTTCAGAGAATTTACGTGCACTTTCAACCCAGTCCCACACAGTGTTACGCGCCTGCTCGTTCAGCAACGTCCATCACTGCCATCAGTACGGCTTCTGGTGTTGCGGGTGCATCAAGTTCAGGCGAAATCTTGTAGCCGCCGACACTGGCCACAGCATCAATAAGCGCGGTGAAGACAGCATTTGCCAGCATAAACGGCGGCTCACCCACCGCTTTCGAACGGTGAATGGTAGCCTCCAAGTTCCTGCCTTTTTCCCACAGCGTGATGTTCATCTCGTCTGGCCTGTCGGAGCAGGCTGGGATTTTGTAAGTAGAAGGCGCATGGGTTTTCAAGCTGCCATCCGCACCGAACACCAGCTCTTCAGTTGTCAGCCAGCCCATACCTTGAATGAAGGCGCCTTCGATTTGGCCGATATCAATCGCAGGATTCAGTGACCGCCCCGTTTCGTGAAGAATATCCGTTCGCAACACTTTATTTTCGCCGGTCAGCGTATCAATTACCACTTCTGATACCGCAGCACCGTAACAGAAATAAAGGAATGGTCGGCCTTTGTGGCTCGCCCGATCATAGTGAATTTTCGGAGTTTTATAAAAGCCGGTGGAGGATAGCGATACCCGCCCCAGATACGCTTCCATAATGAGGGCATCAAAGGCCATCGCGCGGTTCTCAATGAACACCTGATTGGCCTTAAATATCACCCGGTCCTTGCCGCAACCGTATTTTTCTGCTGCGAACTCAACAAGCCGTGCCTTGATGGTACGTGCCGCATCGAGCGCTGCCATGCCGTTCAGATCAGTGCCGGACGACGCGGCTGTTGCAGACGTATTAGGTACTTTTTCAGTGGTGGTCGCGGTGATTTTTACACGCTCTACATCAATTTGAAATTCTTCGGCGACGATTTGCGAAACCTTGGTGAACAGGCCCTGGCCCATCTCTGTCCCGCCGTGGTTCAGATGCACACTGCCGTCGGAATATATATGAATAAGCGCACCGGCCTGATTAAGGTGCTTGGTGGTAAAGCTGATGCCAAACTTGACCGGCGTAATGCTGATGCCTTTTTTCAAAACGGGACTAGTCGCATTATAAGCGCGAATGGCTTTGCGGCGCACCCGGTAATCACTTGTTTCGGCAACCGTTTCCATGATCTCTTCTGCAACGCTGTCCTCTACAGTCATCCCGAACGGCGTGATGTTTCGCTCGGTATCACCGTAAAGATTGGCCATGCGCACATCGAGTGGATCAAGCCTCAGCTCCAGAGCAATATGCTCAATCACCCGCTCAATACCGATCATGCCTTGTGGCCCCCCAAAACCGCGAAACGCAGTGTTCGACACTGTGTGGGTTTTATAGCGGTGCGACAAGATATCGACATCTGACAGATAGTAACAATTGTCCACATGGAACATCGCTCGGTCATTGATGGCAGGCGACAGATCGGTCGAGCGGCCACAGCGCGATGCCAGCTCGATCTTGATGCCTTCAATTCTGCCTTCAGCGCCGAAGCCTACGTCGTAGCTATATTTAAAATCGTGGCGTTTGCCGGTCATGATCATGTCATCGTCGCGGTCAAGCCGCAGCTTTGCTGGCCGGCCAGTTTTCACCGCAACGAGCGAGCTGATCGCCGCAAACATCGCCGGATGCGTTTCCTTGCCGCCAAAGCCACCGCCCATACGCCGCACTTCAACGGTTACCGCATTTGATGGCCTGCCGAGCACATGCGCCACAAGATGCTGCACTTCGCTGGGGTGCTGGGTGGACGAATATACATGCACATCGCCGTCTTCTTTTGGCGTAGCAAATGCGATCTGGCCTTCCAGGTAGAAATGGTCCTGCCCGCCAATGCGGAAACTGCCTGAAAGCCGATTTGGTGCCGACGCGAGCTTCGCAGCGGCGTCTCCCTGCCCCATCTTTTGGCTATCTTCAATTACCGAACCCGCAGCTTCAGAGGCGTCAATTGTAATCAATGCTGGGTGCTCATCATACAAGACGACAGCCAGTTTTGCAGCGGCCCGCGCTTCTTCCAAACTACACGCGGCCACGGCAAAAATTGGCTGACCAATATATTCCACCAGCGTTTCCGCAAACAGCGGATCATCACCCGCAAACGGGCTCACATCATTATGGCCGGGAATATCAGAAGCCGTCAGCACACAGGCAACGCCTTGCGCAGCGTGTACCGCGCCAAGATCAAGCGACGTGATCGTGGCATGGGCCTTTTCGCTCATCGCTACATAAATATGCAGCATATTTTTAGGCTCAGCCATATCATCGATGTAAACGGCGCTGCCCGCTACATGCTTGTGCGCACTATCATGCTTTAGATCCCGGTGTACGGCGCCGCTGATACTGGACGTCGCGCCCGCTGTCTGATCTTTAGGCATGCGCCGCCTCCTTTTCGCCAACCACTCGGGTCGCCGTATCGCCAGTACTTTCTAAGTACATTTTCATCAACAGATTTGCCGCACTAATGCTTCTGTATTTTGCAGAAGCCCGCATATCATCAAGCGGTGTGAAATCATCCTTCATCACGGCCATCGCATTCTGAATGGTTGCTTTGTCCCAACTGTTGCCAACAAGCGCTGCTTCAGCGTTTGCTGCGCGTTTGGGCGTTGCCGCCATGCCGCCGAAAGCAAGCTTTGCCGCTGTCACTTTTCCTGCCTCAACAGTGACACCAAAGCCTGCACACACGGCAGAGATATCCTGATCAAATCGCTTGGACAATTTATAGGCTGCAAACGTCAAATGCTGGTGCGGCTTTGGCACGATGATCCTGCTGACAAATTCGCCGGGTGCCAGGTCTTGCTGACCGTACGCGATGAAATAGTCTTCGAGCAAAATGGTCCGTTCGTCCCCACCTTTTCGCAGCACAAGCTTTGCGCCTGCCGCGATTAATAGTGGCGGGCCATCGCCAATTGGTGAACCGTTGGCAATATTGCCGCCAAGCGTGCCGCTGTTACGGATTTGCACTGAGCCAAGCCGCCGTACAATCTCGCCCATGTCGGGGTAATATTTTCCAAGCAATCCCATCGCATCGGTGTAGCTAACACTAGCACCAATTTCGATCGCATCCTTCGTCTCGGTAATTTCCAACAGCTCAGCAACATCGCCAACATAAATCACCGTCGACAGCTCCTTGTGCATTTTGGTAACCCACAAACCGACATCGGTACCGCCTGCAAGGAAAGTGGCGATCGGGTTTTCTTCAGCAAGCGCCGCAAGCGCATCCACCGAGACAGGAGCAAAATAACGTTTCTCGCCGCCTGTGAGGATGCTTTTTCCTGTGATGGCAAGCGTATCCGTTCTGGCTATTGCTTTCAGCGCAGATACTTTTTTACCCATCTCAGGCAGTTCCGACGCACCCAGTTCAAACATCAGGTTCGCGGCTTCAATGATAGGACCGTACCCCGTACAGCGGCAAAGGTTACCAGCAAGCGCATCTTCAATCTCGCTTTTGCTCGGCACTTTGCCTTTTAGATACAGGGCGTACAGTGACATAACAAAACCCGGCGTGCAAAAGCCGCACTGGGAACCGTGTGTTTCAACGAGCGCCGCCTGAACCGGATGCAGGCTGCCGCCGCGCGCCTTAAGGCTTTCAACTGTGAGCAGCTCTTTACCGTCGAGCGTTGGCAGGAAAATGATGCAAGCATTCACAGCCCGGTATTCAACCCTGTCGCCCTTAAGCGTGCCAACAACGACGGTGCAGGCACCGCAATCCCCTTCAGCGCAGCCTTCTTTACTACCCGTGCGCTCTAAATCGTAGCGCAGGTAATTAAGCAATGTGGTGGTGGGGTCACCGCCCCGCACCGTATGCACTTTGTCATCAAGAATGAAGCGGATTTCATCCGATGTTTTAGGGAGGTGTGATTGTAAAGTGGCTGGCGTCATTTGCCCGGCATCCTGATCTTCAATTGGTGTTCGTTTTAAGTAAGGGCCCGCAAATGCTGCAGCACATTCAAGCCTTAACTACCGCGGTAGGTACTATATCCGTACGGTGAGATTAACAGCGGCACATGATAATGCGCTTCTTTGTCTGCAATGCCAAATTGAATAGGCACGACATCCAGAAATGGCGGTTCTGCCAGCTCCGTACCGCAGGCCCTGAAATAATCGGCTACCGCGAACTCAAGCACATAGGTGCCGACTTTAAAATCATCGCCTTGCAGCAAAGGGCCATCTACTCGCCCGTCCGCGTTCGTGTTCAGTGTTTTGAGCTGCACCCGCTCACCGTCTGCGCCGAGTTTGAAAAGCACTATCTGTACGCCCTCCGCCGGGCAACCGCGCGCTGTATCCAATATGTGGGTCGTCAATCCGGCCATCGTCAATCCCTCTATACAGTAAGCCTGCTTGATGCAGGTATGCAAGTATGCAAGTAATCTAGCGTAAAGATTGGCGGATCATTGACTATTTGTAAAGAAAATCATGAACATTATGGTATTTATATTGTTGACAATCCTGCGAAATCGACGAAACTTACAATAAGAAAAAACGACCTAAGCCCATTGCGAGCTCTAATTAAAGAAATACAAATCATGCCTGTACCTGTAACTCTTACTGCGGAAACTGTTTGCGCGCGCATTCGCGATAGCGTGCTCGAGCAACGGCTCGCTCCTGGCACCAAGCTTACGGAAGAAACGCTTTGTGAAGTTTTCGGCGTGAGCCGCGGCATGATCCGACAGGCTTTTCTGCTACTGTCCAAAGATAATATTATCAGCCTTGAAAAGAACAAAGGCGCTGTGGTTGCTTCGCCGACTACCGAAGAAGCACGTCAAGTTTTTGAGGCCCGCGCTTTTGTCGAAGCGGCTCTTCTTAAACAGGTTTTTGAGCGCGCCGAGAAAAGCGACATTGCAGCCTTGAAAAAGCACGTCGAGCGCGAGAAAGCCGCCCTGGCTGCTGCGGATATTACTTTATGGATCAGACTTACCGGCCAGTTTCATATCGAACTCGCCAAAATTGCCCAGAACCAACCCATGCTCACTTTCTTGGAACAGCTTATCTTTCAGACATCGTTAGTGATTGCCCGTTACGGTCAGCGCGGCAGTAACAATAATTGCAAAGGCAGCGAGCACACAGACATCGTGGCAGCGCTCGAGAAAGCAGACTTGGGCACTGCAAGTGCAATACTACTGGAACACCTAGCGTCAATTGAAGCGCAGATAAACTTCAGCCACGAAAATACGGCACCGGACCTTCACACGATCCTGAACGGCAGCGGCGCAAGATAACCTTGGAAGCCAAGATGACACAGACTGAGCAACATTATCCGCGCGACATGATCGGCTACGGCGCAAATCCGCCGCACGCCAACTGGCCAAACAAGGCCCGCATTGCCGTGCAAGTAGTGATGAACTACGAAGAAGGCGGCGAAAACTGTGTGCTGCACGGCGACACTGGCGCAGAAACATTCCTGTCTGAGATCATCGGGGCGGCCCCTGTTGCAGGCCGCCACATGAGCATGGAAAGCATCTATGAATACGGCAGCAGAGCCGGTGTTTGGCGCTTGCTGAAACTGTTCAAAAAATACGATATTCCCGTCACTGTTTTTGCGGTGGCCATGGCCCTAGGACGCCACCCTGATGTAGCCAAAGCCATCATCGCAGACGGCCATGAAATATGCAGCCACGGCCTACGCTGGATCAATTATCAAGATATCGATATTGAGACTGAGCGCGCCCATATGGCCGAAGCTGTGAAAATCATCACAGAGCTCACAGGCGAGCGCCCCCGCGGTTGGTACACGGGCCGCACCAGCCCCAACACCGGTAAGCTGGTCGAAGAAGACGGCGGGTTCCTTTATGATGCAGACGACTATTCTGATGACCTGCCCTTCTGGCGGCCGCATGCTGGCGGCGCGCAGTTGGTGGTACCTTATACGCTCGACTGCAATGACATGCGCTTTGCGTCCCCGCAGGGATTTAATGCGGGTGACCAGTTTTTCAATTACCTCAAAGATGCGTTTGACGCTCTTTACGAGGAAGGCGCCGAAAGCCCCAAAATGATGTCGATTGGCCTTCACTGTCGCTTGATCGGCAGGCCTGGGCGGATCAAAGCGCTCGAGCGCTTCTTCGACTATGCCAAATCACACGAAGCGGTATGGTTCACCCGCCGCGTCGACATCGCGCGCCACTGGGCCAAAGAACACCCGTACAGCGAGGCAGGAAAATGAACAATGCATTGTTAGACATTCAAGCCAGCAAGGTTTCCGAACTGGTGTTTCTAGAGGCATACGGCGGTATTTACGAGTTTAGCGCCTGGGCCGCAACTGGCGCGTGGGGCCACCGCAACGGTACAAACCTTGATACGGTGGACGGCCTTCACAGTGCCATGACGCTGACTGTGGCAGGGGCCGAAGAAGCCGCACAAATGAAGCTGATATGTGCGCACCCGGATCTTGCACAGAAATTGGCTGTCGGTGAGGAACTTACAGAAGCATCCACAAATGAACAAACGAGCGCTGGCCTCCATAAATGCACACAAGCCGAGTATGAAGAATTTCAGACCCTGAACACCGGCTATAAGGGGAAGTTTGGCTTTCCCTTCATCATCGCGGTTAAAGGACTAAATCGGCAGGATATTCTCTCCGCCTTTCGCGCGCGCATTAATAATGACCGGGAAACCGAATTCGGCGCTGCCCTGAAAGAAATTGACCGGATCGCCTACTTCCGCCTTTGCGACCTAACCGAGATTTAAGGTACATTTGTACCTAACCCTAAACTGAGCAAATAATCATGAGCACTCCAGATTTCACCCGCCGCTTCATCAATTTGGCATCACCGCGCCTCGGCGCGGTAGTGACCGCCGCAACAGACGACTTTTTCGCTGATAAAGCGCGGCTGATTGATCCCGCCGATCCTGTTTTTATTGTCGGGAAATATGACGACAACGGTAAGTGGATGGACGGCTGGGAAAGCCGACGGAAGCGTACAACAGGCCATGACCACTGTATCATCAAGCTTGGGCAGCCCGGTATCATTGAGGGCTTCAACATTGACACCAGCCATTTCACCGGCAACTTTCCGCCAGCAGCTTCCATCGATGTTTGCTCGTCCGATGCTGATGTGCCGGGCAGCGACGCCGATTGGCAGGAGTTAGTCGCACCAACGGACCTGAACGGTGACAGCCACCACTATATAGAAGCACGCAGCGAAAAGCCTTGCACCCATTTGCGGCTGAATATTCTTCCCGACGGTGGGATCGCGCGGCTTCGTGTTTACGGCAGTTTCTATAAAAACTGGCAGCCAGCAGATTATGAGAATGAGATAGATTTAGTCGCTGCAGAAAATGGCGGCCGGCCGATTGTGGCCAACAATGAGCATTTCGGAATTCTCGCCAACATTATGGCTCCAGGTCGCGGTATCAACATGGGGGACGGCTGGGAAACCCGACGCCGCCGCGAACCCGGCAACGACTGGGCCATTGTTGCGCTCGGCCATAAAGGTAGCGTTGAAGGCGTGGTTGTGGACACAGCCCACTTCAAAGGGAACTTCCCAAGCGCTATTTCACTGCAGGCAGCGTGCGTCGAAACAGGTACTGATACAAGTTTACCCGTGCAAAGCCAGTTCTGGCAGGAAATTCTGCCGAAACAGCCGCTCACAGCTGACGCCATCCACGAGTTCCGCGAGGCGGTGGACGTCATTGGCCCTGTCACGCATGTGCGGGTGAATATTTATCCAGATGGCGGCATCAGTCGCTTGAGGCTCTTGGGTAAATTATCAGCGGAATAGAAATCTGGCTAAATTAGTAAGAATAAGCGGCAAAACTATTGAAGCCACGCAGCGACGGGGTGGCTTCAATAGAAATCGAAATACCTCTATTAATCAGCCATTATTGTCTGGTTGCGGCCCGCGTCTTTAGCGTCATAAAGTGCGGCATCAGCCCGTCCTACGAGATCAGCACCTGCTTCACCGGCTTTGTATTCTGCGAGGCCCAACGATAAAGTCACTGCACCGTAATCAATGCCCTTTTGCCGGTTGCGTACCCGCCGTGACCCGATGGTCTCACGAATACTTTCAACGAGGCCGTATGCATCCTGCAGCTTGGTATTCGGCAAAATGAGGGCAAACTCTTCGCCGCCGTAGCGCGCGGCCAAATCACTGCCCTTCACATTATCATGCAAAGACATCGCAACCAGTTTAAGCACTTGGTCACCCACCTGGTGTCCGAAACTGTCATTGAATTTCTTGAAGAGATCGATATCGCCCAAGGCCAAACAAAGCGGCTCACCAGATTTAGCCGCTGCCTGCATTTCTGCGCGCAGCGTTACATCGAACTTTTTACGGTTAGCGATCCCAGTAAGCGCATCGATGTAGCTTTCCTGCTCCGCTTTTTCCAAATTATTCTGCAATGCACTAATTTTTTCAGACGATTGGTTGAGCTGGCTTTGCAACAGCTCATTGCTTTTTTGAATGCGCCTTGTTTCCAGCATCATGTTCTGGACAAACTGTTCAATTCCGCCAAGACTTTGGTCATCGGAAAAAGTCTCAAGGTTGGTCGCAATTGAGGCACTAAAACCTTTGATTTTGTCTGACGCGCCGCCAAGGGCCATCAGCATCTCTTTAACTTGGTTTTGGATCTCGCCACCGGTTTCCTGAACAAGGGCTTTCTCGTCCATATGGCCAATGAAGGTCTCGTATAGATCGGCGTTTTTCATCCCGTCAAACGAGCCATCGCCGTCAATCATCTGGTCGAGTGTCTTTTTCAAATCAGGAAAACGTTCGCTGACATAGCTGTACCAAACTTCAAAGTTTGGCGGCGCTGCCGGCACATCATGTGTTTTCATTAATTCGAAAGCCTGGCTCGCATACGAACCAGCTTTTTCAATTCCGTCACCAAAGCTCATTTGAAGCCAAGCCCTTAATCATTTACGCGTTTCCATCGCGCTGCCACCCCACAAGCACCGCGTCCCCTTAACATGCAAACCCCTACAGCTTGCGAACATTCCCGCTGTACGGGTATAAAGCCGAACAGTGGGAAAATTATGCGCTATCTATAGTAATAACGCCCAATATCCATAGCATAAACTCATAAAATTAGGATAGTTTTTCTTTATATTTGAGATGCAAATCTAAACCCGCTAAGAAGACGGTACGAACAACCCGTTACGGAGCAGGCCCCATGCCGCAACCAAAGACCCCGCCAGAAAGCGCCGCCACAATCGTCGCATTTGAGAAAATTTCCATCAGCATGACCGAACTTGAGATCAAGTTTGTTTACCAACAGGAAACCATCGAAAGCCTGAATGAGCAAGTTACCAAACAGTGGAAAGTGATTGACCAACTGACGCGAAAACTGGGCATGCTGCATGACCAAATGAGCAATATGGTGTATGACGGTGAGAAGACATCAGACGACCCGCCACCACCACATTATTGATAGGCCACGCTGACAGAGAGGCCTATCTGCTGGCAAATGCACCGCGCCTAAGGCCATTGCCAAACCCACCGTTTGCTCCATATTCCTTTATGCGGGGACACATTAGGGGCCACTGCGCTTTAGGTGCTATAGGCCCATAAATGAAACAGGGGATTAAAATTATGGCCGGAAAATCACGCAATATTCTGATTGCTAAAATCGCACTTGCCGCAAGTTTGCTGTTCGGCGGCAGTGTCGCAACACAAGCCGATGAGCTGAAGATCACCGACGATACCTTCAAATGCCTGGCCGAGATGACCAAGGTGAAGCATTTTTTCGTCGATAATCTTCTTGGTGACCTGGAAGCCACGCTGGCTGCAGTGAACGCGCCTGACGGTGCCGTTTATCCGGTTGGCTCTGTGGTTTCATTGGTGCCGACAGAAGTGATGATCAAGCGCCACAAAGGCTGGCAGCCCCGCACCAACGATTGGGAATTTTTTGAGCTGAATGTTTCTGCAGCAGGATCCACCATCAAAGTGCGCGGTGCAGACGAAGTATTTAACCGCTTTGGCGGCAACTGTTTTGAATGCCATAAATTAGCAGAGCCAAAATACGACCTGATCTGCGAAATGGAACATGGCTGTGATCCCCTGCCCTTCACCCGTGAGCAAATCGCCGCCGTACAGCAGCAAGACCCTCGCTGTACTGGCATAAAGGAATAGCGGCGGCACCCTTTTCAACTGCACTGGCTGCCTTAGTGATGCAGCTAGTTTTGAGCCTGTATGGAAACCGCCTTCTATCAGCCGGTATGTAGCAGAGTATCACTGCCACCTAACGGTAAGGGCCTTATCGTGATCGACCTGGATACTGGCGATACGGTGCACTGGCTGCATATAGAAGGCATTGTTAGCGAACTGTATGATGTTGCCGTCCTGCCTGGCATCAAGCGCCCGACAATGACCGGCTTCCAGTCTGATGAAATCCGCTGGGTTATAAAGATTGGCCAAGGCGCCTAGCAGCGGCGACTAGACACACTTCTAATACCGGTAACGCTTTCGTGGCGCCAGCCTTATGGCCTTCGGGCTCGTTCGCCTTATATTATCCTAAGTCAGAATACTATAGCGGGAGAGCACACATGGCTATCGAGACCCTAAGAACACCCGACGACCGATTTGATAACTTGCCAGATTGGCCGTACGCCCCCAACTATGTTGACGATTTAGAGGGCTATGAAGGCCTGCGTGCGCACTATGTAGATGAAGGCCCGAAAGACGCTGAGCATACGTTCCTCTGCCTCCACGGCGAGCCAAGCTGGTCCTATTTGTACCGCCATATGATCCCGCATTTCCTCGCAACAGGGGCCCGCGTTATCGCGCCGGATTATTTAGGCTTTGGCCGCTCAGATAAACCCACAAAAGATGAAGATTATACGTTCCATTTCCACCGCAATTACCTAATGCGGCTCATCGAGCGGCTCGACCTCAAAAACATAACTCTGGTCTGCCAGGATTGGGGTGGCCTAATAGGCCTGACGCTTCCGGTGGATATGCAAGACAGATTTGCCCGCTTGATCGTTATGAACACGTCTATCGCGACAGGGCGTAGTAGCGGCAAAGGATTTGATGAATGGCGGGCCTATGTCAAAAACACACCCGATTTCCCTGTGGGCGGCTTGATGAAACGCTCCACACCGCACTTATCGGATGCTGAAGTAGCAGCCTACGATGCGCCTTTCCCCGACCAAAATTATAAAGCCGGTGTCCGCCAGTTCCCGCAGTTGGTGATGACAAGTGAAGACATGGAAGGTGTGGAAACTTCGAAACGCGCCTTACAATTTTGGAAAGAAACTTGGCAGGGCAAGAGCTTTATGGCTGTCGGCATGCTGGACCCGGTTCTCGGCCCCAAAGCAATGCACATGTTGGCAAAAGCGATCAACGGTTGCCCGGAGCCAATGGAGATCGCCGACGGTGGTCATTTTGTGCAGGAGTGGGGCAATATTATCGCGCCAGCTGCACTGAAACATTTTGGCGATGTTACCTAAGTACAGGCTAATCTGCCTACCATACAAATTAGCAACGACGCTACGCAAACATTGTAGCGCCGTTTCTTAACTGCGTATTTCATCTGCTTTTTTCTGTAACACCACTTGCGCTAGGTCAAGCTGCCAACTGAGCTCGCCGAGGGTTTCTCCTGCTTCAGCCAAGTGTTTTCTACGCCCCATAATCTCTATCTGAGCCGCAAGATGAGAAACCCGCTCCGCTCCGAACACCAAGCTGGTAGACTTAAATTTGTGAGCAATAAATTCGACTTTCTCTGCATCGTTCAGGCCAATTGAGTTGCATAGCTCAGATAACACGTCTCCGCCTGCTGCCAGATATTTATCAAGAAGCGGCAGAAAGTCATCTTCCAGGATTGAGTGATATTCGGCCACCGTCGTGAAATTAACCTGATCCAGCTCTTTGACATCAAAAGTGTCTTTCCCCGACCACCCCTTAGCCTCAGTTATGGCTCCAGCGTCCTCATCAGTTGAGATATGGTGCGATAACAAAGCCAAAAGGTTGCTGGTATTCACGGGCTTTTTAATCACGTCGGTAAGGCCAGCGTCCCGATATTCCTGTTCAGAATGTTGGCTTATCCTACCGGTAACGGCAATGATCGGCATTTTAGCCGTTTGGTCAGACAAGCTTCTAATTTCCTTAGTAGCCTGCATACCGTCCATTTTAGGCAACATAATATCCATCAATACCGCCCCATAAGGTTTGGCCTTTGCAGCAGAAATCGCAGATTCTCCGTCAGTCACCACATCATATTCTAGCGGCACTTTCTCAAGAATAAGCCCGAGAATACGCGCCAGGACAGGATTGTCCTCAACGATTAATATACATTTATTACTTTCCGTCATCGTTGCTGTTCGCCTTGAAAATAGGTGTCATTGCGATTCTACTCAGCACCCATATCTCGCCAGAGAAAGCGGAGGCTATCACGATACCCCTTACTATTTGATGAAAGGCTGGTCACAGCCGTCTGCTCGAAATGGATGCAAATCAACAAGTCACAACACGCAGAAAACGTCACTTTTCTGTGAGCACCTGCCTTTGAATTTGCATCACGGGAAAATTTCTTCTTAAGGTGAGCTCAAGCAAAGTGGAATGAACAGCGGAGTTACCACCATGGCCAAATCGATTTACATTATGCTGTATGTTACGTTTGTTATGGTCATGACCGTCATGGGAATTCAGGCTCTCTTTGACGGTGAGGCCTTCCTACCGTGGGTCGCTATCTTGCTAACGTGTGCGCCCATGGCGCTGTTCTTGGCGCGGGTCATGATTTTGCAAAACACCGCACGAACCAGCGCGAACCTTCTTTTCATAACCATTCTCGCTGTGGGCGGGGCAGGTCTCGGTTCCGCTCTCGCCTTGTTTGATTTCAATGGCTTTCTTGCACCCTCTTTGGCAGTAGCCGGCTGTGCCTTTCTGCTGATCTATACCCTTTGGTATTCAGTGCTCGACCGTTCAGAATCCCAACTTTCAACCGGCGAGACACTGCCAGCCTTCAATCTCCAAAACTCTGACGGAGCAGCTATTGCCAGCGATAGTTTCAAAGGCAGTGCTACTATTCTGATTTTCTATCGCGGAAATTGGTGCCCGCTTTGCGTCGCGCAAGTGAAAGAAATGGCAGCAGCCTATAATGACCTTAAGGAACAAGGCGCCCGCGTTATCTTTGTTTCGCCTCAGCCGCAAGGCCACACCCGGTCACTCGCGAAAAAATTCGGTGCGTCGGGGCTAGAATTTTTGCGTGACGAAGACAATGTAGCCGCAAAATCTCTTGGCATTTTCTCCAAGTTTGGCACGCCTATGGGAATGCAGGCTCTCGGGTATGATAGCGACACTGTCCTGCCGACCGTCATTATATGCGACACGGCCGGTGAAATCCTTTGGACACACGAGACCGACAATTACCGCGTTCGCCCGGAGCCTGCCACCTACCAAGCAGTTCTGAACGGAACCTATAAAGCCGTAGCGTAATATTTCTCCGGTCAGGAAGTTATTTTAGACACCCGCAATCATTCGGTTGATTTCGCCTCGGGGCCCGGTGCAGGCTGGCGCTTATAACGATACAATGCGCTTACAGGCCGCAATCGGGGAGATCAGAATGACCTATAGAAATATTTTAAAGCCGATCCTATGCGGAGGCATAATCTTTGCTCTCTCAGCCTGCGAGCAAGCCCCCACTGAGCCACGAGTTGACACGAAGGAAGCCTCTCAGATAGAGGGCCTGGAAGTCTCTCGAACACAGTACGGCGTTGTGCATGTGAAGGCGGCGAATTACCACGGCTTAGGATACGGCTTCGCTTACTCGCATGCCGAAGACAATGTCTGCCTACTTGCCGAACATGTGGTCACAGTGAACGGAGAACGGTCACTTTATTACGGGATTGAGGGCGCAAACGCCGCGAACCAACAGAGCGATTTATTCTATAATTACTTTATGGAAGAAGAGGTTTTGGACACCGCGTACGGCGCAATGTCTCAGAATGCGCTCGACATGGCGGCCGGCTACCGCGACGGCTATAACGCGTTCCTTGCGTCGCACGACACATCAACCTTGCCCGAAGCCTGCAGATCAACCGAATGGGTACGCCCCATCACACTGAATGATCTTTTCAAGATTTATGAAGACAAGAATATTTTTGCCAGCAGCATCCGCTTCAAGGATGCAATGTTGGCCGCGAGCCCGCCAGCTGCAAATACTGCTGACAACGCTGTATCCGAGAGCCCAGTTAATTTGGCTGCCCTTACAGAAAATGCCGACAATGCCGATGGTCTGGGCAGCAACGGCTGGGCATTTGGTAAAGATGTAACGGCAAATGGCCGCGGCCACCTTGTCGGAAATCCTCATTTCCCGTGGGCCGGAAACAACCGTTTCTATCAGCTGCATCTGACAATCCCCGGGGAATATGATGTGATGGGAGTTACCATCCCACCGTTACCTGCCGTGGCCGTGGGTTTCAACAAAGACGTAGCGTGGACCCATACGGTTTCAACCGGCGTTCGCTACACACTATTTGAATTGAAGTTGGAAGAAAATGACCCGCTCAGCTACTGGGTAGATGACAAGAAGCACACGCTCACAACCACTGAAGTTTCAACGCAAGTAAAACTTGCTGACGGCACAGTAGAAACACGCAGCCACGTTTTCTACACCAGCATTTTTGGCCCCGTTATTGTTCATCCACGCGCGGGCCTGACATGGTCAAAGCATGCTGCCTATGCCATCGGGGATGTCAATAAACTGAATATAGATTCGCTTGATACGTGGATATCCATGGGCAAAGCACGCACAGTTGGTGAGCTAGAAACTGCAGCCGGCCGGGTCTCCGGCACGCCTTGGGTGAATACTATCGCTGCCGACCGACACGGCGACGCACTTTATGCCGATTTCTCACGGGTACCAAACACATCCACCCAAATGCTTGAACGTTGTAAAGCCTCGCCAGATGCTGCCGGACTGGCTAGTGCCGCGCGCATATTTGTTCTCAACGGCGCGGATAGCAGCTGCAACTGGACAGCGGCAGAACATGTTCCTGGCGGGCGTTTTATGGATGCCAAAAACCAGCCCTCAATTATCCGCGCAGATTATGTAGCAAACAGCAATGACAGCTATTGGCTCTCAAACGACAGTGCTCGCTTCGAGGCAGTATCCCCAGTGATAGGCACCGTGGGTACACCGCAAAACCTCCGCACACGCCACGGCATTCGCGAACTAACCGGTTTCCTGGCCGATGTTGCTAAAACTGGGGAAAAAGTAACACCAGCAAACCTGCACGCCCTTCAGTTCCGGAACAGTGCCCACGCGGCAGAATTAGTGCTGGGTAGTATGGGACCGGTCTGTGAAGGCCAACCTGCACTGACAAACCTTTGTGACGTGCTCTCTAATTGGGATAGAAAAACCAACTTGGAGAGCCAAGGCGCAGCGCTCTTTAGAGAGTTCTGGCGTACTGCCCGAAGGATACCGAAGCTATATGCGGTGGCTTTCGACCCAGCTGATCCAGTAAACACACCGCGGCAATTAAACACCAGCGAAACCGCTGTGGTTGAAGCTCTGAGAAAGGCGCTTGCAGATGCGCGCGACACCATTGAAGCAGCGGGCTTCAAAATTGATACCCCGCTCGGCGATATGCAGGCCTACCTTGACGGCGATACGCGCATTCCATTGCATGGTGGCCACGGAAGCTCAGGGGTGCTGAATGTGCTTATTCCCGGGCGACTTACCAAGGCAGGCTACCAGCCAGTACACGGTGCCAGTTATATTCAGATCGTTACCTTTAACGACACAGGCCCCGTAGCCAAAGGCCTCCTAGCCTACGCTCAATCAGTTGACCCGGCCTCACCTCACTATACTGACCAGATGAAGGTATATTCAGCCAAAACGCTATACCAGTTACCCTTCACCGACGCCGAGATCAAAGCTGACCCTGGTTACAAGCGAACCATTTTACCGGCCAAAAAATAAGGTACGTCGAGGCAAGCATCTAGAAACACCTGGAGGCAGGTGGCTGCCAGCATGGCTAATCCTGACGGCATAAGACTTAACAGTCTGCTGGCCACTGCTAGTCCGGCCTGAAAAGCCTTATTCTACGGTTACAGACTTAGCCAAGTTACGCGGCCTATCTACATCTGTATTGCGCAACAATCCTGCGTGATACGATAACAAATGCGCCACCGTTAGATGCGCTACTGACGAATAGGGCGGCCCCAGATTTGCCGCATTGAAATAGTGCCCCAGCGCCGCAACATCGGGATCATCTCTATCCTGCGCATCAAAAATAAAGGGGTGGGCGCCGCGCGCCTTAATTTCCTCAATCGCAGTAATGCTTTTGTGGCGCACCGCGGGGTCGCCCAGGAAACAAAATATCGGCATGCCGTATTCGACCAGCGACAGGCTTCCGTGCTTGAACTCACCGGCGAACATTGGCTCACAGTGTAGGTATGCGGTTTCTTTAAGTTTCAGCGCCATTTCCAGAGCAGAGGCAAAATCAAGCCCTCGTCCAAGCGCAAAGCTGCTTTGGTGCCCGGCTATTTTAGCGGCAAAGTCTGCAATTTCATCTTCTCGGGCGATAATGTTTTCAATCGTATCCGCAAGGGCCAAGCAGCCCTTTTCCCACGCATCAAAGCTGGCTTCAGAGTTATCAGCAAGCAATTCAACCACGAGGGTGGTGGCCATAAACTGGTTGATAACGGCTTTAGAACTTGGCACTGCTACTTCTGGGCCCGCTGCCAAGCGAACCGACATATCGCATAGACGGTCAATTGTACTACCGACTACATTCACGAACGAAAGCACACGCGCGCCTTGCGACTTTGCGTGTTCAATCGCGCCAATCGAATCTGCCGTTTCACCAGATTGGCTAACCGCAACCATCAATGTTTTATCGTCCACATAGGGTGGCAAATAACGAAATTCAGATCCAATTTCGCTCAGCACGTCAATCGGCAGCTTCTTATGTCGCGCATAAAATGAGCCGAGCGTGCCCGCAAAGGCGGCCGAACCACAGGCCAGAAATATAACCTTCTTGATATCCTGTGCGGCAATGAAAGCGTGTAGCTCATCCGCACTTGAACGTGCGGATTTCACTAAGGCCCGCAAGGCCTCTGGTTCTTGGGAGATTTCTTTCCTCAAGAAATGATCAAATCCGTCTTTAGCCACTTTATCGATGGGCCAGTCGGCATGCACTTTCACACTTTCACTCGGCGTGCCGTTAAAATCAAAAACAGCATGACCATTTGGTGTAATGGCAACAGCCTGACCGTCTTTCAGCACTTCAATATCCCGGCTGTATTCGATAAGGCTGGAAATATCGGAGGAAATTGCCGCTATACCAGATAGGCTGACAAAATTCATAGGGCACTGATACCGCATGCCAATGATTTCTTCTGGCTTGTTTGCCCGCTGGATAACAATTGCAAAAGCACCACGAATTTTCTGCGACAGGTACCATACTATTTGCTGCGCTGTCGCGTCTCCGTTCTTTGCTAAAAACAGGCTTATAGTGTGCACCAACACTTCCGTATCTGTTTCAGACACACGTTTGATGCCCGCAGCTTCAATTTCAGTAATTAACTCACGGTAGTTTTCAATAATCCCGTTATGCACGATGGACACGCCGCAATCTTCGGACAAGTGTGGGTGGGCATTTTCGTCGCTTGGTACGCCGTGCGTAGCCCAGCGGGTGTGGCCAATGCCAGCATGGCCATCAATGGGGCTCTCGCCCAACACCTCTTCCAACCCAGCGAGCGGGCCCTGCTTCTTTCGAACCTCAATCGCATTTCCTCCACTAAAGGTGGAAATGCCCGCCGAATCGTACCCACGGTAATCTAAACAGCGCAGCATGCGGATAAGATCACCACCAATATTTCTGGTCGCAGTGGCTGCTACAATTCCGCACATATAGTTGCTCTCCTAAACGGTAAAAATACGTGTAACTTTCATACCTTATACAATGGAGCATGCAAAGCGCTATGGGATTACGGCCCGCCAAGTTTGCAGCGCATGAATACACCCCGGTCAAAAAGGGCTGGCCAAAATGAAGTATCCAGTTCTTTGAGAGAACGCGTGTCTTGAGTATTTTCCGTCACCAAAGGCTGCATAAGGAGCCAGACACGGCATCACATTCTCGTTATATCGATCACTTTTCCGGTCTTTCGATCTAAAAATACACGTTAAATTTGACTAATTTGTTACGTTTTTTTAGATAAACTACTTATAGTAACTATTAATACGCATATTACACTTACTGAGTGTTTTAGTGTAAAAAATACGACCACCTCCGCCTATCACCATGCGGTTCACAAGCAATGCTAAATAGTTAAGCTGCCGTTCACGATTCGAATGGTGCCCGCTACAGATAAAGACTTTGCCAATGTCTACGGCTCTTTCTAACACTGTGGATAGCGTATAATTGGCACCCAAACATGAAACCGGCTCGACTTCTTGGGGGTCGTCGAGCCGGTTTTATTTTTTCGACAGGTCAACCTTCTTGGTAAATTCCGCTGCGAGGCTTAAAGCTGAACTCGTACAAATCCTTCCGTGCACCCCTGTAACTGGCGGCTCAGGCGGGAGCCACTTCACTGTATCTAAAGCACAAGAAATCTTCGTCGGAAAAACCGTGCTAGGTACTAAAAGCTGGTGATGGTAATCCGCAAAGAGGCTCTGGCAGGCGGCGTCCACCTGCTCCTGATTAAAATCAGCGCGCCTGGCTAAGCCTAGGCGCGTGCCGATTTTGTGGCGGACCACGCTGCGAATACCTGTTCTTTCAGTTTTTCCTGCGTGTTTTTTTGCTTGAAATTCCAGGCCGCCTCAATTTTGTCGGCGCGTTCCATTGCTGGATTTTCTATCGCTTCTTTTATCGCTGCAACAATCGATTCAGCGGTCGCGTCCTTAAAGGAAACATAGGCAGCCCCTTGCCGTTTTGCCTCCAAATCCAGCCAGGTGTCTTCAGGAACGATAAGCGTGTTGGCCGTTGAAATCGACTCCCAGACAATGCCCGATGAATGATTAAAATATTTCTCCCGCAAATAGGGCATAACCACAATTTCACTTTGATTAAACAAGTCGCAATATTGTTCGCTTGTCACATGATCAAAAATAAGCCTGAAATTTTTAAACTTTTTGGCAAGGGCGCGCAGCTTGTTCAGATACTGTTGATTGGCTTTTTCGATGTTATTAAAACTCATTTGAACAGTAAAATTCCAGTCAGGGAACATGCTACAACACATGTCTACCATTTGCGCCACAAACCCCGCGCCTTTAGCGGCCCTGCCCTGGCCAACAAACAACAAGGCTTCTTTCGCCTGCTCAGCTCTGGGAGCGGAATTAACCTGTAAGGCAGTATTCAACAGTGGCTGAGGTTCTACCTTCTGGCCGCGCAAAAAACTATATTGTTCGGAGTGCACTTCCCCGCAGCCGAAAAAATGTAGGCCCTTGGGGCCTTTTTCAGCGTCCCTGAACGCCAGTTTATAAAAACGTGCTGTATCTACGCTGTAGACGGAATAGGTTTCACGGGCAGCGTCAAAGGTACACCCACTCGGGCCCATCAAATTACACAGAACTGTGGGTCTGTTTTCTGCTCCCAGTGTGTTGAACCATTTCACAATCCCGGTCAAATGAAACTCAACCAGACTGGGGAATATAACAATATCATCCGGCGTAAAAACAGCATGAGCGCTACCTGCGCCGGGGGCTGAAATCTTTCTCAATTCCCGGAAGATATGGCCATTGAAGCCAAAAAACGTATCCCAGTTTTTTAGCAAGTCCTCTTTATCGTCCGAGTGCCACGTCGTTCCCGTGAAATATTTGATAACAGGCAGCCCTGCGAGCGTATCTGCCGGAAAAATAGCATTGCCAAAAATCTTGACTTCAATATCCTGATTTTGAAATAAATGGACAAATTCCGCGACCCATTGTGCGTGGTGGCCAACCTGAACAGCCAGGGTAGGATCGAGGATATATGCAGTCATTTCAAAGCCTAAAATAGTAAATTGTGGTGATACCAGTTATTTAGCAAGCCTTTGAAAGTCCAACCGCGGGCCCGCCAAACCTTCTAATTTACAGGGCTTCAAAAAACAAGGTTTTGTCCAGGGCACTTCTAAAAACTGCATACCAACGTCTATTTAATCCCGTTAGCATTTTGACGTTTCCGCATACAGGCAACAGATATTTCTTTCTCAGTTGTCTAAATGCCCTAGAGCCCACAAAGCATGGATACGTCGTTTTACGGGGGGGTTCTTTCGTCTGTCAGTAAATCGGGCCCCAAACGCGTCGAGGGACCTCTTGGCAACAGCGAATTAGTAGCTAGAAACGAAAAAGGGCTAGAGACACAGTGTGCTCTAACCCTTTGAAATTAGTGGTGCACCGAGGAGGATTCGAACCCCCGGCCCCCAGATTCGTAGTCTGGTGCTCTATCCAGCTGAGCTATCGGTGCACATCAATTTTTCACACTTCCAATTGGTCTCAATCAGCGGTGTGCGGCGGAAGCTATCAGAAAGCATTATGAATGCAAGCGAGAAATCGCTTTTTCTTTTTTCAGCCATACTTTATCAGTAAGCTTATCGTCTCAAATGCTTTTAAGGATTGGCTTTTATGGCCCTAAATAAAGTTACCGCTGCTGTTTCATTGCCTGTATTTTTACTGGTTACGGCTTGTTCAAGTTACGGCGGAGACTGGCCGAATCTGGGCGCACCGCTACCAAAGGCTGAAGAGCGGAACCGCACCGTAACTGCACCCGTACCGATAGCGCCAATTACCTATGCGGATACGGCCCCAACCGATCCGACGGAGATAGATGCCCTGCTGGCCGATATAAAACAGGCGCTCAGAGTTACAGTCAGCGAATACCAAGCGGTTTCCGTGAAATTCGCCGCAGCCAGCATCACCGAAAAGCCGTACGTCTGGAACGAGATGCAATTTGCTCTCACTCGCGTTAGCCAGACCGCGAGCCGCCTTGACCCGTTTCTGAGTTCCGCGCCCCTTGCAAGCACACCGCTGCTGGTCAAAATTAAAGCGCTTAAAGAAGAGCAGGATGCGTTTCTGGTGGCGGAACGGGGCATTCTTGCCGGTTCAAAGCCCTAAGAACGGCCGCAGGCAATAAATGAAGGCCGCGAGCATTCGAGTAGCAAGCTGAAGGTCTACCCGGCCACCGCTTTTTCGATGGCGCGCACGACACAGTCTGCGGCGAGCGTCCCCACGAGGGCCAACAGTGGTGCAAGTTCCCCTTCAATGGCTTTTTCGCCCGTGGCCATTGCAAAAATAGTGTCGCCATCAAAAGGCGTATGAATAGGCCTGATTGCGCGCGCGAAACCATCCTGCGCCATCATCGCCATACGTTTGCACGCGGTTTTGTTCAAATCGAGGTTCGTCGCAACAGCGCCGATTGTGGTATTGGCACCGACGAAGCCGATCTTGGGCATATCTATAACGCCGTGTTCCATATCTGAGCTGGCGACACCAAAGCTATTCACAGCAACAATTGCTGACACAATAATACCTGTGTCGGTGATCAGGCTCGCACTAGCAATGCCGCCCGGCCTATCACCCGCCGTTGCCCCACACCCGGCGCCCACGCGGCCGTATTTAACTAGTCGTGATACAACCTTCAGCGCCTGTACCCCAAGCGCGCGGTAAGGAGGCTCTGTACCCCAGTCTTTGTCGCCGCCATTGGCTAGATCAAATAATATAGCAGACGGCACCACGGGTATCGCGCGGGCGCCGAAGGCAAAGCCAGTTCCAGCTTGCGACAGTTCTGCCGTCACACCGTCAGCTGCCGCGAGGCCAAAAACCGAGCCACCCGCAAGAACAAGACCGTGCACCTTTTCCACGAGGCAGGTTGGATCAAGTGCCTCAGTATCCCGCGTACCCGGCCCACCGCCGCGCACATCAACGCCCATTGCAATAGGGGCGTCGGGCAAAATAACGGTGACACCGGTTTTCGCAGTTTTATTTTCAGCCTGCCCCACTTGGATACCAGGCACATCTGTGAAGCTATCGGTTGGGCCAGCTTTTGTGACTATTTTAACCATTTAGCTGACCTTCTTGCTGATTTGTTAGAAAGGAGACATTGCCGAAGGGGTGATATGCACTCACTGAACTGCCTATTTGCTTTCGGCTGGCAGGCAGAGCTTAAAGACAGAACCATCTGCACCGGTCTTTTCCAGCTCAATTATTCCGCCGTGCGCCAATAATATATCCCGTGACGTAGCGAGCCCAAGGCCGGTTCCGCCTGACGTAGCAGAGGCAAAAGCTTTAAAAAGGTTCGGCTGCACGGCTTCTGGAATACCTGGGCCTTTGTCTGTAACATATACATGACACGTGCCGTCGTCATCGCATTTTGCGCTAAAGGCTATTGAGCCATCGTCGCCCTGCGCCTGGTGGGCATTGCGGCAGAGATTAAGAAACACCCTATATAGCTGTTCCGAATCGGCATAGAGCCGGAATTCCTCATCAATCTGGATATCAAAATCAAAGCCGTCCGCTTCAATCAAGCCAAGGGAAGATCCCACATCCTCTAATAGCTTGGCTAAGTGGACACTTTCTTTCTCAGGGACCGGGTCATCAGCCTTACCGTGTTTAAGCGTCCCTTCGCAAAGCGCAATAGCACGACTAACGGCTCGCATCAGGCGGCTGGATACTTTCTGTACACGCGGATCATCCACGCGCTGCAATGCATCTGCCGACAGCTGCGCCGTAGCCAGCACATTCCGCAGATCGTGGCTAATTTTCGCAACGGCTTCACCGAGGGAGGCCAACCTGTTTTTCTGGTTCAAGCTTTGCCTGACTTCATCCTGCATCCGCGCAAGCTCGCGCGAAATCAGACCGATCTCATCTGACCGACGCTTTGAGTTAACCTGGCCCACAACGGCCTCTGGCCGCCTACGGAACGCAACGATGCTGTCTTTCACATTACGCATCGGCCGCACTACAAGCAGATGCAGCGACAAATAAACAAGTATGCCGATGAAGATCGAGATAATGACCGAGAGCAACATAATCTGATTAGCGTGAGCTGAAAGCTCATCATAGAGATCAGTCTCGTCGAGCGTTATCTCGAACCAACGCGTGCCGGGGATCATGGAATTGCCAACCACACTGATCGCCCGAGTGCCGCGTGCATCCAGTGTCATCAATGCATCGGTGATCAACTGGCCGAGGGAAGTTTGCCTCAAGTCGTATTTCGCATCCACTTCTTCAGGCCTAACATCGCCGCCAAGCAGATAGCTACGCTCCTGCCGCCGCACGACAACTGAGATCACCCCTGCCGTATTCAACAATCGTTGCTCAAGTTCGGGGCTAACGGAGTAATTTTCCGCGGCTTCAAGAGACAAGGATGCTATCTCTGCGTTCTCCAACCGTTTCTCGAGAAAATCTTTACGGAAGAAAGCGATTGAAGGAAAATACACTACAAACGCCACCAACATCACGAACATGAAGGTAAGGATGAGCAAGCGCGCTCTAAGGCTGGATGTTACAGGTCTGTAATGCTCAGGCATATGTTGGTTGAATCCCATCCTCAGGTGAAAAGCAAGCAAAGAAGTGATTGTTCTCTATCAATTTTCATCACTAATTTTGTCAAACGCGGCGCTCGCGCCTTTCATATAACGAGTAATGATACGTAAAAAAGGCATTTTCCGGATTATAATGGTACATACCATCAAGTATTTATTCTGGCATTCCTTCCGGGCTACGCTACTGCGATGATATACGACATAAAGGGATAAATTCCGTCGACAGCAGTTGACTCGTTCCCTAGCCCCCGCTATATAGCGCGCTCGAAATTGATCGCCGGACCAAGCAACAATGCAAGGCCGAGCGGATAGCTGGAGTAAAACAAGTGAAACGGACCTTTCAACCAAGTGTGCTTGTACGTAAACGCCGTCATGGTTTCCGGGCACGGAAAGCAACCGTTGGCGGCCGCCGCATTTTGGCAGCACGTCGTGCAAGAGGCCGCAAGCGCCTTTCAGCGTAGCGCCCGACGGTCGCCCTGTATAATACTAAGTATTTTACCGAGCGCACTGCACTAAAAATACTTATAAAGCCGGCTGAGAGTTCGTTTGGATTTCTCAAGTCGGCTTTATAAGTTTCTAGACATTGCGGCGCAGTATTACAGCCGCCTGCAAATAAAGAGACTCGGAGCTAAAGTGCCTGAAAGCATGCAAAAGCTAGCGCGGATTACCAAACGGCCCGACTATTTGGCCGTCGCCAGCACGCGCCGCAAGTGGGTTACACCGTCTTTTATTCTGCAAGCCAAACCAGATGAAGGTGATTCGCCGCCGCGCGCTGGTTTTACGGCCTCCAAGAAAGTGGGAAAAGCTGTTATTCGCAGCAAGGCCCGCAGAAGAATAAAAGAGGCCGTGCGACTTATTTTACCAAACGCAGGCGAAGCCGGTTGGTCCTATGTTTTTATCGCCCGGCAGGCAGCAACTGTCTACCCGTTTGAGAAACTGAAGTCTGATATCAAGTGGGCCCTTGCAAAACTAGCATCGGGTGCCGATTTAAAGTCTAGCGCCAGCAAGAACCGCAGGTAATCAAGGGGAAATGAGCCCGCATGGGTAAGACTGCCAATAAACCTGAGAAGAAAAAGTCGCTTTTGGCGATACTTTTTTACGGTTTTGTCCGCTTTTACCAGCTGGTTATTTCTCCCTATTTGGCACCACGCTGCCGGTACCAACCGACCTGCAGCAGCTACGCGCTGGAGGCTATTACGACCCACGGCGCCCTAAAAGGCGGGTGGTTAGCTGCCAAGCGAATAGGCCGATGTCATCCTTGGGGTGGATTTGGATATGATCCTGTGCCAAAAAGCACCGGCAAAAACACGGATGTAAAAACCGGCGGCACGACGAACACGAAAACGAGCGAGAAGACAGACAGTGAAACCTGCTGCCCTCATGCTGAGTAAAACAACAAATTAAAAGTCCGGGACTGGCAAAAGCCAGCTAGGCAACCAGGGTGTAGTATCTGATGGGTGACAATAAAAACTTTATTCTTTTCGCGGTATTCTCGCTGGCGATCCTTATTGGCTACAATATGTTTTATTTGGTGCCAAAACAGCAAGAGGCCGACCGCACCTGGCAAATAGAGCGCCAAGAAGCCATCGACCGCGGCGAATTGGATCCTGCTATAGCAGCGCCTACGAGTTCGGCCCCGCAGACCGCGCCAAGCACCGATAACACCATACCTACATCGCTCGCCTTCCAAGACGCTGGGCATGTACGCATCGAGACACCAGAGCTGTCCGGCTCGATCTCTTTGCGCGGCGCCCGTTTTGATGATTTGATTTTGCTCAATCACCGGGTATCGAAAGACGCAGATTCAGATAACATCCAACTCTTGAAGAAATACGGCCAGAACGACGCCTATTTTGCTAGTTTCAACTGGTTCAACCGGTCTCGAGCTGAAGGCATGTCGCCAACCAACGAAACTGCTTGGACCGCGGATCAAACGACACTAACGCCCGGAAGCCCAGTTACCCTGGCATGGGAAAACGGGGCTGGCGTGAAGTTCCTGATCAAAGTGTCCGTAGACGAAAGATTCATGTTCACGATTGATCAGACTGTTATCAACACGTCTGAAGAGTCTATTGAACTGGCTCCATACGGTTACATAAAGCGTTCTGGCACTCCAACGACAGACGGTTTGTATATCCTGCATGAAGGCCCAATTGGCGTTTTCGACGGTATTCTGGAAGAAGTAGACTACGACGACCTGAAAGACGACGGCAACTTTGAGCAGCCAACTGAAAATGGTGGCTGGATGGGCCTTACAGATAAATTCTGGATGGCCACGCTAGTCCCCGATAATGCATCACCCCTTCTGCGTGCACGCCTTTCCTACAAGAACACCGGCGGCACCGATGTATACGGCGCGGACTATTCGCACCAATATGAAGTGGTGGCACCGGGCACGAGCTCTGAAACCACCAACCGTTTTTATGCCGGTGCAAAAATCGTAGATTTTATTGATACCTACGAAGAACAGTATGACATTAAAGATTTCAACAAAACGATCGAYTGGGGCGTGTTTTGGTTTCTGACCCAGCCTATTTTCTCAGGCCTACACTGGCTCTTTGAGGTCACCGGTAACTACGGTGTCGCTATCCTATTGATGACCGTGATTCTAAAATTGATCCTGTTCCCGCTCGCCAACAAATCATACCGCTCTATGGCGCATATGAAAAAAGCGCAGCCTAAGATCAAGAAACTGCAGGAACGCTATAAAGACGATAAGCAGAAGCTGCAGCAGGAAACAATGGCGCTTTATAAGGCTGAGAAGATCAACCCGATGGCAGGTTGTTTACCGATGATCCCACAGATGTTCATCTTCTTTGCGCTCTATAAAACCCTGTATGTCACGATCGAAATGCGGCACCAGCCGTTTGTTGGCTGGATCACTGACCTTTCCAGCGCTGACCCGCTCACACCGCTAAACCTGTTTGGCCTCATTCCGTGGGACCCTCCAAGTGTTATTGCTATCGGTGTGCTCCCGATCCTGATGGGCATTTCCATGTGGCTGCAGCAAAGACTGAACCCACAAACCAGCATGGACCCAATGCAGGCGAAGATTATGGGCATGCTGCCTATCGTTTTCACCTTCATCATGGCGCAGTTTAGCGCGGGCCTTGTACTTTACTGGACATGGAACAACATCCTTTCCATCGCTCAGCAGACAGTGATCATGAAGCGTGAGAACGCCGCAACAGACGAAGCAAAATAGAGCCATGACAGACGCACCCTACAGCGACGAAGACTTAAACCGAGGCCGGCTACTATTTGCTGGCCCGGTAGAATTCGTGATGGGCGCAGTGTCGCTAGAGACACTGCCTGCCCCTGACCGGCCAGAGATCGCCTTTGCTGGCCGGTCTAACGTCGGAAAATCCAGCTTGGTAAATGCGCTAACGGGCCGCAATACGCTCGCCCGCACATCGAACACACCAGGCCGCACACAGGAACTGAATTTTTTCAGCTTCGGTGTGGAAATGGAGCAGTCCACCTATCTGGTTGACTTGCCCGGGTACGGCTACGCGCGGACAGAACGGAAAAAGGTACACACCTGGACCCGTCTGGTGAAAGACTATTTGCGCGGCAGGCCAAACCTGCGCCGGATCATGCTGCTGATTGACAGTCGCCACGGCCTGAAGCCTAACGACAAAGAGATCATGGAAATGCTGGATGCTTCAGCCGTGAATTATCAGCTGGTTTTAACCAAGCTTGATAAACTGAAAGTCGCCGACCGAGACACTGCTTTTGCGAAAATTCATGAAGACGCTAAAAAGTTCATCGCGTGTCACCCGACGATCCTTTCGACAAGTAGTGAAAAAGGTTGGGGCCTAGCCGAAACACGGGCTGAAATTGGCCAGCTAACGCGTTTCTAAATCAGTATTGCGGTGCGGTTGCTAAGGGCCGCACGGCCCAGTTTGATCAGAAATTCGGAAGAATTCTCTAAACGCCCGGCTACAGCCAATCTCTATCCAGTTTTTCTAAGCTAGAATTTGCCACCTCTCGAAATGCCACCAGCAAGGTTTCAATTGTCTCGAGCAATACCTCGCCTGTAGCGGCGGATTCAATATCGAAACAAGCCTCCCCCAACTGCAGCATACCAAAACTGCGCGCCGCACTTTTGAGAGCGTGCGCCTGATTGCGCAGTAAGGCAATTTCGTCCTCAGCCAAATACGCAGTCATAGCTTTATCGGCCGAAACAATTTCATTTCTGAGGCTTTGTAGCAGAATTGGCAACATGTCACTGCCGACTTCGCGTTCCATTCCCTGGACAATTTCATCGTCTAGCAGTGCAAACACTTCAGTCACATTATTCCCCCCCAAATATACTCAGCGATTGTGCTCGCAGGCAAACACCACTTCAAACACCAAAAGTTCCTATAGGCCTAACCAAAATTAGGCCCGTCGAAGGCTTTTCCGCGTCGCTCACCCGTATGGGTGATTAAAATCCTTACCAAATAGAGTAGCAAGTATCTTTGCCTATCACTAACACACAGGAGCATACCATGGAATTAGGTACATTTTCAGTTAGCCTTGCCGTTAAAGACATCGAAATTTCGAGGGTGTTTTATGAAAAATTGGGTTTCACTATTTTTGGCGGTGACCAAACCCAAAATTGGCTCATCATGAAAAATGGCGACCATTGCATTGGCCTTTTTCAGGGCATGTTCGAGGACAATATTTTGACCTTCAATCCGGGTTGGAATAGCGGTGCCGAGAAACTAGTTTCTTTCACCGATATCCGGGACCTTCATAAGATCCTTAAAGCCCAAGGGTTAGAAATCCAAAACGAATCGTTCACATCAGACTCTGGACCGGCCAGCTTCACACTTATGGACCCGGACGGTAACGCCGTCTTGATTGATCAACATGTCTAGCCACCTCCTTCCATCATAGAATTTTTACAGGTGCCTCAAAGAGGGGACATCTGTAAAAGTCCGAGGTGGAGATTGCCGAACCCAGTCTAGACCCAACAAATCATTTGTTCCGGTCACACCGCCACTGCGTAGACGTGCTGTTTATTCGCTGGTTGTAGCGGCATCGACATTCGAAGCCTCAGCGGCTGGCTCGGCTTTCGCAAGGCGGAAAACACCTTTAAGGCCCTCAGGCGAGACTATTTTCTTCTTACGGATGAAGTTCAGCTCGCCTGCTGCATGCAGCACTTTGGCTTGCGCGCGTACGAGCGGCAGCAACTTACGCCAATCCTGGCCTTCTTTGACAAGCGCCATGGCGGCCTCTCGCGGCGCAATTGAGGGCTTCTCTGAGATCATTTCTAATAGCTTCGCTTGCATAGTTTCTTCAATAGTCACTCTATATGCTCCTTTTAGCGCTTTTTTCTTGGACGGCACAGGATCTGACGCTAGTGTCCCCCTCAAATTGCGACAAGGGACCCTTCTATGCACACACTGGTAAAAATAACCGCGCTTAGTCTTGTTTTTGCTCTCGCTGCCTGTGGTAGCGATGATGACAAGAAGGATAAAGCAGAAAATGATACACTAGCTGAAACTTCAGCCGATACAGAGAAAGCAAACGACGCCATGAGCGATACTGCAACAGACGCCAACCAAGCCTACTTGGATGAGAATAAAACCAAAGACGGCGTTAAGGTCACTGAAAGCGGGCTTCAATACCGTGTGATCACCAAGGGTGACGGCGCAACACCGGGCGTTGGCGACACGGTTGAAGTCCACTATGCTGGCCGCACCATCGACGGGGCAGAGTTCGATAGTAGTTACAAACGTGGCGAATCGATCGAATTCGCAGTAACCGGCGTTATCGCTGGCTGGACAGAAGCTTTACAACTGATGAAGGTTGGCGACAAATTTGAGCTCGTTATCCCATCCGGCCTAGCCTACGGCGATGCAGGTGCAGGTGCAGCAATTCCAGGCGGCGCGACCCTGATTTTTGATGTAGAATTGCTAAATGTTGTCGACAATAGTGCTCGTGAAGCAGCGGCTGCAGCAGCGGCAGCAGCGGCAGCAGCAGAAGCGGCAAAGCTTGATACGTTTAAAGAAACACAAGCAGCATTCCTTGCCGAGAACGCGAAAGAAGACGGCGTAACGGTGACCGAAAGTGGCCTTCAGTTTAAAGTTATCACTGAAGGCACGGGTGCTAGCCCGACTAAAGAAGACTTTGTTGAAGTTCACTATGCTGGCCGCACCATCGACGGCAACGAGTTTGACAGCAGCTACAAACGCGGCGCGCCAAATATCTTCCCTGCTGGTCGCCTGATCAAAGGCTGGACAGAAGCATTGACGATGATGAAGGTTGGCGCCAAATGGCAGCTGATGATCCCATCCGATATCGGATACGGGGACCGCGGCGCGGGGCAGGACATTCCTCCTGGCGCAGCACTTGTGTTTGATGTTGAACTGCTCGGCGTAAAAACCGAAGAAGAAGCTGAAGAAGCTGAAAAAGCGGCGCGCGAAGCACAGATTAATCAGTTCAAAGAAGGCCAAGCGGAATACCTAGAGGAAAACTCCACCGCTGACGGCGTTACCGTGACCGAGAGCGGCCTACAATATAAAGTGATTGAGGAAGGCAAAGGCGACCATCCAACAGCCACATCTGAAGTAACAGTGCATTATTCAGGCACGCTTATTGACGGTACGCAGTTCGATAGCAGCTATTCACGCGGCGCCCCTGCAAGCTTCCCATTAAACGGCGTTATTCCAGGCTGGACAGAAGGCTTGCAGTTGATGAAGCCAGGCGGCAAGTTTGAATTCACTATCCCATTTTTCCTTGGCTACGGAGAAGGGGGCAGCCGCTCTATTCCGCCGTACGCTACCCTGATTTTCAGTGTGGAATTGATCTCAATCGATAGCTAAAGCTAATGGCGTTTGGACGAAGGCTATAGCAAACACAAAATGCCGTAGCATTTGTCCAAAACCAGACCGAAGAAAAAATAGAGCGCCACATCGATCAACAAAAGCGCAGCTAAAATTGGCAAAGCAATATATTTGAGGCCTGTAATATAGCCCCAAAAAATTAAACGGGGTGGTGCAATGCGCCATCCCATTATTGTTTCCAACTTCTGGCGTTTTTTCCGCCCGCCCACGAATGCACCTTGCTGCATGTTCTGGCGTTGACCTTTAGTTTCTGGCTTCGTAGGTTCTTTCATAACGGAACCCTAACAAGCCGAGCTTCATTTGCAAAGCAGCGAACCTCAAATCGAAATTGTCCGCACTGCTCTGGCCACAGACCTCTGGCAGGGCATTTGTGCAGACACGCCTGTTCCGCTACAACAACACCCACTTTACGGCCACGCGCTTCAATCATACGGCGCGACGGTCAATCAGGTTTTCTTCTTGAAGGATGGTCAAAAAATAGGAACAGCGCTACTGCCACACCGGAAATTTTTTGGCGCATTTCGCTTGGCAACACTTTTTCGCGGCCCCCTATGGACTGAGCCTACCATCGAGCCGAGCACCGAGGCCGCCTGCCTGAAAGCACTAAGAAACGAGTATTCACCTTGGCGGTGGAATTTTTTGGCCGCGTTACCTGAAGGCTGCCCAGCCTCCGATACACGGACAATATACCGAAAAGCCGGTTTTAGGTGTGTCATGACGGGGTTTTCGACCTGCTGGGTCGATCTCAGGCCTGATATTGATAGCCTTCGCGGTTCGCTAAAAGGCAAGTGGCGAAACCAGTTAAAAGGTGCTGAGAAGAAAGAGTTACAGATTAGCATCGGTGGCCGTAAACCCCACCAATATAGCTGGATTTTAGAGAAAGAAACCGATCAACGCAGTGCACGCGGGTATCAGGCTACTCCGGTTGGGTTGGTGAAAGCCTATGTGGCTGCAGCACCCAGAAAGACCACACCTCCGATCATGTCGGTAACAGCCCTTCACAAACGAGACAAAGTTGCCGGGGGACTATTCCTGCTACACGGCAACAGCGCCACCTATCATATCGGCTGGGCGGGCCAACGAGGCCGGGATCTTAATGCGCAAAATTTAGTCCTCTGGACAGGTATGCTTGCACTCAAGGAAAAGGGGATTCGTTTTCTAGACCTAGGCGGCCTCAATACAGCGGGTTTAGCAGGCATTGCACGCTTCAAACTGGGTGTTGGCACAGCCCCCACAACCTTTGCTGGAACTTATGTTTAGAACAAAAGCACGATCGTCCTGAGTATGCTTTTTTGGTCAGACAATCCTTTTCGAACAAAATTTGAAAAAACTTGCAAAACTAGGCTAGACTCCCTAGATGTGATACTATAACTAGTCCGCGGATGTTATAACCAAAAAGCAGCCCCTAAAAAGCTGATGGCACTTATACGAGTTTGATTGTTGGATTACGCACTAATATTTTCTGTACTAATTTTGATCGCAGCGCCTATTTTGGCCCATGTGGTTCGGCGCTTGCCCGCGATCAAAGCGGGGCTGGACGGCTTTGTTCTCCTAACCGTGATTGGCCTGATCGCCATGACATTGTTGCCGGAGGCCCTTAATCATAGCGGCCTTTGGGGACTCGGAATAGCGATTACTGCCTTCGCATTGCCGTGGATTGCAGAAGCCATGTCACATAAATCAGAAGAAATGACCCACCGCATCTTGATGCTGGTTACAGCCCTTGCTCTAGTGGTGCACGCCGCCAGTGACGGCGCTATCCTAGCCTATGCAAAAACTGCAAATGACGGTGCATTCATTGGATTTGGCATTATTCTTCACCGTGTTGGTGTCGCTGTAGCCGTATGGTGGCTGCTCAGGCCAGTTCTTACCACGTTTGGTGGCATTGCTGTGCTGGCCGCTCTCGGGGCTATGACAGTGGTTGGATACATGATGGTGCTATTTGCTGGTGAATGGTACGACGTGCCTCTTATCGGCTACTGGCAGGCCTTCGCAGCAGGTTCTATGTTCCACGTAGTGATGCACCCTCTCGAAGACCATGATACCAAACCAACCGAAGACGGCGTTTTCGCGCACCGGATCGGCACGGTACTGGGCATTGTATTCGTTATGGCGCTGGTTGGTTCCCATTATTTGCAGCATATGACCCCAAGCCTGGGCACTATCCCTGTTCACAATACCCACCACGACATGGATTTACTAGCATCTGTTGGGCGGTTTTTCGCGCCGATTGGCCTTTTGATTATGGTGGCGGTTGTCGCATACCGTCGGCTTTCAAGGGGCGGCATGGCCTCAGCGTATGTTTCGTTGCAACAGGTAACGCCTTGGCTGCTTGTTATCTGGTTTGGCTTGTCCGTTGCTGCCAAGTTTTGGCCTGCGGTTATTCCTTCGACAGAAAGCGGCAACATCTTGCTCAGTGTTTGGCTTGCGGCTGTAGCGGCTGTTCTTGTAAAAACCGGTGCCCGGGCCTTCTTCGCGGTGTTAATTCCGCGCATGGCGTCTCACAACCACGACAGCAAGCATAGCCATTCGCATCGCTAGCCGGTTCACCCTAAACTTATCTTTACGCTCGAACCACCGTTTGGGCTTCCTGGCTTAAGGTTTCCCTTGCCCTACTGCTGCTGCCGCGTTAGCTAGCCCTTAGAAGGAATTACGCATGCGCTTTAGCAGAAAATCAGTGGTGGTAACCGGCGGCACGTCAGGTTTTGGTGAGGCGATAGTGAAAGCTTTTGCAGCTGAAGGCGCGAACGTGTTTTTCTGCGGTCTGATCGACAAAGAAGGGGCGCGAGTAGTGGATGCCTGCGAAAGCCTAACCGGCGCCGTACGCTACACGCATGCCGATGTGCGGATTGAGGGTGACATTTCCGCCTTCATCAAAGAAGCAACCGCTCAAAATGGCGGCCTTGATATTGCAGTGAACAACGCCGGCATTAGCCACGCCTCCGCGCGCTTCGCCGATATTGACCCAGCAATCGCTAGCGATGTGATGCAAACCAATTTCATGGGCATTTGGTACGCTATGCGCCACGAAATCCCAGCAATGATACGTGCTAGCGGCGGCTCGATTATCAACGTAGCCTCAATTCTATCCAACTCCGGCGCTGAATGGATGGCAGCATATGGCAGCAGTAAGCACGCTGTGATTGGGCTAACCAAAAGTGCAGCGCTCGATTATGCCGCGGACGGAATTCGCATCAACGCTGTCTCGCCGGGCCCGATGCTAACGCCTATGTTCGAACGCGCCCTTGCGGACATCGGCGATGACATGGAAAAATTCGCGGGTGGCCTGCCGAAAGGCGGGGCAGCGAAGCCCGAAGACGTGGCCAAAACAGTGCTGTATCTCGCAAGCGATGAAGCGGCCTATACGAACGGTGCTAATGTAATTGTCGACGGCGGCACCTCAACCGGCTAAAGATTGCGCGGGCCGCGTCTTTGCCACATTTTTTGGTAAAAGTGCGGCTTGAAACTAATCACATGCGGTGCCAATTATACTATTAACCGCATAGTTCCAGTATTACCCGGGTCTGATAGGCGTTTTTTTAGCGTCTCAAACCCATCATTCGACACAATCAAGCCTGCAGTAGGGAGTAGCGCAAAATGAATTTGCTCAGCGACTGGTTCAAAAAGACCTTTGCCGACCAACAGGTTGTTATTCTTGTTCTTGTCCTAGTGTTCACTGTGGTCTTGCTGAGCCTTTTTGCAGATATGCTGGCCCCGGCCATTGCGGCCGTTGTGATCGCCTTCCTGCTCGACGGACCGATTGAATGGTTGAAACGAAGAGGGACACGGCCGCTAATAGCGCTTATTTCGGTTTACCTCGGGTTCATTATGATCTCGCTGACAGCCGTTATTGCCGTTTTCCCACCGCTCACCAAACAAGTAATTTCCTTTGTCGGTGACAGCCCAGCAATGGCTGCCAGCCTTCAGCAAGCGCTACTTTCGCTGCAGGCGGAGTTCCCGGACCTAATCTCTGAAGAGCAAGTAGCCGGCTGGTTCGCAAACATTGGAAATGAAGTAGCCAATTTTGGGCCCCGCCTTTTAACGCTCTCTGTTTCTGGGTTAACGGGTGTCGTAAGCTTTGCAGTCTATGCCGTTTTGGTTCCGGTAATGATCTTCTTTTTCCTAAAGGACAAGAAACAGATCTTGGGCTGGGTTTCTGACTTTCTACCCCGTGACAAACCACTGCTGGAGCAAGTTTGGCGTGAAATTACCGGCCGAGCGGGCGATTACGCACGTGGCAAGGTATACGAAATTCTTATTGTTGGCAGTGTAGCCTTCGTTACCTACCAAGTGATCGGCCTGCGCTACGCTACTTTGCTTGCTGTGGCCACTGGCTTCAGCGTGCTTATCCCCTACTTCGGCGCTGCTGTGGTCACCTTGCCTGTAACTTTGGTGGCCTATTTTCAGTGGGGCCCAGGAAGCGAAACCTTGGTAGCAGTCATTGCATACCTAGTATTGCAGGCATTAGACGGCAATTTACTTGCGCCTCTTCTTTTCTCAGAAGTCGTTAAACTGCACCCCAACGCTATTATAGTTGCCATCCTCGTCTTTGGCGGTTTGTGGGGCCTGTGGGGCGTATTCTTTGCAATCCCACTAGCAACGGTTGCCAACGCGATCATTCGAGCATGGCGTCAGCAAACCGCAGACCGCACGCAAGGGGCAAACACCTGATTTAATTTAGCTTTTCAAGTCGCGAAATTTCTGCATAATTGCAGAAGCAATCATTTATGAAGCAGGCAGCTCTATGATCCTCGAATCCCGCAGCATTATTTTCTCAAACGAAGAGCTTTTTCTAGCGCTTCGGCCGGTTCTTGAAGGCCGGGGTAAAACCGTTGAGGCAACATCTGTTTCCGAGATAGTCGCAAGCTTGGATACTGAAGGCGAAGTTGTTGTGAATCTCCTCCTGAAGGACGAAGCTGAACCTCAATATTTTGAAGGCCGCGAAGTTGGCGCAGCTGTCCTTAACCACTGTATTGACCAAGGCATACCTTTACCACGCGGATCCTATAAAGAATTGGCGATTCGCGGCGATCACGTTGCTTTGATTGTGCGCTTAGAATCTGGCGGCGCTCAGTCTGACATAGAAGAAGGCGAAGAATAAACTTCGCCTTCTCTCATTGTATCATTCAATTTTCGGTATTTTAAGAAACGCGCTTTAACCGCTAAATTTTGCAGGTATGCACGCGCCTGTTTCCGCTGCTTATTCTTCCGGCAAGAAATCCGGCACGGAGAAATAGCGCTCACCAGAATCGTAACAGAACCCAAGAATACGCGTCCCTGTAGGTAGATCTTTCACTTTATCTGCAATGGCAGCAAGCGTTGCTCCTGAAGATATGCCCATGAGAATGCCCTCTTCGCATGCTGCACGAATCGCCATTGATTTGGCGGCTGCTGGCTCCACTTGCAACACGCCGTCAATAAGATCCACATTCATCACTTCAGGTACGAAACCCGCACCGATGCCTTGAATTGGATGAGGGCCCGGGTCGCCGCCAGACAGAACTGGTGACAGCGTCGGCTCCACCGCCAGAACCTGAATGTCAGGCCAAGCCTCTTTAAGAACCATGGCACACCCAGTGATATGACCGCCGGTACCAACACCTGTGATCAAATAATCAAGTCCTTCTTCAAAATCGGCAACAATTTCAGGGCCCGTGGTTTTGACATGAGCATCAACATTGGCAGGATTGGCAAACTGCTGAGGCATCCAGGAATTTTCGGTCTTGGTAACCAGTTCGCTGGCTTTGGCAATCGCGCCTTTCATGCCCAGCTCTTTTGGTGTCAGAACAAACTCAGCGCCGTAAGCAAGCATCATCCGGCGGCGTTCAATAGACATCGATTCGGGCATCACAAGGATCAGCCTGTAGCCCTTAACCGCTGCCACCATCGCAAGGCCAATGCCCGTATTACCGGATGTCGGCTCAATGATAACGCCCTCTGCCTTAAGGGAGCCGTCGGCCTCTGCTGTCTCGACCATAGAAAGTGCAATACGGTCCTTTATCGATGCACCAGGATTAGCGCGCTCCAGCTTGAGCCATACTTCATGGTCAGGAAATAGCTTTGACAGCCGCACATGCGGCGTGCCGCCGATGGTGCCCAAAATCGACGTTGCTTTCATGATCGTCCCCTAAATTAGCGGCCTGATTGAGCCTTTTGCTTTGCCCGAATGGACATTATTTCATCATTATCAGCGGGCTTAAACATCACGCGGGACCACGCAGGTACCGAACGTGTTATCCAGACGTTGCCGCCAATAACTGTGTTTCTGCCAATGATAGTTTCGCCGCCGAGAATAGTGGCATTCGCATAAACTACAACATTGTCTTCCACTGTTGGGTGGCGTTTTTTCTTGCGCTGGTCGCGGTCAACTCGCAAGGCACCGAGCGTAACACCCTGATATATCTTAACATTGTTCCCAATAATAGCCGTTTCGCCAACAACGACGCCTGTCCCATGATCAATAGAAAAACTGTGCCCGATTTGCGCGCCGGGGTGCAGATCAATCCCGGTACGTTGATGTGCATATTCAGTTAGCAGCCGCGGCAACAGCGGCACATCCTGTATATAAAGCCGGTGGGCGATACGGTAAGCAACCACAGCGAAAAAACCTGGGTATGCCAATATAATTTCTTCAATCGAATGCGCCGCTGGGTCTGTTTCTGAAAGCGCATGGGCATCTCTATACGCAAAATCTGCGATCTCAGGCAGCCCCGCCAAGAATTTTTGGACCAGAAGCCGCGCGCAGCCCAGGCCCTTACCTTTGCAAAGCCCATCAACCAGCGGGTAAAAATCATCTTCAATTTTTTTGAGACGTTCTTCAACGGAGAGTGCGCGTTCATCCGCTTCAGCATACTGCGGGAAAATAACAGCCATAGTTTCTCGTAGCAAAGCGCCCGCTTTTTCAATCGACAATCCTGACGGATCAGGATGCCGCGCATGATGCTTTGCAAGTTTCTCAGCGATCGAAGCCAAGCTTTCGGGCTGATCTGAAATGTCTGTCACAATATTCTCCCGTCTGTCTTATAACAGTTTAGGAGCATAGGAGCCATCTGCAAGCCCCAAGGGCATGAGAATTTCTTCACTTTTGCGCGATCTTAGCTAACGCTGTACCATAGGTTTAGCGGAGCACACTGCCCTCGACAATAGAATGGCCCTGCCTCGTGGTGGATTATTTTGCCCGCGCAGCTTTGCGCACAGCTTCACGGGAAGGTAATTCATCGCCGTAACCAGCGTCTCTGATGAGGGCATGGCTGCGATCAACCACATGGTGATGAACCTTGTCCATAAAGGCCTTTTTATCGAGCCCTTTGGCTATCGGCTCGCCAATTTCGTATACGGCAGTACCGGAACGGTGGAAGAACCCTTTCCTCCAGAACAGGCCTGTGTTCGTAGCAATAGGGATAACTGTAAGGTCACTGGTTTCCTGCATATAGAAAGCGCCCGGTTTCAGGCGTTTGGTATCGCCGATCAAAACCCGTGTTGCCTGAGGGAAAATGAGAAGCGGCGCCTGAGCTGCAATAACTTTATCCGTTACCGCGTCCATACCCTTGTGCGCTTTGGCTGACTTCCGGTCTATAGGAATGCAATTCATAGCCTTGAGAACAGTGCCGACGAAGGGCACGGACATGAGCTCCTTTTTTACCAGAGCCGTCACATCGTTGCGCCTTGGGTAGACAAGAAGGCTGTCCATATTACTTTGGTGTGTGCATACAATAATCAGTGCACCGGTCGCAGGCAGGTTTTCCGTGCCGCGGTACTCATATTTGATACCCATCACCCAACGTCCGATCTGCAACGATCCAACGCAGTAGCCATGTAACAATACATGAAAGAGCTTTTTATTTATGAAGGACGAAGGCGCGACTATCAGCCCAAGATACAGAATCGTGAAACCAAAGAACATGATATTAAAAAATACGGACCGCACACCGTCTATCAAACGCATTGCCATTGGCTCCCAAAAGCTTGATTACGCACACCACAGTGCCTACAAAATGACCCTTGCCACCATATGCGGGTTTAACTCAAGTAAAAAATCAGATAGTTTGAAACAAGGTTCCCATATGAGTGCAGTTAGGAAACAGTATGACCAATGATGACAAGCGCCAGGACGACCGCTTACCGGTCCTGTGGAGAGGCACCCTTACCACCGATGATGACCGCGAATACCCCTGTGAAGTACGGGATATATCTCTTGCTGGAACGCTGGTTTCCTGCGAGGCCGAGCTTCAGCTTGGCGAACGATTACTTTTGGAGATAAAGGAACTAGGCGAATTTGCAGCAGAGGTAAAATGGCAAGGTTCGGCCCAACTCGGCTTACTTATTCTTGCTGGCCCGGATCTTGTGCTGAAGAAGTTTGCTGAAACTGCAGGGAGCGGCATTTCTGAAACACCGCGGTCCGATGGCGCCGATCCGCTCGCACCAAGCTAATGTTTCGTTCACCATTTATTAGTGTGCTCCATAGAGCTTAGGTAGGCTGAGCTAAGGTGGCCTCGAGTGTTCGCCAAACCAACTCGGTGCATCTACACAAATTTTTGGCCAGAAACATTAGAAGCTCCAAGGGTCTCATCGACCACACGGAACTTCTATATTTTCTGGTTTAGCGGCTATAACGACGCCGACGGCGTACACAAAAGGCAGACCCAGAAGACACTTTAGTCACTGCGGCTATGGCGCGGCCGAAGGTTACGGTTTGTGATTTTTGGTTCACTTCATTTAAAAATATCATCAGTCTAATCCTCGCTGTCGTCTATGCCGGCTGTTGTTTTTGTTTTGCCGCTTAAAGACTTGTTTGTTTGCTGTCGTTGTATCGTACAGCTTAAATCGCAAGCTCCGTGCCAGAAATGAAAGTGTATACTTTTCAAATGGTTACGCGTTATTCGCCAAAACTCTGGCCCAAAGAGTGTTCGAAATCGAACAGGCAATGTGCGCGATTCCGAACAGCTGAAGTATTCTCTATTCAAAACTCGACCATAACAATCCCGCGGAATTGCTGAATAGCACCACTTTGGGGACGGCTCATTGGTAAACTAGCCATCCTTGCTGAAATGCTTATGGTGAGCGAGCAAAACTCAGCGGGAGCATAAGGCTATGCGGCTATTCTTCGGTAAAACATCAGTTTCAACAAAGGCAATTGTAATCGCCGTGGCAATCGTTGCATCAGTGGTCGCAGTGGCAACAAATGCGATACTCACACAAAACAGCGCCGAGAATGAAGCGGCCCTCCCTATGATTGCTGGTGTCTCTGCAAAACTGGCTTGCTCGGGTGTTTATGTGACCGAGCGCACCCCAGACGAGGTCTTTCGTCGGGACTTAAGGCTCTTTAATAAAGAAATGATGGAGTATGTTACTTTCTCGTTTGATCAGGAAAAGCACACGGCGACGGCAATTGTAGCCGGAACAGTAAGCCGCACAGCGCTTTTCCGCCCGGGTGTTGGTTGCACGGTAATGATTGATACCAACAGCGATGCGTTAATTGCGCAGGCAAAAGGCATCACTGAAACCAGCCGGGCCATTCGCGGCGCTGAATGGCCGCTTGGTGATACAGTTACCCTTAGCCGTAACGCGGCTGGCATAAACTGGGATCAGCTCGCAGCGGCAGTTGACGGGGCCTTTGAAGACAACACCGCAGAGCAGACCGTGGATACACGTGCGGTTATTGTTGTTTATAACGGAAAGATCATCGCAGAGAAATACGCCGACGGATTTAATGCCAACAGCCGGTTTCTTTCTTGGTCAGCAGCGAAAAGCGTAACAAGTGCGCTGATCGGCACGATGGTAGAAGACGGTAAAATCAGCCTCACAGGGCCGGCGCCCGTCGCAGAATGGCAAAGCAAGGATGATCCCCGCCGCGCTATCACCTTGCACCACCTGCTAACCATGACAACCGGGCTCGAATTTACTGAACCCTATGATCCCGGCACCGATAGCACTGATATGCTGTTTAAAACTGCAGACATGGCTGCCTTGGCCCGCGCGAAACCTCAAGACGTTGAGCCCGGCACCGAATGGTATTATTCGTCCGGCACCACAAACATTCTGGCAGGCATCTTACGCGAACAGGTTGGCGGTGATTTGAAAGCCATGCACACCTATGCGCAACAACGGCTGTTTGGGCCGCTTGGCATGACAAGCGCTATATTTGAGCCAGACGTATCGGGTAGCTTTGTTGGTAGCTCGTATTTATATGCCTCCGCACAAGATTGGGCGCGCTTTGGCCTCTTGTATTTGAACGAAGGCAAAGCCGGCGACAAGCAGATACTCAGTAAAGACTGGGTTACCTACTCGCATACTGCAACACCCGCAGCACCTCAGGGGCGATACGGCGCACAGTTTTGGCTCAATGGCGGCCACCCAACCCGCGACGAAGGCTACCTACTACCGGACGCGCCAAAAGATATGTATCTAGCCCGTGGTTTCAGTGGCCAGGAGATCGGCATAGTTCCCTCTAAAAAAGCGGTTGTCGTGCGGCTTGGCTGGTCCACCGAAGGCTCATACTTTGATACCAACAAGCATTTCACAGCAATATTAGCAGCAATTCCTGACGCGCCTTTGGCGACAGCATCGAACTAAAAGTGCTTTGAGAACTTTCCAGGGTTGGCAAGATAAGTAGTAATCAAAGGCGGTGCTTTAAAAGGCATTCGCCCCCTACAAAGCAACCGTCTTTTTGATTTTCTCTGCAAAGAAAGTGATCCAAGCTTCCGCTTTCTTTGTCAGCCCCTGACGGCTGGGATAAATCACATAATAATGGGCAACTTTGCTGCGCCAGTCCGGTAATATGCGCACAAGCCGTCCTGCCTCGACCTGATTCCGGACCACATATTCCGGCATTATGGCAATGCCGCCGTCCGCTTCCACTAGTGCTGCCAGCGCCGTAAAATCATTGATGCTACTAGTTGGGGTTACGTCAACTGACTGCAGCTCGCCGTCTGTATTTTCCAAGAGCCACTGCACCGTGTTATTGCTGTCGCTCATGATAATTTTCTGATGGCTAGCTAAATCATCCGGTGCTGCGGGCATACCATACTGTTCAAGATAGCCCGGCGACGCCACCAAATGCGCCCGCGCCTGCCCGATCTTCTTGCTCATTAAGCTGCTATCATCCAAATCCCCCACACGTACAACGATATCGTAACCTTCGCTGATCAGATCGACCCGGCGGTTGTTCAGATCGAGTTGTATGTCAATTTCAGGATAGAGCTTCAAAAACTCTCCCAAGTAAGGCGCGATAAAATAATGCCCCACAGACATAGAAACACTGATCCGTAATAAGCCACGTGGGCTCTCCACCATTTGGTTCACGGTTTGAAGCGCGCTTTCTGCTTCTTCAGTAATGCGTTTGCAGTGGCTGAAAAATAGAGCACCCGTCTCTGTAAGCTTGACTGCGCGCGTCGTGCGTTCCAAAAGGCGCACACCCAGCGTTTCTTCCAACCCTGCAATGCGCCGACTAACACGGGATTTGGGGATCGCGAGCGCGCGCGCCGCAGCCGAGATCCCGCCTTCTTCCGCAACTTTGGCAAAAAGCGCCATATCGTTCAAATCAATCATGCCACGTCCCTCTTCGTTCTATACATAGAACAATATTATCTACTTTTGCCATCTAATTAAATTTTGCAGAACATCTATATTGTTGGGAGAGACCAGAACAAAGGGAACGACGATGATTGAAATTAGCAGAATAAACCATGTAGGCATCCGCATAAGCGACTTAGCGGCATCCCGTGTCTTTTACGAAAAGCTCGGATTCGAATTCCTCGCCGGCCCTATCGGTCCAGAGCCTGTAGCGATTATCGAGCACCCCTCAGGCGTTAACATCAATTTCATCTTGAATGCCAATCAGAGCCGTAAGGATAATATTTTGATGCAGACCAAAGAAAAACACACAGGCTATACGCACGTCGCGCTCGAAGTGGCCGACGAAGCCAAAACAATACAGCAGCTACATGATTTAGGCATCGCGCTAAGCGGCGAACCATTCACGCACCAAGGCGGCACTTCGTTTTTCATCCGTGACCCAGATGACAATGTGATCGAATTTATTGCACCCAAATAATCCCCAAAAAAACGCTGCCATAAGGCAGCCCATATGTTCAGGAGAGCCCCGATGAAAATAGTTGCCTTTGCAGCCAGTAACAGCAAGCAGTCGATCAATAAAAAGTTGGTAAGCTACGCCGCGCAAGTGTTAGAGGAGACCTATCCCGACACGTCCGTAGAGGTCATTGACATCAATGACTATGAAATGCCGCTTTTCGGCGTCGACAGAGAAGAAGAGCTGGGCCAGCCGGATGAAGCCAAAGCTTTTTATAAGAAACTCGGCGAAGCAGACGCGCTTGTAATCTCATACGCCGAGCACAACGGTTCCTACACTGCTGCCTTTAAGAACCTATTTGACTGGACATCGCGTATCGATGTGAAAGTTTTTCAAGCCAAACCAACTGTGCTTTTGGCAACATCCCCAGGAAAAGGCGGGGCCGGGACTGTACTGAAAGCCGCTACAGTATCAGCCCCACATTTCGGTGCGGACTTGAAAGCCTCGCTTTCACTACCCAGCTTTTATGACATATTTGATAGCGAGCAAAACAAGCTCACCAACGCGCAGGCCGACAAAGAGCTTCGCACTGCGCTCGCTACCCTTATGACCTTATAGGTGCTGGTGAGCACATAGGCATCGGATCATGCAGTAGCTGAGAAAAGTATTCGCAGAGCGCCTCATCCCGATTTCGTCAGGCATCCAGATCATGGCTGAAACATAGAGTGAGCGGATCCAAAAGATGATCCGCCACTCGAGAGCTCATCTATAAGCAGGGTGCCACATTAAACTACTTTATACAGCATGACCGCAGGCATGACCGCTAGCCCAAGCCCACTGAAAATTGTAGCCTCCCAACCAACCAGTTACATCCACGCATTCGCCAATAAAATAAAGCCCCGGCTGCGTCCTGGCTTCCATCGTCTTCGAACTAAGCGCCTTGGTACTCACGCCGCCGCGCGTCACTTCTGCTTTGGCAAAGCCCTCGCTGCCAGTTGGCTCCAGCTGCCAGGCACTAAGCCTGCGCGCAGCGGCTTCCAAACTCTTGTTCGATAAATCTGCAATATTTCCGGGCCAAGGAGCCGCCAACCATTCAGCAAGGCGTTCTGAAAAATGGTCTTTCAATATAGTTTTTAGCGTAACTTTTGCTCTCAGGGTGCGTTCACTTTTTAACCAACCAAGCGAGTCCGCCACGTCTGGCAATAAATTCACTTCGATTGTATCGCCTTGTTGCCAGTAAGAGGAAATCTGCAATATCGCCGGACCAGACAAGCCCCTGTGGGTAAACAGCAAGTTCTCGCGGAAAATGGCCTTACCGCACCGAACAATGCAGTCTGCCGACACGCCTGCAAGAGTTTTCATTTCTGCCACAAGATCAGGAGCAAACACGAGCGGTACCAAAGCCGCCTCAGTCGGAACTATCGGTAGCCCAAACTGCCTGGCAATCTCGTAACTAAACGGCGTCGCACCCATCTTCGGAATAGAAATGCCGCCTGATGCCATCACGAGGCTCGGCGCCGTAAAAGTGCCCCGGCTGGTTTTCACCACGTATACACCTTCACTATGGTCTATGGCGGCGATATCAGTGTTAAGCCTTACCTCGGCGCCTACTTCAGCACATGCCCGCAACAAAACATCGAGTATTTTCCCTGCGCCCTGATCACAAAACAACTGGCCAAGCGTTTTTTCGTGCCATGTCACGCCGTTGGAAGTGAGCAAATCCATAAAATCATCCGGCGTATAACTGCTAAGCGCGGATTTAGCGAAATGCATATTTTCGCTAATATAAGAACTTGCTGGTGTGTGCAGATTTGTAAAATTACACCGCCCACCACCCGAAATTAATATCTTTGAACCGGCTTTTTTGCTTCTCTCTAATACAAGCGTTTTCTTACCCCGGCCCCCAGCCGCAATTGCACACATTAGCCCAGCCGCACCTGCACCCACAATGATCACATCGAGCTCGAAAGCCTTGTCAGCCAACATTTAAAAACCTTTTTAGCTATTATAACTGCACCGAAACAACAAGGCGCCATCAAGAAAAAATACTGCAACCAATTGGTGACGACCAGTCACGATTACCTTTAAATAGGGATTTCGGCTGCACGATACGGTTGCGCCTCGCGTTTAAGACGTTAGTATTGAACTAACCAACTAAAATACAGGGAAATTTTCACGGTATGTTGGATAAAAATTTACGTCTTATTGACGCTTATAGAGTAGACGTTGATTAGATAACGACGGAAAAGTATCCGGGGCAAGTATAACAACAAGGGGCAGGTTCGCAATGACCGCACTTGAGAGTGAGACCACTAGTAGACTTTTTAGCGTAAGAAATTCTCTTGTCGCTGTGACAGCAATATTAATTATAATTGCGGGCTTTTTGGGCACGCAACAGATCGTTACGGCTGTGGATGAGCAAAGCAAGGCTGAACGTGCTGAGCATCTTAATGACCTTATCGACGGGCTTGGGCAGCTGAAACTTTCAGTCGCCGAAGAAAGAAGCTATACCATTACAGCCTATGGGTTATCAGGAACGGTACCCGCCGAATTCACAAGAAAAATCCGGAGCAACCGCAGCGCTATTGAAGCGGCTTACTCCGTTGTTTCTGAATTTCTGGAAACCCGGCAGCCCTTCGATAGATACGCTAATGGCGACGAGCGTTTCAAAGATATAAACGACGGGTTCGGCGCTTTGAAAGCTCAGTTCGATAAAAACTATGAGACCTATTTAGGCCTTCATGAACCCGTAGATGCTTACCTTGACGGCGGTAACCGAGCCACGGCCGTGGATGCGGATGCACTGGGTGCTGACGACGATTCTGAAGACGCACTTGATACCCGGAAAATTGCCCGGGCAATGAATAATTTGGTGGATACTGCAGCCAAACTTCGCAGTGCTTTTGAAACCAGTTATGATTACGGCGATGACCGTATTGCCAACGTCAACAAACTGAAATTTCAGCTATGGACAATGATAGAGTATGCGGCTCGTGAATCAGCCTCGCTTGGCGAAAATGTGGCATCGGGCGCGCCGATTTCAGACGTTAAGAAAGACCAGTCATCTCGCTATGGTGGCAGGGGACAAAACGCATGGGATTTGGTTCAGTCGATTGCAGCCTCGTCCATTGCGTCAAAAGAAATGGCCGATCAACTAGATGCCATTCAGGAAACCTTTTTCGACGAATTCGCTGAAACAAAATTTGAACTTTATGATTTGTCCGATGAAGCCGTTGAAGATGCGGAAGAAGACGCTGACGTCACCGTCAACTATGAACGCTCTGCCCTGCAGTGGGTCCAGGCCTCCGAGGCTGCAGCGAAGCCTGTGAACGGCATGAGCGCTTTGGCTAATAAATTGGCCAAGGACTTGAATACCGAAGCCGTAGGCAATGCACAGTTGGATATGACAATTGCTGTCATACTGGTTATCCTGATTTTGGTCGTAGGCTTAGCTTCTTTATGGGTTGTCTTCACGCGGGTTGTTGGGCCGGTAAATGCGCTCTCAAATACGATGATGGTATTAGCAGACGGAAACCTTGAAGTTGATATTCCGCATGCTGAGCGCAACAATGAAATTGGCGACATGGCCAGATCTGTACAAGTCTTTAAAGAAAACGCCATTGAACGCCGCGCGATGGCCAAAAAACAGGCCGAGGAAGATGAAGCTCGACTGAAACGCCGCGAAGAAGAAAGCGCGCGCCAAAGCCAAGAAGCTGAAGAACGCCGCAAACTGGATGAGGAGACGGCAGAACAAGCGCGTACGGAACGCCGCGCTGCGATGCTGGAAATGGCGGACCAGTTCGAAGCAAATGTTATGGCCGTTGTGGAAGGTGTTTCAGGTTCAGCGCAGGAAATGGAAGGCGCAGCAACAGGCTTGGCCACAACCGCTGATGATACCAGCCAGAAATCCAACGTAGTGGCGAACGCTGCTCAGCTGGCTAGCACCAACGCACAAATGGTAGCAAGTGCTGCCGAAGAGCTTTCCGCCTCTGTACGCGAAATTACGGGGCAGACAACTCTGTCAAGTGCCGCCGCGCGCGACGCCGTTACACGCACGGAAGCTGCCAGCGCTGATATTTCCGAGCTCGTAGATGCCGCAGCCAAAATTGGGGAAGTAGTGAAGCTTATCAACGACATTGCTGAGCAAACCAATTTGCTTGCCCTCAACGCAACAATTGAGGCGGCGCGCGCTGGTGACGCCGGCCGTGGCTTCGCAGTGGTTGCGAGCGAGGTTAAGTCCCTTGCGAACCAAACCGCACGCGCGACGCAGGAAATTAGTGAACAAGTCGGCGGAATGCAACAAGCCACCAACACCGCGGTGGGCGCAATGGACCAAATCAAAAGCATCATTTCAGATATTGAAGCAACATCAGTGTCCATCGCATCAGCGGTTGAAGAACAGGATGCTTCAACGCAAGAAATTGCCAGAAATGTTTCTGAAGTGTCTAACGGCACGGAAGAAGTAACATCGAACATCCATCTTGTGAATGAAGGAGCAACCTCGACCGGGAAAGCCGCAACTGAAGTGTTGTCAGCTGCCCAGATATTGACGCAACAATCTGTTGAACTGAGGAAGCAGGTTGAAGGCTTCTTGAAGAACGTACGCGCATAAATATGGTTCGGGACAATGAAAGAAAAGGCCCGTTCGATTGAGCGGGCCTTTTTTTAACGTTTAGAAAACCGACGGAAGCGAATTCTCGTCAATTCAGGCGCCAAGTAATTGGCACGACCAGCGTCAGCTTAGAATCAGGCACTCCCTCAGGCGGCTTAGGTAGGGGATTTAGTCTCTTAATCATTTTTGGAATAGCTTTATCAAGAATAGCAGCCCCACTACTTTGCTGAATTTCAAAGCTCGTGATCTCGCCATCTCGGGATACTATCAGCATCACCTTCGCCTTGCCTTCAATCTCCCTAGAGATCGCAGACCGGGGATATACGTGCTTTTTGGCGATTTTCTTCGCTATCTTAGTATACCATTTCCTTACATCATCCGGAGCCGCGCTGCTCGGCATCGAAACGGTAAATACTGTAGCGACAAAAGCGGCAAGGATACCGCCTCTAAGAATAGTTTTAACGGATAAATCTGGCATCTGCACTCCTAACACTCAGTTTCATAATCTTGATTCAATGTTTTCACCTAATTATCGCGCTATCAGGTTAAAATCTACTTAAAGCAGAGATACGGCTGAAGTCCATCCCTTAGGTATTTTCAGGCGTGCCTCGATCAGGGCATGCTCCAGGATATTGGTATCACAAACTGCAGTTGGGACTCTGTAATTGAAGCTGGTGGTTTTGGCAGCGGACTAATACGCCGAATCATCTTGGGGATTGCTTTATCAAGAACACTTTGCCCCGTCGGTTTGGTGATCTCGTAAGTTACTATTTTGCCGGTGCGGTCAACGGTGATATGCACCAAAGCCCGTCCTTCGATTTCACGCGACAAGGCTGACCGTGGATAGACATGCTTTTTTGCAACTTTAACCGCAACGGCTCTGTACCAGTCTTTAACTTCGTCAGCCGCGGCAGCGGCGCTAGAAAGAGCTACGAAACCAGAAAACATTACCAAGTATATTCCGATGATAGCACCAATAGATTTCATATTCATTTTTTGTTCCTGTGCTTGAAATAACCATAACCGGTACTCACGCTACGCCTTTCGAATGTACGCCTCGAAGTTTAAAAACCAGTTAAGCTCGGAACGGCAGGGTTTGATCGATTGGTTGCTGGGCGATCTGGCGCGGATCGGACCCATGGCTGAGGCGATAATAGTGGGCGGTGTAGCAAGGGATTTTTTTTCAAGTTGCGACTTGCCATCAATCTTCAGATAGTTATAGTGCGCGGCGCAGCCTTCTGTGGCTGCGGTCCTTTCTGCCCATACTTATCTTCGGGCGAAAAGAAAACGTTATTGAGGAGCCGTGGCCGAGTGGTTTAAGGCGCACGCCTGGAAAGCGTGTTGGGTGGCAACGCCTTCGAGGGTTCGAATCCCTCCGGCTCCTCCAGTTTTCTAATCGTTAATCGCGAAACACGACCCGCTTAGAGTTTAATCTATGAATTCAAGTAGCGCTGCGCGGCTTCAGCTTGCGGGCCCAAGAATTTTAACCATGGCATTAATCCATTCTGTCGACCGTATGCCCTTACTTTGCCTCGGTTCCAGTTATAGGCCAGTTCAGTTTGCACCCTAAGGAGGGTGACATCTTCTGTAGACATAACCGCGTACAGCATGATCCCGACATGAAGGCGGGAGGTGAAGACAAATGGTTCGAACCGTGCTGTTGCGACAGATTTGCGCCAAGCGTCTAGTGCCTCTGAATGAAACTCTTCACCTTTTAGAATATAAACGCTCGAAAGACGGAGCCAGGCGAATGTGTTGAGCGGCGCAAGCCCTAGGCCTGTTTTCAAGTTCTCAATCGCAAGATCCGCGTATCGCAGCTTTTCGCTAGGGTCGGCGGTGCGGCTGGCTTTTAACAGATAAACCAACCCTAAGTCGGTATAGGATCTTGGGTGTTCAACAAACCCAATTGCCTGAACCCGTGATTGCTCCAAGACATCAAGGTCTTCATCGCTGACGTTCTCGCCTGACGAAATGCGCTCATATATAGGCGTACCTGGCACCAGCATCAGCTCCGCCAAAAAACGTGGTACCCCTATTACCAATAACGTAGTGCTAGCGAAGAGCATAAAGCCTGGGAAAATATAGTCTTTCGCCTTACGCATTTCTAATTCTAGCCCCTATAAGCCATCATACACTGGATAAGGCATTATACACTCGGCGCCACAGGTATAAAGGGGCGTAAGTAGCCGCAAATCGCAAAGTGAGCTCCACAATAGACACGTGTGCGCTAGCGCTACGACCTAGTTCGTGTAATAGCCGCCCTTCGCGCCGTAATAGTATCCTTGGTCTTCATAGCCATAGCCTTGATGACGCTTCATGTTCACTTGCGTCAATATCGCACCAGCAATTGGAATGCCGGTTTGCTCAAGCTGCAAAATAGCGCTCTTTACGATGCCGCGCGTGGTTTTATCCCACTGCACTGCAAACATTAAGGCGTCTGCAAGCCTCGACACTACTAACACGTCAGATACGGCCATTACCGGCGGTGTATCAATAATGATGAGGTCGTAGCGCTCACGAACCTCCTTCATGAAAGCCGAAAAGCCCTCCGACATAAAGAGCGCCTGTGGATCATCATGGCTCTTGCCCCACAATATATGCACGCCAGAAATTGGATCTTCATAAATTTTTGGTTCAGGCTTTTCCGCTGTAGAGGAAGCAAACAGGTCATTCAGGCTGGCAAATTCCTTGCCTATATTTAACCTGTGTTTCAGAACTGGGCGCCGCAAATCGGCTTCAACGACCAGAATTTTTTGCCCAGACCGCCCCAATATTTGTGCCAGACATAAAGAAGCAGTGGATTTACCTTCACCCGGAACAGATGAGGTTACCGCCAGTACTTTTGGTGCTCGGCCAGATGTGCCTGTGAACATCAACGCAGCGTGAATGTTGCGGTGGGCTTCAGCAAACGATGATGTTGGCCTATCCTGCAAATATTCCTCTGGCCGCATTTTCTTCAACACTGCCTTATCTACAAGGGGGATCATCCCCAAACCGCGCAGCCTAAGATCTGTTCGGAGCTGGTCAAAGTTTCTGTACCCGTTATCAAGAGCTTCCAGCAAAAAGACTAGCCCGACGCCTATACCCAATCCTGCAAATATCACTAAGAGCATCGTAAGCTTTTTCTTAGGGAACGACGCTGCGGTTGGAATATCGGCGCGGGAAATAATGCGGGCATCGTCTTGTGTTAGCCCAGACTGACTGGTTGTTTCTTTGAAACGGGTTAAAAATGTTTCCAATAGTAAGCTATTGGCATCGACTTCCCTTTCCAGTTCCCGCAACTGAACCTGCGCGCGACTAGTTTGAAAATTTTCAGCCTTCAGCGTCTCCAAATTTTCAGCCAGCGTTGTAACCCGTATGGCGGCAATTTGGGCTTCTCCCGCAATACCAGCAACTACCCTATCGGCCTCAAGTTTAATTTTGCTCTCAACATCCAGAAGCTCCGCTTGCACATTGATCATATTAGGGTGTTTCGGGCCATATCGTGTCCCGAGTTCCGCCCGATTACGTAACACTTCCGATTCTTGCTCTTTCAAACGTTGAATAAGAGGAGATTGCAACACTTCAGACACCGATGATGTGTTAGTTACGCCATTTTCGGTCAGACTTTCTATCTGTTGCTGGCGAGATTGCGCACGCGCCAAGTCAACCTTAGCATCAATCAATTGGCTGTTCAGCTGCACCAACTGCTGTTCCACGACCAGACCGCCAGCACCCGCCTGGAGGAGCTGATTTTTTTCGCGGTAAGCCTGCGCGATGCGCTCAGAGCTCCGTACATTACCCCGGAGAGAAAATACACGCTCGTTAAGCCATTCATTGGCGCGCTGTGTTGCTTCAAATTTCACTTCCAGCTGGTCGGTTTGGTATATGTCAGCAAGAGCATTAACCATACGGGCTGATTTTTCAGCGCTCAACGATTGGAAAGATAGGTTGATCGTATAAGACCGCGCCGGATTGCTAACGGCGAGACTGGCCAAAACCGCGTCTACGACTTTAGATTCGGTGGCCGTGGCTTTCTCGGCATCAGTTCGTGTATCCACTTTGCGGCCAAATATGGCATCTGACCATGCATCAGGAAGGTAACTCAACGGGTTTAGGAGGGACAGAATTCCGCCTTTAGGGCGGAGGGCCCCGTTGAATTCGGGGTCGTTTACAAGGTTCAATTGTACGACCAGTTTCCGCGCCAATCTGCGGGACTTCAGGACGTCAATTTCAGTTTTTATCGCGGCCACATCGGTACCAATGCCCGAAATCACCGCCTCAATATCAACGGCGTTATTCTGACGACTTTGGATCGCCATCAAGCCTTCTGCTGTATACCGCGGTGTTAACTGTACCAAAATCAACAGGGCAAGTACCGAAAGGAACACTGTTGTATTAACAATAATCCATTTGCGGCGCCACAATGTTGTCAGCAGTGCGCGGACATCAATTATATCTTCTTCGGCTTCATTCACGTGCTGCGGCGTAAACGGCAGAGCATCCTGCGTCATTCGGTTATCATGCATTGTATTCACTAGACTTTATTTTTAAAAAAAGCGTTCATCGACGCGGATAATATCACCAGGGCGAACGATGGTGTCGAGCTTAGCTGTGATTTTGACGTCTTTACCGTCCACCTTACGCGTCAATTCGAATTTCTTCTCGTTTGCGCGGTAGGTAAAACCAGAGCCAAGGGCTATCGCTTTCAGCACGGTCATGCCACTTACGTAAGGATAACTGCCCGGTTGGTTCACTTCGCCAATGATATAAAAAGGCCGGTAGTTTAGCACTTCAATATTAACGCGGGGAGAAATCAGATAGCCGTCAGCGAGAAGTACTGCCACAGCTGACTGAGCCATAGATATATTCTTCCCGCCAATAGCAACTGAGCCAATAAGCGGTAACGATACCATACCGCCACCGTCTATTTCAAAGTTACCAGAAAGATCTTCTTCACCAAAAACGGTGATCCGAATTTGGTCTCCTGCGCCTAACCGATAGGGTGCCTCTTCATTTTGAGAAAAGGCACCGCCAGCTACGAAAACGATGGCCAACAGAAGTGTCAGGAATTTATTCACAATATGTTACCATCCCTTTAAAAAAACAGTTGGTAACATATCACGCAAA